>NZ_CEEDCZ010000002.1:102842-657140 GCF_979253475.1 Sphingomonas sp. AC449 | reverse complement strand
GCTTGCAGCATCTGGTTTTTTGCGACCACCGCGGTAACCCGTAAGGCACTCCGCTGCGGTGACACCCCTCTAGGCCCCTCCCCCAACCCCGTCAAATGCAAATTTCACTTTTATGGCAATTTTTGACTGATCACGGTCGAAAGCCCTCTGGCCGGCTCCTCGAGAGCTTCCAGCGCTAATAGCTCGAGCATAAGTTTGCGCTGCCTTGCAGGAGAGCAGAACGCCGCTGCTTAAGTGAGCATGGACGCAGAACGTCAGGCATGAAAAAACCGGCGCACGCCTGATTGCGTACGCCGGTTCTGTCTCTCGGTCAGCTGGCACTCGGCCAGGCTGGCATTACTTGCGGAGCGTGAGACCGCCACCAAAGCGCTTGTTGAAGCGCGCGACCTGGCCGCCCGTGTCGAGCATCGTGCCACGACCGCCAGTCCATGCCGGATGCGCGAGCGGATCGATTTCGAGCGTCATCACATCGCCTTCCTTGCCCCAGGTCGACCGCGTCTGATACTTCGTACCGTCGGTCATCTGGATGGTGATCATGTGATAGTCGGGATGCGTATCGGCCTTCATCGAAAGTCTCCGGTATTGTGGCTGGTTCCGACCAGCCTGAAAGGAAGGCGCGCCCGTACACCGCAGCACGCCGAGTTACAAGATCGGTAGTCTTATGCCTTGGGCGGATCCGCGATCATGGCCGTGAAATTGGCTTCGGCGACGAGCTGTCCGTCGACAAGAGCACGACCCGCGAACTTGCAGACGCTGGCGCGCTTCTGAACAAACGATACGTCGAGTTGCAGGAGAACGCCGGGTTCCACGGGCTTGCGGAACTTCGCACCGTCGATCGCCATGAAATAGACGAGCTTGCCCGAGCCGGCGAGGCCGAGCGACTCGACCGCGAGGATCCCGGCCGCCTGCGCCATCGCCTCGACGATGAGCACACCCGGCATGATCGGCCGCCCAGGAAAATGTCCCTGGAAGAACTGCTCGTTCATCGACACCGCCTTGATCGCCGTGATCGACGTGTCGGGGACGAGGTCCACGACACGATCGACCAGCAGCATCGGATAGCGATGCGGCAGCGCCGCCATAACCCGGCCAATGTCGAGCGGACCGCTCGACCGGCCGGATGCGGCGTCGGATCCAGTATGTCCGTTGTCAGCGCTCACCGGAACGCGCCTCAGCGACCCTGGGGCTGCGTACGCGCAGGGGCACCACGCGCGGGAGCAGCCGGTACAGCGGCAGCGGCGCCACCCTGCTGGCCCTGCTGGTTGGGCTGCCAGCCTGCGGGCGGCGTAATGCCGACGGTTGGAACCAGTCGGTCGAGCTCGGCCGTGATCGACGTGGTGATGTCAGCCGCCGGCTGCGCGAACAGCGCTGCGTCGGGACGCAGCAGGAGCGTGACGTTCTTCGCGCGCACAGCGTTGGTGACCGCGTCGCCGAGCTTCGCCTGAATCTGCTCGATCACATATTGCTGCGCACGCTGCGCGGGCTGGGTCAGGCGGGCGAGTTCCTGATTAGCCGCGGTTTCGCGCGCCTGGATCGTCTGCGCCTGCGCCTGCAGCGCAGCCGCGTTCGGCGTCGGTGCGCGCTGCGCGGTCTGGAACGCGGTCACGAGCGGCTGAAGCTCGCGTGCGATCGCCTGGCGACGCGTTTCGGCCTGGTCGAGCTGAGCCTTGTACGTCGTCTCGATCTGGCCACGCGCGGTGGTCCAGGCCTTGGAGGCGGCAATCGCGCCCTGGGGATCGGCGACTGCGATACCCGAAACCTGGGCCTGCGCCGCGGGAGCGACGATCGCGGCGGGCGCGAGCACTGCCGCAGCGAGGAGAAGCGTCTTGAACGTCGTCATCAGAACTGTGTCCCTACGTTGAAAGTAATAAGCTTGGGGTCGTCACCCGGCTGCGTGAGCAATGCCTTGGCGAGATCGATACGCAGCGGTCCGAACGGCGAATTCCAGTTCACGCCGATACCGACCGACAGACGCGGTCGCGGCGAATTGCCGAGGAAGGTTTCCTTGAACGGCGCGATCGCGCTGGTCGCAATGATGTTCGCCTCTGCCCCGGCGCACGCGCCGCCGAGCGTATCCGAATAGCCAGTCTGGCACGTCGTGGCACGCTGCGCGGTCTCGGTCGCGCCGGTCGGCGTATACGTGTTGAAGTAGAGCTGGCGACCCGCGCTGTCGAACAACGGCGTGTTGATCGGCAGCACCGTGACGTTGCCGTTCGCGTCGACCGAGGTCGGGAAGGTCGCCGTCGGCAGCGGCCGCGTGATCCCGAACAGGCTGCCGACCTGTGCATAGATCGTCGGACGAAGCCCGAGCTCACGAGCACCCGAGCCCAACGGGATCTCGATTTCCGCGCGCGCCAGGTAATAGGCCCGGCCGCCGAGCGCGTCATCGACGATCTGGTTGCGATCGGTCACGACGGTCTGCGTACCATCCGCCGCGGTGACATATTGCTGGCGCAGCACGCGCGGTCCGACGCCGCGAATGTCGAAGCCACGGAACTGCGGCTCGCCGAGATAGAAGCGGTCCGTGATCCGGACGCGGTCGACGCCTTCGCCACGGCTCTTCTCGAGCGAATGGATATAGCCGCCCTCGGCGATGACCGACCCGATGAAGCCGCTGCCAAGATTCCAGAACTTCGACCCTTCGGCACGGGTACGAATATATTTCACGTCGCCGCCAAGACCGGCGAAGTCCTGGCTGAACGAGAAGCGCTGGCCCGCGGTCGGACGCAAGCGGCTGTTGAGCGTGTCGTAGATGAGCGAGTAGCCGATCGACGACGTCCAGCGGTTGCCGAGCGCCTCGCAGAGATAACGACCGGCCTTGAGCGGATCGCAAACACCGTTCGTGAAATAGGAGGCCTGATCGAGGCCGACCTCGTCATAGGACAGGCCGTATCGACCGGAAAGCGACCAGAATTCGGTCAGCGGCACGCCGGCGCGGATCTGGAAGCCGGTCGAGACCTGCGAATAGGTCGTCTGGCGATCGTTGCCGACATAGTTGAACGAGTTGAAATCGCGCCGGAAGAGGTCGCCGCCGATCGCGATATTCTTGTCCAGCAGGTAAGGCTCGGTAAAGCCCAGTTCGATCGATTTCGAATAGCTGGAATAGTTCACACCGGCGCGGAGTTCCTGCCCCTTGCCGCGGAAGTTGCGCTGCGTGATATTGGCCTGGATGATGAAGCGTTCGAGGCTCGAATAGCCTGCCGACAACTGAAGCTCGCCGGTCGACCGTTCTTCGAGATTGGTCTCGAGAATGACGCGATCGGGTGCGGAACCCGGCGTCTGCTTGATCTCCATCTTGTCCTGGAAATAGCCCAGCGAGTTGATGCGATCCTGCGAACGCTTGACCTGGAAGCTGTTGAAGGCGTCGCCCTCGGCAAGGCGGATCTCGCGACGCACGACCTTGTCCTGCGTCTGCGTGTTGCCGTTGATCTCGACGCGCTCGACATAGGTACGCTTGGCTTCGGCGATGTTGAAGTTAATCCCCATCGTCAGCGTTTCGGCGTCCTTCTGGAACTCCGGGTTCACCTCGGTGAACGCATAGCCGAACAGGCCCGCGGTCTGGCTCAGATTGTCGACCGAATCCTCGACCAGCTTCGCATTGTACCATTCGCCCTTCTTGAGCGGCAGCGTCGACGCGAGCTTCTTGTTGTCGAAATCGCGGATCTGGCTGTCGACGGTGACGTCGCCGAATTTGTACCGCTTACCCTCCTCCACCACATAGGTGATGATGAAGTCCTTCTTGTCCGGCGTCAGTTCGGCGACGGCGGACGTGACGCGGAAATCGGCATAGCCTTCGGTCAGGTAGAACTGGCGCAGCTTCTGCTGGTCGTAGCTCAGGCGATCCTGGTCATAGCTCGTCGCGGACGACAGCAGGCGGAACAGACGCGCCTGCTTGGTCGCCATCTGTCCGCGGATCTGGTCGTCGGAGAACACCTCGTTGCCGAGGATGTTGATCTGACGGACCTTGGACTTTGGTCCTTCGCTGATCTCGAACACCACATCGACGCGGTTCTGGTCGAGATTGACCATCTTCGGGTCGACGACCGCAGCAAAGCGACCCTGCCGGCGATACAGCTCGATGATCCGCGCAATGTCCTGACGGACCGCGGTGCGCGTGAAGATCTGGCGCGGCGCGAGCTTGATCTCCTTGGTGATCTTGTCGGCCTTGAGCGCCTTGTTGCCCTCGAGGATGACGCGGTTGATGATCGGGTTCTCGCGGATGCGCAGGACGATATTGCCATCCTCCACGCCCGAGATCGAATAGTCCGCGAACAGGTCGCTTGCCTGCAGGTCCTTGAGCGCCTGGTCGAGCGTTTCGGCGGTGTACGGAATCCCGACGCGCAGCTTGGTATAGCTGAGCACCGTCTCCGGCTCGATGCGCTGCGATCCCTCGACGCGCAAAGTCTTGATCAGCGTCTGGGATACAGGAGCCGCCAAGGGCGTTGTAGCTGCAGGTCGAGGGGTAGCCGCAGGTCGCGCGGCCGCCGGTCCCGTCGACCGAGCAACAGGTGCCGGTGCGGTCTGTGCCCAGACGGGCACGCCGGACAGCATCGTTCCTGCCAGAAGCAGGGCGCCGTTACGCGCAAAAGTGTAACCGTTGATCGCTGTCACCAAACCCACCCCAAGAAACTTGCATACGCAAGGGCGCGCCCGCCCTGCCCTAACCGCGTCACCCGATCAAGCCGGCCAGATTCTTCCACAGGCCGAAATTGCCCAGATCGTTGAAGGTCACGAGAAGCATGAGCGCAAGAATGGCGGCCAGCCCGCCGCGGAAAGCCCATTCCTGAACCTCCGGGCCGACGGGCCGGCGACGAACCGCCTCGATCGCATAGAAAAACAAATGTCCGCCATCCAGCATCGGCACTGGCAGGAGATTGATGAACCCCAGATTGATGGAGACGAGGGCAATAAGGAACACATAGGCCTCGATCCCCAGCGACATCTGCTCGCCCGACACCTTGGCGATGCTGAGCGGACCGCCGAGTTCCTTGACCGAACGGCGCCCGGTTATCACCTGGCCGAGCGTTTCCACCATCATCGACACGATCTCACCTGTCCGCTTGACCGCGACGACGGGGGCATCGAGCAGCCCGACGGGAACGATCACGGGCTTGGACCCGGCAATCCCGAGCCGACCGACTCGAAATTCATTGCCGAACCGATCACGCTGCAAGTCGGTCGCGATGACGACGTCGCGCGAGATCTGCTGCCCGTTGCGCGTCACGTCGATGCGGACGCGCTCGCCGGCACGGATTCGCGCGAAGCGAGCCATGTCGTCGAATGTCTCGATCGAGCGGCCGCCAAGCGCGGTGACGCGGTCTCCCGCCTGAAGCCCTGCCGCGGCCGCGGGACTGCCGGGCATCGCCGCACCGACGACGGGCGGCATGCGGATATCGCCATAAGCGAGCGCGAAGCCGCCGAGTATGACAATCGCGACGACGAAGTTTATGACAGGCCCCGCGGCAACGACGATCGCGCGCTGCCACACGGATTTTGCCTGGAACGTCTGCCGGCGTTCGGCCGCGGGGAGCGCAAGCCAGTCCGCCGAAGGCTGGCTCGCCGGGTTCATGTCGCCGGCAAACTTCACATAGCCGCCGAGTGGCAGCCAGCCGAACTTCCAGCGCGTCCCGCGCTTGTCGGTGAAGCCTGCGATCTCGCGGCCAAAGCCGATCGAAAACGCGTCCGCCTTGATGCCGAAATACCGGCCGGCCAGATAATGCCCCATCTCGTGAACGAACACGAGCGGTCCAATCACGAGGACAAAGGACAGGATCGTCAACAGGATACCCGGCGTTTCGATCAAACCACGCAATCCTTTACCCGCTTGTCCGCCAGTATCCGCGCCTCGGTGTCGATCGCCAGCACGGCCTCGACGCTGTCCGGCGCAACCGGGTCGTAGCACGACAGCGTATCTTCCACGATTGCGGCTATTTCGAGGAAGCCGATACGTCGTTGCAGGAAAGCCTCGACCGCGACTTCGTTGGCAGCATTCAGGATCGCCGGCCGGGCACCGCCCGCTTCCAGCGCCTCGCGGGCCAGCCGCAGCGCCGGAAAGCGCGCCGGGTCGGGCGCTTCGAAATCGAGGCGGCCGATCGCGACCAGATCGAGCGGCGCCATCGGCGTCGCCATTCGTGCGGGCCACGCCAGCGTGTGCGCGATCGGCGTCCGCATGTCGGGGGGGCCGAGCTGCGCAAGCACCGATCCGTCTTGATAGTCGACAAGCGAATGGATCACCGACTGCGGATGAATGATGATTTCGATCCGGTCATGTGGAATCGGAAACAGCCGGGCCGCCTCGATCAGCTCGAGCCCCTTGTTCATCATCGTCGCGGAATCGACCGAGATCTTCGCGCCCATCGACCAGTTGGGATGCTTGACCGCCTGTTCGAGCGTGACGTCGCGCATCCGTTCGGTCGTCCAGTCGCGAAACGGACCGCCGCTGCACGTCAGGATGATCCGTCGCACGCCCTCGGGGCGCGCGGAGTCGAAGCACTGGAAGATCGCGTTATGCTCGGAATCGGCCGGCAGCAGCACCGCGCCCGATCGCGCCGCGGCGGCCAGGATCACGTCGCCCGCGGATACCAGCGGTTCCTTGTTCGCGATGACGACGGTGCCGCCCTGCTCGATGGCAGCCATGACGGGTTTCAGTCCCGCACATCCGACGATCGCCCCCATCGTCCAGTCCGCGCCCGATGACGCGGCCTCCGCGATCGCGTCCGCGCCCCCGCCTGCGCGGATACCGGTGCCGGCAAGCGCCGCGCGCAGATCGGCGAGACACCGCTCATCGGCAACGACCGCCAGTTCGGCGCGCGTACGGATCGCGGCCGCCGCCAATCGGGCGACGTCGCAATTGGCAGTCAGCGCGACGACGCGGAAGCGATCGGGTTCGCGTTCGACGAGGTCGAGCGTCGAGGTCCCGACCGAGCCGGTCGCGCCGAGGATCGTGATCGTCTTCATGGCAGGAGATGCGGCAGCAGGATCAGCAGCGCCGCAACCGGTGCGACGGGAACGAGACCGTCGAGGCGATCCATGACGCCGCCATGACCGGGCAGGATATTGCCGCTGTCCTTGACGCCGGCGACGCGCTTCAGCCAGCTCTCATAGAGATCACCGCCTTGCGCCAGTGCCGCGAGGATCGGGGTCGCCAGCGCCAGGCGGAGCGGCAGTGCATAGCTATAATGCAGCGCGGCCGCGACGAGGCTTGCAAGGACGATCCCGCCGATCAGGCCCGACCATGTCTTGTTCGGGCTGATCACCGGCGCGAGCTTGGGACCGCCAAGCGTCCGCCCTGTGAAGAACGCGCCGATATCGCATGCCCAGACGAGCGAAAGCGCCCAGAGCGTATAGAGAATGCCGTCGTCCTGACGGCGGATCACCATCAGCGCGAGCACGGGCAGCCCGCAATAGATCACGCCGAGCGCGAGCCGCGGCCGGCGGGTAATGATGACCACGAAGAACGTCGCCCCGGCCAGCAGCCCGAGCGTGAAGAAGTCGCGGACGACGATGATAAGCGATGCAGGCGCCATCAGGGCGAGTGGAACCGACAGCGCGAACTGCGCGGTCCGCTTGGTCGCGCGATCGACGCCCTGGAGCATCGACCATTCGGCCATCATGAACAGCGCAGCGAGCGCGCCGAGCAGCCAGAAGACGATCCCGCCCATCATCAGCGCGACGGTCGCGACCGCAATCATCGCGACGCTCGCGATCATCCGCAGTTGCAGGTTCGACGGTGTGCGAAGCGCCTGATCGGGCGCCTTCTCAGGGTCGCTAAGCGTCACAGCCCACCATAACGGCGCTGGCGCAGACCAAACGCTGCAACCGCATCGGCGAGCGCGACGCCGTCGAAGTCGGGCCACAATGTGTCGACGAACAGCAGCTCGGCATAGGCTGCCTGCCACAGCAGGAAGTTCGACAGACGCTGCTCGCCCGAGGTGCGGATCATCAGGTCGAGCGGCGGCAGGTCGTGCGTGTCGAGCTCGGCCTCGATTGCCGCCGCATCGATGTCGGCAGGATCGAGCGAGCCGTCGCGCGCACGCTCGGCGAGGCGCCGCGCGGCGGTCACGAGCTCGGCATGAGCGCCGTAGTTCAGCGCGATCGCGAGGATCGGGCCGGTGTTGGTCGCGGTCCGCGCGATCGCGTCGTCGACCATCGCCACCAGATCGGGCGAAAAGCTGTGATAGTCCCCGATCACGCGCAACCGGACATTCTCGCGCGCGAGTTCGTCGAGATCGCTGCGGATGAAATGCCGGAGCAACCCCATCAGGTCGCTGACCTCCTCGACCGGGCGGCGCCAGTTCTCGGACGAGAACGCGTACAGCGTCAGCGCCTCGATCCCCATCGCGCGGGCGGCGCGCGTCACCTTGCGCACCGCTTCGACCCCGGCCTTGTGCCCGGCAAAGCGCGGCAGGAACCGCTTCTTCGCCCAGCGGCCATTGCCGTCCATGATGATCGCGACATGACGCGGCACCGCGCCGCCCGAAGGGACGGCAGCCAACGGCGCAGTCGAAGAGGCCAACGGCCTCACTTGCCCAGGATTTCCTTTTCCTTGGCGGTCGCGGTCGCATCGAGATCAGCGATCGTGCTGTCGGTCAGCTTCTGGACTTCGACTTCGTGACGCTTGCGCTCGTCCTCGCCGAACACGCCCTTCTTCTCGTCGACCTTCAGCGAATCCATGCCGTCGCGGCGGACGTTGCGGACCGCGATGCGCGCCTTTTCGGCATATTGGCCGGCGAGCTTGGCGAGCTCCTTGCGGCGCTCCTCGGTCAGATCGGGAATCGGCAGACGCAGCGTCTGGCCGTCGACGATCGGGTTGAGCCCGAGGCCGGCAGAGCGGATCGCCTTGTCGGTCGGGCCGACATTCGACTTGTCCCAGACCTGCACCGACAGCATGCGTGGCTCGGGCGCGGACACGGTCGCGACCTGATTGAGCGGCATCGACGAACCGTAGACCGTCACCATCACCGGATCGAGCAGCGCGGTCGACGCGCGGCCCGTTCGCAGACCGGCAAGGTCATGCTTCAGCGCTTCGACGGCACCCGCCATGCGGCGTTCCAGGTCGCTCTTGTCATACGCTGCCATCTTAACTCTCCTGCTCGTTCTGAACGACCGTCGACACGCCATCACCGCTAAGCACCGCGGCGAGATTGCCGGGTTCGCGGATGTTGAAGACGACGATCGGGATATTGTTGTCGCGGCACAGCGCGATTGCGCTCGCGTCCATGACCTTGAGGTCGTCGGACAGCACGCGGCTGTACGACACCGTCTCGTATCGCACCGCGTCGGGGTGAGTCTTCGGGTCGGCGTTGTACACGCCGTCGACCGAGGTGCCCTTGAACAGCGCATCGCACTTCATCTCGGCAGCACGCAGCGCGGCGCCCGAATCGGTGGTGAAATAGGGGCTTCCGACGCCCGCCGCGAAGATCACGACGCGACCCTTTTCAAGGTGGCGCTCAGCGCGGCGGCGGATGAACGGCTCGCACACGCTCGCCATCGGGATCGCCGACTGGACACGCGTGTCGATGCCGATCTGCTCGAGCGCGTTCTGCACCGCGAGCGCGTTCATCACGGTCGCGAGCATGCCCATATAGTCGCCGGTCGCGCGGTCCATCCCGCGGGCGGCGCCGGCCATGCCACGGAAGATGTTTCCGCCACCGACGACGATGCAGATCTCATAGCCCTTGGCTCTGATGTCGGCGATCTCCTGCGCGACACGCGCGGTGACGGTCGGATCGATCGACAGGCCGGACGGTCCCATGAGGACCTCGCCCGACAGTTTCAGCAAAATACGTTTGAAGCGCGGAGGCGTCATAAATCTCGAATTGTGATTGGCGGGGCGGCGCGGACCTTAGGCGGCGAGCGCCACGATGGGAAGCGCTGCGCGACGCCTGCACCGATTCCTGACGGCAATTCGACGGAAAAGTCATCGGTCGCGGGGTGCGCACACGACAAGTATCGTCATTCCCGCGGAGGCGGGAACCCATGATGGCTGGCGTCTCGATCGATCACCGCGCGGAGGATGTGGATCCCCGCCTGCGCGGGGATGACGGAGCGGGCGGAATACCACCGCCTACCGCTATCCTTCTCCCCACGGGGAGAAGGTGACCCGGCAGAGCCGGATGAGGGGGCGTGAGGTTCGCGACCTCGCCACTCCCCTCACCCTTCCCACAGCCAAGTGGCCGCGGGCCCCTTCCCTCTCCCCGTAGGGGCGAGGGAAAGTGTCAGCTTACGCCTGCGGAACGCCCGATGCGGCAGCGACTTCGGCTGCGAAGTCGGACTGCTCCTTCTCGATGCCTTCGCCGAGCTGGAAGCGGACATAGTCCACCAGCTTGATCTCGGCGCCCGCATCCTTGCCGGCCTTGGCGACGACGTCGGAGATCTTCGTCTTGCCGTCCATCACGAACAGCTGGCTGACCAGAGCATGCTCCTTCCGGTACTTGGCGATGCCGCCCTCGACCATCTTGGCGATGATGTCGGCAGGCTTGCCCGATTCGGCGGCCTTCTCGGTCGCAATCGCGCGCTCACGCTCGATCTCGCCCTCGTCGAGGTCCGCTTCGTTCAGCGCCTTCGGGAATGCGGCTGCGATGTGCATCGCGAGCTGCTTGCCGAGCGACTGGAGAACCTCGTCCGAAGCCTCCGATTCGAGCGCCACGAGCACGCCGATTTTGCCGAGGCCGGGAGCGGCGGCGTTGTGGATGTAGGGCACGACTGCGCCCTTGCTGACTTCCAGCGTGCGCGAGCGGCGCAGCGACTGGTTCTCGCCGATCGTCGCGACGTTGTTCGTCAGGACTTCCTCGACGGTCTTTCCCGATGGCATCGCCTGCGACTTCAGCGACTCGATGTCGCCGCCCGATGCGAGCGCGATCTGAGTCACGTCACGGACGAACGACTGGAACTGGTCGTTCTTGGCGACAAAATCGGTTTCCGAGTTCACTTCGACCGCTGCACCCTTGGTGCCCGACACAGCGACGCCGACCAGGCCCTCGGCCGCGGTACGGCTGGACTTCTTGGCAGCGGCGGCGAGACCCTTGGTCCGCAGCCAATCCATCGCCTGATCCATGTCGCCGGCGTTCTCGCTGAGCGCCTTCTTGCAATCCATCATGCCCGCGCCGCTCTTTTCGCGCAGATCCTTGACCATTGCTGCCGTGATATCGGCCATGTCTCTCATCCTTGTTTAGGTCTGAATGTAGTTGCGGGCGAGGCAGAGCGAATGCCCTACCCCGCCCGCATGACGGTTCGGCGACGACGCTTATGCGTCGATCTGGCGCTCACCCTCGGCCGCGAACTCTGCGGCGGTCTCGGCGTTTGCCGCAACCTGTGCCGTGTCAGCCGAAGCTTCCACGACCGGCTCGGCAACAGCCTCTTCCTTCGGCGGCTCGATCATCGCGCCGATATCGGCACCCGTGCGGCGCTGCTGCTCCTGGCCGCCACGCGTCGCGGCGATCGCGATCGCCTCGCAGTACAGGCGGATGGCGCGGGCGGCGTCGTCGTTCGCGGGAACCGGGAAGGCGATGCCGTCCGGCGACACGTTCGAATCGAGGATCGCGACGACGGGAATACCCAGCGTGTTCGCTTCCTTGATCGCCAGCTCTTCCTTGTTCGCGTCGATCACGAACATCACGTCAGGAATGCCGCCCATGTCGCGGATGCCGCCGAGCGAAAGCTCGAGCTTGTCCTTCTCACGGGTGAGCTGAAGCACTTCCTTCTTGGTCAAGCCGACGGTGTCACCCGACAGCATTTCCTCAAGCGTCTTCAAACGCTTGATCGAACCCGAGATGGTCTTCCAGTTGGTGAGCATGCCGCCCAGCCAGCGATGGTTGACGAAGTGCTGGCCTGCGCGACGTGCGGCGTCCGCGACGGGCTCCTGCGCCTGGCGCTTGGTGCCGACGAACAGGACCTTGCCGCCGCCGGCGACGGCCGACGAGACGAACTCGAGCGCGCGTGCGAACAGTGGCACGGTCTGCGAGAGGTCGAGGATGTGGACGCCGTTGCGGTCACCGAAGATGTAAGGCTTCATCTTGGGGTTCCAGCGATGCGTCTGGTGACCAAAATGTGCGCCCGTTTCAATGAGCTGCTGCATCGAGACGACTGGTGCCGCCATAGGGATATATCCTTCCGGTTGTGCCTCTGGGAAGCGGATGACGTGCCGGCCGAATGACCGAAACGCACCGGGCTATGATGCCTCCCATGCGGGGTTAGAGGCGCGGCCCTTAACCGGGTGCCAGGCAAAACACAAGCCACAGAGCGTCGCTTGACAGTCGGAACGCAATGAGAACATAAAGGGTTCAGAGGGGAACAGATGTTCGACTCGGCGCAGATTCGGCCCCGCATGACGGGAATCAAAATGCGACGAACGGAACGAAGTTTCTGGCCAAGTGTTTGCGGACGTTAGTGAATTGTTCGCAACTTACAGGAAGGCGGACGTGATGTTGGTTCTGAGCTTCGTGATATTCGCAGGTGCATTCGGGGTTGCAGGGATGACGATCGTCACGGCGATCGCCCCGCAATGGAACCGTATTGTCCGGCTTGCGCTCGGCAACGTCGAGCCCGCCTTCCAGCCGCTCCGGGCGCTTGCGGTTGCCGAGCGCCGGATAGCGGTCAGGCGCTGGGCGTCGACGTCGGTTCAGCCACCCGCGCGCCGCTGGAACGCTGCCGCCTGACCTTGGCGTAGCTTGCGATGCTGAACGGCATCGAGATCAGATAGAGAATGCAGATGATGCTGAGCGTGTGCCATGGCGCGCTCACCAGCGCTGCACCGAGCAGGACGACGAGCGCAAGCGCCTCGAACCTGACGTTCCGGCGAAGCTTGAGCGACCCCCAGGAATAGGTCGCGATGCTCGATACCATCAGCAGCGCGACGAACGCGATCCACGGCGCCACCAGATAGGGCGACGCGAAACGCGGCTCGTCGGTCCAGAACCAGAAGAACATCGGCATGAGCGCGAGCCCGGCCCCCGCAGGCGCGGGAACGCCGGTCAGGAAGCCCGCGGATTTATGCGGCTGGTCGCTTTCATCGATCTTGGCGTTAAAGCGTGCGAGACGTAGCGCGCAGAACACTGCGAAGATTAGCGCAGAGATCCAGCCGACACGCGGAAGTGCGGCGAGCGACCAGAGATAGACGATCAACGCCGGCGCGACGCCGAACGAGATCGCATCGGACAGCGAATCAAGCTGCTCGCCGAATCGACTCTCGCCGTGCAGCATCCGGGCGATCCGGCCGTCGAGCCCGTCGAGCACGCCCGCGACCATGATCATCGCGACCGCGCTCTCCCATTGTCCACCGATCGCGAACCGCACACCGCTCAGGCCGGAACACAGCGCAAGCGCGGTGACCGCGTTCGGGGCGACGGCCCGCAGCGGAAGGCCGCGCGGGGCGCGACGCGGTCGACCGGATCGAATCGGGCCACGCGCGTCCGCCGGCACGGCCGGATCGTGGTCGATCACTGTGCGATGCCGCCGACCGGCACGCCGCCGACGCGGCCCAGCACGGTCTCGCCTGCGATGCTGCGCTGACCGAGGCACACTTGCGGCACGACATGGTCGGGCAGGTACACGTCGACCCGGCTGCCGAATCGGATCAGACCGATCCGCTGGCCGACCGCAACCATGTCACCCGCCTTCACGAAGCCGAGAATGCGCCGTGCGACGAGGCCCGCAATCTGCGTGAAGCCGATTCGCATCCCGTTGCGATCCTCGACGACGAAATGCTGGCGCTCATTCTCTTCGCTCGCCTTGTCGAGGTCGGCGTTGAGGAACTTGCCCGAGATATAGACGACCTGGCGGATCGTGCCCGCGATCGGCGTGCGATTGATATGCACGTCGAACACCGACATGAAAATCGACACGCGGACGAGCGGTACGTCGCCCAGCCCGTTCTCGCCGGCCAGTTCGCGTGGGATCGGCACGCGCTGGATCATCGTGATCAGGCCATCGGCGGGCGCGACGATCAGACCTTCGCCCTGCGGCGTGGTGCGGACAGGATCGCGGAAGAAGGTCGCGACCCAGATCACGACGCCGACCATCGGCCAGAACAGCACATGGCTGACCATCGTCAGCAGCAGCGTGATGCCGGTCGCGATCGCGACGTATTTATAGCCTTCCGGATGGACTGCGGGAAATCGCCATTTGACCGTGGAGGTCGTGACGGGCGGCTTGTCGAGCGATGCCATAGCGTGCGGGTCTATCCGTGCTGAACGCGCGATACAACGCCGAACCTGAACGGGCACGCGATCGACGCTGTCGTCAATTGCCCGGCCGGGCGGTTGATCGACGCCGTCGGCTCCCCTAGACGCTCGTCCAACCCCCTCCCCCGAAGGACCGAAAATGGCGAAGATCAAGGTAAAGAATCCGATCGTGGAGATCGATGGCGACGAGATGACCCGGATCATCTGGGAATGGATCCGTGAGCGCCTGATCAAGCCGTATCTCGACATTCAGCTCGATTATTACGACCTCGGCGTCGAGCATCGCGACGCGACCGACGACCAGGTCACGATCGACAGCGCGCTCGCCACGCAGAAGCACGGCGTCGCGGTCAAGTGCGCGACGATCACGCCCGACGAGCAGCGCGTGACCGAATTCGGCCTGAAGAAGATGTGGAAGTCGCCGAACGGCACGATCCGCAACATCCTCGGCGGCACGATCTTCCGCGAGCCGATCGTGATCAAGAACGTCCCCCGCCTGATCCCGGGCTGGACGCATCCGATCGTCGTCGGCCGTCACGCATTCGGCGATCAGTATCGCGCGACCGATTTCCTCGTCCCCGGCCCCGGCAAGCTGCGTCTCGTGTTCGAAGGCGATGACGGCGCGACGATCGACCGCGAGGTGTTCCAGTTCCCGTCGGCGGGCGTCGCGATGGCGATGTACAACCTCGACGACTCGATCCGTGATTTCGCACGCGCATCGATGCATTACGGCCTGAACTTGAAGTGGCCGGTGTACCTGTCGACCAAGAACACGATTTTGAAGGCCTATGACGGCCGCTTCAAGGATCTCTTCGCCGAGGTGTTCGAGGCCGAGTTCAAGGACAAGTTCAAGGAAGCGGGCATCGTCTACGAGCATCGCCTGATCGACGACATGGTCGCCTCTGCACTGAAGTGGAACGGCGAGTTCGTCTGGGCGTGCAAGAACTATGACGGCGACGTCCAGTCGGATCAGGTCGCACAGGGCTTCGGCTCGCTGGGTCTCATGACCTCGATCCTGCTGACCCCGGACGGCAAGACCGTCGAGGCCGAGGCCGCGCACGGCACGGTCACGCGCCACTTCCGCATGCACGAGCAGGGCAAGGCGACCTCGACTAACCCGATCGCGTCGATCTTCGCGTGGACCGGTGGCCTGAAGTATCGCGGCAAGTTCGACGACACGCCCGACGTCACGAAGTTCGCCGAGACGCTCGAGCGCGTCTGCATCAAGACGGTTGAGGACGGCCACATGACCAAGGATCTCGCGATCCTGATCGGGCCCGACCAGCCCTGGATGACGACCGAGCAGTTCTTCGAGCAGGTCCGCTCGAACCTCGAAGCCGAAATGGCCAACTGGGCTTAACCGAATTCCCCCGCTCCCCGATGACGGGAGCGGGGTTTTTCGCCAGACACTGCCCCCCTCCCGTCATCCTGACGAAAGTCAGGATCCAGGGTAACCGAGCGCCGTCCCTCGCGGCTCTGGATCCTGACCTTCGTCAGGATGACGGAGGAGTCTGAGGACGATGCAACACCACGGGTGACAATTCCGCCACGCCTCCCCTAAGGTTGCAGGCATGGCATTACGGCTCGACAACCAAAGTTTCAGCGACGCGCTCGTCATTCTCGGCGCCGCCGGGCTGGTGATCCCCGCCTTCGCGCGGTTCAAGGTAAGCCCGGTCATCGGCTTCATCCTGGTTGGATTGCTCGTTGGCCCTGCCGGGCTTGGTGCGCTCACGGGCGTCGCGCCGTGGCTTTATTACCTCACCATATCGAACCCCGAATCGATCGAACCGTTCGCCGAGTTCGGGATCATCCTGCTGCTGTTCTCGATCGGGCTCGAACTCTCGTTCAAGCGGCTGTGGTCGATGAAACGGCTGGTGTTCGGGACGGGTGCCGCCGAGCTGATCGGCTCCGCGCTGATCATCGGCGTCGCGCTCCACTTCATCGGCCAGGGATGGGCCGGCGCGATCGGGCTGGGCTTTGCGCTCGCACTCTCGTCCACCGCGCTGGTCCTGCCGCTGGTCGGCACCACCGGCGCGGTCGGGCGCGGCGCGTTCGCGATGCTGTTGTTCGAGGATCTGGCGCTCGTCCCGATCATCTTCGTGCTGGGCGCGCTCGCGCCGACCGCGAGCGACGATGGCTGGGTGGATATCGCCGGCGTGGCCCTGCGCGGCGGGCTGACCGTCGTCGCGATGTATGTCGGCGGCCGTGTCGTGCTGCCGCGGCTGTTCGGCCAGGCTGCGCGGACCAAGAGCCCCGAACTGTTCCTCGCGGCGTCGCTGCTGGTCGTCATCGTCGCCAGCGTCGCGACCACCGCGGCCGGACTGTCGCCGATCGTCGGCGCGCTGCTCGCCGGGCTACTCATCGCCGAGACCGAATATCACAGTGAGGTCGAGGTGATCACCGCGCCATTCAAGGGCCTTGCGCTCGGCGTGTTCCTTATCTCGGTCGGGATGAGCCTCGACCTCCGGCTGATCGCGCAGAACTGGCCGTCGCTGCTGCTCGCGGTGACGGGCGTCGTCGCGGTCAAGGCGGTCGTGACGTTCCTGTTCCTGCGCGTCGCCAATTCGCGGCGCGGCGTGGCAGCCGAAACGGGCCTGTTGATGGGCAGCCCGTCCGAGACGACGCTGATCGTGCTCGCCACCGCCGCGCAGGCGCAGTTGATCATGCCGTCGACCGCGTCGTTCTGGCAGACCGTCACCGCGATCGGCCTTACGATCACGCCGTTGCTCGCCAAGCTCGGCCGCACCGTCTCGCGCCAGCTGGAAAGCCGGACGGTCGCGGACACGGGCGACATCGAGATCGACGACGACGGCCCCGGGACGGTCGTGATCGGCTTTGGTCGCGTCGGCAGGATGGTGGCGGACATGCTCGCCGTGCATGGGCAGAAATATGTCGCGGTCGAGGCGGATATCGATTCGGTCGAGGCCGCGCGGCGGCAAGGGCACCCGGTGCTGTTCGGCGACGTCTCGCGCGCGGAGCTCGTCGACCGGCTGAAGCTGCAGACCGCGAAGGCGCTGATTCTGACGATGGACGATCCGGTGCTGACGGTGCGGCTCGCGCGGCGGGTGCGCGCGTTGGCGCCGGACCTGCCAATCGTGGCGCGTGCCCGCGATACCGCGCATGCTGCCGAGCTGTACCGCGCCGGCGTGACCGATGCGGTGCCCGAGACGCTGGAGAGCTCGCTTCAGCTCGCCGAGGCGGTACTCGTCGATCTGGGCGTGGCGATGGGCCCGGTGATCGCGTCGATCCATGAGAAGCGTGACGAGCTCCGGCAGGAGATCAAGAAGGCGGCGGACATGCTGGTCGAGCCGCGTATCCGGAAGGCCAAGCGCACGCCGCGCTCGGTTTAAGGCGCGAACTACGAGCGAAGCGCCGTTGTCGGCCATTTCCAAAAAAAGGTCGACACCGCGCCCCTCCGCACGCCGGAAAGGCACGGTATACGACCGCGCTCGATTACGCCGCCAGCGCGAAATCCTTGAAGCGATCGCGGAGCGCGGTCTTGAGCAGCTTCCCCGTCGCGGTGTGCGGCAGTTCGTCGACGAAGACGATCGCGTCGGGCAGCCACCATTTGGCGACGTGTTTCGCGAGGTGGTCGAGGATCGCCTGATCGGTAACCTCGCTGCCGGGTTTGCGGACGACGATCAGCAGCGGGCGCTCGTCCCATTTGGGATGATACACGCCGATCGCCGCCGCCTCGGCAACGCCCGGACAGCCGACCGCGGCGTTTTCGAGATCGACCGAGCTGATCCATTCGCCGCCGGACTTGATGACGTCCTTCGAGCGATCGGTGATCTGCATCGTGCCGTCGGGGTGGAGCATCGCGACGTCGCCGGTGTCGAACCAGCCGTCCGCGTCGACCGCATCTTCGTCGGCGCCGAAATAGCGCTGGACGACCCACGGCCCGCGGACCTGGAGCTTGCCCGCGATCGACCCGTCGCGCGGGAGGACGGTCCCCTCGTCGTCGACGATGCGCAGTTCGATCCCGAACGGCACGCTGCCCTGCTTGCCGACGAGATCGAGCTTCTCGTCGTGGCTCATGTCATCCCAGTGCGGCGGCGCGAAGCCTGCGGTGCCGATCGGCGAGGTCTCGGTCATGCCCCAGAGGTGCTTCACATCGGCCCCCATCCGCATGATCCGGTCGATCATCGCGCGCGGCGCCGCCGAGCCGCCGATCGTCACCAGCTTCAAATGCTCGGGCGCCTCACCGGTCGCGTCCATATGGCCGAACATCGCCAGCCAGACGGTCGGTACGCCGGCGGAGTGCGTCACGCGCTCCTGGTTCATCAGCCGGCACAGCACCGCGGGATCGTTGACCGCCGAATAGACGACCTTCGCCCCCGACAGCGCGCAGGCAAACGGCAGCCCCCAGGCGGCGGCGTGGAACATCGGCACGACCGGCAGCACGACCGCGCTCGGCGACAGGTCGAACACCCAGGGCGCGACCTCGGCCATCGCGTGGATCATCGTCGAGCGGTGCGTGTAGAGCACGCCCTTGGGATTGCCCGTGGTGCCGCTGGTGTAGCAGAGCATGCACGGATCGCGTTCGGGGCCTTCGACCCAGTCGTAATCGCCATCCTCGGCATCGAGCAGCGCCTGGAAACCGTCGGGGCCGAGATCGTCGAAGCAGATATAATGGCGGACGCTGGTCCATTGCCCGCGCAGCCGGTCGACGAGCGGCTGGAACGCCTTGTCGTAGAGCATCACGCGATCTTCGGCGTGGTTGGCGATGTAGACGAGCTGTTCGTCGAACAGCCGCGGGTTGATCGTGTGGATCACGCCGCCCATCCCGATCGTCCCGTACCAGGCGATGAGGTGATGCGCGTGGTTCATCGCGAGCGTCGCGACACGGTCACCGGTCGCGACACCGAGCTTTTCGAGCGCCTGCGCGAGCTTGCGCGCGTCGCACGAAATGCCCGACCAGCTCGTGCGCGTCTCGCGACCGTCGGCCCAGTAGCTGACGAGTTCCCGCGCCCCATGTTCGCGCGCAGCGTGGTCGATCAGCCGGGGGACGCGAAGCTCGAAATCCTGCATTCCACCCAGCATTCTCGCTCTCCCAAGCTGTTATCCGACCAGAGCGAGCCTCGTTTCAGAGGTCTTCAGCTCCACCTTGGTCACACCGTGCAACGACTCGATGTGCTCTGCAAGTTCGCCGTCGAGCAGGAAGTCGCGACCGAGCAGGATGCAGACCTCGCCATCGGGGAGCGGCGCTCGGACGCGCACCTCGCCGCGCGCGCCGCGATGGTCCGCGAGCAGCGATGCGAGCCCGGCGAACGCGGCCATGTCCGAGATCGTCACCACCACCTGGAACCGCGCAAGGTTGGCGAGCCCCTCGAACGGCTGGATCCGCTTGATGCTGACGCGCGGCGTGTCCTCGCCGGGCTTGCGATCAAGCTCGACGGTGATGAGCCCGCAGCCGCCGGCCTTGGCGGCTTCCTCGAGATCCCTCGAAACCTGCTCGTCGAAGCACGTCGCCATGAACTGGCCGCTGGCATCCGAGCACTGCGCCATCATGAAGCGCTTGCCGCGCGCGGACGTGCGGTAGCGCGCGTCCTCGACCAGCACCGCCATCGTCGCGCCCGCGCGGCTGCCGTCGTCGGGGATGTTGAGCTCGGACAACGCGGTATAGGCGCGCGCGCCGTGGCTGTTGGCGATGTGGCGGTGGCGATCGACCGGGTGCGCGGAGAAATAGAAGCCGAAAGCCTCCTTCTCCTGATCCATCCGCTGGCTGAGCGTCCAGCGCACCGACGGCGGCAGCTTGATCGCGTCGCCCGCGGGTTCGGCATCGCCGAAGAGGCCGCCCTGCCCGCTGGTCTTCTGTTCGTGCGTGCGCGCGGCGATCGCGAGGATCGTCTCGGCGGTGGCATGGATGCCGGCGCGGTTGGGCTCGAACGAGTCGAACGCGCCCGCCGCGGCGAGCGTCTCGAGCTGGCGCTTGTTGAGCAGGCGCGGATCGACTCGCTTGGCGAGCTGGTCGAGCCCGGCGAACGGGCCGTTCTCGACACGCTCGACGACGAGCTTCTCCATCGCGCCCTCGCCGACCGACTTGAGCGCACCGAGCGCATAGCGGACGGCGAGCCCGTCCTCATGCGCCTCGACGTCGAACTCGGCCTGGCTCTCATTGATGCAGGGCGGCAGCGTGGCGATGCCCAGACGGCGCATGTCGTCAGTGAAGATCGCGAGCTTGTCGGTCTGGTGCAGGTCGTAGCACATCGACGCGGCGAAGAATTCGTGTGGGTAATGCGCCTTCAGCCACGCGGTCTGATAGGCGAGCAGCGCGTACGCCGCGGCATGGCTCTTGTTGAAGCCGTACCCTGCGAACTTGTCGATCAAGTCGAACAGCTCGTTGGCCTTGGCCTTCGGGATGTTGTTCACCTTGGCGCAGCCCTCGACGAAGATCGCGCGCTGCGCGTCCATCTCCGCCTTGATCTTCTTGCCCATCGCGCGGCGCAGCAGATCGGCGCCGCCGAGCGAGAAGCCCGCCAGGATCTGCGCGGCCTGCATCACCTGTTCCTGGTAGACGAAGATCCCGTAGGTCTCCGACAGAATCGTCTCCAGCGCAGGGTGCGGATATTCGATCGTCTCGGTGCCGTTCTTACGCCTACCGAACGACGGGATATTGTCCATTGGGCCCGGTCGATACAGCGACACGAGCGCGATGATGTCGCCAAAATTGGACGGACGGACTGCGGACAGCGTGCGGCGCATGCCCTCCGATTCGAGCTGGAACACGCCGACCGTGTCGCCCTTCTGGAGCAGCGCGTAGACGCCCGCATCATCCCATTCGAGCGCGTCGAGATCGACCTTGACGCCGCGCTTGGCGAGCAGCTGGACGCCCTTCTGCAGCACCGACAGCGTCTTCAGCCCGAGAAAGTCGAATTTCACGAGGCCCGCGCCCTCGACATATTTCATGTCGAACTGCGTGACGGGCATGTCCGAGCGCGGATCGCGGTACAGCGGCACGAGCTGCGCAAGCGGCCGGTCGCCGATCACCACGCCCGCGGCGTGCGTCGAGGAGTGACGCGGCAGCCCCTCCAGCTTCATCGCCAGATCGAGCAGCTTTCGCACGCCATTGTCGTTGGCATATTCCTTGGCGAGCTCGCCGACGCCGTTCAGCGCGCGCTCGAGCGTCCAGGGATCGGTCGGGTGGTTGGGGACGAGCTTGGCCAGCCGGTCGATCTGGCCATAGCTCATCTGCAGCACGCGGCCGGTATCCTTTAGCACCGCGCGCGCCTTTAGCTTACCGAAGGTGATGATCTGCGCGACCTGATCGCGGCCGTATTTCTCCTGGACGTAGCGGATCACCTCGACCCGCCTGGTTTCGCAGAAATCGATGTCGAAATCGGGCATCGACACGCGTTCCGGGTTCAGGAAGCGCTCGAACAGCAGCCCCAGCTTGATCGGGTCGAGATCGGTGATCGTCAGCGCCCAGGCGACGACCGAGCCTGCGCCCGAGCCACGGCCGGGACCGACCGGAATGTCGTGATCCTTCGCCCATTTGATGAAGTCGGCGACGATCAGGAAATAGCCGGGAAAGCCCATCTGGACGATCACGTCGACCTCGAACGCGAGGCGCTTGCGATACACCTCGCGCCAGCCGTCCTCGCCCTCCCCGTGGAGCTCGGTGATGCGCGCCAGACGCTTTTCGAGCCCGGCCTCGGCGTCGTCGCGCAGCAGCTTGGCCTCGCCCTCGATATCGCCGGCGAGGCTGGGGAGGATCGGCTTGCGGTACGGCGCCATCACCGCGCAGCGCTGGGCGACGACGAGCGTGTTGGCGATCGCCTCGGGCAGGTCGGCGAACATCTCGTGCATCACCGGCGCGGGCTTCATCCACGCTTCGGGGCAGCTGCGGATGCGGTCCTCTGTCTCGACATAGGTCGAGTGCGCGATGCAGAGCATGGCGTCGTGCGCGTCGCCGAACGCACTTTCGGTGAAGCAGCACGGGTTGGTCGCGACGAGCGGCAGGTCGCGTTCGTAGGCGATGTCGATCAGCGCCTCCTCGGCGGCGGTCTCGGTCGCGTCGCCGCGGCGTGAGAGCTCGATGTAGAGGCGGTCGCCGAACAGCCCTTGCAGCCGGTCGAGATAGGCGCGCGCGCGGTCGGGCTGGCCCTCCGCGAACAGCCGCGCGAGACCGCCCTCGCCGCCAGCGGTCAGCGCGATCAGCCCGTCGGTGTGGCGTTCGAGCGCGGCGAAATCGACATGCGCGGGCATTTCGATCGGGCGGTCGAGATGCGCCATCGAGACGAGCGCGCAGAGATTGTCGTAGCCGGTCGTGTTCTGCGCGTAGAGCGCGATCCAGTCGAACGGCGTGGCGACGCCGTCGGGCATGTCGGGGCGGCTCAGCCCGAGCATCACGCCGATGATCGGCTGCACGCCGTCCTTCTTGGCGGCGTCCGAATAGGCCATCGCGGCGTAGAGCCCGTTGCGATCGGTCAGCGCGGCGGCGGGGAAGCCGAGCGCGCGCGCCTGCTTGGCGATCGCCTTGGGATCGATGGCGCCGTCGAGCATGGTGTAGCAGGAGAAGACGCGGAGCGGGACGTAACCGGAATGCATCGATTGCAGGTAGGCGCTCGAGCGTGATTCGACCAGTCGCGTTGGGGGGCTATGCACGCGCCGACGCGACGAACCGAGGCGGGGGTTGCCGGGGGCGCGGGGGTCGTCCGCCCTGCCCCCGTCATCCTGGGCTCGACCCAGGATCCAGAGCCGCGGACGACGGACTGCGTGGCTCTGGATCCTGACTTTCGTCAGGATGACGGGAGTGTGGGTTGAGGACGGCGCCGGCACGCAAGACGGGCGCGCGCGCGTTTTCGGTTAGCATTGTTCTCCCGCGAAGGCGGGAGTCCAGTCTGGGCCCCCGCCTTCGCGGGGGAACATCCTTTTGGTGAGGGTGCTGTCCACCGCCACCGCCACCCCGGCGGAGGCCGGGGTCCAATTGGGGGACGGTGGTGGCGGAGGTGCGCTTCGTTACTGCGACCTTTCCAATTGGGCCCCGGCCTTCGCCGGGGTGGCGGTGCGAGGGGTGACGGCGCGTTAGAGCAGCTCCTCGATATCCGTCCGAATGTCCGCAGGCTTGGTCGTGGGCGCGTACCGATCGACCACGTTGCCCTCCCGGTCGACGAGGAACTTGGTAAAGTTCCACTTGATCGCCTTCGACCCCAGCACACCCGGCGCATCCGCCTTCAGCCGATCGAACAGCGAATCCGCCTCCCCACCGTTGACGTCCACCTTCGCGAACACGGGGAAGGTCACGTCGTAGGTCAGCGAACAGAAATTCGCGATCTCCGCCGCGTCGCCCGGCTCCTGCCCGCCGAACTGGTTGCAGGGGAACGCCAGCACCTCGAACCCGCGGTCGGCATAGTCGCGGTGGAGCGCCTCAAGCCCTTCATATTGCGGGGTGAAGCCGCATTTCGAGGCAGTGTTGACGATTAACAGCACCTTGCCGGCATAGGCCGCGAGCGACGCGGGGGTGCCGTTGGCGGTCTTCACGGTGAAGTCGGTGATGGTCATGCGCGGTCCTCGTGTCGGGCGAGCAGATAGGTCAGGTTCTGACGGACGCCCGGCCATTCGTGGCGCAGAATGCTGTACACGACAGTATCGCGCAAGCGGCCGTCGGCCATCACCTGATGCCCGCGCAGCACGCCGTCGCGTTTCGCACCGAGCCGCTCGATCGCGGCCTGTGAGCGCTTGTTGAGGCTGTCGGTGCGGATCTGGACGCATTCGCAGCCGAGCGTGTCGAACGCGTGGGCGAGCAGCATCCGCTTGGCCTCGGTATTGACGCCGGTGCGCTGGACCGCGGTGGCGTAGAAGGTGCCGCCGATCTCGAGCCGCCGGTTCGCCGCGCTCATCCGCATGAAGCGGGTGCTGCCGCGGACGATGCCGTCGACGACCACCGCGAAGACCCGCGCGCGGCCAAAGTCCTGCTGCTCGAACGCCGCCGCGAGCCAGCGGTCGGGCGCCTTCATCAGCGCGACATTGGCGTAGAACAGGTCCCACAGGCCGTCCGCCGATGCGGCGGCGACCAGCGCGTCCTTGTCCGCCGCGACCAGCGGGCGGAGCGTGACGTGACGCCCGACGAGCGTCGGTGTCGCGTCCCAGCTCAAGCCAGCCGGCCCTCGTGCAGCCGGAACACGCGGTCCATCCGCGCGGCGAGCCGTTCGTTGTGGGTCGCGACCAGCGCCGCGGTGCCCTGTTCGCGGACCAGCCGGACGAATTCGGCAAAAACGATGTCGGCGGTATGCTCGTCGAGATTGCCGGTCGGCTCGTCCGCCAGCACGAGCGCGGGCTTGTTGGCGAGCGCGCGGGCGACCGCGACACGCTGCTGCTCGCCGCCCGAGAGCTGGCTGGGACGGTGCGTGAGGCGGTGGCCGAGCCCGAGCTGGGTCAGGAGTTCGGCCGCGCGCGCATCCGCCTGTGCGCGCGTCGCGCCGTGGACGAGCTGCGGCAGGACGACATTCTCCGTCGCGTTGAAATCGGGGAGGAGGTGGTGGAACTGATAGACGAAGCCGAGGCTGTCGCGGCGCACCACGGTGCGCTCGTGCGCGTTGAGCTTCGACGCCTCGGTACCGGCGATCTTGATCGATCCCTGGAAGCCACCTTCCAGCAGCCCGACCGCCTGGAGCAGCGTCGACTTGCCCGAGCCCGACGGGCCGAGCAGCGCGACGATCTCGCCCGGTGCGATTCCGAGCTCGATGCCGCGCAGCACGTCGATCGTCGCGCCGCCCTGTGTGAAGCTTTTGGTCAGGCCGCTGGTCTGCAGGACATAGTCGTACGCCTGCGCGCTGCGCCGCTCGATCGGAAGGCCATTATTCATAACGCAGCACCTGCACGGGGTCGGTACTCGCCGCCTTCCAGGCCGGATAGAGCGTCGCGAGGAAGCTGAAGATCAGCGCCATCAGCGCGATCACGATGATCTCGACCGGATCGGTCTTGGACGGGAGTTCGGTCAGATAGCGGATCGAGGGATCCCAGAGATTCTGGCCGGTGACGAGCTGGACGAAGTTCACGACGCCCTGCCGGTAGAACAGGAAGACGAAGCCGAGCCCGAGCCCGGCGAGCGTGCCGAGCGCGCCGATCGTCGTGCCGACGACGATGAAGATCCGCATCAGCCCGCCGCGCGTCGCGCCCATCGTCCGCAGGATCGCGATGTCGCGCGTCTTGGCGCGGACCAGCATGATCAGCGAGGACAGGATGTTGAACACCGCGACGAGGATGATGATCGACAGCACGGTGAACATCGCGACGCGCTCGACCGCCAAGGCCTCGAACAGCTGCGCGTTCATCGTCCGCCAGTCCTGGATGACCGCGCGGCCGCCGATCTTCTCGGCGAGCGGCCTCAGGATCTCGCCGACCTTGTCCGCATCGACGGTCTTCAGCTCGACCATGCCCGCGGCGTCGCCCATCAGGAGGAGCGTCTGCGCATCCTCGATCGGCATGATGATGTACGCCTTGTCATAGTCATAGACGCCGATCTCGAAGATCGCGCCGACCTTGTAGCTGACGATGCGCGGTACGGTGCCGAACGGCGTGGTTTGCCCCTGCGGGCTGAACAGCGAGATGTCCGAGCCGACCTGCGCGCCGAGCGACTCGGCAAGCCGCGAGCCGATCGCGATCCGGCCGGACCCTTGCGTGATCGACTGGAGCGACCCCATCAGCACCTTGTCCTGGATCGTCGAGTTGCGGCGGATGTCGTCGACGCGCATGCCGCGGACGAGCACCGCCTCCGCACGGCCGTTATAGGTGGCGGCGAGCGGCTGTTCGATCAGCGGCACCGCGCTGGTGACGCCGGGGGTGGCGCGCGCCTGTGCGACGATCTCGCGCCAGTCGGGCATCCGGCCACCGAGCGGCTGGACCACCGCATGGCCGTTGAGCCCGACGATCTTGTCGAACAGCTCGGCACGGAAGCCGTTCATCACGCTCATCACGATGACGAGCGCGGCGACGCCGAGCATGACGGCGACCAGGCTGATCGAGGCGACGAGGAAGATGAACGCCTCGCCCTTGCCCGGCAGCAGATAGCGCCGGGCGATCATCCGTTCATAGCGTGACAGGATCATGGGTGCGGGGGTTCGATCGTTAGAAAAGACAGTCCTGCGGCTCTAGGACGCGGCCCGGCGCTAGGCAACCACTCCGCCCTCCCCGCTGTCCGCTCAGCCCCTGAGCGCGCATGGCTAGATTGGTCTGTTGCGGATTCGACACAGCACCGATCCAATCGTGTGGCCTCGCCCGCAAACAGGGTGACAAACCCCCTGTAAGTATTTAGCAAAAACCTCGCTGAGACACAGGCAACGGCCGTGGTTCGGGGAATGCTTCTACGCCGCACCCAAGGTGCTGAGCGGAAGCGAAAAAATGGGGGCTGACGAGCGATCGTCACGCAGGCGCCCGGATCGGCAACGGTCCGGGCGTTTGCTTGTCCGGAACAGTTCTGGACTTGGGCTGTACTTCATCATCGTAGATTAGTTGCCGGGCGGAAAGCGGGAGCTTCCGGATCTCACTTCCCGCCCGGCGCCCCCCTTAGAGGGGATTCCTTTGCATATCCTTGCTGAACCGCATCAGAACGACCGCGATACCGTGACACCGTAAGTGCGCGGATCGCCCGGCTGGCCGACGATCAGCCCCGTGCTGCCCGACTGTAGCGCGAGAAGCTCGTAATAGTCCTTGCCGAACGCGTTGCGGACCCAGGCGAATACGTTCAGCCGGTCCTCGCCACGGAAGCCGAGGCGGAAGTTGCTGAGCGCATAGCCCTTGATGTTGGTATAGGCGGAGGGCGACGGGTTGGATGAGAAGGTCGAGCGATAGCTCCCGTCATAGCCGAGATAGACCTGGCCATCGAGGTCGCCGATCCGGGCCGGCAGGTCATATTCCGCCCCGTACGAAAACGCCCATTTCGAGATGCCGGGCAGCCGCTGTCCCGAGATGTTGCAGTTGGACGGGCTGACGGTGCCGGTGCCCGCAGGCGCCGCAGGGCTGGTCGCGGTCGGTGCCGACCCGCCGGAGAGCTCGGGCGGACACGGCGCATCGACGAAGCGGACATATTTGGCGTCGGTATAGGCACCGTTGGCATAGACATTGAACCGCGAGGTCGGGCGGAACGCCGAGTCGAATTCGAACCCGCGCGTCCGGACCTTGCCCGCATTCGCCAGATAACCGCGAAGCACCCCCAGCTGCCCGTTGGTGACGGTCGCCTGGTAATCGTTGATCTCGGTCCAGAAGCCCGCGAGGTTCAGCGTCACGCGGCGATCGAGAAACTGCGTCTTCAGCCCCAGCTCATAGTGGTTGACGGTCTCCGGCTTGACCGTCGCGGAGGCGAGGATCGGGTTGTTCGCACCGTCGAGCGGGAGCCCCGACAGGTTGATGCCGCCCGATTTGTAGCTGCGCGCATAGGTCGCGTAGGCGTGAATGTCCTGCGCGAGATCATAGGCGAGCGTCGCGTCGCCCGACACGTTCCAGTCGTCGAAATCCGGGGTGTAGACCTGTGGCGCGAGCGTGCTGCACTGGTCGCGGACGACCGAACTCGCCCCCTGCGCCGCGGTCGAGCAATTCAGCACCGCGCCCGCGCCGGTCGTCACGACCGATACGTAGGAGCCCGTCTTCTTGTCATAATTGACGCGGACGCCGGGTGCGAAGGACAGCTTGTCAGTGACGTGCCACGTCAGCTTGCCGAACCCTGCGGCCGACGTGTTCTCGAACCCGATCGTGTTGACCGAGGTGAGCCCGTTGAGCACCGCGGGGTTCGACGCGTTCGCGCTGGTCGGGTTGAGCAGATAGCGACTCGCGGCGGGGCCCTGGACCTGCAATCCCTGCGTATCGATCGTCTGGTGGAAGTAGAACAGCCCCGCGACGTAATCGACGGTGTTGCGGCCGTTGGACGACAGGCGAAGCTCCTGGCTGACCTGTTCCTGCTGCGACGGGTTCGCCGACACGGTGGTGATCGGCAGCCCGATGAAGTCGCGATCGTTCGACGGCTTCCAGTCCCAGAACCGCCACGCGGAAACGGACGTCAGCGACACCGCACCCAGATCCCATTCGGCGAGCAGCGAAGCGCCGCCCAGTTCCTGCCTGGCACGCAGCGGGGTATCGAGATCGGTGACGCGGTCGAACGCGTCGCGCGATGGCGGCGCATAGCCGAATGCGGCCGCGAGCGCGTCGTACTGACGCGCGGTCGGCCGCTGCGTCTTGCCGACACGGGCGAAGATCTGCGCGCAGCAATCGGGATCCTGGTGGTTGTAGTCACCCGACAGCGTCAGATCGAGATTGCCCGTCGCATGCCAGTAGAGCTGCCCCCGCAGGCTCTGATTGTCCTGCGCGTTGACGTCCTTGCCCGTGCGGACGTTCTCGATCGTCCCGTTGCGGCGCGTGATCGACGACGAGAGCCGGATCGCAAGCCTGTCGTCGACCAGCGGCCCCGACACCGATGCCTTTGCCTGGACGAACTGCAGATTGCCCGCGGTCAGCTCGATCCGCGCCTCGGGAGTGAAGCTGGGCTTGCGCGTATAGATGTTGATCGCGCCCGCGGTGGTGTTCTTGCCGTACAACGTGCCTTGCGGGCCACGCAGGATCTCGATCCGCTCGGTATCGGTGAAGTCGAACGTCGCCGAGGCGATGCGGCTGTAATAGACCTGGTCGACATAGATGCCGACGCCCTGCTCGATCCCGTCGTTGGTCAGGCCGAACGGCGCGCCGAGCCCGCGGATGTTGGCAGCCGAGTTGCGCGGGTTGGTCGAATAAAATTGCAGCGTTGGCTGGAGCTGCGTGATGCGGTTGACGTTGTACGCGCCAGTGTCGGCAATCGCCTGCCCGCCAATGACCGAGATCGCGATGGGGACGCTCTGGATCGTCTCGGCGCGACGACGCGCGGTGACGACGATGTCCCCCCCGCCCTGCTGCGCGGTGCCGAGCCGTCCGGTCTCGCGGGCGGAGTCACGCGACTCTCCCGCCGCGTCGGTGGGTGTGGACTGGGCGGGTGCGGTCTGGGCTGAATCGGGCGCGGGTTGGACGGGCACAGCCGCCTGCGCCGCGAGTAGAAACGCTAATGTTATCGACATTCCGTGAATTCCCCTGAGCCGTCCCCGTTAAACTCTACTGATTTGGTGGGCGTTCAACGCGATTCAGCTTGCCACCGGGAAAGCGTGCCTATCGAAGCGGATAATTTTCCCCTGGTCGCGGGGATTTCGCCCTCTTGACGGATCCGGACGCGATCCCAGATCTGCACCGCGCAGTGCCAGACGGGCTACGCGCCCAAGTCGCGCACAGGCGGACATGGGCTTTTGTTGGATTGCTCAAGACGAGGATTTGACCATGCGACTCGACCTTACCCCCTATCGCCGCTCGACCGTTGGTTTCGACCGGCTGTTCGACATGATCGAGACGAACGCGCGCGCCGCATCGTCCGATAATTACCCCCCGTTCAATCTCGAACGCATCGCGCAGGACCGCTATCGGATCACGCTCGCGGTCGCGGGTTTCGCGCGCGACGAAATCGCGATCACCGCGCAGCAGAACCTGCTGCTGGTGTCGGGCAAGAAGGACGAAAAGGCGCCCGAAGGACAGTTGCTCCATGTCGGCATCGCCAACCGTTCGTTCGAGCGGCGCTTCGAGCTCGCCGACTTCGTTCTGGTGCACGACGCGCGGCTTGCAGACGGCCTGCTGGTGATCGATCTGGTCCGCGAAGTGCCCGAGGCGATGAAGCCCAAGAGCATCGCGATCAAGACCGGCGCGCCGCTGGCTGCGGTCGACGCGAGCGCGGATACGGCGGTGATCGACCAGGCTGCCTGAACGACGTTGCCTAGGATTGTTGGGCGTCCGGACTCTTGGGTCCGGGCGCCCTTATTGTGTCTGGGGTTCGGAGCGTAGGAAGTTTGTTCGCGCGGAGGCGCTAAGGCGCGAAGATTTTGGGGTCTTATGTGAGCGGCGCCTGGGTTCGAGTCCCTCCGCGCCTTTGCGTCTTCGCGTGATCAATACTCCGCTTTCGTGGGCGCCCTTTGGGGGGCGCCCACTGCAGTTCAGACCAGGCGGCTCTGCTTCACGGCGGCTTCGATGAAGCTGGCGAACAGCGGATGCGGGTCGAAGGGCTTGCTCTTCAGTTCCGGGTGGAACTGGACACCGACGAACCAGGGGTGGTCGGGCCGCTCGACGATTTCGGGGAGCGTACCGTCGGGCGACATACCCGAGAAGACGAGGCCGCCGCGCTCGAGCGCTTCCTTGTACCCGGTGTTGACCTCGTAGCGATGGCGGTGGCGTTCCGAGATCTCGGTGCCGCCATAGATCGACGCGACGACGCTGTTGCCCGCGAGCTTGGCATCATAGGCACCGAGCCGCATCGTACCGCCGAGATCGCCTTCCGCCGCGCGCGTCTCGAGCCCCTCGCGGCCCATCCATTCGGTGATCATGCCGACCACAGGCTCGTCGGTCGGGCCGAATTCGGTCGACGACGCATTGGGCACGCCGCTCAGGTCGCGCGCGCCCTCGACGCACGCCATCTGCATCCCGAAGCAGATCCCGAAATACGGGATCTTGCGCTCGCGCGCGAACTTGACCGAGGCGATCTTGCCCTCCGCGCCGCGTTCGCCGAACGCACCGGGGACGAGGATCGCGTCGCATGGCTCCAACTGGCCGGCGATGTCGCTCTCGGCATTCTCGAACAGCTCGGCGTCGATCCAGCGGACGTTGACCTTGACGCGGTTCGCGATTCCACCGTGGACCAGTGCCTCGTTGAGCGACTTGTACGCGTCCTGCAGCCCGACATATTTGCCGACCACGCCGATCGTGACTTCGCCTTGCGGATTGGTCAGCCGGTCCATGATCTCGGTCCAGCGCGACAGATCGGGTGCCTCGGCAGGCTCGATCCCGAACGCGCGGAGCACTTCGATGTCGAGGCCCTCGCCGTGATACTGGAGCGGCACGCCGTAGATGCTCTTCGCGTCGAGCGCAGGAATCACCGCGCTTGCGGGCACATTGCAGAAAAGCGCGATCTTGGCGCGCTCCGACGGCGGCAGCGGGTGCTCGCAGCGGCACACGAGCACGTCGGGCTGGACGCCGAGCGCGGCCAACTCACGGACCGAATGCTGCGTCGGCTTAGTCTTCAACTCGCCCGCGGCGGCGATGTAGGGGACCAGCGTCACGTGGATGCTGATCGCCTTGCCGCGGCCTTCCTCGTTCTTCAGCTGGCGAATCGCCTCGATGAAGGGGAGCGATTCGATGTCGCCGACGGTGCCGCCGATCTCGCAGAGCACGAAGTCGACATCGTCGGTCTCGGCGCGCGCGAACGCCTTGATCGCGTCGGTGACGTGCGGGATGACCTGCACCGTCGCGCCGAGATAGTCGCCGCGGCGTTCGCGCGCGATGATCTGCTGATAGATGCGACCGGAGGTGACGTTGTCCGACTGGCGCGAGGGCACGCCGGTGAAGCGTTCATAGTGACCGAGGTCGAGATCGGTCTCGGCGCCGTCGTCGGTCACGTAGACCTCGCCGTGCTGATAGGGCGACATCGTGCCGGGATCGACGTTCAGATACGGATCGAACTTCCGGATCCTGACGCTGTAGCCGCGTGCCTGGAGGAGGGCGGCAAGCGATGCCGCCATGAGACCTTTACCGAGCGACGATACCACGCCCCCGGTGATGAAAATGTACCGAGCCATGGGAAGAGTCTCGTAGCGTGTGTTGGGGACGAACGACAAGAGCCCCGCGGATCACGCAGGGGCCTTTTGTCGGCGAATGGAGTGTTTAGTTGGCTAGCGGGACGGCGCCGTTGTCGGCCGGGGCCGGCGCAGCGACGCCCGCATTCTCGGCACCACCGGCGAACGGCGCGGCGTCGCCCTTGGGCTGCGCGGTCGGGACCGCGGTGGCCGCTGCGGCTGGCGTGCGTGCCAGCGAGGTATCGATCTCGCTGGTGCGGTGATTCGCGGCAAGCACCGCGAGCAGGATCGAGAAGAGCACGAACATCGTCGCGAGGACGCCGGTCGCGCGCGTCAGGAAATCCGCCGCGCCACGCGCCGACATCAGCCCCGCCGGGCTGCCGCCCATGCCCAGACCGCCGCCTTCCGAGCGCTGCATGAGGATCACGGTGACAAGGGCCGCCGCGATGATCGCGTGGATGACAAGCAGAAAGGCGAACATTGCGCGGAAAACCCCGGAACTTTTGCGAAGGCGCGCACATAGGCGAGTCAGCGGCAACGATCAACCGCAACCCGGGCTCCGCTTATCGCGCCCTCAGCCCGAAACCACGGAAACAAGCCGCGAGGGCGGGCGTTGTGACACCGTAATGACGCTCTTGGATGAGCATCGTGCTTAATATTCAGATGGCGGATCAACGCTGTGGCATCAATGGCAGTCAATACCCTATCAACCTGGATGACGGCTTTGGTTGATTATGTCCGGTCGGGTGAACCTGATCTGACCAATCGCCAGATGGCGCTCCTCCTGCTCGTCTACCTCAAACCCGGCCCGCATACCGTGCGCGGTCTGGCGCGTGCACTGAACGTATCGAAGCCCGTCGTAACGCGCGCCTTGAACAGGTTGGGTGCCCTCGGCTATCTGCGCCGGCAACGCGACGATAGCGACAAGCGCAACATCTTTGTCGCACGGACCAGCGAAGGGGCAGTGTTTCTTGAAGAATTCGGGCAATTCATCGGCGATAACGACGCCCAGCCCCACGCGGCATAAGCCTGACACCGTCTCGCCGCGCCGGGACGCCGTTGATTCGCCCCGGCAGAGCTTTGCGCTGACGGGGCGGTCGGTCGAGCTCGACCCGCGGACGCACGCGGTACGGCGCGACATTGCCGACATCCGCCTCGCCGAGCTGGTTTTCGCGCCGCATTACGCCGTTCCCATGCCACGTATTGTCGCCCGCCCGGTGACGTTGCGCAGCGCGCGCGACGACGACAGCACACCAATGGCAACGCTCAACAGCGGCGACACGCTCGAAGTGCTCGAGATCGCGGGCAAGTCTGCCTGGGGCGTTGCGCGGCCAAGCGGGCTGGTCGGCTATGTCGATCTCGATGCGATCGATCAGGCAGCGCTAGCGGCGGTGGCGGCATGAGCGCGACGGTCTTCATTGACGGCGCGGTTGGTACCACCGGGCTCGAAATTCGCGACCGGTTGGCGGGTCGCACCGATCTGACAATCGCATTGCTGCCCGAAAAACGCCGCAAGGATCCCGAGGCCCGTCGTCAGGCGCTGAACGACGCCGATTTCGTCATCCTCTGCCTGCCCGACGATGCCGCGCGCGAAGCCGTGGCGTTGATCGACAACCCGCGCACGCGCGTGATCGATGCGTCGAGCGCGCACCGCGTCGCGCCGGGCTGGACCTATGGCTTTCCGGAACTTCCGGGCCAGGCGGAGCGGATCGCGAACGCCGCGCGCGTTGCCAATCCAGGCTGCTACCCGACCGGTTTCCTCGCGCTGGTCGCGCCGCTGGTCGCCGCCGGGCTGATCCCCGCAGACCTGCCGCTGAGCATCAATGCCGCGTCGGGCTATTCGGGCGGCGGCAAGTCGATGATTGCCGAATTCGAGGCAAATGGCCCGACGACCGCGTTCCGCGCCTATGCGCTCGGCCTCGCGCACAAGCACATCGCCGAGATGACGCAGCACGCCGGGCTGACGCATGCCCCGATCTTTGCACCCGCGGTCGCCAACGCGTATCGCGGCATGGTGGTCGAGGTGCCGCTGCACCTGCATGCCCTGCCCGGCCGCCCCTCGCTCGCGGCCATCGAGAACGTCCTGCGCGCCGCGTTCGAGGGATCGACGCTCGTCAACATGGCCGCCGGTGACGCTGGCGTGGTCGAGATCGAGGAGAATGCCGGCACCGATCGGCTTACGCTGAGGGTGTGCGGGAACGACGCGGTCGGCCATGCGCGGCTGATCGCGACGCTCGACAATCTGGGGAAGGGTGCCGGCGGCGCCGCAGTCCAGAACCTCAACATCATGGCCGGTGTCGACCCGGTCGCCGGCCTGGTCTTCTGACCGGGCAGTTCAGGAGCTTCCATGCATCGTAATCCCGTAGCCAAGCTGCTCCTGTTCGGCGCCACCGGCGATCTCGCGCAGCGCATGCTGCTGCCGTCGCTCTATGGCCTTCACGCCGACGGGCTGTTGCCCGAGGAGCTGACGATCACCGGTGCCGCGCGCCACGAATATGACGATACGCAGTACCGCGCGTTCGCCGAGAAGGCGCTCGGCGAGTTTCTGTCGGACGACCGCAAGGACGAGAACGCGATCGCGTCGTTCCTCGAGCGCATTCATTACCAGCCGACCGACCTGTCCGATCCCGCCGCGTTCCAGCCGCTCGCGGACAAGATCGGCGACATTTCCGGCGGTCTTGCGATCTATCTCTCGACCGCACCCTCGCTGTTCGAATCGGCGATCGAAGGCCTTCACAAGGTCGGGCTTGCCGGCGAGACGGTGCGCGTCGGTCTCGAAAAGCCGCTCGGCTACGACCTCGACACCAGCCGCGAGATCAACGACGCGGTCGCACGGGCCTTCCCCGAGGACCGGACCTACCGGATCGATCATTATCTCGGCAAGGAAACCGTCCAGAACATCCTCGCGCTGCGGTTCGGCAACTCGTTCTTCGAGCCCGTCTGGAACGCGCAGGGGATCGACAACGTCCAGATCACGATCTCGGAGACCGTGGGTCTCGAGGAACGTGCCGGCTATTATGAAAGCGCGGGCGCGCTGCGCGACATGGTCCAGAACCATATTCTCCAGCTGCTCGCGCTGATCGCCATGGAGCCGCCCGCGCGGTTCGAGGGTACCGACGTCCGTGACGAGAAGTCGAAGGTGTTCCGCTCGCTCCGCCTCATCAAGCCCGAGGAGGTGCCGCATGTCACGGTCACCGGCCAATATGGCGAAGGCGCGGTGAACGGGAAGTTCGTGAAAAGCTATGCCGACGAGCTCGGCGAGGCGTCGACCACCGAGACGTTCGTCGCGATCAAGGCGCATGTCGACAATTGGCGGTGGCGCGGCGTTCCCTTCTATCTGCGCACCGGCAAGCGCATGGCCGCCCGCCGCAGCGAGATCGCGATCCAGTTCAAGTCGGTACCGCATTCGATGTTCGCGGGGCGCGGCGGGCTGCTGCAGCCGAACATGCTGATCATCCGCCTCCAGCCCGAGGAATATGTCCAGCTGCTGGTGATGGCCAAGGAACCGGGTCTCGACCGCGAGGGCGTCCGCCTGCGCGAGGTGCCGCTGAACCTCAGCCTCGATGCGGAATTTGCAGGGACGCGGCGACGTATCGCCTATGAGCGCCTGCTGCTCGACCTGATCGAGGGCGACCAGACGCTGTTCGTGCGCCGCGACGAGGTCGAGGCGCAGTGGACGTGGATCGATGCAATCCGCGAGGGCTGGAAAGCCAACGGAATGAAGCCCAAAAGCTATCCGTCGGGCAGCTGGGGCCCGTCCGCCGCGATCGCGCTGACCGAGCGCGACGGCGTGACCTGGCAGGACGACTGAAGGTGCTTTTTTCCGTTCGTCCCGAGTAATCATCGAGCGAAGTCGAGATGGCGTATCGAGGGATGGCCCGCTTGTGGCATTGTACCTCGATACGGGCTCTCGGCTTCGCTCGATCCCTACTCGGCACGAACGGCCTGCGAGGCACGAGCGGGAATGTCGGGTACGAACGGTACCGTCGGGCACGAACAATAATTACTGAGTGAGTTTGAGCATATGACCGAGATCGAATGGTGGGATTACGAGGATTCCGAGGAACTCGCCAACGCCGTTGCCGGCGATATCCAGTTCGTCATCGAGAGTGCGCTCGACGCGCGCGGCTCGGCGGTGATCGCGCTGGCGGGCGGCAAGACGCCGATGGCGGCGTATGAGAAGCTCGCCCAGGCCAAGCTCGACTGGAAGAAGGTCACGATCATCCCCGGCGACGAGCGTATCGTGAAGCTGGGCGATCCGCTGTCGAACGTTACCGCGCTCGCCAAGATCTTCCTGCCCAAGGGTGCGCGGGTGAAGCCGATCGTCCCCGACGCGATCTCCGACTACAAGGCGGCGGGCCGCTCGGCGGATGCGCTGATGCAGGACCTGCACTGGCCGCTGGACTTCTGCCTTCTCGGCATGGGCACAGACGGCCATACCGCGTCGATCTTCCCCGGCCCCGATTTCGACGAGGCGCTGAGCGGTCCCAAGGAACGCCGCGCGGTGGGCGTGATGCCCGAGCCGCTGCCGCCCGAGGCGCCGGTCGCGCGCGTCACCCTGTCCGCGGCGGCGATCGCTTCGTCAAAGGCGCTGATGATCATGATCACCGGCGAGGAGAAGAAGACGCTGCTCGAACAGGCGATCGAGCAGGGTCCGTCGTCCAAATATCCGATCGGGCGCGTGCTGGCCGAGGTCGAGCTGCCCGTCGACATCCACTGGGCCGCCTGAGATGCTAAACGCCGTCGTCTCCGCGGTCACCGACCGGATCATCGAACGGTCGCGCGACAGCCGCGCCGCCTATCTCGCGCTGATCGACCGCGAGGGCGAGGCGCAGGTGCGCCGGCCGTCGCTGGGCTGCGCGAACCTCGCGCACGCCTATGCCGGGACCGAGGAGGACCGTGATGCGATGAAGGCCGATGCCGGCATGAACATCGGCATCGTGACGGCGTATAACGACATGCTGTCGGCGCATGCGGTCTATTACCGCTACCCCGAGCTGATGAAGGTCTGGGCACGCGAGGCAGGTGCCACCGCGCAGGTCGCGGGCGGCGTGCCCGCGATGTGCGACGGCGTGACGCAAGGCTATCCGGGGATGGAGCTGTCGCTGTTCAGCCGCGACACGATCGCGCTGAGCACGGCGATCGCGCTGAGCCACGGCACGTTCGAGGGCGCGGCTTTGCTCGGCATCTGCGACAAGATCGTGCCGGGGCTGCTGATGGGCGCGCTGCGCTTCGGGCATCTGCCGATGGTGCTGATCCCGGGCGGGCCGATGCCGACCGGATTGCCCAACAAGGCCAAGGCCGCGGTGCGCGAGAAGTTCGCCGAAGGGCTGGTCGGCCGCGAGGAACTCCTCGAGGCGGAGATCGGCGCCTATCATTCGAAGGGTACCTGCACCTTCTACGGCACCGCCAATACCAACCAGATGATGATGGAGGTCATGGGCCTCCACATGCCGGGCGCGGCGTTCGTCAATCCGGGCACCAAGCTGCGCCAGGAGCTGACGCGCGCCGCGGTCCACCGGCTCGCCAAGATCGGCGCGCGCGGCGACGATTACCGGCCGCTCGGCCGCTGCGTCGACGAGCGTGCGATCGTCAATGCGGCGGTCGGCCTGCTCGCGACGGGCGGGTCGACCAACCATCTCCTCCACGTCCCCGCGATCGCGCGTGCGGCGGGGATCGTGATCGACTGGGAGGATTTCGATCGCCTGTCGGCCGCAGTGCCGCTGATCGCGCGTGTCTATCCCAACGGCTCGGCGGACGTGAACGCGTTCGAGGCGGCGGGCGGCATGCCCTATGTCATCCGCGAACTGCTCGGCGAAGGCCTGCTCCACGGCGATATCATGACGATCGGCGGACAGGATCTGTCGGCCTATGCTAAGACCGCGGTCGTCGCGGACGGCGCGCTCGAATGGCAAGACACGCCCGACAGCGGTGACGAGACGATCCTTCGCCCCGCGACTGCGCCGTTCTCGGCGGATGGCGGTATGCGGATCCTCGCGGGCAATATCGGCCGCGCGTGCATCAAGGTGTCCGCGGTCGAGCGCGATCGCTGGATCGTCGAGGCGCCCGCAATGGTGTTCGACGACCAGCTCGACGTGATCGAGGCGTTCAAGCGCGGCGAGCTGGAAAAGGACGTCGTCGTCGTCGTCCGCTTCCAGGGGCCGCGCGCGAACGGCATGCCCGAGCTGCACAAGCTGACCCCGCCGCTGGGCGTGCTGCAGAATCGCGGGTTCAAGGTGGCGCTGGTCACCGACGGGCGCATGTCGGGCGCGAGCGGCAAGGTGCCGTGCGCGATCCATTGCTCGCCCGAGGCACTGCTCGACGGCGCGATCGGGCTGATCCGCGACGGCGACATGATCCGCGTCGATGCGGTCAACGGCACGCTCGAGGCGCTGGTCGACGCGGACGTGTGGGCGACGCGCGAGATGGTGACGTTGCCCCCCGCGGTCAGCGGCATGGGCCGCGAGCTGTTCGGCATGTTCCGCGGGCTGGCCGACGAGGCCGAAAAGGGCGCGTCGGCGATGCTGGCGGGCGCGGGACTTTAAAGCCCGCGCCTACCGTTCGTTCCGGGCGATGTCCTTCGACGTCGCTCAGGACGAACGACGATAAGAGATCAAGGATCGGGAGAGACCAATGGAAATCGTAGCGGCAGATATCGGCGGGACGCATGCGCGCTTTGCGATTGCCGAGGTCGAGAATGGCCGCGTCGTCAAGCTGGGCGAGCCGGTGACGATGAAGACCGCCGACCACGCGTCGCTGCAGACCGCCTATCAGGCGTTCGAGGCGGGGCTGGGACGGCCCCTGCCCCGCGCGCTGGGCATCGCGGTCGCCTCGCCGGTCGCCAACGACGTGATCCGGCTGACCAACAATCCGTGGATCATCCGCAAGTCGCTGATCACCGAGCGGCTGAAGGCGGACCAGTGGGTGGTCGTCAACGATTTCGGTGCGGTCGGCCATGCCGTCGCGCAGGTGCCCGACAGCGACTTCATCCACCTCTGCGGTCCCGATACGCCGCTCCCCGCCGAGGGGATCACCACGGTCTGTGGTCCGGGCACGGGGCTCGGCGTCGCGCAGGTGCTGCGTCACAAGAACCGCTATCAGGTGCTCGAAACCGAGGGCGGCCACATGGACTTCGCGCCGCTCGACGGGATCGAGGATGCGTTGCTGAAGCGGTTGCGCAAGACCTTCACCCGGGTCTCTGCCGAGCGCGTCGTCGCGGGGCCGGGCATCGTCGCGATCTACGAGACGCTCGCGGAGATGGAAGGACGCTCGGTGCCCAGCCGCGACGACCGGACGATCTGGACCGAAGCGATCGACGGCACCGATTCGATCGCGCTCGCAGCGCTCGACCGTTTCTGCCTCGCGCTTGGCGCGGTTGCGGGCGATCTCGCGCTGGCACAGGGCGCCAAGGCGGTCGTGATCGCGGGCGGGCTCGGCTTCCGGATCAAGGATCGCCTGATCCGCTCGGGCTTCGACCAGCGCTTCGTCGCCAAGGGCCGGTTCCAGACGATGATGGCGGCGATGCCCGTCAAGCTCATCACTCATCCCCAGCCCGGCCTGTTCGGCGCCGCGGCCGCCTTCGCACAGGAACACACGCAATGACCACGACCCCCACGATCGTCGACATCATGCAGACCAGCGCCGTCATCCCGGTGCTGGTGATCGAGGACGCGGCGCTGGCGCGTCCGCTCGCGGAGGCGCTCGTCGCCGGTGGCTTGCGCGTGCTCGAGGTGACGCTGCGCACCGGCGCCGCGCTCGAGGCGATCGCCGAGATGAAGAAGGTCGAGGGCGCGATCGTCGGTGCGGGCACCGTCGTCAACACGCGCCAGTTCGCCGAGGTGATGGACGCGGGCGCCGAGTTCATCGTCTCGCCCGGCCTGACCGAGCGGCTCGCGACGCCGATCATCGAGAGCGGCGTGCCGTTCCTGCCCGGCATCGCCAATGCCGCGGACATCATGACTGGGCTCGACCTCGGCCTCACGCATTTCAAGTTCTTCCCGGCGGAGGCGAGCGGCGGGCTGAAGGCGCTGAAGGCGCTGGCGGCACCCTTCTATCAGGCGCGCTTCTGCCCGACCGGTGGGATCACCGAAGCCAGCGCACCCGAATGGCTCGCATTCAAGCCGGTGCTGTGCGTCGGTGGCAGCTGGGTCACCGGCGGCACGATGGCGGAGATCGAAATGAAGGCGCGCGCGGCAAACGCGTTACGGGGGTAACGATCGGACGTGAGGCACCCATGCCCACGTCACCCCCTGCCCGTTCGTGCTGAGTAGAGACCGAGTAGACCTGAAGGGGCGTATCCCTGAAGGGGCGTATCGAGGGCTCGTATCGAAGCGCCGCTTGTCCAAGGAGGGCGTATCGGCGGAGGAGGCGCGTGCGCCAATTGTCCCTCGATACGCCGCTTCGACTTCGCTCAGCAGCTACTCGGGACGAACGGGGAAGATTACCGACCCGGCGCCATTCTGTCAGGTGCCGAGAGGCCGATCACATCTCGCCGCGGGCTTTGCGGATCGCGTACCATTTGCGGACATTGGCGTTGTGCTGGTCGAGCGTGTCGGCGAACACATGCCCGCCGGTACCGTCTGCAACGAAATACAGTGCGTTGGTCTGTGCCGGGTCGAGCACGGCATCGATCGACGCGCGACCGGGATTGGCGATCGGCCCCGCCGGCAGCCCGGCACTCGCATAGGTGTTATACCCGTTTTTCGCGCGCAGCTCGGACCGCAGGATACGCCGGCCCAGCGGGCGCCCCCTGGTGATCGGATAGATCACGGTCGGGTCCGCCTGCAGCGGCATGCCACTCCGCAGGCGATTGCCGTACACCGCCGCGACCATCCGGCGCTCCGACGGCTTGCCCGTTTCCTTCTCGACGATCGACGCGAGGACGATCGCCTCGGCCGGGGTCGATACCGCGATGCCCGGCTTGCGCGCGGCCCAGGCCTTGGCGAGGTACCGGGTCATCGCGCTCTGCATACCCGCCACGACCGACGCGCGCGTGTCGCCGCGCTGGAAGGCGTAGCTGTCGGGGAGCACCGATCCCTCGGCCGGGACCGCGACCGTGCCGGTAAGACCATCGGCCTTCATCAGCGCATCATGGACGAGCACCGACGGATAGCCCTCGGGCACCACCACCAGCCGCTGCAGCGTCTTGCCGCCCTGCAGCAGCTTGAGGATGTCCGACTGGCTCAGATGTGGCGGGATGCGGTATTCGCCCGCTTTGATCGGATCGCCCGAGCCGAAGATGCGCGCGTAGAGGCGGAAGCGGCTGGCCGAGCCGATCGCGCCGGCCTTTTCGAGCTCGGTCGCGGCGGCGGCGAGGCTTGACCCTTGCGCGACCTGGACGGTGAGCGTGCGCGCGGCCGGGCCGGCGCCGCCCCAGCCCTGGACGACGAGGAACAGCGCGACGATCGCCGCCAGCGCGAGGATCACTCCGAAACAGCCGACCTTGCGCATTAAAGTTCCCCGGCGGAGGCCGGGGCCCAGTTGGGCAGGCCCTCCGATAAAAGCACCATTCACCCAACTGGACCCGGGCCTTGGGCCCCATCGAAGTATTACTTCGATGGGTGACCCTTCGTCGGGGCGCAGCGGTTACTTGACCAGCGTCATCACCAGCGAGGCGTTGGTGCCGCCGAAGCCGAACGAGTTGTTCAACACCGCGCGGACTTCGCGCTTCTTGGCGACGTGCGGCACCAGGTCGACCCCCACGCAGCTGTCGCTCGGATTGTCGAGGTTGAGCGTCGGCGGGACGATCTGGTCGCGCAGCGCAAGGATGCAGAAGATGCTCTCGACCGCGCCGGCGCCGCCGAGCAGATGGCCGATCGCGGACTTGGTCGACGACATCGACAGGCCCGAGATCGCATCGCCGAACAGACGACGCACCGCACCGAGTTCGAGCTCGTCGCCGAGCGGCGTCGAGGTGCCGTGCGCGTTGATGTAATCAATGTCCTCGAGCTTCAGGCCCGACTTCTTGATCGCCATCTGCATCGACCGGAACGCGCCATCGCCTTCCGGATGCGGCGCGGTCACGTGATACGCGTCGCCCGACAGGCCATAGCCGATCACCTCGGCATAGATCTTCGCGCCACGCGCCTTGGCATGCTCATATTCCTCGAGCACCAGCACGCCCGCGCCCTCGCCCATCACGAAGCCGTCGCGGTCCTTGTCGTAGGGACGCGAGGCCTTTTCGGGCGAATCGTTGAAGTTGGTCGACAGCGCACGCGCCTGCGCGAAGCCGGCGATACCGAGCGGGCAGACGGTGCCCTCAGCGCCGCCAGCGAGCATCACGTCGGCATCGTCCATCGCGATCATCCGCGCGGCATCGCCGATCGCATGCGCACCGGTCGAGCACGCGGTGACGACCGCGTGGTTCGGCCCGCGCAACCCGTATTTGATCGAGACCTGACCCGAGATCAGGTTGATCAGCCGGCCGTGGACGAAGTGCGGCGAGACGCGGCGCGGCCCCTTGGTGTGAAGAACGATCGATTCGCTCTCGATGCCCGGCAGACCGCCGATGCCCGAACCGATCGACACGCCGGCGCGCCAGCTTTCCTCGACCGTCATCTCGGTCAGGCCCGCATCCTCGAGCGCCTGGCCCGCGGCGTCGATGCCATAGATGATGAACGGATCGACCTGGCGCTGGACCTTGTGGTCCACGCGCTTGCCCGGATCGAAGCCATATTCGTGATCGGCCGGCTTCACCTCGCAGGCGATCCGGCAGACCTGATCGGACGCGTCGAAGCGCGTGATCGGGCCAGCCCCCGACTTGCCGGCGAGAATGTTCGCCCAAGCCGTTTCAACATCGGCCCCCAGGGGGGTGACCAGGCCTAGCCCGGTTACGACGACACGCCGCATGACCTCAAACTCCGTAAGCTTTCAAAACGAAACGGCTCCCCGCCCTCTTAGCCCAAGGACGGGGAGCCGCTCAGATCAAACCCATCAGGGCAGGTCCGAAGGCTCGGACCTCAGGCCCTGATCAGGCCTTGTGCTCGTCGATATAGGTGATCGCGTCCTTGACGGTGGCGATCTTCTCGGCCGCATCGTCAGGGATCTCGACGCCGAATTCTTCCTCGAACGCCATGACCAGCTCGACGATGTCGAGGCTGTCGGCACCCAGATCGTCGATGAAGCTCGCATCTTCGGTCACCTTGTCGGCTTCGACGCCGAGATGCTCGACGACGATCTTCTTCACGCGGTCTGCGGTCTCGCTCATGTTCGTTCCCTCTATCTTTGGGGGTTTTTACCAGTTCCTGAACGCCCGTAGAACGGGGTCCGTTTCGTGGCAAGCGTCAGTTCATCGGGTTAGGCGCTCACTCCACGCGATTGCGCGTCAGATCATCGCCATTCCGCCGTTCACGTGCACGGTCTGCCCCGTGACGTACCCGGCCTCGCGGCTGGCGAGATAGACGACCGCCGCGCCGATATCCGCGCCTTCGCCCAGCCGGCCGGCGGGAATTTTCGTCGTCAGCGCGGTCTTCTGCGCCTCGGGCAGCGCGTCGGTCATCGGCGAGGTGATGAAACCGGGCGCGACGCAATTGACGGTGATGCCGCGGCTGGCAAGTTCCTGCGCCATCGATTTCGACATACCGATCAGCCCCGCCTTCGACGCGGCATAGTTCGCCTGGCCGGGATTGCCGGTGACACCGACGATCGACGTGACCGAGATCATCCGGCCGAAGCGCGCCTTCATCATCGGCTTGGCGGCGGCGCGCATGAGGCGGAACGCGGCTTCGAGGTTGACGCGGATGACGCTGTCCCACTCCTCGTCCTTCATCCGCATCGCGAGGTTGTCGCGCGTGACGCCGGCATTGTTGACGAGGATATCGAGTCTACCGAGCTTTTCCACCGCCTGCGGCACGAGCGCATCGACCGCGGCGCCATCGGACAGGTCGCAGGGGAGCGCGACGTGATCGCCGCCGAGGGTGGCGAGGAAGGCGTCGAGCTTGGCGGCGTTGGACCCGGATACCGCCAGCCGCGCGCCTTGGGCTGCGAGCGCCTTGGCGATCTCGGACCCGATCCCGCCCGATGCGCCGGTGACGAGGGCGGTCATGCCTGTGAGGTCGAACATTCTAATCTCCAAATTCAAGAAATTTGTTCGCGCAGAGGCGCGGAGGACGCAGAGGGGCGATAATTGTTGACGAGACGACGGACGCCCTCTTTCAGGGTGTCGCCGCCGAAGTTGATGAGCAAGCCGACGGGCTGCTTGGTCAGCCTCAGATAGGTCAGCAGTTGCTTCGCGTGGACAGGCAGGAGGCGCTCGACCGACTTGATCTCGACGACCAATCGGTCGTCAACCAGCAGATCGATCCGAAAAGCTGCCTCGAAGCGCAAGCCTTCGAACTCGATATCGATCGCCCGTTGCCGTGCAACGCTGTAGCCCATCGTCACCAGCCGACCCGCAAGCACCGCTTCGTAGACGCTTTCGAGAAGCCCCGGCCCCAGATCCCGATGCAGGCGCAGTGCGACATCGAGGACGTCGCCACTGACCGCATCGATATCCTTCATAAGCTCTGCGTCCTCTGCGCCTCTGCGCCTCTGCGCGAAATCTAAAGCATCTTAACCAACGCCTCGATGTCGTCCATCGTGATGACGCTGACCGTCTCGACGTCGGGGGCGATGCGCTTGACCATCGGGCCGAGCACCTTGCCGCCGAATTCGACGAACTGCCCCACGCCCGCCGCGTGCATCGCCAGTACCGATTCGCGCCAGCGGACCATGCCGGTCACCTGCTGCACCAGCAGATGCCGGATCGTGCCTGGCTCTGCGACCGCGACCGCGTCGACATTGGCGAACACCGGTACCAGCGGCGCGCGCAGGTCGGCCTCGAGCAGGGCCGCCTCCATCGCGTCGGCGGCGGGTTGCATCAGCGGGCAGTGGAACGGCGCGGAGACGGGGAGCAGGACCGCACGCTTGGCGCCGAGATCCTTGGCGAGCGTGATCGCTTTCTCGATGGCGAGGCGGTGGCCGGAGATGACCACCTGGGACGGATCATTGTCGTTGGCGACCGTGCACACCAGTTCGGGTCCGCCCTCGGCCAGGATCGAATCGACCGCAGCGCCCGCGATCAGCTGCGCCTTCTCCAGATCCGCGCCGAGCAACGCCGCCATCGCCCCCTCGCCAACCGGCACTGCCGCCTGCATCGCCCGGCCGCGCAGCTTGAGCAGCCGCGCGGTGGTCGACAGGTCGAGTGCGCCCGCGGCACACAAGGCGGTATATTCGCCGAGGCTGTGCCCCGCGACATAATCGGCCTTGTCGGCAAGCCGCAGACCGCCTTCCTTCTCGGCGACGCGCAGCGTGGCGATCGCGTTCGCCATGATCGCAGGCTGTGCGTTCTCGGTGAGGAGCAGGTCGTCCGCCGGCCCCTCGCTCATCAGCCGGAACAGGTGCTGGCCGAGCGCCTCGTCGACTTCGGCGAAGACGTCACGGGCGACGCTGCTGGCGTCGGCGAGTGCCTTGCCCATGCCGACCGACTGGCTCCCCTGGCCGGGGAAGATGAACGCGCGCATGACCTCTCCTCTTTGAAGCGGGCGGACTAGAAAGGTGCGGCCCGAGTTGCAACCGCACGAACCTGAACGAAGGCGCCGGGCTTGCGACAAACTGCGACCATTTCGCCGTCCCTGCGACAAGCGCCTGCGACAACCGGCCCCCAGATTATGGAGGACGCCGCAGCAACGGCGCCGTGTTTCAACGGGAGATTACCCATGAAGAAGTTCATCCTCAGCGCACTCGCCGCCACCCTCGTCGCCAGCCCGCTGCTCGCCGCCGCGCCGGCCGAAGCGCAGCAGCGCCGCGAAGTGACCACCGTGCGCCAGAACAACAACGGCCGCACCGTCGTCACCAAGAAGACGGTCGTCCGCCCGAACCAGTATCGCAACTGGCGCACCGGCCAGCGCTTCGATCGTCGCCAGGCGCAGAACTACCGCGTGATCACGACGTACCGCAACTATCGCCTCGCCGCACCGCCGCGTGGCAGCCAGTGGGTCCGCTCGGGCAATGACGCGGTGCTGATCAACGGCCGCGGCAACGTGGTCCAGGTGCGTGGCGGCGCGTTCCGGTAAGACCGTGTCGTCCTGAGACCCGCGCCGTCCTCGATAGACCCCGTCATCCTGACGAAAGTCAGGATCCAGGGTTAGACAGGGCGGCGCTCCGTTAATCTGGATCCTGACGTTCGTCAGGATGACGGAGAAGGGGGTAGACGACCGAGGGGTAGAAGGATCACCAACACCTTCGACACCTTGCCTTTCCCCGCCAATCGGGTAAGGGCCATCGCAACCGGGGTGAGGGACTCGCGTCTCTCGCCCCTGTTTGCATTCTAGACGACAGCCGGAGGGGTGCACGCATGGGGCGTGTATCAGCGATCGGCCAAGACGAAGGACAAGACATGGCTCTTTACGAGCACGTGTTCCTTGCGCGCCAGGATCTGGCACAGGCGCAGGTGGACGCTCTGGCGGAAATCGCCACCAAGATCGTGAACGACAACGAAGGTCGGGTCGTAAAGACCGAGAACTGGGGCCTGCGTTCGCTGGCGTACAAGATCGCCAAGAACCGCAAGGCGCACTATGTGATGCTCGAGATCGATGCCCCGGGCAACGTGATCGCAGAGCTGGAGCGCCAGACGCAGATCAACGAAGACATCATCCGTTACATGACGGTCAAGGTCGACACGCTCGAAGAGGGCCCGACCGTGATGATGCGCAAGTCGGACCGCGACCGCGAGCGTCGTGGCGACCGCGAAGGTGGCCGTGAAGGCCGTCCTGACCGCGGCGATCGTCCGGACCGTGGTCCCCGTCGTGACCGCGAAGAGGGAGCTGAATAATCATGGCACGTCCATTCTTCCGCCGCCGCAAGAGCTGCCCGTTCTCCGCCAAAGACGCTCCCCGGATCGACTATAAGGACGTCCGGTTGCTGCAGGGCTTCGTGTCCGAGCGTGGCAAGATCGTCCCGTCGCGTATCACTTCGGTGGCCGCAAAGAAGCAGCGCGAACTGGCCCAGGCCATCAAGCGTGCGCGTCATCTGGGCCTGCTGCCCTACATCGTTAAGTAAGGAGCGCCCCCATGGACGTCATTCTGCTTGAGCGCGTCGAAAAGCTCGGCGCCATCGGCGACGTGGTGAAGGTAAAGGACGGCTACGCCCGTAACTTCCTTCTCCCGAACAAGAAGGCGCTTCGTTCGAACGAAGCCAACCGCAAGGTTTTCGAAGCGAACCGCGCGCGGATCGAGTCGGACAACGCATCGCGCCGTGCCGATGCCGAGACCGAAGCGAAGACCTTCAACGACACGACCGTGACCCTGATCCGTCAGGCGTCGAACACCGGTCAGCTCTACGGTTCGGTCGCGGTTCGCGATCTGGTCGACGCGCTGGTGGCCGATGGCCACAAGGTCGGCAAGTCGGCGATCGTGCTCGACAAGCCGATCAAGGCAATCGGCCTGTATACCGTCAAGGTATCGCTGCACCCCGAGGTGTCGGTGGCCGTCAAGGTCAACGTCGCCCGCTCGCCTGAAGAGGCCGAGATGCAGGCTTCGGGCGTCGACGTGATGTCGTCGATGTTCGAGCGTGACGAGGCTGGCTTCGTCGAGGATTACGATCCGAACGCAGAGCCCGGCGCGACCGCCGAAGCTCCGCGCGACCAGGAGGAAGAGGCGCAGGGCTAACCCCCTCGCCTTCTCCAGGCCAATACGAAAAGGCCCGCCCGGAGCGATCCGGGCGGGCCTTTTTGCTATGTACGGCGGGGGGAAACCTCAACCGGTCCTATGCCACGTATTCAGGGGCAGGTGACGCAGGCCCCGATCATCGCGGCCAGCGGGATCAGGGCGAAGACGATGGGGAATAGCTGTTTCATGGCCTGAACTCTTGGGAGACGGAATGAACCCGAAATGCGCAACCGCGGGAAAGGTTGCGACAGGATTAACGCCGGAGGATCACGTCTCGCACGCCGTTTGGATACCCCTTTGACCGGGCGGGCTTTTTCTGGCCAGCCGACTTTAGTTTTTTCAAACCCGTCAGGCCCGCCGCATCATGACTGTTGAGGTCAGGTGCCGCCGACACCGTGCCTATGGCACGATCGCATAGCTGACGAAGACCTGCGCCCGCGTCTCGATCGGCTTTGGCTTGAGGTCGATCGGGATCGGCGCGGCCATGCTCGGCGCGGGCGGTGCGGGGGGCGCACCCGGCGCGACGCGCGCTTGCGCGCCAAACTCGAAATTCGCCTGGTCGCGGACGCTGACGATCGGGCCGAGCCGTACTCCGGCGCCGCTCGCCACGGCTTCGGCCCGCTGGCGCGCGGCTGCGATCGCGGCGGCACTGGCGCGACCCTGCGCCTCTTCCGGGTTCGCCAGGGCAAAACCCTGCAGCCGCGCATCGCTCGCACCCAGGCGCGAGGCAAGGCCGGCGGCGGTTCCCGCCTTGGCGACGTTCCGCGTCCGGACGGCGTTCTGCATGGTCGCGATATAACCGGTCACCGCGCAGTCGCCCGTGTTGAGCCGCGGCTGGCTGCCATAGCCGCGCCCGTCCGCACACGTCCCGCTACGCGCCTCGATGACAGTGATGTTGCTCGTGGTGAGTTCGCTCCCGGCGCCGAGCAATCCCAGGACGCCGCCCGTCACCGCCTTCTGCTTCGCCGCCAGCGCGGTGGTCGCCGCATCCGGCGTCGCGCCCTCGCCGCGCAGATAGACGTCGAGCAGTGCCAGATCGGGCGCGGTCTCGACGCTCGCCGTCCCGGTCACCTGGATGATCCGCTCGGACGACACCTGTGCCAGCGCGACCTGTGGCGGCACGACCTGCGGAAGCAGCAGCGCGACCAGGGCAAAGCGGTACATCATCGTCCATCTCCCGCCGCCCCTGTCCCCGGGTACCGGCGGCCGGACTATAGCAAGGCCGCAAAGCGGCGCCAGCCACGCCGCAGGGCGGTGCCTGCACCATAGGGCCGGCCTCGGTCACCCGAATGCCGACCGGGGGCCACATCAGGATTGGTGGCAGACACACCCCTCCCCGCCCGCAGAAACGGGGAGGGGTGTGTCCGTTTATGCGAGCCTCAATATCCGGCACCCGCATATGACGTGATCACCATCGCCAGGGCATCCGGATCACCGGTGGATGCGATGCGCGTCGTTTTCGCCTCTTTGCGAAGCAGCGCAACCTGCCGGTCATAATCGGCATAGTTGGCCGCGAAGAGAAGGTTCGCGACAAACCGCTGACCGGACCGGAACCCGTCCGGCATGACGGGCAACGTCCCCAGCCGGTTGATGGAAAGCATCGCGGCCCTGTCCAACCGCCGGTCACCCGATTTCCTGGTGACGGTCAGCCCCGTCGGTCGATTTGCACCATCGGCCCGGAAGCTGACCGACACGATCCCGCTTTTTGGCACCTCGTTGATGAATTGCGGGAAGACCATCACCCGCTCGAGTTTGCGGCTCACCGCGGTCACCCACCGGGCGGGTGTCTGCTTCAGAGCCTGGACCTGGATGTCCTGCTCCTGCGACTTGGCGTATGACGACGATGTCGCGAACAGCAGCACAAGCGCGGATATGAATGCTTTGAGAAGTGTCATCACGATCTCCATTTCAGGACGATCGGCCGATGAGCGCGCGCATACCCTCTGCGGTATGAGCAGCGTCGATGTCACGGTCGAAGGGGGCGGCGTGATTCTGCGGTCAACGCGCCTTCCCGCGCTCGCTCTCCCGCAACCGGCAGCCGCGGTCAATTCGTAGAACTACGTATGCGGTTCCTCGACATGTCCGCGCGCGCCTGACCCGGCTATTTGCGCCCGAACAGTTTCTCGATGTCGCCATGCGCCAGCTTCACCCAGGTCGGGCGCCCGTGATTGCACTGGCCCGAATGCGGCGTGATCTCCATCTCACGGAGCAACGCGTTCATCTCGGTCACCGACAGGATCCGGCCCGCACGGACCGAGCCATGGCACGCCATCGTGCCCGCCACCGCGTCGAGCCGCTCCTTGAGCGACAAGGCCTCGTCGAAGGCCGCGAGTTCGTCGGCGAGGTCGGTGACGAGCCCCTTGGGATCGCTCTGGCCGAGCAGCGCGGGTGTCGCGCGGACGAGCATCGCGCGCGGCCCGAACCGTTCGAGGTCGAGCCCGAACTCCGACAGTTCGGCCGCGCGCGATTCGAGCCGGTCGCATCCGGCCTCGTCGAGTTCGACCACCTCCGGGATCAGCAGCGCCTGGCTGGCGATCGTCCCCCCGACGAGCGCCGCGCGCATGCGTTCGAGGACGAGGCGTTCGTGCGCGGCATGCTGATCGACGAGGACGAGTCCGTCCTCGGCCTCCGCGACGATATAGGTCTTTGCGACCTGGCCTCGCGCGACGCCCATCGGGAAGGCGCTGGTCTGCGGCGGGGGCGTCCAGGCGGGCTCTGCGCGCGCCTGCGGGGGGGCGGCGAAGAAGGTCGGGCGAGCGTCGCTGACGCTGGCGTAGCTGCGGTTTTCCAGCGGCAGTCTTTGGGGCGTGCCCTCACCGTCCCACCCGCTCTGCGCGCGGGCCCCTTCCTCGCCCGCGGGGGAAGAGGCGGCTTCCTGTTGCCACATCGCCAGGGCGGTGTCGCTGGCGCGCTGGCTGCGGTGGCCGGCGGCGTCGAGCGCGCGGCGCAGACCCGAAACGATGAGGCCGCGGACCATCGCCGGGTCGCGGAAGCGGACCTCGGTCTTGGCGGGGTGGACGTTGACGTCGACCTGGTCGGTGGGGACGTCGAGAAACAGCGCGACGACCGCGTGCCGGTCGCGCGGGAGCATCTCGGCATAGGCGCCGCGGATCGCGCCCATCAGCAGCCGGTCCTTTACGGGTCTGCCGTTGACGAACAGATACTGGTGGTCGGCGATGCCGCGATTATAGGTCGGCAGGCTCGCGACCCCGCCAAGCACGATCATGCCCGACTCGACCGGGCGCTCGATGTCGATCGCGACCGAGTTGTCGGCGAGCGCGCGGTCGGTCAGCGTCGCCACGCGCCCCGGGCGATCCTCGACCTGCATCGCCGACAGCGCGCGCCGACCGTCATGCTCGATCGTGAAGCCGATATCGGGGCGTGCCATCGCCAGCCGGCGAACGACGTCGAGACAGGCGGCATATTCGGCGCGGGGGGAGCGCAGAAACTTGCGGCGGGCGGGGACGCGCGCGAACAGGTCCTCGACGATCACCCGCGTCCCGGGGGGGAGCGCGGCGGGTGCCTCGCGCTCGACGCGGCCATTGTCGACGATCCGCGACCACCCCTCCTGTCCACGGACGCGGCTCTCGATCGTCAGCCGCGCGACGCTCGCGATCGAGGGCAACGCTTCGCCGCGGAATCCGAGCGTCACGACCGATTCAATGAGCTCGTCCGGCAGTTTCGACGTCGCGTGACGCTCGAGCGCGAGCGCCATGTCGGCGGGTGTCATCCCGCATCCGTCGTCCACGACTTCGATCCGCGCGGTGCCGCCGTCGACCAGCACGACGGTGATCCGCCCCGCCCCTGCGTCGATCGCATTCTCGACAAGTTCCTTCAACGCACTGGCGGGCCTTTCCACCACTTCACCGGCGGCGATACGATTGACCAGATGCTCGGGTAGGCGCCGTATTGACATGGGTTTGCGTCTAGACCAAGCGACGGCATCCCGCGACCCGCAAACGCCCCTCTTCTTTAGTTTAGGCACCCGGTGGAGGACAACGCCGGCGGGCCTCGCGAGATTATTGTGCGATGTGCTGCCCGTCCGGCGGCCAGGAATACGGGACCCTGATTGAATGGCCTTTTCGCGTTTCTTCAAGTTCATGTCGCATGACATGGCGATCGATCTCGGTACCGCGAATACCGTCGTCTATGTCCGTGGCCGCGGCATCGTCCTGAACGAGCCGTCGGTCGTCGCGGTCGAGACGATCAACGGCATCAAGCGCGTCAAGGCCGTCGGTGACGACGCCAAGCTGATGATGGGCAAGACCCCCGGCAACATCGAGGCGATCCGCCCGCTTCGCGACGGCGTGATCGCCGATATCGACGTCGCCGAGCAGATGATCAAATATTTCATCCAGAAGGTGCACGGCCCCCGCCGCTTTGCCCGCTGGCCCGAAATCGTGATCTGCGTGCCATCGGGGTCGACCAAGGTCGAGCGTCGCGCGATCCGCGATGCCGCGTCGAACGCGGGTGCCAGCACGGTCTGGCTGATCGAGGAGCCGATGGCCGCCGCGATCGGCGCCGACATGCCCGTCACCGAGCCGATCGGTTCGATGGTCGTCGACATCGGCGGCGGCACGACCGAAGTCGCGGTGCTCAGCCTGCGCGGGCTCGCCTACACGACGTCGGTCCGCGTCGGCGGCGACAAGATGGACGAGGCGATCGTCAGCTATGTCCGCCGCAACCACAATCTGCTGATCGGCGAAGCGACCGCCGAGCGGATCAAGCAGGAAGTCGGGATCGCCAAGCCGCCCGCGGACGGGATCGGCACGATCATCCACATCAAGGGCCGCGATCTCGTCAACGGCGTGCCCAAGGAAATCCAGATCAACCAGGGCCAGATCGCCGAGGCGCTGAGTGAGCCGGTCGCGACGATCGTCGAGGGCGTCCGCGTCGCGCTGGAGAACACCGCACCCGAGCTGGCCGCGGACATCGTCGATCAGGGCATTGTCCTGACGGGCGGCGGCGCGCTGCTCCAGGGGCTCGACGAGGTGCTGCGCGACGAGACCGGGCTGCCCGTGACGGTCGCCGAGGATCCGCTGACCTGCGTCGCGCTCGGCACCGGGCGCGCGCTTGAGGATCCGCTGTTCCGCGGCGTGCTGATGAGCGGCTAAAAGAGGACTGGGGTGGAAATCGCATCGTCGGGACCGCGGGGATAGGGCCCCCGGGGCCGGCGATGCCCGAGAGCAAGGGGACAGGCGCATGGCGCCAGCCCGCGACCGTCGCACGGGGTTTTCAAGGCGACGCCAATATGGTGTGTTCGTTGGCTACGTGCTCGCGGTCGCTGGCGCGGTGGTGGGCGCGGCGCTGCTCGTCATGTCGACGTTCAACCCGCCGGCGTTCAGCGCCGCCCGGATGGGGATCGCCGGGGTCACCACGCCGGTCTCGTCGGGTCTTGCCTGGGCCGTCGGCGGGATCGCCGCGATCCCCGAGGCGATTGGCCAGTATTTCTTCGTGAAGCAGGAAAACATCGCGCTGCGCCGCGAGCGCGACCAGACGCGCGCGTTGCTGATGCGCGCGCGGGTCATCGCCTATGACAATCGCCGGCTGCGGTCGTTGCTCCACGTGCGCGACCGGATCGCCGATCCGGTGGTGTCCGCGCGGCTGGTCAGTTCGAGCGCGTCGAGCGGTCGCCGCTTCGCCTTGCTCAACGCGGGGCGGTGGAGCGGCGTCGGCCAGGGCATGGCGGTGCGCGGCCCCGACGGGCTGGTCGGCCGCGTCATCGAGACGGGCCCCAACGCAGCACGCGTGATGCTGCTCACCGACGCCGACAGCATCGTGCCGATCCGCCGGACCCGCGACGGCCTGCCCGCGATCGCGGTCGGGCGCGGCGACGGGATGATCGACGTGCGGTCGGTCAACGCCACCAACGTCCGTTTCAAGGCGGGCGACCTGTTCGTGACGTCGGGCGTCGGCGGGCTGTATTCGCCGGGGATCCCCGTCGCACGCGTGATGCAGGCGGGCGCGGATTCGGTGATAGCGCGGACGTTCGCGCATCCCGACACGCTTGACTTCGCCGTGGTCGAGCGCAGCTTCATGCCCGTGCCCCCGCCCCGGCCGATCGCCGCCCAGCCCGACGCGCGCCCGTGAGCACGCGAAACTCGGTCGACTACAAGCCGTTCGAACCCAAGGTCGCGGGTGGACGCGCGCGCGCGATCCCGTGGCTGACCGTCATGGCCGGATCGCTGATCACGATAGTGCCGATCGTCGCGACGATCCCGATCCTGCCGCCGTTCGGGTTTGTCATGCTGCTCGCATGGCGGCTGCTCGCGCGCTACGCGTTGCGCCCCTGGGCCGCGGCACCGCTCGGGCTGTTCGACGACCTGCTCAGCGGCCAGCCACTTGGCAGCGCGGTACTGCTATGGTCGCTCGCCTTCGTCGTGATCGACATGATCGAGCAACGGCTGGTGTTCCGCGACTTCTGGCAGGACTGGCTGATCGCGAGCGGCGGGATCGCGTGCTGCGCGCTCGGCGGGCGATTTCTCGCGGTCAGGGTCGGCACGCATGTCGACACCGTGCTATTGGCGCAGATCGTGATAACCATGATGCTTTTCCCCCTGGCCGCGCGCATCGTGGCGATGATCGAACGGCGTCGTGCCCAGGAATGAGTCGAATTCAGCAATGAGACGCCCGCCGCGCGTGGTGACCGAAATGTCGCAAGCCTACAGCTTCTCACGCCGCGCCTGGATATTGGGCGCGGCGCAGGGCGGCGTGGGCCTGATGCTCGCGGGGCGGATGGCGTGGCTGTCGATCGCGCAGAACGACCGCTACACGATGCTGTCCGAAAGCAACCGCGTGAACATGACGCTGTTGCCGCCGCGACGCGGCTGGATCGTCGACCGCCACGGCGTGCCGATCGCGAACAACCGCACCGATTTCCGTGTCGACATCATCCCCGACCGGCTGCGCGACAAGGAACGCGTGCTACCGCTGCTCGGCCGCATCCTCCAGCTACCGCCAGAGGAAGTGGAGCGGATCGCGATCGATCTCGATCATGCCGCCGGGTTCCAGCCCGTGCAGGTCGCGGAGAATCTCGACTGGGAACGGTTCGCCGCGGTCAGCGTGCGGCTGCCCGAACTCCCCGGCGTCGCGCCGACGCGCGGCTTTGCGCGCAACTACCCCGCCGGCGCCGCCGTCGCGCATCTCACGGGCTATGTCGGCGTGCCCAATGTCGAGCAGTACAAGAAGACACGCGACCCGTTGCTCGTCACGCCGGGCTTCAAGCTCGGCAAGGACGGACTCGAGAAGATGCTCGAGGACGAACTGCGCGGTCAGGCTGGCGCGAAGCGCGTCGAGGTCACCGCACGCGGCAAGCTGGTCGCCGAACTCGCGACCAAGCCCGACGTGCCCGGCAAGACCGCGCGCCTGACCATCGACGCAGGCCTCCAGGAATATGCCGCACGCCGGCTCGGCACCAATTCGGGATCGGTCGTCGTCATCGACTGCCGTACCGGCGAAATGCTCGCGATGGTGTCGATGCCCGCCTATGATCCCAACAGCTTCTCGGACGGGATCAGCCATCTCGAATGGCAGATGCTGAGCGACGACGATCACGTGCCGCTGATGAACAAGGTCACGCAGGGGCTGTATCCGCCGGGCTCGACGGTCAAGCCGATGAACGGGCTCGCGCTGCTCCATGCGGGCATCGAGCCGGGCGCGCGCGTCAACTGCTCGGGCGCGATGCGGCTCGGCACCAGCGTGTTCCACTGCCACAAGCGCGGTGGCCACGGGCCGCTCGATCTCAAGAACGCGATCATGCAGAGCTGCGACATCTATTTCTACGAGATGGCGCGGCGCGTCGGCTATGACCGGATCGCGCCGATCGCGCGGACGCTGGGACTAGGGCAGAAGTTCGACCTGCCCTTCTCGACGCAGCGCTTCGGGACGATGCCCGATCCGGCATGGAAGCTGCGCAAGTACAAGCGGCCGTGGACCGTCGCCGATTCGCTCAACGCCTCGATCGGTCAGGGCTATGTGCTCGCCAATCCGCTTCAGCTCGCGGTGATGGCGGCGCGGCTCGCCTCGGGGCGCGACCTTCAGCCGAGCATCCTTGCAAGCCAGGTGCACCGCGACGCCCCCGCGCTCGACATTGATTCGGAGAACCTCGCCCGTGTCCGCGAGGCGATGTTCGGGGTGATAAACGGCGGCGGCACCGGCGGTGCAGCCCGGCTGCTCATCCCGGGCGTGGCGATCGCGGGCAAGACCGGCACCGCGCAGGTCCGCCGCATCACGATGGCGGAGCGGCGTTCGGGCGTGCTCAAGAATGGCCAGCTGCCGTTCAAGCTGCGCGACCATGCGCTGTTCATCGGGTTCGCGCCCGCGGACAATCCTCGCTACGCGCTCGCGGTCGTGCTCGAGCATAACGGCCATACGGTGCGCAACCTCGACACGCCGATGATCGCACGCGACATCATGACCTACATGCTCGACCGCGAACGCGCGCTGAAATCGCTGGCGGAGGTCGAGCCGACCTGGGGCGGCGACATCAGGACGCGGATGGCGGCGACCGCCGCCGCCTATCGCACCGCGCAGTCGGCACCGCCCGCCGCCATCGCGACCAAGACCGACGCGATCGTCCCCAGCGATGCGCCCGCGGTTGCCAATGCGACCGACAGCGCGAACCGCGCGCAGGCCGATCTGGCCACGTCCGACGGCGGCGTCGCCGAGGACGGCACCACGGAGCGTGTCCAATGACCTCGCGTATCGTCCCAGAACAGCTTGCCGCGCTGCCGTGGCGCACGCTGCTGCTCGTCGCCGCGATCGGCACCTTCGGGCTGGTCGTGCTCTATTCGGCCGCAGGCGGCTCGCTGCGGCCCTGGACGCTGCCGCAGGGCGTCCGCTTCTTCGTCCTGCTTGCAGGGGCGGTCATGCTCTCCCGCATCCCCGAACGCGTCTGGAAGGCGGCGACCTGGCCGACCTATGGGGCGCTCGTGCTGGCACTGGTCCTCGTCGAACTGCTCGGTGCGGTCCGGGGCGGCAGCCAGCGCTGGCTCGACCTCGGCTTCATCCGGCTGCAGCCGTCCGAACTGATGAAGCCCGCGATCGTGCTCGCTTGCGCGCGCTTCTACGACATGCTGCCGCCCAACGAGACGCGGCGGTTCGCAGGCATCTGGCCCGCCGCAGTGCTGATCGGCATTCCCGCGGCGATCGTGATGAAACAGCCCGACCTCGGCACCGCGCTGATGATCTGCGCGGGCGGCGCGACGGTGATGTTCCTCGCGGGCATCCCGATCAGGCTGTTCGTCGGCGGTGCAGTCGCCGCGTCGGTCGCGATCCCGCTCGCGATCAACTTCGCGCTGCACGACTACCAGCGCAACCGGATCCTGATCTTCCTCGATCCCGAGAGCGACCCGCTGGGCACCGGCTATCACATCAGCCAGTCGAAGATCGCGATCGGATCGGGCGGGCTGTGGGGCAAGGGATTCCTCAACGGCACGCAGAGCCATCTCGACTACCTCCCCGAGGGGCATACCGATTTCGTCTTTGCGACGATGGCCGAGGAATGGGGGCTGGTCGGCGGCTGCCTGCTGATCCTCGCCTTCCTGCTCGTGATCCGCTGGGGGATCGAGGTCGGGCAGCGCGCACAGTCGCGGTTCGCGCGGCTCGCCGCCGCAGGGCTTGCCACGACGATCTTCTTCTATGTCGCGATCAACCTGATGATGGTGATGGGCCTCGCCCCCGTGGTGGGCATCCCGCTGCCACTGGTGAGCTATGGCGGGTCGTCGCAGATGACGGTGCTGTTGTGCCTCGGGATTTTGATGTCGATTGATCGCGAAAATCGAAAAACTGTTCGCTGGTAGGACGAAAAGGGGTTGCGGCCCCCGATGAGTCTGCTAACAGCGCGCCTCCAGCAGCGGGGCGCCACACCAGGGCGCCACCAAAACCGCCCCGGAATGGACGCATAGCTCAGTTGGTAGAGCAGCTGACTCTTAATCAGCGGGTCCTTGGTTCGAGCCCAAGTGCGTCCACCAGATTTTTCAACGGCTTCGCAGCGATGCGGGGCCGTTTTGGTTTGGGCCTTCCCTGACGTCCCCCGTTCCCTGCGCCACATGAGAACGGCGGGCCCGCTGTGAGCTACCAGTCGCGATCCACGCGCAGCCCTCTCCCATTTGATGCAGAGCAACGCTTCAACCGCTTGAAAACGGACAATGTAGAGATATGGTAGCGCTAACTATAAGATAGGGAGGATTGCCGATGGGCACGCAGTATCGCGCGTGGATGATTGCCGCGCTTCTCGCAACGAGCAGCGCAGGGGTGACGCAGGCACCCGATCGGGCGCCACTCCGGCTCGACCGCTCCGATTATTTCGAGGCGGCGGGCGTCAACTGGCTCGTCTTCTCCAACGTCAACGAAGGGTTGTTCGCCGACGCCAAGATCAGCGGCGTCGAACTCATCCAGCAAGGCGTGCGTACCGCCACCAACGGCGATGTGCGCCTGTCCGCGACGCCGGGTCAGTGGGACCCGGCCGCCACCTTCGTCCGCCGGCGCGTCGACAAGGCGGCGGGTGTGATCGAGGTCGCGATGCGCTATCCCGACTTCAGCTATACCGTCCGCGCCGAACGCCGCGGCGCCATCGTCGTCCTGTCGGTGCTGCTCGACCAGCCCCTGCCAACGGCACAGGTCGGCAAGGCGGGGCTGAACCTCGAATTCGTACCCTCTGCCTATTTCCACAAAAGCTATGCTGCCGACGGCAAGCCCGCGCTTTTCCCGCGCTATCCCGCCGACGCGATGACGCTGGCACCCGAGCGCAATCTGGCGAGCGGGCGCAGCGATGGTCCGGGCGCCGAACCGCAACCCTTTGCGAGCGCGCGCCAGTTGATCCTCGCGCCCGAAGACCCCGCGCGGCGCGTCGGCATCACCACGCGCGAGAGGGGGCGGTATCGTTGTACGACGGGCGCAACCAGGCGCAGAACGGGTGGTATGTCGCGCGTCAGCTGCTGCCGGGCGGTCGGACAGGCAAGGTGATCGAATGGACACTCGACGCCAACAGCGTTCCCGACTGGCTGCGCCCGCCGGTCATCGGGCATTCGCAGGCCGGCTATCGCGCCGATCTGCCCAAGGTCGCGACGATCGAGCTGGACCGCGACGATCGCCGCGCGCTCCGCCCTCGCCTGCTGCGGCTGACCCCGGGCGGCGTCTTCGCGCCGGTGGCGGCGGGGTCGACGCGCGAATGGGGCAACTATCTGCGCTCTCGCTACGTCCGGTTCGACTTCAGCACGGTGAAGACGCCGGGCACCTATGCGATCGACTATGGGACGACGCGCAGCGCGCCCTTTCCGATCGGCGCGGACGCGCTGACGGGACTGTGGCACCTCACCAACGACGTCTATCTGCCGATCGCGATGGATCATGTCGCCGTCAACGAAGCCTATCGCGTCTGGCACGGCGATCCACACCGCGACGATGCGCGACAGGCGCCGGTCAACCACGAGCATATCGACCTGTATCGGCAGGGGCCGACGACCGACACGCGTTTCAAGCCCGGCGAGCATATCCCCGGCCTTGCGGTCGGCGGATGGCTCGATGCCGGCGATTTCGACATCCGCACGCAGACCCAATATCAGGTCGTGCGCCAGCTCGTCGACGCGGTCGAGACCTTCGGGATCGACCGCGACACGGTGGCGGTCGACTGGGCGACGCGGCGGGTGGAGATGCACGTGCCCGACGGTGTGCCCGACATCCTGCAACAGATTCGCCACGGCAGCCTGCAATTGCCGGCGCAGTATGACGCGGTCGGCCATGCGATCCACGGTATCGTCGAGCCCGACGTTGGCCAGTACACGCATCTGGGCGATGCGGCGACCAAGACCGACGGGCTCATCTATGACCCGACGCTCAAACCCTATCAGCGCGCCTACGACGCGCGCGGGGGGCGCAGCGGTACGCCCGACGACCGCTGGGCCTTCACGAGCAAGGCCTCCGCGCTCGATTATGGATCGGCGGCGGCGCTGGCCGCGACCTATCGCGTGTGGAAGGCGCGCGATCCGGCGTTCGCCAAACGCTGTCTCGACCGTGCGCAACAGGTGTGGGCCGACGAACACCGCCATGCACCCGACCTGTTCAGCCACGGCAACACGACGGGCGGCCCGCTCGACGCCGAAGAATTCACCGCCGCGGTGGAGTTGCTCGTCGCGACCGGCGAAACGCGCTACGGCGAACGGGTCGAGGCGCTTGCCCCGGCGATGCTGCGTCGCTTCGATGCGACTGCGACGACGATGGTGAAGGCGCTTCGCCACATGCCGGATGGCTATCGCCGGCAGGTCGAAACCGCGGCGCGCGACTGGGCAGCCCGCGCGAAGGTGATCGAGGCCGCCAATCCGTTCGGCGTGCCGATCACCGCCGGGGGCTGGGCCGGGAGCGGCGCGGTGCTCAATTTCGGCCTGACCGCCGACGCGCTTCGCCGCGCCTTTCCAACCGTGGTCGACACCGCGCCAGTGTTGCGCGCGCTCGACTTCCTTCACGGGCATCATCCGGCGTCGGACCGCTCGTTCGTCTCTGGCGTCGGTGCGATGTCGAAGGAAGTGGCCTATGGCAGCAACCGCGCGGACTTCTCGTTCATTCCCGGCGGTGTGGTGCCGGGCGTCCTGCTGCTGAAGCCCGACTATCCGGAGAACCGCGACGACTGGCCGTTCTTCTGGGGGGCGAACGAATATGTCGTCCCGGAAGGCGCGATGTATATTAGCCTCGCGAGCGCCGCCGCACGGCTTTGACGTTCGTTACTGGAGGCGCGCCACGCACGCGCCTCTGTCGTTTACCGGTCGAGCCTCGCGTTCGATAGTGCGGCGGCCGACTGACGGACGCCGACGCTTCCTTCCTGGCCTCACCACGTCGGACGCCAACTCATCTCCGCGATTTGACCGGTTTTGCCGCCCGGCCTGCGAATGTCGTGACGGGAAAGGAAACCGGCTGGCCCGCTGTTGCGCAGGTACAGTGCGAGGCTGCTGCTCCATACACACGGGCTGGCCCTGCCGGATATATCGGCTATGCTGGATACATGGATATCGGCTTGGCAATTACCGCGCTCGGGGCGCTCGCGCAGGATACGCGCCTCGATGCGTTCCGCCTGCTTGTACGACACGAGCCGGACGGGATGGCGGCAGGCGAAATCGCCCGACAGCTCGGCGTGCCGCAGAACACCATGTCCGCGCATCTGGGCATCCTCGCCCGCGCCGGCATCGTGCGCTCGGAGCGGCACAGCCGTTCCATCATCTATCGCGCCGATCTGGACGGGCTGCGCGCGCTGACGCTGTTCCTGATCAAGGACTGCTGCGCCAGCTCGGCCGAGCTGTGTGCGCCGCTCATCGCCGAACTGACCCCCTGCTGCTGAAAGGACGCGCCATGGCCGTCGACGTCGTCATCTATCACAACCCCGCCTGCGGCACGTCACGCAACACGCTGGCGATGATCCGCAACGCCGGTATCGAACCGCACGTCGTGGAGTATCTGAAGACCCCGCCGTCCCGCGCCCTGCTCGTTGAGCTGGTCGACCGCGCCGGCCTTACGCCCCGGGATCTGCTGCGCGAGAAGGGCACGCCCTATGCCGAACTCGGTCTTGGCGACGCCTCGCTGAGCGACGACGCGCTGCTCGACGCGATGATCGCGCACCCGGTCCTGATCAACCGCCCGCTGGTCGTCTCGCCCCTCGGCGTGAAGCTCTGCCGCCCGTCCGAAGCCGTCCTCGATCTGCTCCCCGAGCCGCAGCGGGGGGCGTTCGCCAAGGAGGACGGCGAACAGGTGGTGGACGCCGCCGGGCAGCGCTTCGGCTGACCGCTTCAAACGCGCGAGAGCCTTCGACCGAGACGTCCATTGCCAGCCTCGGTCTTCAGAGCGCGGGTGGTTCATCGTCAATCTGATCCCCGAGATCTCGCCACCAACCATCCAGAGCGAGTGAAAGAGTTTCAGGTTTCGGTTGAGCACATCGCGGCGCCGGACGTCTATCTATTATGATGAAGCCCACGCGGCCTGCCGGCGCCACGCCTTCGCGCGACCTGTCGGCGCTGATGGAACGCATGCGGCCGGCGCTGATGGCGTTCTTTATCCGGCGTCTCGGCGATCCGGCGCAGGCGGAGGACCTGATCCAGGATCTCTTCATCCGCATGGCGACGATGACGAGCCCGGCGACGAGCAATCCCGAAGGCTATATCTTCCAGGCCGCGGCCAACCTGCTGCGCGATCATTATCGACGCGAGGCCACGCGCTCGCGGTATCAACGCTCGAATGCGGGCGATCCGGACCTTGCGATCGATCCGATCGACGCCGAACGGTTGCTGTCCGCGCGGCAGAGCGTCGGCTGCGTGGCGCGGACGCTGGGCGGGCTGCCCGATCGCACGCGACAGATCTTCATACTCTACCGGCTGGAGGGCATGCAGCGAAAGGCGATCGCCGACGCATTCGGCATCTCGGTCAGCGCGGTCGAAAAGCATATCGCCAGCGCGATGCGCGCGTTGCTGGCCGTCATGGGAGAGGCGAAATGACCGCGCTCCGCCCCGATGCGGATGCCGATGCGGACGTCGTCATCGACTGGTGCCTGCGCCTGAGCGACGGCACGATGTCGCCGCAGGACCGCGAGAGACTGCACGAGTGGTTGGCCGGCGACGCGGCGCGCGGTGAGCAACTGGGCGCGGCACTCGCCGCCTGGGACGCGGTCGAGGCGGATGCCGACGCGCCCGAGATGCTGGCGCTGCGCCGCGACGCGCTCGGTGCGGTCCACCGCGCGGGGCAACGACGCTGGCTGCGGACCCGGTTCGTGCCCTCCCCCATCCCCTGGGCCCGCCCGATTCTCTGGGCGATCGCCGCGGCGCTGGTGTTGACGCTGTCGGTCGGTTCGCTGCTGTGGTGGCAGGGCGGGCGCGATGCCTATCGCACCGGGATCGGCGAACGTCGCGTCATCGCGCTGGCCGATGGCTCGCGCCTGTCGCTCGATGCCGACAGCCTCGTCACGGTCGCCTTCACCGCACAGCGGCGGAACATCGTCCTCGAAAAGGGCCGGGCGCGGTTCAAGGTCGCAAAGGACCCGCTGCGCCCGTTCGCGGTGCGCAGCGGCCGCAACGTGATCGTCGCGACCGGCACCGAATTCTCGGTCGAACGGCTCAGCCGCGAGATCCGGGTCGCGCTGTTCGAGGGGCACGTCGCGGTGCTGCGCGATACGCCGCAGGGCCAGACGAACGCAATCGTCCGTCGCGACGGTCGCCGCCTCACGGTCGAGCGCGCGCTGACACCGGGCCATGAGATTGGCCTGCCAGTGTCGGGGACGATCGGCTCGATCGGTCCCGCGCTCGGCCCCATCGCCGGCGGCGAAAGTTGGGGCGCGGAACAGATCAGCTTCACCGCGGAGACGCTCGGTGCCGCCGCGGAACGGATGAACCGCTATGCCGAGCGACGCCGCATCGCGGTCGATCCCGGCGTCGCGGACGTGCGGATCAGCGGGGTGTTCAACGTCGGCGATGTCGACGCGTTTGCGCAGGCGATCGCCGCGACCTTCCCCGTCGACGCCACCGTCGACGACGCAACCATCCGGTTGAAACGCCATCGTTGATACCGGTTGCCGACCAAAAGAAGATCAATTGAAGATAATTGCGGCAATTTGCTGAGTATCTCGCCACCCCGTGCGTCATAAAAGTATAACAACACTAGGGGGCGGTGGATGACTGTGACGAAGCGTATGATCCTCGGCGCGAGCTGCGCTGTGATCGCGACGATGATGACGGCGGCGCCGGTGCTGGCACAGACGGGCCAGACCCAGCGGGTCGTCCGTGTCGACGTACGCGCCCAACCGCTTGGTCCCGCGCTACGGTTGCTCGGTCGGCAGATGCACGTGCAGTTGGTGTTCGACGAAGCCGCGCTTGGTGGTCGCGTCGCCCCGGCCGTCAATGGCGCGATGACCGCGGACGCGGCGCTGGGCCAATTGCTCCAGGGCAGCGGTCTGACGATGTCGCGGACCGGCCAGGGCGTCTATGTCATCACGCGCGCGGCCGCGCTCACGCGGGTGTCGATGGCGGCCCCCGGACAACAGACCGCGGGCGGTCAGGACCGTGCAGCGAGCACGACCGGCGACGCCGCGGCAACGACGGACGATGCGGTCCCGACGCCACCCCCCGGCGGCGACATCGTCGTAACGGGATCGCGCATCCGCTCGAAGAACCTCGTCGAAACCGCGCCGGTGACCAGCGTCACGCAGGCCGACATCAAGCTGCAGGCGGCGTTCAGCGTCCAGGAGGTGCTGAACCGCGTACCTGCGATCAAGAACAGCGACACCAATTTGTCCAACGGCAACGGGCGACAGCAATTCGATTTCCACGGGCTCGGTACCAACCGGACGCTCACGCTGATCGATGGCCAGCGGATCGGCGTTACCGAGGGCATCGACGCCTCGGTCGTGCCGGTCGGGTTGATCGAGCGGGTCGACCTGCTGACCGGCGGGGCGTCCGCGGTCTACGGGTCGGATGCGATCGGCGGGGTGGTGAACTTCATCCTCCGCAAGGACTTTGAAGGCGTCAACGCGAACGTCAATTACGGCTTCTACAATGCTGACAACCGCGACAACATCGCCGCGCAGGCCGCGCGCAATGCAGGGTTTGCGGTACCAAGCGGCATGACCAACGATGGCGGCCGGTTCGATGCCAATATCAGCATGGGCAAGAACTTCGCCGGCGGTCGCGGCAATATCTCGATCTTCGGCGCATACAGCCAGGTCGAGCCCGTGCTGGCGTCGTCGCGGTCGTTCTCGGTCTGCCCGATCACGCTGTCGGGCCAGTCGGTGGTCTGCGCCTCGCCATCGTCCGCGACCTCGGCCGGCTATTTCCAGGCGCTGTCGGGACCGGCGCAGAATGGCAGCGTCCTGACCAACGCGGCCGGCGGCAGCCGCGAATTCGTGCCGTTCACGGGCACGAATGGCTATAATTACAACGAAAGCTTCTTCTTCCAGCGCGAGAACACGCGCTACAACGGCGCGGCGTTCCTCAACTACGAGGTGTCGCCCGCGATTCAGCTCTATGCGAACGGCCTGTATCTGCGATCGGAATCGCAGAGCCAGTCGGATCCCGCGACGATCCAGCCCGGCTCGACGCCGTACGACATCAACTGCAACAACCCCCTGCTGTCGGGACAACAGGCGGCGGCATTGTGCGGATCGGCGGCCGGCACGGGCACGAGCGTCCGGACCGACGTTCGCTATCGCTTTACCGAACCCCAGACGACCCGCTCGTCGAACGAGATCTATCGCGCGGTGGCGGGGGTTCGTGGCGATCTCGGCAGCGCCTGGCATTACGACGTCGGCGGAGTCTATTCGACCACCTTGTACCGGCAGCAGCAGACTGGCCGGATCGATCCCACCAAGGTCGCCAAGGCACTCCAGGTCGTCGACGTCAACGGCACGGCGACCTGCGTCGCGGCGGTCAACGGTACCGACCCCGGGTGCGTCCCGCTCGACATCTTCTCGACCAATGCCCCCAGCGCCGCCGCAGTCGAGTATCTGTCGTTTGCGCAGGGCGGCGGCGTGTTCCGCGAGCGCTATGAACAATGGGTCGGAAACGCGAACCTTTCCGGCGACCTTGGCGACTATGGGCTGAAAAGCCCGTTCTCGAGCAAGGGCATCAACATCGCCCTAGGTGGCGAATATCGCGCGAACACCTATCGCTCGCGCCCCGATGCCGCGTATCAGGCCGCGTTCGGCGCGACACCGTCGACGCTGTCGAACGATGCCGTCGATCTTTACGGCGAGGTCAACGTCCCGCTGGTCAGCGACAAGCCGTTCATCCGCGACCTGAGCATCGGCGCGGCAATCCGCGGGTCGAAATATTCGGGCGTCGAGAACATCCGGTCGACCTACAAGATCGACGGCAGCTGGCGACCGGTCGAGGACATCCTGTTCCGCGCGAGCTACAACAAGGCGACGCGCGCACCGAGCATCTACGAACTCTCGTCGAACGCCAATACCAGCTACGGCACGCTCGACACCAACACGCTGGGCGACCCGTGTGCCGGAACCAGCCCGGTCGCGAGCCGGGATATCTGTGCAAGCACCGGTGTCACCGCGGCGCAATATGGCGCGATCCAGCAATGTCCGGATTTCCTGTGCACCGTGCGCAACGGCTCGGAGGGGCTGGTGACGCCCGAGGTGGCGCATACCTATACCTACGGCCTCGTCCTCACGCCGCGGATGCTGCGCGGTTTCTCCGCTACCGCCGATTATTACAGCATCGAGATTCAGAACGGCATCGGCTATTACCGCGCGATCGACTTCCTGCAGACCTGCGCCAACACCGGCTATGACTTCTTCTGCAGCCAGCTGCAGCGCAACGCCGACGGGACGCTGTTCAGCGATGCCGGTGCCGCGACGGGCTATATCAACCAGGGATACAGCAACCTCGGCCGGACCAACGCGCGCGGCTTCAACTTCTCCGCCAATTACGACACGCGGATGGGCAGCTGGGCGCGGTTCTCGACAAGCTATGTCGCGACGCTGCAAACCGCGAAGGGTGGCGATCTCGGGCTGCCCGATACCGACTATAATGTCGTCGGGCTGTTCGGCCCCTATGCGGGACAGGGCTATCGCCGCTATCAGCACAATTTCCGGTTCACGCTGAGTTCGCCCGAGTCCGCGCAGACGCAGGGACTGGTCTCGGTCAACTGGCGCCACAATTCGGGGCTGAAGAACTCGCGCCTTGCTGGCAACCCGATCTTCGGCGAGGACGATCCGACGGTGCCGGCCGAATATAAATACCTGCCCGCCTACGACGTCTTCGATCTCAGCGGCAGCGTAACGGTATCGCGCGCGCTGACGTTGCGGCTGGTGGTGAACAACGTGCTCAACCGCGCGGCACCGGTCCGCCCCAGCCCGCCGCTTGAGGCCGCCGAACGCGTGAACACCTCGCCGTCGGTCTACGACGCGTTGGGTCGGTCGATCAACATCGGGGCGACGGTCGATTTCTGAGCTGGGCACCAGGTCCCCCGCGTCCGGCCACGTATCGCGTCGCGCGGTCCTGGCCGGGGGTACGGGGTCGGTGCTTGCCGGCCTGCTCGCAGGAATGGGCGATGCCGCTGCCGAGCCGGGGACGGACGCACGCCACCGGATCTCCGCCGATCAGCCCGCCACCGAGTGGTTGCTCGGCCATCCGGTCGGGAACGGGCAGCTGGGTGCGATGATGGGCGGCGGGATCGCGCGCGACGTGATGTCGCTCAATCACGACACGCTGTGGAGCGGACAGCCCGCAGACACCGCCGATCACGACGGCCGGGATGCGCTGGCGGCGGTCCGTCAGTCCGTCTTTGCGGGCGACGCGGTGAGCGCCGATCGGCAGAGCGCGGCGCTGCAGGGGCCGTTCAGCGCCAGCTACGCGCCGATGGCGGATCTCGAGCTCGAGATGGATCATACCGAAGCCCCGCAGGCGTATCGGCGCGTGCTCGACCTCGATCGCGCGGTCGCAACAGTCGGCTATCGCTGTGGCGACGCGACCTATCACCGCGAATTGTTCGTCTCGCATCCCGACTCGGTGATCGTCCTGCGCCTGACCGCGGACCGGCGCGGGATGATCGATTGCCGCCTCAAGCTGACCAGCAAACTGCGCGCGACGGCGACCGCCACCGCAAATGCCGGCGGCAACCGGATCACGCTGGTCGGCAAGGCGCCGACGTTGTGCGAACCCAATTACCGCGACGTCCCAAACCCCGTGCGCTATTCGGACACGCCGGGTCGGGGGATGGCGTTCGCGACGCTCCTGTCGGTCGAGACCGATGGCGGCGCGGTTACCGCATCGGACGGTGCGCTGCGCATTCGCGGCGCCACCTCTGTGACCGTCCGGATCGCCGCCGCCACCGGATTCCGCCGCTTCGACCTGATGCCGGACACGCCCGCGGCGGCCGTGCGCGCGTCGGCGGAGCGCATCCTCGCGACCGGCGCGCGGCATGGCTATACGGCGCTGCTCGACCGTCACGTCGCCGATCACCAGGCGCTTTACCGTCGCGCCGATCTCGCGCTTCACGGTGCAGCGGGTGATCGCGATACCCCGCGCGCCGCGCGCCTGTTCCAGCTCGGCCGCTACCTGATGATCGCCAGTTCGCGTGAGCACACGATGCCCGCCAATCTCCAGGGCGTGTGGAATACCGAACTGCGCCCGCCCTGGAGCGCGAACTACACCACCAACATCAATCTCCAGATGAACTACTGGCCGGCGGAGAGTTGCAATCTCGCCGACTGCCATCTGCCGCTGATCGACCATATCGAGCGGCTTGCGGCCACCGGCGCGCAGACCGCCCGATCGCTCTACGGCATGCCGGGCTGGTGCGTGCATCACAACAGCGACCTATGGGCGATGAGCCATCCGGTCGGTGCGGGCGTCGGCGATCCCAATTGGGCGAACTGGCCGATGGCGGGGCCGTGGCTGGTCCAGCACGTCTGGGAGCATTACCGCTTCGGCGGCGACCGCGCGTTCCTTGAGACGCGTGGCTTCCCGTTGATGCGCAGCTGCGCCGAATTCTGCGCGGCCTGGCTGGTCCGCGAACCCCGCAGCGGCCATCTGACCACCGCCCCGTCGATCTCGCCCGAGAATTTGTTCATGACGGCATCCGGCAAGGCCGCGGCGATCTCGGCCGGCTGCACGATGGACCTCGCGCTGATCCGCGAGCTGTTCACCAACTGCATCGCGGCGATGCGCGTGATCGGCGACGTCGACGGGCTGAGCGCTCGCCTCGCGGGATTGCGCGAACAGCTCGAGCCGTACCGTGTCGGCCGCTACGGCCAGCTGCAGGAATGGTCGACCGACTTTGCCGAGCAGGATCCGGGGCATCGCCACATCTCGCATCTGTATCCGCTCTATCCCGGCGATGCGATCGACCCGGTCCGGACACCGCGGCTCGCGCAGGCAGCCCGTGCCGCTATGGCGCGGCGCGAGGCGCATGGCGGCGCCAGCACCGGGTGGAGCCGCGCCTGGGCGACCGCGGTGTGGGCCAGACTCGGCGACGGCGCACAGGCCGGGCGGTCGCTCTCCGCGTTCATCGCCAACAGCGTGGCGGCCAATTTGCTCGACACGCACCCCGCGCAACCGCGCCCGGTATTCCAGATCGACGGCAATCTGGGCATCACCGCCGCGATCGCCGAGATGCTGCTGCAAAGCCGCGATACGGAGATCGCGCTGCTGCCCGCGCTGCCGCCGCAATGGACCTCGGGGCGCGTTGCCGGTTTGCGTGCGCGCGGCGGTCACGAAGTCGCAATCGCCTGGAGCGACCGGCATGTCGACGCGACGCTGACCGCGGGGGGCGAGCGCCTGACCGTCCGGACGCCGCCGGGGTTCGAGGCGGTGACGGTATCGCAGCAGGGCAAGGCGGTCCGGTTCGAACGGACCCCGCATACGATCACGGTCGCGACCACACCGGGCCGCCCCTACCGCATCGCGCTGCGCAAGCGCTCCGACCCCGCATGACCCAAGAGTTTTCAGGAGCCGCCATGTCGATCATCACCCGCCGCAATATGCTGGCCTCGGGGCTCGCATCCGGCCTGACCTCGCTCGGGACATCGAACGGTTGGGCCCGCAAACCCGCGTCCGATTCCGCGCCCAAGCCCTGGGGGGCAACCCCCTCCCCGCGCCAGCTCGCCTGGCATGCGCGCGAGCAATATGCCTTCGTCCATTTTTCGATCAACACCTTCACCGATCGCGAATGGGGCTATGGCGACGAGGATCCCAAATTGTTCGCGCCGACCGACTTCTCGGCGGATCAGATCGTCGGCGCGGCCAAGGCGGGCGGCCTGCGCGGTATCGTCCTGACCGCCAAGCATCACGACGGTTTTTGCCTGTGGCCGACGATGCTGACCGAGCATTGCGTCCGCAACAGCCCGTTCCGCGACGGCAAGGGCGATATCGTCCGCGAGTTCGAACAGGCGGCACGCCGCGCCGGCATGGATTTCGGGATCTACCTGTCGCCATGGGATCGCAACCACGCGGACTATGGCCGCCCCGCCTATCTCGACTATTACCGCAAGCAGATCGTCGAGCTCTGTACGCGCTACGGTACGCTATTCGAATTCTGGTTCGACGGGGCGAATGGCGGCGACGGCTATTATGGCGGCGCACGCGAGACGCGGAAGATCGATTCCGAAACCTATTATGACTGGCCTTCGATCTTCGCGCTGGTCCACCAGCATCAGCCAATGGCCTGCACGTTCGAGCCATTGGGCTCCGACGTGCGCTGGGTCGGCAACGAGGACGGCGTCGCGGGCGATCCATGCTGGCCGACCATGGCCGATCACAAGCCCAGCCAAGCCGAGGGCAATGCCGGTCTCCGTGGCGGCCCCTTGTGGTGGCCCGCCGAGACCAACACTTCGATCCGCCCGGGCTGGTTCTATCACGCCGACGAGGATTCGAAGGTCAAGGATCCCCAGCGGATGCTGAAACTGTTCGACGAATCGGTCGCGCGCGGGACCAATCTGATCCTCAACCTGCCGCCCGACCGGCGCGGTCGCCTCGCCGATCCCGACGTCGCGGTGCTGCGCGCGTTCGGCGACGCGCAGCGCGCCACGTTCGCGAAGGATCGCGCGCAGGGTGCGATCGCATCGGCCGACCATGTCCGCGGGCCGGGCTTTGCCGCGGCCAACGTGCTCGACCGCGATCCCGCGCGCTATTGGTCGACGCCCGATGCCATCCATACGCCGAGCCTCGTGCTCGACCTGCCGCCCGGCACCAGCTTCGATCTCGTCCGTATCCGCGAATTCCTGCCGCTCGGCGTGCGCGTGGACCGGTTTGCGATCGATATCGACCATGGCGCGGGATGGACGGAGGTGGCGCGCGGCGCATGCATCGCGGCGCAGCGCGTCGTCCGCCTGCCGACGCCGGTCGTCGCGCGACGGTTGCGGCTGCGGATCGTCGCGGCACAGGCCTGCCCGGCGATCAGCGAAGTCGCGCTGTTCCGACAGGTCGCCCCCGTCGCCGTGCAACTGCCCGCCGCCCGTGCGCCCGACGTGCTGCCCTCATCCGACCTTGCGGTCGTGTCCGCGTCCGGATCCGGCGCAGGCGCGCTGATCGACAGTGATCCGGGCAGCGTCTGGCAGGTTCCGGTCGCCGCCGCCGCGGGATCGGCGACGGTCACGCTCAAGCTCGTCAGGCGACAGCCGCTGGGCGGCTTCATCCTGACCCCCTCGCGCGCGGTCAACACCGACAGCGCGCCACCGAAACGATTTGTCGTGGAAACCAGCCTCGACGGCAAACGCTGGAGCAAGGCGGCGTCGGACGAATTCTCGAACATCGCCAACGCGCTCTCGCCGCAGCGCATCCTGTTCGGCACCAAGGCGGACGCGGTCTATGTGCGGATGACGTTCATCGGTCTTGCAGCGCCCAAAACCCATCTGGCGATCGCGGGTATCGACCTGTTTCGATGACGTTCGGACCAGGATCGGACCTGAGCCAGTCGGTGGCTACCCGACAGAGCAAAGTATTACGTGCGTGCTTTACGTAGTCTACCTAGTGGCGAGCCGCATCGGCAACTTTATAGTTTACGACTTGGAGCTCACGTCTTGAAGTGGCCGATCGGAGATTTCTGATGAAGATCCAGGGCTTGTACGCGGTGGCATGTGTAACGGACATGGCGCGCGCTGAAGATTGGTATACGACGCTACTCGCCCGACCCGCTGACGACCATCCTATGCCCACCCTGACGCAGTGGCGGAACATCGGCACGGCCGGTATCCAATTGATCCTCGACGCCGATAAGGCCGGGCAGTCCGTACTTACGATCGTGACCCCCGACATTGCGTGGGAAAGAGACAGGCTTGCCGATCTCGGTGTCGATATCGACCCGATCAGCCGGGGTGGTTTTGGCGCGATAGCCGAGATTTCTGATCAGGATGGCAACAGGATCATCATAGCGGAGCCGCCAAAGGGTTTCACGGGTTGACGCGAAGTCGGTCTCCTGGGTCACCCTCATGATCGATGCCAGCCGTCTTAGCGCTTTGCTCGGGCCCGTCTCGTAGCGCCCGCTTACAAGCTCGCGGAGCTTCGGACGTCGGCCCTGACTATCAAGACATGCCGCACTGGCTCCTGGCCCCTCCAAGCCGTGTAGGAGTCTTCGAGCACCCGGGCACGGACGCCCAGCCGAGCTGGACCGATGTCCGCTTCCGCCGGGGCAACGGCAACTGGGCGGAACTGTCCAGCAGCGCGAGGCTGGGATCGCCCGCAACCTGGCGCCGGAAACCGGATCTTAAGCCCGCTGATGCATCCGTGAGCGATGCTTCACCTCGCCATGCTGCTCGTGCAGGCCGCCCCCGCCGTCATCCCGTCGCCGCCGCCGCAACAGCCGATCGGTGCGGACGCACCCGGCGCTGCCGCCCCGGTCTCGCCGCCGGCCCCGTGCAGGATCCGGGATCGCAGGGGGCGGCTGGTGGACTTCAAACCAACGTTTTGCGAATCGCTGGCGAATTTCTTCAAGCCCCGTGCACCCGCAGCGGGTCCGCCGTACACGCTGTTGCAACTGGGCGTCGATCCGACGGGCAAGGTCGACCAGTGCAGCGTCGTCGAATCAAGCGGCGTGCCCCGGCTCGATGTGAGGGCGTGCGCGATCGCGATCGACAAGGCCCGCTATACCTCGACATCCGCGAAGGGCAGCCCGCGACGCCAATCGGTGCGGCTGCGTATCAGCTGGCCCGCAAGCCTCGCGACCATGATCGCAACGCCTGTCCCCGCGTCGCCCGCGGACGCTGCGAACGGCGCTGCAGCCTCGCCCGTGGCGCGTCCCGTGGCAGGGCCGGTAGCGCAGCCTTTAGCCGAGCCAGTCGTCCAGTCGCGCCCCCTGCCCGCGCCTGAACGCCGCTTGCCCGCGATAGCCCGGCGCACGGCGAGCGCAGCGACGCCAAATGGCCCGAGCTATGCTGAAAAGCTGGCAGCGCAGCGCGGCATCCGCGGGCGCAATGTCGAGCAGGGCTGGACGATCAGCGACTAGCGGCATGACGTCGGCGCCGCGCCGCGCACCCGGTTACTTGCGTTTGCAGGGATATGCGCGCTGCAGGGCGTCGCGGACGACGAACGCGGGTGCGCCGGTCGCGGTCTTCCCGCGCGTGCGCAGATATTTGCGGACGGTCGCGAGAACCTTGACCGTCGTGGCGCGCGTCGATGACGGGCAGATCTGGCGGGACCGCGACAGCGTGTCGAACGCACCGAGGATGTAGCCCGTGCAGAAATCGGGTGTCGGATCGGCGTCCTTGCCCCGGCACTGCGCGACGAGCTGTTCGGTGGTGAGCGCACTGACGACCACCGCATCGCCGGGCGACGGAGTGCCCCGCGCCGGCGGGTCGGCCATGAGCAGCGCGGCCAGCGTCAACAGGATCATGATCGTCCTTCCGAACCCGCCCGTCGATCCGCATCGACCGGCGCTGTGGCGAGCGGTCCGGCCGGCGGTATGTACGGCAGCAGCCGCAGGCGGGGAAACACTTCGTCGACCGGCCGCGAGTCGGGGAGGACGTAGACGATCCCGCCCTTTTTCTGAAACAGCGGGCGGAGCGTCTTGGTATAGAAACTGGTACCGACGTTGATGCAGCCGAACGTGACGCGATTGTCGTCGGGCGTCGGCGACAGCAGCCGCGCGACCCGGCGCTCCTTCTTGTTCGTCGTGATCACCGCATGCAGCGCGACCGAGTTGGCATAATCGACCCACAGCACGCGCTGATTGCCGAACGCGCGACCGAACTTGGCGATGAAGCGCCCTGCCGGAGTCGTCCGTTCGGCCGGGCCGATCTCGGCAAGGCTCTTCGCGCCGACGCCGGGCGACGAATCGTCGCCGATGCCGACACCGAGCAGCACGGGCGCCTGCCCCAGCGCCTGCCCATCGCCACCGAACAGCAGAAGCAACGCATTCTGCTTGTCGATGACGATATAGGGCATGCCGCGATTGTCCTTCGCGGCGGCGACCCAGGCGACAAGACGATTGGTCGCCTCCGACGGCATCGGAGCGTCCGCCAGCGCCGCCTGCTCGATGGCAAGCGGTTCCGCACGCGGTTTGGGCACCGCCTTGCGCGCCCGCCGCTCGACACCCTTTGCCGGTACCGGCGCAGCGGCCACGGCCTGCGCCGCCAGCAGCGCGAGAACGGCGCTGGCGGCGATGCCGAGACGGCGGGCGTCATGGAAAGGCGCTGTCGCCGTCGTCTGGAACACGCGTGCGGGGCCGGGTCTTAGCCGCGGGGCCGGCGCTGCTGACGCTGCTGCTGCTGCTGCATCTGCTGGTCGAGGCCATCGACGCGGCCGTTGATCTGATCGATGCGCTGCGCGTTCTGCTGCGCCTGACCGGCGGCCGCCTGCGCCTGCGTGAGCGCCTGACCCGACGTTCCCTCGACGGTCCGAAGGCGGCCGTCCATCCCGTCGATCCGCGTGTTCACGGTTGCGATCTGCTCCCTGACGAAGCCCTTTGTGGCGCATCCGCCGAGCCCGACCGATCCGACCAAGATCATCGCAACTGCCGAATATTTAGGGAAACTTGTACGCATAGCTTGAACCTCCAAGATGGATTTGCGCACCCAGCGCGGGGTCTGTCGGACTGACAATCGATATTAGTCGAGACGTGCAGATCCTGCGGCGGGAAACGCGCGCCGGCCGGGCGTCGATCGGCGGACCCGCGAACGCCGTGCGGACTCGGTCGGGCCGGGACGTTAACCAAACCAGGCGCTCAAAAGCGGCGGGTTTCGACCGAGGTCCCCGTCTTGATCCGGTAGTCGACGGGGCGGTTCGGATCGATCGTCTGCGTCCAGTCCGCACCCGCATACAGGCGGCGTGGCGGGAGCGTGCGGCAATCCTTGCCCGCCGCATCGCACTGGCGCCCTTCGTAGAGCTCGACATTGGTGCTGCCGGTGTTCGCCAGTACGAGCGCGGTTGCGGCGCGGGTGGCGGTGATCGTGCCGGCGAGCACGGGTGGGCGGACGATCACGAGCATGTCATAGCCGACGAGCAGTTTCAGCGCCGACCCCGCCGCGGAAATCTCGCCCGCGACCGGCTTGACGGTGACGCGGTAGATCCGGTCGCGCGCGCGCCGCGCACCGATCACCGCGATACGCAACAGCCGCCGCTCGCCGGGCTCTAGGATCAGCTTCTGCGGCGTGACCAGCAGGCCGCTCGCTGCGGGATCGACGCTGGCAACGCGGCGTTCGCGCGGCGTGCCGGGATCGACGATCTCGGCCGGCTCGGCGACGACGTACATCCGCTCGGCCCCCGTGTTCCACGCCTCGATATCGGCGCGTGGCGGGCCGCTGGCCGCGAGATCGACGACGACCTGGCTCAGCACGAGGTCCGCCCGTGCCGGCGTCGCCCCCAACAGCGTCGCGAACGCCAGCGCCGCAATCCATCGCATCATATGCCCGTCCTCCTTCGTCACGGCGTCGAATCCGCCATCTGCCTCGATGAAAATGCGCGCACGCAGACCAGCGTGCCGATCGCCGCATAGCCCTCCGCGCCCGGGGCCGCCGCGACCGGCAGGCGGCATTGCCCGCCATCCGCGGTCTGGACCTTGAGCGTTGTCCGCACGCCGGCCTCGATCTGGAAATAGCCCTTGTCGTCGGTCGTGCCGATCGCGTCGCCCGCATGGACCGCGGCGTTCGCCATCGGCGTACCGTCAGCATGGACGATCCGACCGAACATCGCGACGACGGGGTACGCCGTCCAAGACGCGCGCGCGACGGTGCCGGGATACACGCTGACGTCGCGCGCGCCGCCGTCGACATGGACCAGATCGGCGCCCGTCGACCGGATCCGCACCGCATAGCGGCGATAGGCCGGCACCAGCACCGACGCGGTGCGCCCCGCGCGAACGACGCCCCGCACCGTGCCGTCGATCAACAGCTCGAACGTCGCACTCGGATCGAGGCCGGCACCCTCGACCCCGACGAGGATCACGCTGTCGCTCCGCTCGCGCCCTTCGAATGCGAGACCCTGCCCGCTGACGGCCGCCGTCGTCTGGAAGCCGAGCGCATATTGCGTGGCGCCGTTGCGCCCGCCGACCGGCTGCGCGAGATCGGCGGACACCGTCGCTGCGCGCGTTCGAAGATCCGCATGCCCCCGCGCCAGCGCACCATAGACCTCGCGCTCGAGCCCACCCGACAGCGCGACGTTACCGCCGAGTACGCCATCCCGCTGCCATGCACCGCCGATCCCGCCGACCAGCGCGGTCCCGCCACCGAGACGCGAACCGCCGCCATCGCGCGCGCCGCCCCCCGCGCCCGATATCGTGCGTATGCCGGCATTGGCATAGGTCGACGACGCCCGGCGCAGACGTTGGACGCTCAGCCCGAAAAACGCCGAACGGCCGCGGTTGGACAATGTCATGTCGCCGCGCAGACTGACCTGCAGTCCGCCGCGCTCGATGAGCGGCATGTAGAGCGTGGGGCCGATCCCATAGCTGCGACTGGCGCGGGCGTCGTCGCGGTAGAAGCCGGTGACGCCGATCTGGCCCGGGCGCAGCGTATAGCTGAGCGTGCCGTAGACCTGGACGAACGATCCCGCGCCAAGCCCGCGGACGCTGTCGATCGTGCCGACATCATAGCCGCGCGACAGGTCGCCGAGCGGGATCAGCGGCCGGTCGCCCCGGCTCCACACGCGCCGCGCTTCGAGCGTGTAGTTCAATCTCGCGGATCCCGGCGAGGAAATCTGGACAAGCAGACCGGCATCGCGGCGGACCGAGGCAAGCGCCGCACCGCGGATCTGCGCGCGTTCGCCGAGCCAATAGCCGCCCAGCTCGAGCATCGCGGTGCGGTCGGTCCCCAGCAGCGTCGCATCGACCGCGACATGCGGGGACAGACGGCGCGCCACGCCCCCCTCGTAGAACGGCGTCCGCGACACCGCGACCGGCGTCCCCCGGCGGTCGTTCGCGAGCAGCCCCGCATAGGCGAAGAAGATCGGCTCGCCGACCGCCGCGATCGCGGCGTCCTTGGTAAAGAAACGCCGCTCGTCGCGAACAGCGCCGCCCGCTTCCTGGATGCGCAGGATCACCTCATACGCGCCGTCGGGCAGGCTCGAGCTGTCGAGCGCGTGGTTTCCCGCGTCATAGGTCCGCGACGACACCAGCCGCCCCTCGCGCAGGATGTCGACGCGCGAGCGTACTGCGAGCGACACGACCAGCGGACTTCCCGCGATCAGCATGCGGTCGAGCCGCGTATCCTGCTGGCTCTGCACACCCGCACCGACGATCTTGCGGCGGCCGGTGAGATCTATACCCGGCGCCCATAGCGCCCCGGCGGCATAGCGGACGCCGGGTTTGTCGAGTTCGGCGGCAAGCGTATCGACGACCAGACCGAAGCGCGACGAATAGAACATCTCGTTGCGCAGCCGCGCGTTGCGGTAGCCGAGGATCGCACGATTGTTCAGCGCGATCTCGGCAGTACCGCCGCTCCCCGCGATCGTCCCGCCAAACTGATCGACCAGCGACAGCCCGGCGGAAGGCGGCGGCAGAAAGTGGCGCTCGGCAGCGGCATGGACGGACAGGGCCGACGGATTGACGACGATATCGACGCGGAACCGCGCCTCGTCGAAGACCACGCCCGCGACAGCGGGTTGCAGCGTGGCACATGCCGCCGGGACCGCGTCGGCCGCACAGACGAGCTCGGCATGCGCATCGAGCTCGGGCGCGCCCAGGACGGCGCGGATCGCGGCGGGATCGCGCAGGTCCGGGATCAGCGCGATCACCGCCTCGACATCGACGAAGGTCAATCGCCCGGCCCCGTGGGTGATCTGCGCCTGTCCGACGATCCGGCCGCCGATCTGCACGTCGACCACCGCCTGCTGAACGCTCGCGAGCTGATCGAAGCCCGCGGGCTGACCGACGACGACACCCGTCTTGCCGGTGCTGTCCTGCGCGCGGGCAACGATCGGCGCGATCGTGCCGGCAAGCAGCAGCGGCACCGCCAGCCTGTCGAGCCGGAGTCCGGATTCAGACATCGCCGATCCGCCGCTATTCTGCAGCGACGAGCAACGTCAGCGTACCCGTATACGCACCCGCGGTCGCCGCGCTGAGATCGGCTGCGCGGAGCGCGATGATCAGGCTTGCCGAGTCGTTACCGAGCACGCACCCGAGATTGAGCCCCAATGCCGTCGAGACGAGACCGCCCCGCGTGGTGCCGGGCTGGAGGGCAAGGCCATTCGACTGATTCGGACGCGCCGCCCATTGCACGTCATACGCCATCGGCGCGCCGACCCCTGCGAGCGTGAAGGCCCCACCGCCGCCGCTGCCGATCGCGCGGATGCTGTAGCCGCCCCCGAGCGATGTGGCGGAGACGCACACGTTCCTGCTCTGCGTCACGTCACCCGCGGTCGTCGCCAGCACACCGAAGCTGAAGTCGGCGAGCCTGGTGATCTGCACCTGCTGCGCCCATGCGTGCTGAAGCAGACAGGGCGACAGCGCGAGCGCGATCCCGGTCAGCAGCGTCGGCAGGACCCGCATCGCGCCGCGCGCCGCTCAGCCGGTCAGAGCGGGTTGACGAGCAGCGTCAACGTGCCGGTATAGCTGGTCAGCGATGCCATCGTCTGAAGCTGGGCCGGCGCGATCGACACGACCAGCGACGACGTCGTCGTTGGTGCCGTCGCGCAACCGGGCAGCACCGCGGTCGACACGAAGCCCGCCGACGCGGTTGCGGGGACGAGCGCCGTGCCCGTCGTCTGACCCGATTGCTGGCTCCACGCCACCGCATAGGTGACGGGCGTCAGCGCACCCGACGCCAGCGTGAACGCACCTCCGGTGCCGCTGCCGGTCGCGGTGATCGTGTAGCCCTTGGTGGCGGTATTGCTCCATACGCACGTATCCTGCGGCTTCCGGGCTTCGGCGCCGGGGTCGACATTGGCGAGTGTGATGTCGGTAAGCCCGGTGATCTGCACGCGGCTTGGAACGGAGACCGTGATTTGCACGCTACCCGTCGACGTCGCGCCCAGCGTGCCTTGCGTCGACGCCAATGCCGGCGACGCCAGCAGGACGGGGGCGGCAGAACACACCGCCAGACCCAGTCGTTTCGACGTCTGTGTCAAAATGCGGCCACGAACCATAGTTATGATCCGGTTCTTAATAGAACCCGGACCGGTTGCAACGCCATACACCAATAGAGTCACTGCCATTCTCCGCCCAATCGCTGCTGTCGGCAAAAGTCTGTTCAGCAACCGTGGTTGAACTTCGATTTGGCAGGCCGTGATTAACGAAACGTAATTACAGAGTTGCCTGGTTCGCAAACAGGGGATTTATCGAAGTCATTCCCGTTTCAGTATCACCAGAACCGGTTTGTCGAGTTATTCCACATGGCGCTACCGTCCTCGCCGGTCGACGGATTGCACGATCGTCTGCCACGGCGTCAGCCGGTATCGGCCGCGCCAAGATGGATTGAGAGCGAGCCTGCCCGGGCCGGCGACCGCGGCAGGGTCTTCAGGCGAGCGCGTCGCGGCTGCGGCGCAGGATGATGTAGAGCGCGCCCGCGCCGCCGTGGCGGGGATGCGCGCCGCGGACCGCGACGATACCGCCCGCATGACGCGAGATCGACAGCCAGTCGATCACCGCGGCACGGATCGCGCCGCGTGCGTGCGGTCGCTCACTTTCGGGGCGCGGCGGCTTGCCCGTCACCAACAACAGCACACGGTCGCCGCGCGCGATCGCACGCGCCAGCCCGGTATCGAGGATCGCATGCGCCGACGACAGCGTATGGCCGTGAAGATCGATCGAACTGTCGGGACTGACGGCGCCGCGCAGCAGCCGCTTGTCCCATCCGCCGTCGAGCGTGTTCGCCGGAGCGAGGCCCCGCGGCGCAGTCTTGGCCGGAGCGGAAACCACGGCCGCAGCCTGGGTCGGCATGCGAATGCCCTTGGTCGGTTTCACCTTGCGTGCCGGCCCGTTCGCGGGTGCGGCAGCGGGCGTTGGTGGCGCAAGCACGGCCGACCGCAGTGGCACCGCGCGGATCGGGCGCACGGTGGCCATCACGCGCGCCCAGAGTTGCGCCTCGTCAGCGTTGAGCGGCCGACCCGTCATAGCGCGCTCCATTCGCTGTTCCGGCGTTGAGCCGCGCCACCGTACCGATCGGCAGCAGCAGGAACGCGGTACCACGCCCCGCCATCCCGCCCGCGGTCGCCTCCGCCGCGGCGCCTGCGCCCCAGAAGGTGTCGAAGCGGTTGCTGCCCTTGATCGCGCCGCCCGTGTCCTGCGCGATCCACAGCCCGGTCGCATCCTGCCGGTCGAGCGACAACACGACCGGCGCGCCGAGCGGGACGAACTTGACGTCCGCCGCCGCGCTGACCTGCCCCGTCACGGCATACCCCATCGCCCCCTGCGGCGGACCGTCAAGTTCGCGGAAGAAGACGAAACTCTTGTTCTCGCGCATGATCGCCTGCCCCTCGACCGGATGATCGTGGAGCCAGCCGACGATCCCCTGCATCGATGTCTGCCCTGGCTGGAGCAGTCCGCGCGATTTCATCAGCGCGCCGATCCCGGTATAATCGCGCCCGTTCTGCGTGTCGTAGCCGATCCGCAGGATCGACCCGTCGGGCAGCCGGAGGCGTCCCGACCCCTGGATCTGCAGGAAGAACAGCTCGACCGGATCCTTCGCCCAGGCGAGGATCGGCGCGCTGTCGGTCAGCGCACCCTGCTCGATCGCGGTACGATCATAATAGGGAATGAAATTGCTGCCCGACACGCGCCCGCGGATCTTCTTGCCCTTGAGCGATGTCGAAAACGCGCCGAGATCGACGTCGATCAAATCGCGCGGTCGGCCATAGACCGGCGCATAGCCGTCGCGCCGGTCGAGCGACCCGGCGATCTCGGGCTCGTAATAGCCGGTTGCGAAGGCCTTGCCGTCGCCGACCTGAACCGCCTCGAACCACTGCGTGAAGAACGTACGCGCACCACCGCGTGGAACCGACGCCGCAGCGGCGCAGGCGGGCTGCCAGTCCGCGCCGCGCGTGAGCCCTGACTGATCGGTGCGACGCTGCAATCCCGGGCAACTTGTGAGAAACGCGACGCGTGCGGCTTCGGCCTGAAGCTCGCTGATCGGCAAGCTTGCAATGTCGGGGCCTGCAACGACACCCGCGGCGACGGCACGATCGGCCGGCGCGAACGGCGGCGTAACCGGAACGGGGAGGATCGGCACTGCGCCGATGATCCGCGCAGGAGTCTGGATACCGCGAATGTTCTCGCTGTTACCTGCATCGCGTATTGGATGGACCCGACCAGGCTTGGGACGCGGATCACCGGTCCCGGCGATTGGCGGGCGACCGGCCGACGGACGATCGGTGGGGGGCGCAACGCCGCCCACGCACCCGCTCAGGGCGACGGCAAGAGCCAGTCCCCCGACGATTCCCCCCCGAGCGCGCATCACGCCTCGTCGGTATCCGCCAGCTTCCAGTTCGGATCGCTGCTCTTCAGCGTCCGCGCAAACGTCCACACGTCATGCGTCTCGACCGCGTCGGTAAGCGAGCCGGCAATGACCTCGCCCGCCTCGTTGCGCGTGATCGCGGCGATATCCGCATCGAACCGCACCGTGATGCTGGCGTCGCGACCGGACACCGCTGCATCCGCGATGACCGCGCGCTCGATCGTCACGAGGCGATTGTCGAGCGTCTCACCCGCCGCCTTGCGGGCCTCGATCGCCTCGACGAACGCCGCGCGGACGTCGTCGTTCGCCAGCGTGGCCAGCGTGTCCGCGTCACCCTTCCAGAACGCCTCGAGCGTCATGCGATACGCCGCCTGCGCGCCCTCGAGGAACTGGTTGACGTCGAACCCCGGCTCGCCGGCGACGATCGAGCGCAGCGCGGGCTCCGCGCGCGGCTCGATGTTGCGGTTCGCGATCGTCCGCTGTTCGGGCGTCGCATCGACCGTGCGAACGATCGGCACCTGCGCGGGACGCTCCTCGGCCGCACGGGGCAAGGGCTGCTCATGACCGGTTCGCTTCCCGAGCACGCTATAGAGACGCATCGCAAGAAACCCTGCGACCATCGCGAGAAGAACAACGTAAAACAACACGGCCTCCGATCTTCCGGCCAACATAGGCCAAAGGCGTTACGATTCAAACCCGCTGCAAAATCCGAAGCCGTTGAAACGCCCGTCGGGCACTGCTACGCGCACCGCCTCAAGACACGAACGCGCGACACCTCCGCTTCGGTCCAATTTCATTCGCATGAAGGACTTGCAGATCATGGACGACCAGAACGGCATGACGATCGCAGATCAGCCGCTTGCCAATGGTGCCGACGAAGCGCCTGCAGCCGGCTTGATCTCGCAGTACGTCAAGGACCTCTCGTTCGAGAACCCGAACGCCCCCGCAGTCTATCAGAACCAGACGCCGCCCGCGATCGACGTGCAGTTCAACATCGGCGCGGCACAGGTCGGCGACGAAGTGCACGAGGTCGTGCTCAAGATCGACGTCCGTGCCGAGACCGATGGCCAGGTCGCGTTCATCGTCGACCTGTCCTTTGCGGGGCTGTTCGGGCTGCGCAACATCCCCGCCGAGCATGTCCAGCCCTTCCTGCTGGGCGAGGCCCCGCGCCTGCTGTTCCCGTTCGCACGTCGCGTGCTGTCCGACGCCGTGCGCGACGGTGGCTTCCCGCCGCTGCTGCTCGAGCCGATCGATTTCGCGCAGCTCTACGTCCAGCAGTCCGAGCAGCAGGGCATCCAGCCGAACGTCGGCGATTTCGGCCAGGCCTGATCCGGGAGATCGGGGGCTGATCGGATGAACCTCGCCAAGGCGCTGGGATCGGTTGGCGGGCTGACGCTCGCCAGCCGGGTCCTGGGGCTCGTCCGCGACTCGCTGTTCGCGCGGTTCGTGGGCGCGGGGTTCGCCTCCGACGCGTTCCTGATCGCGTTTCGCCTGCCCAACATGTTCCGCGCGCTCTTCGCCGAGGGTGCGTTCTCCGCCGCGTTCATCCCGATGTTCAACCGCAAGGTTGGCGACAAGGACGGCCGCGGCCTGCCCGATGGCATCAGGTTCGCCGAGGACGCGCTGTCGGTACTGCTGCCCGTGCTCATCGGCATGACGGTGCTGCTCGAGCTCGCGGCATGGCCCGTCACCTGGCTGCTGACCTTCGGGTTCAACGGCGCGAGTGCGGAGCGGTTCGCCTATGTCGTCCACCTCTCGCGCATCACCCTGCCCTATCTGCTGCTGATCAGCCTCGTCTCGCTGCTCGGCGGCATCCTCAATTCGCTGCACAAATTCTGGATCAACGCCGCCGCGCCGATCCTGCTCAACGCGACGCTGATCGCCGCGCTGCTGCTGTTCCACGAGCACCAGCCGCTGCTCACCGCGCGCAACCAGGCGATCGCGGTGACGGTGTCGGGCGCGCTCCAGCTTCTCTGGCTGATCTACGCCTGCCGCCGATCGGGTGTCGTGCTCCGGCTCAAGCGTCCGCAGCTCAATCCCGACGTGAAGCGGCTCATGGCGCTGATCTGGCCCGCCGCCGCGGGTGCGGGTGCGGTGCAGATCAACCTCGTCGTCTCGACCGCGCTCGCCGCCGCCCTGCTGCCTGCGGGTTCGGTCTCGTACATCTATTTCGCCGACCGACTAAACCAGCTGCCGCTCGGGCTGATCGGCATCGGGCTCGGCACCGTCCTGCTCCCCACCATCTCGCGCCAGCTCGGCCGCGGCGAGGAGGCGGAGGCGATGGCGACGCAGAACCGCGGCATGGAGCTCGCGCTGTTCCTGACGCTGCCGGCGACGGTGGCGCTGATCGTGTGCGGCGTGCCGATCGTCGGCGCGCTGTTCCAACACGGCAAGTTCGCGCTCGAGGACAGCGTGCTGACCGCGCAGGCGCTCGCCGCCTTCTCGATCGGGCTGCCGTCATACATCCTCGTGAAGGTGCTGACGCCGGGCTATTACGCGCGCTCGGACACGCGGACGCCGGTGCGCTATGCGACGATGTCGATGGTCGTGAACCTCGTCCTCAACCTCGCCTTCATCAAGCCGCTCGGCCATATGGGCCCGCCGCTCGCCACCGCGATCGCGAGCACGGTCAACGTCGCGATGCTCTATCGCACGCTCGTCCGCCGCGGGCATTTCACCCCCGATGCACGGCTCGTGCGGCGGACGTGGCGCCTGCTCGTCGCGGCGCTGATCATGGGCGGCGTCATGTATTTCCTCAACGACCTGTTCCAGCCGTTCGTGACGGGGACTGGAACCGAGCGCTGGGGGGCGATGCTGGTGCTGGTCGCGACCGGCGGTGTCGTCTATGCGATCGCCACCCTGCTCACCGGCGCGTTCCGGCTGGGCGACATTTCCACGCTTCTGCGTCGTTCCAGATAGGTTTTCCCATGCGCGTCGTCTCCGGCATCAAGCCCACCGGTAATCTCCATCTCGGCAATTACCTGGGGGCGGTGAAGCAGTGGGTGACGCTGCAGGACGACGTCGTTGCGCAGGGCGGCGAGTCGATGTTCTTCATCGCCGACCTGCATGCGCCGACCGAATGGATCGCACCCGCCGAACTGTCGTCGCACACGATCGAGGTCGCCGCGACGATGATTGCGGCGGGGATCGATCCGGCCAAGTCGATCCTGTTCAACCAGGCGCGCGTGCCCGCGCACAGCGAGATGGCGTGGCTGCTCAACACCGTCGCGCGCGTCGGCTGGCTGAACCGCATGACGCAGTTCAAGGACAAGGCGGGCAAGAACCGCGAGGGCGCGAGCGTCGGGCTGTATGACTATCCGGTGCTGATGGCCGCCGACGTGCTGCTCTACAATGCGACCCACGTGCCGGTCGGCGAGGACCAGAAGCAGCATCTCGAGCTCGCACGCGACATCGCGACCAAGTTCAACGGCGATTACGGCGTCGACCTGTTCACGCTCCCCGCGCCGCTGATCAGCAAGGCGGCGCCGCGCGTCATGAGCTTGCGCGATGCGTCGGCGAAGATGTCGAAGTCGAACCCGTCCGAACAGTCGGTGGTCAAGCTGATCGACAGCGACGACACGATCGCAGACAAGTTCCGCAGGGCCAAGACCGATCCCGACCTGCTCCCCGCCACGGTCGAGGAACTCGGCGACCGGGCGGAGGCGCGCAACCTGCTGACGATCTATGCCGCGCTGGCAGACTCCGACGTCGCGACCGTGCTGGGCGAATATGGGGGCAAGGGGTTCGGCGCGTTCAAGCCGGCGCTGGCGGATCTCGCGGTCGCCAAGCTCGGGCCGATCCGTGACGAGATGGTGCGGCTGCTCGACGATCGCAGCGCGGTGACCGCGGTGCTGCGCGACGGCGCGGAGAAGGCGCGCGCGCTGGCGGCGCCGGTGCTCAAGCGTACGCAGGATGCGATGGGGTTGCAGGTCTAGGCTGCCGCGCACCCGTTGCGCCGACGCACCCTCCCGTCATCGTGATGCCCCCGTCATCCTGACGCCCTCCCGTCATCCTGACGAAAGTCAGGATCCAGGGTCACGAGCGGTGTGGTTTGTAACTCTGGATCCTGACTTTCGTCAGGATGCCGGCGGCGGGTGCGACTAGCCTCAGCCCTCGAGCTCGCGCATCAGCACACGCACCGCCGCGTCGATATCGCGGTCCTGGTCGCGCAGTTCCTCGATCTTGCGGACCGCATGGATCACTGTCGAGTGATCGCGCCCGCCGAACCGCCGGCCGATCTCGGGCAGCGACCGCGTCGTCAGCCGCTTGGCGAGATACATCGCGATCTGCCGCGGCCGCGCGACCGCACGCGCGCGCCGCGCCGAAATCAGGTCGAGTGGCTTCAGCTCGAAATGCGCGGACACGAGCTTCTGGATCTCGTCGATCGTCACACGCTTCTGCGCCCCGCGAAGCACCTCGCCCAATGTCGCCACGGCGAAATCGAGGTCGATCGTGTCGCCCGTCAGTTGCGCATAGGCGACGACGCGGTTTAGCGCGCCTTCGAGCTCGCGGATGTTCGCGTGGATCCGGCTCGCGAGCAGGTCGAGCACGTCGGTGGGCACGCGCATGTCGGGCAGGTCGACCAGCTTGCGGTCGAGGATCGTCCGGCGCAGTTCGAGATCGGGCGCCTTGATGTCCGCGACGAGACCGACCGCCATCCGGCTGATGATCCGCGATTCGACACCCTCGAGTGCCTGCGGGCAGCGATCCGCGGAGATCACCAGCCGCTTGCCCGCCGCCATGATCTCGTTGACCGTGTGGAAGAATTCTTCCTGCGTCGCGTCCTTCCCGGCGATGAACTGGAGATCGTCGATCAGCAGCAGGTCCGCGCCGCGCAGGCGCTGCTTGAACGCATGCGTGTCGCGCGCGCGCATCGATGCGACGAAATCATACATGAACCGCTCGGCGGACATGCACAGCACCGTCGCGCGCGGGTTGGCTGCAAGAAACGCGTGGCCGATCGCGTGCATCAGATGAGTCTTGCCCTGCCCTGTGTCGCTATGCAGGAACAGCGGGCTGAACCGCACCGGACCCGGCTCGGCGAGCACCTTGGCGGCGTTGAACGCGACCTTGTTCGACGGATCGACGACGAAGCGCTCGAACGTGTAGCGCGGATCGAGCGGCGGGCGTTCTGGAAGGTGGGCCGCGATCGTATCGGCGGCGGACGGCGCCGGCTTCAGCGCCGGGTCGACGCCGAACTTCAACGACGCCTGTGCGGGCTCGACGACCGGCGCGGGGGCAGGTTTCGATGCCGCATTCGCCGTCATTGCCGACTCCGCTTTGGCATCCTCCGCCTCGACAGCCGGTACAGCCTGCGGTGCGGGCTCATCGGGGACGATCGCGAGCACGACCGGCGCGGGGCCGGGCGCGCGCGTCTCGATCTGCACGGTGCGGACCTGCGGCATGATCTGGCGGAATTCGAGCGCAAGCCGGTCCGCATAATGATTGCGGACCCAGTTGGTCATGAACGCCGAGGGCAGCGCGAGCCGAATCGCGTCGCTGTCCTCGCTCGGGATCAACTCGATGGGTTTCAGCCATTGCTCGAACAGCCGCGCGCCCGCGGATTCGCGCAACGACGCACGCACGCGGCCCCAGGCCTTTTCGGCCTCGGTCGCATGCACGGTCGATCCTCGCAAATTCGTCACGCGCACGCTTCTCCGACCCCGCGCGACAGCCACGCTGGTGATATAGTCCCGACAGAAAATGATACCCCGCGACAGCCATTTAGACCGCCCGGCATCTTCGCCCTATTGCCCGCGCGGTGATGATCCACGTCCGTGATTCACCGCCGCTGCGGGTTGCAGTTATGAAGCGATCGGCCCGTGTAGCAAGGCCCACGCACGTCACATTTTCGAAATAAAGCGGGTTGACTTGATCAACCCCCGGAAATGCGTCGATATTTTTATAAGTGGCTGTGTTTACGCATTTTTTGCGTTTTATGGCTTGGTGCGGCTTGACGTCGCGCCACTCGAATCGCGGGGAATCCTAGGGTTGCGCAACCACGCGATCGGTTCCCTTCGCAGACGCAAAAAACCCGCCGGAGAAACCCCGGCGGGTGATCTACGCAGCAGTGACGGTTCGCTCAGGCGAGCCCGGTCACGGCCTTGGTCAGACGCGCGAACTTGCGGCTCGCGGTGTTCTTGTGCAGCACGCCCTTGGCGACGCCGCGCTGGAGCTCAGGCTGTGCCGCGGCCAGTGCGGTGGTCGCTGCGCCCTTGTCGCCCGAAGCCAGTGCGGCCTCGACCTTCTTGATGAAGGTACGGATACGGCCGACGCGGTTGCCGTTCACTTCCGCGCGACGGTCGTTGCGACGGATACGCTTTTTCGCCTGCGGCGTGTTCGCCATGAAGCCCTCTGGATGTTCGAATGATGAAAAGGGGCGCCGGATTGCTCCTACGCCCTCTCGAAGCCGCGGCCCTAGCCACTCCGCGCCGAATCGTCAACCGACTTCGATCAGCCGCGTTGGCAGCGGGGACACCAGAAGGTCGAGCGCCCGCCTTCGGTACGCCGCCGCACGACCGCGCCGCATTCGCACGGCTCGCCCTCGCGACCATAGACGCGCCACTGCTTGGAGAAATAGCCGAGTTCGCCGTCGGGCCTGACATAATCGCGCAGCGACGAGCCGCCGGCAAGGATCGCTGCGGTCAGCACCGCGCGAATCGCCTCGACCAGACGGTCGAGCCGGAACAACGAGATCCGCCCCGCCGCACGGCTCGGCGCGATCCTCGCCATGTGCAGCGCCTCGCACACATAGATATTGCCGAGCCCCGCGACGATTCGCTGATCGAGCAGCATCGCCTTGATCGACGCGCCGCGCCCCTCGAGCGCGTCGAGCAGATACGCGCCGGTCAGATCGGGGCCGAGCGGCTCGGGCCCCATGCTCAGGAACGGGGGATAGTGGGCGATATCGTCGGTCGCCCAGAGATCGAGAAAGCCGAAGCGTCGCGGATCGTTGAGTGCGACGACCCGCCCCGCAGCCGTTCCGATCAGCAAATGATCATGCGCGAGCAGTTCGCTCGGATCGACTCGCCAGCGTCCCGACATGCCGAGATGGAACACCAGGGTATCCCCGCGATCGGTGTCGATCAGCCCGTATTTCGCGCGGCGGCCGAGCGCAGTGACGGTCGCCCCGGTCATCCGCTGACGCAGATCGACCGGGATCGCCTTGCGCAGGTCGGCACGGCGCGGCTCGACCGAGGTCAGGCGCTGGCCCTTCAGCACGGGCTCCAGCCCGCGCACGGTGGTTTCGACTTCTGGTAACTCTGGCACGATTTGCAGCTAGGTTGCGTTTGCCCGCGCCACAAGGCGCGGCTAGAGCGCAGCATATGAACGACTTGATCGCGCCCCCGGCTGCTCTCACGCCAGACACCGTCTCCTTCGGCTACGAAGACATCCCCGCTACCGAGAAGACCGCCCGCGTCGGCGGCGTCTTTTCGAACGTCGCATCCAAATACGACCTGATGAACGATGCGATGTCGGGCGGCATGCACCGGCTCTGGAAAGACCGCTTCGTCCGCCGCGTGAAACCGCGCGAGGGCGAGCAGATCCTCGACATGGCGGGCGGCACCGGCGACATCGCGTTCCGCATGGAGCCGTCGGGCGCGTCGATCACGGTCGCCGACATCAACCCGCAGATGCTCGAAGTCGGCATGGAGCGCGCGCAGAAGCGCGGACTCGACGGCCTGGTTTGGACCGAGGCCAACGCGGAGACGCTGTCCTTCCCCGACCGGTTCTTCGACGCGTACACGATCGCGTTCGGGATCCGGAACGTGACCGACATCCCCAAGGCGCTGCGTGAAGCGCACCGCGTCCTGCGGCGTGGCGGGCGGTTCTACTGCCTCGAATTTTCTACCACCGTCTGGCCCGGTTTCGCCGAGGTGTACGACGCCTATTCGCACAAGATGGTCCCGAAGCTCGGCCAGCTGCTCGCGCAGGACGCCGACAGCTATCGCTATCTGATCGAGTCGATCCGCCGATTCCCGGACATGCCCAAGTTCAAGGGCATGATCGCGGATGCGGGCTTCGTGCAGACCAAGGTCGAGCCTTTGCTCGGCGGTCTGGTCGCGATCCACTCGGGCTGGAAGATCTAGTGATCACGCGAAGGCGCGAAGGCGCGAAGAGGGGTTCACGCGGAGACGCGGAGACGCGGAGAGTAAGCACCGCGCCCGCGCGACAGCGCATTGCTCCCTCATCGCTGATGATGAAAAGCCGCAGCTGCGGCGGGGCGCACCCCCTCCGCGTCTCCGCGTCTCCGCGCGAACCCATTATGCCTTCTCTTCGCGCCTTCGCGCCTTCGCGTGAACCAATCTCTATCTACGGCGCGCACGGCCTGTGACCGCCTCGACCACGCACATCTGGCGTCTGCTCAAATGGGGCCGCATCCTCGCCCGCCACGGCGCGCTGCGCGGGATCGAGCGTGACCCAAACACGCCAGCCCCCGTCCGTCGCCTCGCGCGGATCGCCAGGCTCGGTGCGCGCGTCCCCGCGGTGCCGCGTTATGCCGACGCGTTCCAGGCGATCGGCCCCGCCGCGATCAAGCTCGGCCAGACACTCGCCACGCGCCCCGATCTCGTCGGTGAGGAAGCGGCGCACGACCTGCTCCGGTTGCAGGACCAGCTCTCCCCCGTCCCTTACGCGACGATCGAGGCGGCGATGCTGGCAAGCTTTGGCAAGCCGCTCGAGACGTTGTTCTCGCGCATCGAGCAGGTCCCGGTCGGCGCCGCGTCGATCGCGCAGGTCCACCGCGCGGTCACGACCGACGGCCGCCAGGTCGCGGTCAAGGTCCTCCGCCCCGGTGTCGAGGATGATTTCGCGCGCGCGATCGACACCTATAGCTGGGCCGCCGCGCAACTCGAGGCGCTCAGCCCCGAGGCGATGCGGCTGCGCCCGCGGCTGACGATCGAGACGTTCAAGCGCTGGACCTTGCGCGAACTCAACTTCCGTCGCGAAGCCGCCTCCGCCTCCGAGCTCGCCGAGGGGATGACCGCCGAGCCCGATTTCATGATCCCCGCGATCGACTGGGCGCGCTCGACCAACAAGGTCATGACGATCGAATGGATCGACGGCATCAAGCTGTCCGATCGTGCGGCGCTGGTCGCCGCGGGCTATGACCTGCCGGGCCTCGCGCAGACGCTGGTCCGCGCGTTCCTGCGCCAGGCGATCGCCGACGGGTTCTTCCACGCCGACATGCATCAGGGAAACCTGTTCGCGCTGCCCGGCAACCGCATCGCCGCGATCGATTTCGGCATCATGGGCCGGATCGACCGGCGCGCGCGCGTCTGGCTCGCCGAGATCCTCTACGGGCTGATCACGGGCAACTACAAACGCGTCGCCGAGATCCATTTCGAAGCGGGCTACGTCCCCGCGCATCACGACGTCGCCGAATTCGCCACCGCGCTGCGCGCGGTCGGCGAGCCTATGCGCGGGCTGCCGGTCAAGGACATGTCGATCGGGATGATGCTCGACAGCCTGTTCTCGATCACGCGCGATTTCGACATGGTGACTCAGCCGCATCTGTTGCTGCTCCAGAAGACGATGGTGATGGTCGAGGGTGTCGCGACCAGCCTCGACCCCGACATCAATCTGTGGGAGGCTGCCGAGCCGTTCGTGCGCGACTGGATCCGCGGCGAACTCGGCCCCGAGGCGATGATCGCCGACCGGCTGATCGCCGATTTCCAGACGCTGACGCGGCTTCCCGAACTGGTCCGCCGGATCGAGGCGCATTACCCCGCCCCCGGTGGCGCCCCGCCGACGATGCCGCTGCGCGAGATCGAAGTCATCCGGATCGGCGGTGGCTGGCGCTACGCGCTCGTCGCGATCCTCGCCGCCGCCGCCGGCGTCGCGTCGACGCTCGTGTTCGGCTGAGTCGCGCGTGCGATGAACACGCGCAAGCGCTCGGGATTATGGCTTGCCGGCCCGACCCGGTTCGCCGGACTACCGCAGGCGCGGGCGCAGATGTACCTCGCCGTGCTCGTCCTGCTGCTCGCCTGCCTCGCGGTGATGGGCCCGCCCGCTCTCCCCTCGCTCGCGACCCGGGTCGGCGATCAGACCGACATGACGCTCTATCACGCCGTGATCGACCGCGTCCGTCACGGCGAACCCTATTACACCGTCGTCGCCGAGCTTCACCGCGCGGGCGGCTATCCGCTCAAGCCCTTCTTCACCGTGCGGCTGCCGACGCTCGCCATGGTCCAGGCGATGCTGCCGCATCTCGTCGTCCGGCTGATGCTATGGCTGCTGTGTCTTGGCACCGCGGCCGCATGGATCATCCGCGTGCGACGCATCGCGCCGCGCTGGCCGCCTCTGGCGCTGACCGGTGCCACGCTGATCGCGGCGATGGTGGTCAATGTGCAGCCCGGTCTCGACGTGTTCCATGAAACCTGGGCGGGGCCGTTGATCGCGCTGTCGCTCGCGCTTCGGCGTCCGGGCCAGTGGACCGCATCGGTCGCGCTGGGGCTGTCGGCGATGCTCCTGCGCGAAACCGCGCTGCTTTATGTCGCGATCATGGCCGCTGCGGCGTTGATCGACGGCCAGCGTCGGGAAGCGGCGGGATGGATCGCCGCGATCCTGATCTTCGGCATCGCGCTTGCCGCGCATGCGCAGGCGGTCGCACGGATCCTCGAACCGCTCGATGCCCAGTCGAACGGGTGGTTCGGCTTTCTCGGTCTGGGCTTTTTCCTGCGCCTTGCCTCGCTGTCCACCGCGCTGACGTTGACGTGGCCATGGCTCGCGTCGGCGATCCTCGTGGTGAGCGCGCTCGGCTGGACGGCATGGCGCGATCCGACCGCGTCGCGCGCGGTTGCGACGATCGGCGGCTATGTCGTGCTGATCGCGGTCTGCGCACGCAGCGACCATGTCTATTGGGTGCTGATGGTCACCCCGCTGCTCCTGCTCGGACTGGTCTTCGCGGTCGACGGCCTGCGCGACCTGATCGTCGCGGCGATGGACACGCGCCGCATTACGGTGACGCGCATAATCCGCTAGGGATCGTCGCCATGAAGCGCATTCTCCTGATCGTCGGTGGCGGGATCGCCGCCTACAAGGCAAGCGAACTGGTCCGTCTGCTCCGCAAGCGCGGCCATGCCGTCCGCTGCGTGCTGACCGAGGCGGGCCATCATTTCGTCACGCCGATGACGCTCGCCGCGCTGAGCGAGGACAAGGTCTATACGACGCTGTGGGACCTGAAGGACGAGGCCGAGATGGGCCATATCCAGCTCAGTCGCCAGGCCGACCTGATCGTCGTCGCACCCGCGACGGCCGACCTGATCGCGCGGATGGCCGCCGGGCTCGCCAACGACCTCGCGACCACGCTGCTGCTCGCGACTGACAAGCCGGTGCTCGCGGCCCCCGCGATGAACGTGCGGATGTGGACGCACCCGGCCACGCAGCGCAACGTCGCGCAGCTTCGCGCCGATGGGATCACAGTGATGGCGCCCGACGAGGGGCCGATGGCGTGCGGCGAATATGGTCCGGGTCGCCTCCCCGAGCCCGAGGCGATCGCGGAAGCAATCGAACAAGCGCTCGGCGAGGGTGCGGCGCCCGATATGGCCACCGGCCCGCTGGTGGGGCGACACGTCCTCGTCACGGCGGGGCCGACGCACGAGCCGATCGACCCGGTCCGCTATATCGCCAACCGTTCGTCCGGGCGGCAGGGGTTCGCGATCGCCGGCGCGCTGGCAGCACTCGGCGCCCGCGTGACGCTGATCGCTGGCCCGGTCACGCTCCCGACGCCGCCGGGAACGACGCGCGTCGACGTCGAGACCGCGCGCGAGATGGCCGCCGCGGTCGACGCTGCGCTGCCCGCCGACGCCGCGGTGATGGTCGCGGCGGTCGCCGACTGGCGCGTCGATGCCGCCGGGCTGAAAATCAAGAAGGGTATGGCTGCGCCGACGCTCAACCTCTCGGAAAACCCCGACATCCTTGCAACCGTCGCGCAGGGTGCACGTCGTCCCGCCTTGGTCGTCGGCTTTGCCGCGGAGACCGACCACGTCATCGAGCATGCCACCGCGAAGCTCGCCCGCAAGCGCGCGGACTGGATCGTCGCCAACGACGTATCGGGCGACGTGATGGGCGGCGATGCCAACACCGTCCACATCGTCACCGCGCATGGCGTCGAAAGCTGGGAGCGGCTCGACAAGACCGAGGTCGCACGCCGGCTCGCCGGAAAGATCGCCGAGGCGCTCACGACGAGCTGAGCCGCTAATCCGCCTGATATTGATCGAGATTGCCTAGGAAGTCAGGACATTAGTGTCTCTGCCCAGCGTTGAGCAGCGCCAGCGAGTGGCACCGGAGAGACAGATCATGGCTGTGAAATTTGCAGGAACGATGAACGCGATCAACCGCGGCCTCGATTCGACCAAGCCCGCCAAGGGCGCGGACATCGTCGAGGATTGGGAGGCCGCACTGGCCGATATCGATACGCCCGGCGCAAAGGGCATCCTTCGCGACCTCACGTCGCTGCGCAAGCAGCTCGAAAAGGGTGAGCCCGACGCGGATCGCATCCATACGCTGCTCCACCGTCTGGGCACCGCGACGACCAAGATCGCCGAAAAGGCGGACAAGTCGCAGGACAAGCTGAAGGCGCTCGGCGAAGCGCTGACCGAAGCCGGCGAGGACACGCCGGACGAAGACGAGGACGTCGAGGCGGCAGCCAACCCGAAGCGCGCGCGCAAGAAGGGCTGACGCACGAACGGGCCGGATCACTCCGGCCCGTTCTATTTCGTGTCCACCGACCCGGCCGATCCCCGGCCCCGTCTGTTCTGGCGGCAGCCGCATCCGTCGGAAACTCGGCCGGTCACGTTACCGGCGGATCAGCCCGATCGCCTCAGCGTAACGGCTGATCGCGGCTCGCAAGCAGGCTCGTCGGAACGACCGGGCGCGCAGGGTTGGCGCCGATTTCCGCCACGAGGGCATCGAGCGCGGTCGCGCGTGACTTGGACGATGCATGTGTTCGACTCCGGAAAAGCCCGCCATCGACGTCGCCGCCCTTCGTACGCCAGAATTGCGGCGCGGATCGCGGATCATAGCCGGCATTGGCCAGCAGATAGACGCCAAGCCGGTCGGCTTCGTCCTCGGTCTGGCGGATCAGACGGCCGTTGCGCCCAAGCTCGGCGGTCAGCCCGCGGCTGACCTTGGCCGCGTCGAGCCTGTCGCGGTGCCGCAGGATGTTGTGCGCGAGTTCGTGCGCGACGACGACCGCGATCTCCGCATCGCTATAGCCTTCGAAGAATCGCTCGCCGATCTGGACGACCGCGCCGTCCGCACTCGCACCCAGACCGCTCCCGAGCAGGATCTCGAACCGCGATCGACAGCCGGGCTCGGCGGGCACCGCCACCGTCAGTGGCTTGCCGCCCCGCAGCAACATCACCGGCACGGGACGACCAGTCGGGAGCGCCGCGACGATCGCCTCGGCCGCATCGCGATCCGCCGGCGTCTCGGTCCCCTGCGCGGCGCCGATCGCCGGAAGCTTCCTGTCCCCCAGCGCGACGATCGAATCGCCTGCCGCGATCCCGGCCCGCGCCGCCGGGCCACCCGGGACGACCGCCTCGACCGCGACCAGCGTCTCGAACCCGAAGACCGCCATCGCATTCGGCCGCGCGTCGGTGCCATATTGGTTGAGCGCATGGATCGGCATGCCAAGCTGTGGCTGTCGCCGGTCGCACAGCGCGACGTTGGCGGACGTCAGCCGGTATCCGATCGTCGCCAGTCGCAGGTCGGCCGCGCGCAAGGCCTCGAAAAACGCCTTGGGTGGCGGCGACTCGGCGGCTGGCGGCGTTGCGGGCGCCATTGCGGACACCGGGCCGATGATCGCCGCACCGAGCAGCGCGGGAAGCAGACGCAGGATAGAAGACATGACCGCCTCCCTACCGCGCTTGGCGGTCGACGCCACCCATCTTGTGCCCGCCCGGCGACCGGCGACCCAAACTGGCGCAGTCGGAGAACCGAGCGGTTCAGCGTGCGTTGTGACCGCTGCGGTAACGCCCTATGGCCCGTCGCAACGGATAGCTATTTTATGATCATGAAGTTTTTTCGGTCCAAGGACACCCGGCCCGCCGGCCGTGGGCCCAAGTCGACGATACCGGACGGCCAGCGTGTCTATGCCGTCGGCGACATCCATGGCTGCGCGGATCTGCTCGACGATCTGATCGCGCAGATCGAAGCGGACGATGCCGTGCGTGGTCCGGCGGAGACGACGGTCATCTTCCTCGGTGACATCGTCGATCGCGGCCCTGCTTCGGCCGGCGTGATCGATCGCCTCATCGCGCTGTCTGATTCCCGGCCGAATGTCCGGTTCCTGCTCGGCAATCACGAGGAAATCTTCCTCGGTGCGCTCGACGGCGAACCCAAGGCGCTGCGGTTGTTCTGTCGAATCGGCGGGCGGGAGACCGTGCTGAGCTACGGGATGGACGCGGCGGAATATGAGCGGCTCGACTATGAAGAGCTCGTCGAACGGCTCGGCCAGCTTGTTCCGGCGAGGCACCGGACCTTTCTCGACGCGTTCGAGGACCTGATCACGATCGGCGACTATGCGTTCGTCCACGCCGGCGTCCGGCCCGGAACGCCGCTCGAGGATCAGCGGTCGTCCGACCTTCGCTGGATCCGCGATCCGTTTCTCGACCATCGCGGTCCGCTCGCCAAGATGATCGTGCATGGCCACACCGTCACCGAAGCCGTCGATCCGAAGGCCCACCGAATCGGAATAGACACGGGCGCCTATGCGACCGGACGTCTGACGGCGCTGGGTCTTGAGGGCGACCAGACCTGGCTCCTTCAGACCGGTTCCGCGATCACCTCGTCGGGAAACACGGCCGATCTCTGAATTCGCCTATTCTTTCTTTACCCGCATTGGCTATACATAGGTTGCGACGACGGCGTGTTGCCTTGTCGCAACAGTGTGGAGCGCTTCCACACCGTTTTGCATACTCAGTTGCCTCAGGCGGGCTTTCATGCCATTGCCTGACGCGACGAGCACAAAGGGAGTTCATCATGCGTCTTGGGAAGTACATCCTGACCGCAGCAGCAGCCACGATGGCAGTTGCTCCGGCCATGGCAGCACCGGCAAATTCGGCAGCTAGCCTTTCGGTTTCGAAGTCGGTTCGCACCGGTTCGGCATCGGCAAAGAAGAACGAGCTGGCAGGCGGCGGCATCATCGTCGCAGTCCTGGCAGCTGCAGCAGTTGTCGCGGGCATCGTGATCGTTGCCGACAGCGATGATAATTCGGACAGCAACTAAGCCTAGGCTTGGTTACTAAGGAATAGCGGCCTTCGGGCCGCTATTTTTTTGTCTGCTGTAGATCGGGCAGACGATCACAGTGAAGGCCCAGGCGCTTCGCCATGCGAGCCGGCAACGGCGAATACCGCCCCCCCCTATCACGTCGATGCTCGGACATCCGTGACGCGGCGCGCTCAGAACAGCCGCACGCGATTGCCGCCACCCCGCAGACATCGGCAACCCCGTAGATCGCCGGCAAACCGCATCGTCATCCGCGTTACCAGGGCCCAAACGACGATCGGCCCGGGCCGACGCCGCAGCGCCGGCCCGAGCCGATCGAATCACACCATCATCGAGCGTGGGGCAGCGCGGACCGCCGCCCCGTCGTGTCGATCAGCGCGGCTGCGGAGCCGGAGCGCCGCCGCCTGGCATGCCGGCGCCGGGAGCACCCTGCATCTGCATTTGCATCTGCTGCTGCGCCTGCATCTGCTGCACGACGCTCTGCGGCAGGAAGTCGAGCAGTTCGACGTCGAAGATCAGCGTCGAATTGGCGGGGATCGGGCCGCTCGCCTTGTCGCCATATCCAAGCGACGGCTTCAGCCAGAAGCGGTATTTCGAGCCCTTCGGCATCAGCTTGAGCGCTTCGGAAAAACCGGGAACGACGCCCGTGACGGGCAGCGGGGTCGGCTGCTGCGACTTGTCGAAGGTCGTGCCGTTGAGCAGCTTGCCTTCGTAATTCACCAGCGCGACGTCGGCATCGGTGGGCTTTGCCGCACCGGGCTTGCCCGCGGTCAGCACCTTGTACTGAAGGCCCGACGCGGTCGTGACGACGCCCTTTGCACGGGCGTTGCGCGTCAGCGGGTCGTCACCCTGACGGGCTAGCGCGACGGCACCGATAAGGGCGAGTGCGATACCGAGCCAGAGATAGACGAGATAGCTGCGCTTCACCGGCTGCAGCGGTACGGCGGTGACGGTCGACATCGGATGACCCCGGGTCTTCTGGTCACGCCCGGACGTCGTGCGTGCCGTGAATGAAACGATGCGGGGCGACCAATGCCGCCCCGTGAAGCCCCGACCCTATCTGAGGGCCGGGCAATACGTCTGGCCGGTCTTACCGTGCGCCGTCACGCTCGGCGCGCTTGCGCTCGAGCTTGCGCGAACGACGGATGGCAGCAGCACGCTCGCGCGCACGCTTTTCCGACGGCTTCTCGTAGTGGCGGCGCAACTTCATCTCGCGATACACGCCTTCGCGCTGCAGCTTCTTCTTGAGCGCGCGAAGGGCCTGGTCGACGTTGTTGTCGCGGACGATGATTTGCATAAACCCGTTAAGCTCCGGTCGAATAGATACGAATAGATAGCGCCGTCGCGAACAAGTCCGCGCCGCATGAACGGGAGCCCCTAACAGCGTGTGCCGCGGGTTTCAAGCCAAACCACCATATGCGCCGACCCGGCTGGCGGGTTTGCGACACCGCAGGGCCAAGGCTAAGAGCCGATGATGACCAGCCCCGCCCAGCCTTCTGCCCAGCGCCCCGAGAAGCACGCCATCGAGCGCGCCGACGAAACCGCCATGCCGCTCACGCTTTACAACAGCCTGACGCGGCAGTTCGAGCGATTCGCGCCGATCGATCCGGCCAATGTCGGCATCTATTCGTGCGGGCCGACGGTCTACAACTATGCGCATATCGGCAATCTTCGGGCCTATGTCTTCACCGATACGCTGTCGCGCGTGCTGTCGTGGAAAGGATACAGCCTCACGCACATCATCAACATCACCGATGTCGGCCACCTGACATCCGATGCGGATCTGGGCGATGACAAGATGGAGGCGGCCGCGCGGGCCACGGGTCAGGACATCTGGGCGATCGCGCGCCACTATACCGAGGCGTTCAAGCGCAACCTCGTCGATCTGCACATCCGTACGCCGACCCGATTCCCGCTCGCGACCGATCATATCGCCGAGATGATCGCCTTCGCCGAAGCGATCGAGGCCCGGCATTGCTACCGGCTCGCCGACGGGCTTTATTTCGATACCGCCACGGTGCCCGACTATGGCCGGCTGGCGCGGTCGCAGGACGATGCCGGCGAAAGCCGGATCGACCCCGTCGAGGGCAAGCGCCACCCGCAGGATTTTGCGATCTGGCGTACCTCGAACGCCGGCGAGAACCGCCAGATGGAATGGGATTCGCCATGGGGCCGCGGCGCGCCGGGCTGGCATCTCGAATGCTCGGTGATGAGCAAACAGTATCTCGGCGAGCGGTTCGACATCCATACCGGCGGGATTGACCACCGCGAGATCCACCATCCCAACGAGATCGCGCAGAACCAGGCGCATTGCGGATGCGCGGATACCGGCGCAACGCTCTGGATGCACAACAACTTCCTGGTCGAACGATCGGGCAAGATGTCGAAATCGGGTGGTCAGTTCACCACGCTCCAGACGCTGGTCGATCGCGGCTTCCACCCGCTCGCCTATCGCCTGATGTGCCTGCAGGCGCAGTATCGCAGCGAGCTCGAATTCTCGTGGGACAACCTTGTCGCCGCGACGACGCGACTGAAGCGGCTCGCGCTGACGGTGCAGACGCTGCGCGATCGCGCCGCGACGTCCACGGCCGCGCCGGCCGACGCGCGGGTCGACGCGCGGCTTCAGGACTATCGGTCGCGGCTCGATGCGGCGATATCCGACGATCTCGCGACGCCGCGCGCGCTGCCGATCCTCGACGAACTGCTCGCTGACAAGCGCCTGTCGCCCGCGGATCTGCTGATCGCGCTTGCGGATTTCGATGCGGTGCTCGGCCTCGATCTCGCGACGATTCGCCGCGAGGATCTGCGCGTCCGGCCGGCAGCGGCGACGATCGACGCGCAAGACGTCAGCGATCGCCTTGCCGAACGTCGCGCCGCGCGGGCGGCAAAGGATTTTCCCCGATCGGACGCGATCCGCGACTCGCTGATCGCCGACGGGGTGGAGGTGATGGACGGCGACCCGATCGAATGGGACTGGCGGCTGGCCTGAATTCGCCACGATCCGCGCCGGAGCGGCCGGGATCGCTGTTGGGCGCGCGCCGGTAACGCGCTAGGTCTGGCCGGATGAAAGCCGTCCTCCCCGCCGCCGCCCGCCCGCTGCTCGAGTCGCATCTCCCGTCCGATCTCGCGGTGACGTGGTTCTCCAGGCCGGACGAGGCGATGACGGGAATCGCCGATGCGGACATCGCGTGGGTCGATATGCAGCCCACCCAGCTCGTCGCCGACGCGATCCGCGCATCCGGCGCACAGCTCAAATGGGTGTCGACGATCTACGCCGGTCTCGACGCCTTCCCGCTCGACGTAATCCGCGAGCGCGGTGCGATCCTGACCAACGGCGCGGGCATCAACGCCGTCACGGTCGCCGAATATGCGGTGATGGGGGTCCTCGTCGCCGCCAAGCGCTTCGACACCGTCGTGCGCGCGCAGGATCGGCGCGACTGGCTGAAGGACGCGCCCGGCAAGGTCGAGCTGGCGGACACCAGCGCGCTCGTCATCGGCTACGGCACGATCGGCAGGATGATCGGCGAGCGACTCGCAGCCTTCGGCGTAGCGGTGACGGGGGTGACGCGTACCGGCCGCGACGGCACGATCACGCCCGATGCGTGGCGTGCACGGCTTGGCGACTATGACTGGATCATCCTCGCCGCACCGTCGACCGGCGATACCAAGGCGCTGATCGGCGCGAACGAGATCGCGGCGTTCCGGAAAGGCGCCTGGCTGATCAATATCGCGCGCGGCGACATGATCGACGACGACGCACTGCTCGCAGCGCTCGAAGCCGGGACGATCGGCGGCGCGTTTCTCGACCCGACGCATCCCGAGCCGCTTCCCGCCGACCATCCGCTCTGGTCCGCGCCGAACACCATTCTCACGATGCATCTGTCCGGCCGCAGCCAGACGACGATGTTCAAGCGCGGCGCAGCCTTGTTCCTGGAAAACCTGGCGGCGTTCCGCGCCGGTGCACCTATGACGAACGTCGCCGATCTACAGGCGGGCTATTAGGCCATTTGCGGCACACGGCGCAGGCCCGTTGCCGTATCGACGATCAGCTGCCCGCGACGCGGTTGCTCGACCGGTTATAGTCCTTGATACCCCGCCGCCGCAGGTTGACGCGACGCCGACGTTTGGCAGCGATGATCAGCACCGGCACGCCGACGAGCACGCCAGCGCCGATGATCGACAACGCAATGATGATACGCATTGGGATATCCATCGGAACGGCATGCCAAATTCGCGCGAAAAATAGAACCCCTCTCCTGACCCATATCTGTCATTATCCCGCTTCAGAATGCTGCGAATTCCGCAGCGCCTCAACCGAGCCGCGATGAACGGAACCGGCGCGATGCGATTTGGCCGCAAACGCGCGGTGCGGACGCGGCTGCCACCACCCGATAGCTTTACTTCGTTGCGCAAAAACGCGTTTTGGCGCATGGCCGCGCCTCGAATTCATCAATCGGACGAACAATTATGGCCGCGAACTGGGCCCCCGACAGCTGGACCACGCACGAAGCCCGTCAGCTTCCGCTCTACCCCGACGCCAACTCACTCGACGCGGCGACGGCGCAACTCGCGACCTTCCCCCCGCTCGTCTTCGCCGGCGAAGCGCGCAACCTCACGGCGAGCCTCGCCGACGTCGCGGCGGGCAAGGCGTTCCTGTTGCAGGGCGGCGACTGCGCCGAAAGTTTCGCCGAGCACAGCGCGAACAACATCCGCGACACGTTTCGCGTCATCCTCCAGATGGCGGTGGTGCTGACCTTCGCCTCGAAGCTGCCCGTGGTGAAGCTCGGCCGCATGGCGGGCCAGTTCGCCAAGCCCCGCTCCGCCAATACCGAGACGATTGGAGGCGTGGAACTGCCGAGCTATCGCGGCGACAACGTCAACGACATCGCGTTCACGCCCGAATCGCGCATGCCCGATCCGCAGCGGATGATCCGCGCCTATTCGCAGTCCGCCGCCACGCTCAATCTGCTGCGTGCGTTCGCGCAGGGCGGCTATGCCAATCTTCACCAGGTGCATCGCTGGACGCACGACTTCATGGGCCGCAGCCCGTGGTCGAAGAAATATGCCGAGACCGCCGACCGGATCGGCGAGGCGCTCGAGTTCATGGCGGCGTGCGGAATCGATCCCGAGACCGTGCCGCAGCTCGCTCAGACCAATTTCTACACCAGCCACGAAGCACTGCTGCTGCAATATGAGCAGGCCCTGACGCGGCAGGATTCACTGACCGGCGACTGGTACGACACCAGCGCGCATTTCCTGTGGATCGGCGACCGGACGCGGTTCGAGGGCTCGAGCCATGTCGAATATCTGCGCGGCATCGGCAACCCGATCGGCATCAAGTGCGGGCCCAGCCTCGAGCCCGACGCGCTGCTGCGGATGCTCGACACGCTCAACCCGGGTCGCATCCCCGGTCGCATGACGCTGATCACGCGCTACGGCTACGACACGATCGAAGCCGCGCTGCCCCGCCTGGTGCGCGCCGTGACGCGCGCAGGCCATCCGGTGGTGTGGTCGTGCGACCCGATGCACGGCAACGTCGTCAAGGCCGCCAACGGCTACAAGACGCGGCCGTTCGAGCGCATCCTTGCCGAGGTCCGCGGCTTCTTCGCCGTGCACCGCGCCGAGGGCACGCATGCCGGCGGCATTCATATCGAGATGACCGGGCAGAACGTTACCGAATGCACCGGCGGCGCGGTCGACGTGACCGAACAGAGCCTTGCGGATCGCTACCACACGCATTGTGACCCGCGACTCAACGCCAGCCAGAGCCTCGAGATGGCGTTCCTCCTCGCCGAGATGCTCAACGCGGAGATGGCGGAGCGCAAGAAGGTCGCGGCCTGACGATCCCGGTTGCCCCATCTGTTCGTACCGCGCGCCCGGTGGCCGCGGGATGCGTGGATGGGGCAACCGAGCGGTATCACTGCGGGATCAGCGGTCTTCACCCCGATCCCGCCCAAAACGACGTCCCATCCGCGATTTACGCATCAAGTCGCTTGACGCCCGCCCGCCCCTTTCGTAGGAGCGCGCCTCGACTACACGGCCCCTTCGTCTAGCGGTTAGGACGACGCCCTCTCACGGCGTAAGCACGAGTTCGATTCTCGTAGGGGTCACCAGTCTTTTCAACGACTTACAGACCAGTAAATTACGTTACCCCCTTAACTTGGGTAATGAGTGGCCAATATACGTCTTCGCACAGGCTGGAACCGTCTGGGACAGACTCGGACGCTATTACTTTGACAGGGCCCGCGCACCAACCATAGCTTTCCCTGGGGAGCATGATGGATGGCAACTGTTGGGAGATCGTATCAGGACGATCAGGTCCGAAGCCATGAGCTGGCTAAGAGCCGATTTTGGGGTACGCTTCTCGCTCAGGTTGGCCGGGCTGGAGCGGCCGCTATTGCGGCGGACGATTGGGATCGAGACGACAACATCCGACGCGGTCTCGACGTCGTGGAGACCGCAGCGCGAGCCGTGAACCCGAACTGGTGGGATTGTGATGACAAGCAATCCGTCGTCGGTTGGAATCATCAGTCGCGACCAACGCTTGCGGGCAAGAAGCACGCTGAGCCTTACATCATCCGCCTCGACGTCGAAGAAGCGGCCGCCAAGTATCTCGCACTCCCCTATCGGGTCGATGGCCTCGATCGGTTGCTGACGGACATGCTGATGGCAGCGGAGATGTTCGCCTTCGCAGACGAGATGCAACCCCAGTTGAAGCAAAAACTACCGACGGTGCTGTCTTGGCTTTGGAACAACCTCAAGTCACTGGTGATCGGGCTGTCGATAGCGGGTGGCCTTGCCTGGCTGGCGCCTGACTCCACCGTTGCGCTTTGGATCGCTGGCATCGTAGCTGGCGTTACAGTCCTCAGCGTCGGCTTCTCGCTCGTCGTGTTCCCGTTTGCTTACCCCGGGGTTCGGGCGCAGCGGCAGAGATTTCACGCGACTGTCATGGCGATGGCGGACGCCTACACTGCGCTGGGTGGGTCGCCAGCGTCGGTCTCTCACATCAGGAAGCTCGTGGATCGTGCTGCTGACGAGGGGGTTGTCTGGCCTGCTCCGTTGATGGTGTTGCTAGACGACATCGCTGATCGACGAAAGGCAATCTAACTATGGATCAGCGTGGCCCCCGACAGATTTGCGCGTTTTTTCAAGCATTGTCGCAAAAACCGACTCGCGATACCCCTTACCACGACCATGCGGATGTAAGTTGATCCACGCAACCTTCAGCATATAGAGCACGCAAGAAGGGCATCCCCAAACGAGAGGCACTTCATCGGTGGCCCCGTGGTGCTGCGGAGTTCGCCTCTCCGTTTCCAAGGCACGATATAGAGTGGATCGTCCCAGCTCAACACTATGGCGGACCAATGATGCTTCTCGACCGAACCGACAGCCCGCTAATTGCGCCGGAGCCCGCTAATCGCGCCGGAGGCCGCTCATCGACTGAACAACGACAATGTAATCAAAATTGAACGCGCCTCGCAGCCCTTTGGGCATGCGCGTAAATGGTCGGGAAGAGAGGATTCGAACCTCCGGCCCCTGCCTCCCGAAGACAGTGCTCTACCAGGCTGAGCTACTCCCCGACGGAGTCCGGCGCGGGGCCCTGCGGGGCCCGGCCGGTGACTGGAGGGGCGCGTATAGCCAGCCGTTTCGGGCTATGCAAGCGGGTCCCGAACGATCTTCGCGTAAGTTTTCCGAACCGCGCGAAAAGACCGCAGTCGCGCGCATACCGCCCGCAGGGACCGTCATGATGACATCGATGGAGAATGGTGCACCCAGAGCGATTCGAACGCCCGACCCTCAGATTCGTAGTCTGATGCTCTATCCAGCTGAGCTATGGGTGCACTGGAGGGGCGCTGATAGCAGGCATTTTTCGCGGCGCAAGAGTGCTTGGCGATAAAGTTGTGCGGCGCGTGCCGTCGGCATACAGCGAACGGCATGAAACACGACCGCGCCGCCCGCCCTCTTCCCTCCGACGCCATCACGCGCCGCCCCATCCCCGCGACCGGAGCCGCGCTGCTCGCGGCGATGCTGCTTGCCACCGCCGCGTGCAGCAAGGACACGACCGTTTATCCTTCGCTCGGCATTCGTCCCGCCGAAAGCATCGGTTTTGCCGAGCCCGAGGTGAAGACGGTGGTCGCGAGGCCCGATCCCGCGCTCGATACCGACATCGCGCGCTACGAGGGTCGGCGCGTGGCTGTCGCTGCCGGGTTCGCCAAGGCGTCGGTGAGCGCGGAGCGAACGGCGCGCGCGGCCCGCGGCCAGCCGGTCGGAAGCGAGGCGTGGCTTACCGCACAGACCGATCTTGCGCAGCTCGACGACTGGCGCGCGCAGGCGTCGCTGCTCGTCACCGACATCGAACGGCGCGCGACGGATCGCGCCGTCAAGCTCGAGGCGGCCTATCCCGCGCTCGATGCTGTCCGCGAGCGCACGCAGGCTGATTCGGACCGGATCGGCGAGACGATCGGGCGTATCCAGGCGACGCTGCCCGCCGCCTGACCCGGTTTCGTGAGACTTACCAGAGGCCTTTGAGCAACGGCAGGATCGTCGAATAGTCGTCGGTCCATGGTGTCGTCCCGGCCTTCGCGACGATTGGCGTCCAGTCCGGGTTGGCAGTCGTCAGCGTGTCGATGACGTGCGGATCCCGCGAGAGCGCGATCCAGTCCGATGGCGACGCACGGTCACTCTCGTTCGGGGATGGCCGGTACAGCAGGTGTGTCGCGGTCCAGCCGCCCTCCCGCGCCGCGGCTGCGACCACGGGCTGCAGGTCGAGATAGCGGTTCGAGATATGGACGAGGAGCAGCCCGCGGGGCGACAGCACGCGGCCATAGGTCGCGAACGCCTCGCGCGTCATGAGGTGCATCGGCACGGTGTCCGAGGAGAAGGCGTCGAGCGCGAGCAGGTCGAGGCTCGACGAGCGCTCGCCCGCGAGCACGATACGCGCATCGCCGATCCGGATGCTGGGTTTCGGAAGGCACTGCGACAGGTAGGTGAACTGTCCCGTATCGCGCGCGATCCGCACGACCGCCGGATCGATCTCGTAGAACCGCCATGCCTGCCCGGGCCTGGCATAACAGGACAAGGTCCCCGTCCCCAGCCCGACGACACCGACGCGCGCGCGCGGTCCGTACAGCGCCGGGAGCGCCTGCATCGCCTGGCCGATCCCGGAATTTGCGACATAATAGGTGGTCGGCGTCCGTTCGCGCGCGGGAGATCCGCGTAGCTGCAACCCGTGCACGGTGGTCCCGTGATCGAGTTCGCGGACCGCGCCGTCGCCGCGGACGGTGTACACGCCGAAATAGCTCCGCTCGCGCGCGCCGCTCTCGGCGCTCAGCTGCAACGCGCGATATCCGCCGAACATCACCAGCGTGCTCGCGAGCACGATCGCATAGGGCAGCCGCGCCCCCAGCGTCGCAAGCCCGATCGCCGCGATCAGCAGGAACGCCGCCCCCTGGTGCTGGTCGCCGATGATGCCATCGGGATTCGATATCCGCATTCCTGCCGCGACCGCGAGGATCACGACGATCACGCCCAGCGCGACGAGCCGGCGCGTGGAATCGCCGACCCAGAGTGACCGGAACGTCGCGGTCAGGTACATCTGAGGCACCAGCACGCCTGCCGCCAGGATCAGCAACGGATATTCATAGGTCCAGTCGAAGATCACCGGTGCGAGCAATGCCGCGAAGACGCCGCCGAGCACGCCGCCCACCGACATGGCGAGATAGAAGCCCGTCAGGCGGTCGGCCGCCGGTCGACGCCGGTACATCGCCGTATGCAACGCGACCGACACCATGAACAGCAGCGTCAGTGCGATCCCCGCGCTGAACAGCGGTTTGTCGTTGAACCCGCCCATGATGATGCCGCCGAACAGCAGGATCGTCACCGGCGCGATCCGGGTCAGCAGATCGGCCAGCGTGCGGTCCTGCGCGAAGGCGATCGAGAAGCTCAGAAGATACAGCCCGAGCGGCAGCACCCAGAGCAGCGGCATCGCGACGATATCGGTGGTGATATAGGTCGAGGTCGCAAGCATCAGCCCCGACGGGACGAGCGCCAGCGCGATCCAGTGCAGGATCTGCATCCGTCCGGGCGCGGGGCTGCTAGCGGCGACGTGCTCCGCGGTTGCGGTCCGCGGCAACCGCGTCGCGCAGACGGCGACCAGCACCGCCAGCGCGGCATAACCGATACTCCAGATCAGGCTCTGCCCGCGGATCGCGAACAACGGCTCCACCAGCAGGGGATAGGCGATGAGACCCGCAAAGCTGCCTAGGTTGGAGGCGGCGTACAACGCATAGGGATCCGCCCCGCCGCTCGACACGCTGAACCACCGCTGGATCAGCGGCGCCTGCGCCGATACCGCGAAGAACAGCGGCCCGATCGACAGGCCGAGCAGCCACGGCACCCAGACCGCGGGCTGCGCATCGGTTGGCAGGTCGAGCGCGAACAGCCCGATCGGCAGCCATAATGCGGCCACCGCCAGCACGCCCAGATGGATCGCCGCCTGTGCGCGCGGTTTCACCCGGCCGAGCCAATGCGCATAGGCATAGCCGCCGAGCAGCAGGGCTTGATAGACGAGCATCGCCGAATTCCACACCGCCGGGGCTCCCCCGAGCCGCGGCAACGCCATCCGCGCCACCATCGGCTGCACGAGGAACAGCAGGAACGACCCGGCGAGAATCGTCAGCACGAACAGGGTGCGGCACCACCGCGCCATCACGGGGGACTCAGGCATTGGCAGGTCGCTCGATACGATAGAGGATGTGGCGGCGAAGCGGATCGGATAGGCCGAGTTCCGGATGGTCGAAATCGCCGTCCTCGACGCGGTGCATGCCCAGACGCTGCATCAGCCCCCGGCTGCGGCTGTTCGCCGGCACCGTGATGGCGACGATATGGTCGACGGACAGGTTCGCCCAGCCCCAGTCGAGGCTCCTTGCGGCCGCGTCGCGGGCATAACCCTGTCCCCAGGCATGACGCGCAAGACGCCAGCCAATCTCGATCTCGCCTGCGATCGGCGGTTTGGCGGGAAGCAGTCCGCAGAAGCCGAGGAACATGCCGTCCGCTTTGCGCTCGACGGCCCAGAAACAGTGGCCGCAGGATTGCTGGCGCTCGACCATCCGGCCGATCGCGGCTTCAGCCTCCGCGCGCGTCGCCAGGCGGCCGAGATAGCGCATCACCTCGGCATCGCGCCCCATCGCGGCAAAGGGTTCGATATCGCCGTCACGCCACGACCGAAGGATCAGCCGGCCGGCGTCCAGCCGAAACTCACCCATTCAGCAGCTTTGCCGCGTGTGCCGCATGATAGGTCAGCACGCCCGAGCATCCCGCGCGCTTGAACGCCATCAGCGTCTCGAGCACCAGCGCGTCGCGGTCGCCCGCGCCGGCTGCGGCCGACGCCTCGATCATCGCATATTCGCCCGACACCTGATAGGCGAAGACCGGCACCTCGAACGCCTGACGGACGCGGACGATGATGTCGAGATAGGGCAGGCCCGGCTTGACCATCACCGTATCGGCGCCCTCGGCGAGATCCATCGCGACCTCGCGCAGCGCCTCCTCCGCATTGGCGTTATCCATCTGGTACGTCTTCTTGTCGCCCTTCAGCAGCCCGCGGCTGCCGACCGCATCGCGGAACGGGCCGTAAAAGGCGCTCGCATATTTGGCGGCATAGGACATGATCTGGACGTTGTGATGCGACTCCGCCTCGAGCGCGGTGCGGATCATGCCGATCCGGCCGTCCATCATGTCGCTCGGCGCGATGATGTCCGCGCCCGCCGCCGCCTGGTTCAGCGCCTGCGCGACCAGCATCTCCGCGGTCGTGTCGTTGACGACATAGCCCGCCGCATCGACCAGCCCGTCATGGCCGTGGCTGGTATAGGGGTCGAGCGCGACATCGGTCAGCACACCGATCTCCGGAACCGCATCCTTCAGCGCGCGGATCGCCTGGCACATCAGATTGTCGGGGTTAAGCGCCTCGCGGCCGTCCTCGGTCCGCCGTTCGGGCTGTGTATACGGGAACAATGCGACACAGGGGATGCCGAGGTCGCGCGCTTCGCGACCGCGTGCGACGATCTGATCGACCGACCAGCGCGAGACGCCGGGCAGGCTGGCGATAGGCTGTTCGACACCCTCCCCCTCGACGACGAACAGCGGCCAGATCAGGTCGGCCGGGGTGAGTACGGTTTCGGCATGCAGGCGCCGGCTCCAGCCGGTCGAACGCGTGCGGCGAAGGCGAAGCGCGGGATAGCTTGCGGACATGCGAAGGGCTTTGCGGGATGGCAGGAAGCGAGGCAAGCGCGGGGTTCACGCACGAAGAATTTTCCGGCGAAGCGTTACGGGTGCGAAACCGCGTTCCGTGCGTTGTGCGCTCGATGACCACCGCCCCATCCGATCCCGCCCCGATCAAGTCGGCTGCCCTCGTCGTGAACGCGAAGTCGCGCAAGGGGCAGAAGATGTTCAAGCGCGCGTGCGCGAGCATGTCCGGTCTGCCCTTTCCGGTCGATGCGCATGCGGTCGACGATCCCGATGATCTGGAGCAGACCGTCAGGACCGCGCTTGCCAAAAAGCCCGATCTGCTGATTCTGGGCGGCGGCGACGGCACGATCAGCGGGCTGGTCGATCTGATGGTTGGTCATGACGTGATTCTCGGCGTGCTCCCGCTCGGCACCGCGAACAGCTTTGCGCGTACGCTCGGCATCCCGCTGACGGTTGAAGGCGCGGTCGACGTCATCCGGACGGGGGCGCCGCGGCGCATCGATCTCGGGATGATCGACGGCGACTATTTCGCCAACTGCGCGGCGATGGGGATCAGCCCGAAGATCGCCGAAACCGTCCCCCACGGCTTGAAGAAGATCCTCGGTAGGGTGGGGTATCTCGGCTGGGCGGCGTATCAGTTCGCGCGCTTCCGGCCCTTCACGCTGATCGTCGGCGAGGGTGACGACGCGGTGCGCATGCGCGTCGTCGAGGTCCGTATCTCCAATGGTCCGTTCCACGGCGGTACCGAACTCGTCGATGCCGCCGCGGTCGATTCGGGCGAGATCGTCGTCCAGGCGGTGATGGGGCATGTGAAACGCCGGCTCGTGATGAACTGGCTCGCCAGCGTCTTCCGCCACGAGTCGCGCCATGAAAAGGTCCGTGACTTTCGCGGCAAGAGCCTGAAGATCACGACGATACCCAAGCTGCCCATCTCGATCGACGGCGAGGTGCTGGCAAAGACACCCGTGACCGCGAAGGTTGCCGCGGGGATCATCCGCGTGATGGCGCCGGTTTCCGTTCCGCCGGAGCGCTGATCAGACGCTTGGCGGCGACGCTCAGCCGACGGGCATCGATCGAGCGGTCGGTTCGCAATCGGCCCTGGTCTGCTCGCCCGCGCCATCGCCGGTGGCGTCCTGCGCGTCCGCTCCCGCAGCCCCGACTGATCCCGGCGTGGCGATCCGTCCCCGCCGCCAGCCGCCTCGCGCATAATAAGCGATCGTCAACAGCATCGACGCGAGCGATCCCGCGGGAAAACTCCACCAGATCGCATCCGCGCCGAGCATGGGCTCAAGCGCATAGGCGAGCCCGAAGCGGACCGGCCCCATCGCGATCGCGAGGATGACGAGTGGCCCGACGACCGCCCCGTTCGCGCGCACCGTCGCGGACAACACCATCGACACGCCGAACAGGATGAAGCTCCACCCTGCGATCAGGTTGATGCGCGTGGCGATGCCGATCGCACCGCCGTCCTGCCCCAGGAACAGCCACAGCACGTGCCGGTCGAGCAGCGTCAACACCGCGACGAGGCCGCCGGTCAGCGCAAGGTTCATCATCAGCCCCGCGCGCGTGATGCGATCGACCCGGTCCCAGCGCCCTGCGCCGATATTCTGCGCCGCCATCGCGCTGACCGCCGCGCCGACCGCCATCGCGGGCATCTGGACATAGGTCCAGAGCTGGTTGGTCGCGCCATAGGCTGCGGTGGTCGTCGTGCCGTGACGGTTGACGAGCCCGATCATCGCCAGCGCGGAGGTCGAGACGACGAGCATCTGCAACCCCATCGGGACGCCCTTCACGACGATCGTCTTCAGCAGCGCACGATCGGGCAGGATATAGCGCAGCTCCGCGCCACGCAGCCGGATCGGCAGGTCCTTCGCATAGATATAGGCGAGCAGCGCGACGAACGAGACGGTGTTGGCGATCAGCGTCGCGAGCGCGGATCCCTCGATCCCAAGCGCGGGGATCGGCCCCCAGCCGCGGATCAGCAGCGGATTGAGCGCGACGTCGACGACCGAGCCGAGCGCCATGAACTTGAGCGGCGTCAGCGAATCGCCCGTACCGCGCAACGCCATCGTCAGCAGCACCGACAAAAACCCCGCGGGCATCGCGACGAAGATCACGCGCAGATAGGCGAGCGCGAGCGGATAGACCTCGGCGGGCGTCGCCAGCACGCGCAGGATCGCCGGCGCGACCAGCCAGCCAATCCCCACCGTCAGAACCGAGATGATCGTGAACAGCCCGAACGACGTGCCAAGCACGCGGCGTACCGCATCGATGTCGCGCCGCCCCATGTTCTGGCCGATCAGGATCGTCGACGCCATGCCGAAGCCGAACACCGCCGCGACGAGCAGGAACATGATGATGTTCGCGTTGGTCGTGGCCGCCAGCGCGCGCTCGCCGAGAAACTGGCCGATCCACACCGCGTTGATCGAACCGTTGAGCGACTGGAGGATCGACGATCCAAGCGTCGGCAGCGCGAACGCCAGCAACGTCTTGCCGATCGGCCCCGCGGTCAGGTCGCGCTGGCCGGTCTTCGCTGCAGCCGTGTCCGTCGCATCAGGCATCGCAGTCGGGTCCCCTCCCCTTTGCATGCGGGGTCAGGACAGGCCCCGACCCCATATGCTGGCAGCTTTCGTAACGCACGCCCATGCCCGTCCCGTACAGCGGACGGAAGTCAGCCCAGCCGGCCCAGCGCCGCCTGCAGCCGCGCGGCTTCCGCCGCCTTGTCGGCGTGATCCGCCTTGGCCTTCTCGACCGCTTCGGGCTTGGCGCGCTCGACGAAGCTCGCATTGCCGAGCCGGCCCGCCAGCGCGTCGCGTTCCTTCTCCGCCGCCGCGATCGCCTTGGTGAGACGCGTGCGCTCGGACTCGAGATCGATCACGCCTTCGAGCGGCAGGACGAAGGTCGCCTCGTCGACCACGACCTGCGCCGCGCCGCCGGCGGGTTCGCCCTCGGCATGCGTGACGCGCGCGAGCCGGGCGAGCGCAGGGGCCTGGCGTTCGAGCCGCGCCAGCGTCGCCGCGTTGGCATCACGGACGTGCAGCGGCAGACGCGCGCCCGGCGGCACGTTCAGCTCGTTGCGCGCGGTGCGGATTTCCTGGACCAGTCGTATCAGCCAGTCGACCTCCCTGCTCGCCTCGGGATCGAGCGAGCGCGCATCGGCCATCGGCCACTGCGCGACGATCAGGTCGTGATCGCGGGGGCCCATCGCGTGCCACAGCTCTTCGGTGATGAACGGCATGAACGGGTGGAGCAAGACCAGGATCTGGTCGAGCACCCAGCCCGCGACGGCCTTGGATTCGTCATCGATCTGGCCGCGCTCGTCACCGACCATCTGCGGCTTGATGAGTTCGAGATACCAATCGCAGAAGCGGCTCCACGCGAACTGGTAGATCGCGTTGGCGGCGCCGTCGAACCGGTAGTCGGCGAGTGCGAGGTCAACCGTCTGCACGGTCGCGATCGTCTCGGCGATGATCCACTTGTTGACCGCGAGGTCCGCGCGGGGGGCTTCGAGCGTGGTGCTCGCGACGATGCCGTTGGCCTGCGCAAACCGCGCCGCGTTCCACAGCTTGGTGGCGAAGTTGCGATAGCCCTCGACGCGCTTCTCATCCATCTTGATGTCGCGGCCCTGGCTTTCCATCGCCGCCATGAAGAAGCGCAGCGCATCGGCGCCATATTGGTCGATCAGCCCGAGCGGGTTGACGACATTGCCCTTCGACTTCGACATCTTCGCGCCGTCCGCCGCGCGGACGAGGCCGTGCAGGTAGAGCGTGCGGAACGGCACGTCCTTCATGAAGTGCAGCCCCTGCATCATCATCCGCGCGTTCCAGAAGAACAGGATGTCGAAGCCGGAAATCAGCACGTCGTTGGGATAGCGCCCGCCGAGCGTGGGATCGGATTCCTCGGGCCAGCCCATCGTCGCAAACGGCCAGAGGGCGGAGGAGAACCACGTGTCGAGCACGTCCGGATCGCGAACCAGCGTCACGCCCGCGCCGGCCAGCGCCTGCGCTTCGGCCTCCGTCTCGGCGACGTACGGCGTGCCGTCCGGCCCGAACCAGGCCGGGATCTGGTGCCCCCACCAGAGCTGCCGCGACACGCACCAGGGCTGGATGTTTTCCATCCAGTTGAAGAAGGTCTTCTCCCAGGTCTTGGGCACGATATCGATCGCGCCGACGCGGACCGCCTCGATCGCGGGCTGCGCGAGCGTCTTGGCGTCGACATACCATTGGTCGGTCAGCCACGGCTCGATCACCACGCCCGAGCGATCGCCGTACGGCGTCTGGATCGTGCGCGGTTCGGCGTCGTGCTCGACGCCCTCCTTGTCGACATGCGCGATCAGGAAACCTTCGGCCTTCAGCTGCGCGACGACCGCTTTCCGCGCCTCCGCGGTCGTGAGGCCAAGGAACGCATCCGGGATCAGCCCGTCGGACACCTGCACGACGCGCGCCTTGGCATCGAGCATGTTGAGCATCGCGCCCGCGGCCATCCCGGCCCGCTTGCCGACCTCGAAATCGTTAAAGTCGTGGCCGGGCGTGATCTTCACCGCGCCCGATCCGAGCTCGGGATCGGCATGGTCGTCGGCGATGATCGGGATCAGACGCCCGGTGATCGGCAGCTTCACCTGCTTGCCGATCAGCGCGGTATAGCGCTCGTCCGCGCCGTTAACCGCCACCGCCATGTCGGCGAGCATCGTCTCGGGCCGCGTCGTCGCGACCTCGATGAAGCCCGATCCGTCGGCGAGCGGATAGCGCAGGTGCCAGAAGCTCCCCTTGATCTCGCGAGTCTCGACCTCGAGGTCGCTGATCGCCGTGCCGAGGCCCGGGTCCCAGTTCACGAGGCGCTTGTCACGGTACAGCAGCCCCTGCCTGTGCAGGTCGACGAACACCTTGAGGACGGCCTTCGAAAAGCCCTCGTCCATCGTGAAGCGTTCGTTCGCCCAGTCCATCGAGCAGCCGAGCCGGCGGAGCTGCTGCGTGATCTCGCCGCCGCTCTCTTCCTTCCACGCCCAGACCTTGGCGATGAACTCGTCACGCGACAGGTCGGTGCGCTTCTGCGGCGGGGACATCGCGCCCATCTGGCGCTCGACGACCATCTGCGTCGCGATGCCGGCGTGATCGGTGCCGACCACCCAGAGCGCGTCCTTGCCCTTTAGCCGGGCGTGGCGCGTCAGGATGTCCTGCAGCGTGTTGTCGAGCGCATGGCCGATATGCAGGCTGCCCGTGACGTTGGGCGGCGGGTTGACGATCGTCCATGGCTCCGCGTTTGGGCGGTCGGGGCGGAACTGGCCGCTGGCCTCCCAATGCGCATACCAGCGCGATTCGATGGAGGCGGGGTCGAAGGTTTTGGGAAGCTCGCTCATGCCCGACGCCTTAGCGAGCGCGTCCGGGCTAGACCAGCCTCACGTCCGCGCGCCCGGCTTGTCGAGCACCGCGCGGATCCGCTGGTTGAGTTCGTTGCGCCGATAGGGCTTGCGGATCAGCTCGAACGACCGGCTCCCCTCGTCGATCGCCTCATCGGCAAAGCCCGTGGTCAGCAACACCGCGATATGCGGGAAATCGCGCCGGACGCTCTGCGCCAGCGCGACGCCGTTCATGCCGCCGGGCATCAGGATGTCGGTGAACACCAGGCGAAAGTCGGTGTCCGCCGCGAGCGTATCGAGCGCGGCGCGCCCGCTGTTCACCAGCACGACGTCATAGCCGAGATCCTCGAGGATCGTCTTGCCGAGCTCGCCCACCTCGATCTGGTCCTCGACCATCAGCACGCGCTCGGCGCCGCCGGTACGCGGCGCGATCGGCCCGGCGGGCTTGCGCTCGACCGCACCGCTCGCGCGCGGGAAATAGAGCGAGACCTCGGCACCGCCGCCCGGCGCGTTCTGGATCGTGGCGAGTCCGCCCGACTGCCGCACGAAACCATAGACCATCGCCAGACCGAGCCCTGCGCCCTTGCCCATCTCCTTGGTCGTGAAGAAGGGTTCGAACACCTTGTCCGCAGTCGCCGGATCGATCCCGGGCCCGTCATCCCTGATGCTCAGGACGACATATTCGCCCGGTTCGAGCTTTGCCACGCCGTCATCCTCGGGCAGGACCGCGTTGCGAGTCGTGAGCGTGACGGTCCCCGCGCCGCCGAGCGCGTCGCGCGCGTTGGCGATGACGTTGAGCAGCGCCATCTCGGCCTGGACTGGGTCGATCCGGCAGTTCCACAGGTCGTTCGCCAGTTTTCGTTTGAGCACGACGCCATCGCCGATGCTGCGATCGAGGATCGGCCGGAAATCGCCGATCAGCTGGTTGAGATTGAGCAAACGGTCGCGCAGCTCCTGCTTGCGCGCAAAGGCGAGCAATTGCTGGGTCAGCGTCGCGGCGCGCGATGCCGACGTCGCGATCGCATCCACCGCGCGCCGCGCCGCGCGGTCACTCGCGTCGATCCGGGCATCGAGGATATCCGCATAGCCCTGGATGACCTGAAGCAGGTTGTTGAAATCATGCGCAATGCCGCCGGTCAGCTTGCCGACGGCCTCCATCCGCTGCGCCTCGTGCAGCGCCTCCTCGGCCTCGCGTCGCCGCGAAATGTCGAGCTGGCTCGCGAAGAAATAGCGAAGCTCGCCGTCGTCGCCGAAGACCGGCGACACGAAGAGCGCGTTCCAGAAGGTCGAGCCGTTCTTGCGGTAATTGAGCACCTCGACCGCGATCTCCTCGCGCTTGGCGATCGCGGCACGGATCTCGTCGACGACGGTGCGGTCGGTTTCGGGCCCCTGTAGGAACCGGCAATTATACCCGAGGATCTCGTCCTGCGAATAGCCGGTCAGGAACGAGAACGCCTCGTTGCAGAAGATGATGGGGTTGTCGGGCCGGTGCGGATCGGTCACGACCATCGGCATCCGCGTGGTCTTCACCGCCGCGAAAAAGATGTCGCTCCCGGCGCCGGCGGGCATGATGTCGTGCAGGTGCCCGCTCACACTCAAGGCAGCAGTGTCTGTATCGGGCGCGGGCAGCTTGGACATGCCCAACCAAACCAAGTCCGTCGCACCGTGGTTCCGCCGGACTCGTGCCAGAACACGCGATTTGCGACGGAAGCCGGAAGCCGGCCGCGCTTGGGCTTCCCCTCCCGCTACCGGTACATCTTCCGTAGCTTAAGCCATGGCAGCGTCAGGTCAGGCTCGGGAAACGATGGGCGGGCCGCGATCTGACAGCCCGCCGATGGTCAGGGCTGCTGGTTCATGATCTTCGCGATTTCGCGCGCGACCATGTCCTCGACCATATGCGGCAGGTTCGCATCGATCCACTCGCGCAGCATAGGTCGCAGCATCTCGCGGACCAGCCCTTCGAGCGTACCGTCACTGTTTGCGTCGGGCTTCACCATCATGCGCGTCAACGCCTCGAGCGGCGCGCGCGTTGCAGCTGCGGTTTCGCGCGACACGATCGGCTCGGCGGGCTCTTCCGGAACCGGGGCCTGCTGCGCCTGCGGGCGAGGCGCGGCCGGTCGTGGCTCAACGTGCCGTGGCTCGGCGTGCCTCGGTTCGGCGTGCCGCGGGTCGGGCACCGGATCGACCGACGTCAGCACCGGCGATTTCGGCGGGCGGGGCGTACGGTCTACCATCGGCATCGGGTCGCTCAGTTCGAGAATTTCGTCGTCGTCGATCTCGTCGTCATAGTCGACCGACGGTGATGCCTGCATCGTGCGCGCCGGACGCCGCTGACGGCTCGGCATGCCATCGCCCTCTTCGGCGATGATCCGTTTGATCGACGAGAGGATTTCCTCCATCGACGGCTCCGCGCTGATATCCCCCATCCGGACCATCCCAAACCCCATGGCCGGTCCCGCCCCTATTGGCGGCTCGGCGCGTCCCTACCTGTCGTCAATGCCGGGTTCCTGTCAACCGGACTGTCGAGCAACGGATCAAGTTCACGCCGCACATCAGCGGTCTGCGTGGGCGACTGGACGGTACGCGTCGCCACCGGCAGCGCCTGGCCATCGCCGCCGAAATCCCAGATCTTCTTGTGGACGCGGTCATAATTGACGACCGGGTCGTAGAGAACGCCGCCGTCCAGACCGAGATCGCGCGCCTCGGCCTGCCCCATCGCCGCCAGCAGCGCGAAGCCCGCGACATAGGCGTCGCGGCGCGCGGTCACGAGCGTGACCTGGCTGTTGAGCAGTTCCTGCTCGGCGTTGAGGATGTCGAGGATCGTTCGCGTGCCGACGCTGTTTTCCGCGCGCACGCCCTCGAGGCTGAGCTTGTTCGCGTTCACCGCGGTCTCGGACGACTGGATCACCTGCTCCGACGACCGCCAGACCGCAAAGGCCGAGCGCGCCTGCGAGATCACGTTGCGTTCTGCGGCGGTGACATTCTCGATCGCGCGCGCATTGAGCGCCTCGGCCTGGCGGACCTGTGCAGCCGGGCGCCCGCCCTGGAACAGCGGCATCGTCAACGACAGCCCGGCCTGAACCGACTTGTTCGCGTTCGGAACCGAGCCGGTCGTGCCCGTACCGCCGACCGCCGGGATCGAGCCGAGATAATTGGTGTAGCTGCTCCCGCCGACCGCGTTGATCTGCGGCAGGCGAGTCGCGCGCGCGACGCCGATGTCATACCGCGTGGCGTCGCGTTCCTTGGCCGCCGCGATCAGCACCGGATTGTTCTCGATCGCGACGGTCACCGCCGACGCCGGGCTGTCGGGCAGATGCGGCAGCGTCGGCGGCGGCTCCAATGTTCCAGCAGGCGTGCCGACGAGCCGGATATATCCCTCACGACTCGAGATCAGCTGCGCCTGCGCCGACTGCAGCTGTGCGCGTGCGAGTGCCAGCCGGGCCTCGGACTGCGCGACGTCGGTGCGCGTCAGATCGCCGACCTGGAACCGGTCGCGGCTCGCCTGCAGATTGACGTCAAGAACGCGGACGTTCTGCGTGTTCAGCCCGACGATCGCCTCGTCGCGGATCACGTCCATATAGGCGGCGACGACGTTGGTGAAGAGATCGGCCTCGGTCCCGCGCAGCGTCGCGCGGCCTGCCTCGACGCGGATCTTTGCCGCGGCGACCGAATTGCGGACCTGCCCCCCGAGATACAGCGGGATCGACACGTTGGCGCGTGCCACGCCCTGGCGCTGCGGGACGACGAACGAATTGGACGCGTTGAGGACGAACTCCGAATAGTCCGCGGTCGCATTCGCCGCGGGCAGCCCGGCCGCGCGCGCGATCGGGACATTCTCGTCGGTCGCGCGCAACGTCGCACGCTGTCCGGTGATCGTCGGGTTGGTCGTGTAGGCCTTGGCCAGCGCCTCGCGTAACGTCTCCGCATCGACCGGTGCAGCGCTATAGATCAGCGCCACACCAGCAAGCAGGAAGCGGAAGGATGCGGCGCGCGGCATGGTCTTGCCTCAGAACTTGAAGGGTTGAGGAGTTGCGAATCCCGGCAGCACCACGCACTCGACGTCGACGAACGCCGCCATCGCGAACCCGCCATCGGTCTTGCGCCCCGATGCGAGCCGCGTCAGCCCACGCTCGGCGAGACCGGCCGCGACGCGCCCACCCGATCGAAGCTGCGCCACCAACATGTCGGGGATCGATTCGACCGCACCGTCGATGATCAGCACGTCGTACGGCGCGCCTGCCGCATGGCCCTCGTTGAGAGGCCCTTCGACGAGTTCGACCGTGTCGATGCCGGCCAGCGCCTCGCGCGCGACGGCGATCAGGGCGGGGTCGCTCTCGATCGCGACGACCGACGCGACGATCTCCGACAGCACCGCCGCGGTATAGCCGCTTGCCGCGCCGATCAGGAGGACCCGGTCGGTCGCGGTGAGATACGCCTCGGTCAGCAAGCGCCCCGTCGCCATGGGCAGGTTCGCATAACGCCCCGCCCCGAGCGCGATCGCGGTGTCGCGATAGGCGATGCTGCGCACGTTCGCCGGCAGGAAATCCTCCCGCGGAACACGCGCCATCGCGGCGACGACGCGCTGGTCGTTGACCGCATTGGTACGAAGCTGGCTGGCGACCATCGCATGGCGCATCGCTGCGAAGCCGGAGCTGGTGGTATCGGTGCTGATCGTCGTCATGGCCTATCCTGTCGCACAACTGTTTTAGGTGCGCAATACACTTGTTTGCTGGCCAAGCTGTACCGTGCCGCTGCCGTTGCGCCAAGCGACTGCGGGGTGAAAATCGCAGCGAAAGCCGACGAAACCGGATCGTGGCGCGAGGTCCGCAGCGGATTCCGGGCGATTTCAACGAGAAGCGATGGGCGCCCCGCCCGCCCGTGTGACACCAAGATGCCGCGGGCGGGACGCCGAGGGCGCACGCATGGTTGCGGCACACCTCATCCCCGGCCTAGCACGTCCGCCTCGGGCGATCGCATCAATTCGCCCGCAATTTCAATCCGGATCGGGTGCAGGCGGTGTGTCGCCGTCAGAGAGGCCGAGCGGCGTGCCCTCCTGGGCTCCCATCGCTGGCACCGACGTCGACGCCATCGCGGCGATCGTCGCGGCCTCGATCATGCCCGGCGGCAAGGGCAACGACCCAGCCGACGGTGCAGACACGGGCGCGGCTGGCGTACCGCGCGGCGCAGCATCGCCCTGCGGTTCCTGCGCCGACGTCCCTCTGCCGATCGGGGCTATCGTCGACGGCACGTGCAGCACCTGCGTCGCCGCGCCGAGCACGGCGGCGCGCGCGCGGACGCTTGCGTCGAGGAATGGCGTGCTGCTCGCCATGAACCGCCGCGGTGTCATCCCGAGAAACGTATCGGCGTCGCGGAGGAAATGCGACATGTCGAAATAGCTCGGGTCGATCAGCGAATAATCGACCGTCCCGGGCGTCCTGAACAGCCGCAGGAACGACCGCAGGAAGCGCGCGCGGCGCAACAGCATCTTGGGCGTGAACCCGAAATGCCGGACCGAGATACGCCGCAGGGCATGGCCGGTGATGCCGAGCTCGGCAGCGACGGTCGCGACGTCGTGCGATCCGTCCCTGCCGATCATGTGGCTCAGCTGCCCGATCAACGCCGCCTCGGCAGGCGGTGGCCCGAGCAGGTCGCACAGGATCGCGTCGAGCGCGGGCGCGACCTCGTCGTCACACGCGGCGAGCCGCAGCGCATCCATGAACCGTCCGGTCGCGATCGGTCCCATCGCCTCGCCCAGGGGGACGATCTTGTTGCAGTAATCGCCCGCCGACCGCCTGAACAACCGGCTCCAGGCGAGCGCGCTGACGCCGAACCCGATCATGATCCCGCGATTGGTGATCGCCTTAAGCGCGGTTCCGGTCGGGCCGTACAGCGTCGCGGGTGGCAGGTCGGCGAAGGTTCGGCGCCCGATCGAGACCGATACCGGCCCCGCATCGATCGTGAACCTGACATTCGCGGTACCGGGCAGGAAACGGTCGACCTGGCCCAGGCTTTCCGGTCCCGACGACCGGTAGACGTGATAGCCCGTGATGAGGTCGGTCAACGCGGCGCAGGGCTTGTCGTACCGGATCGCCATGCCGGGCGGCATCGCAAAGATCTCCGGCTGCACGCCGCCAAGGTTGGTCCCTCCCCTCACATCGATCGTTTTCACCAGAATCCCCGTTTAATCGCAGAATCTTGACACCTGAGTGCAGCAACTTGCGCACCACGACAAGCGGCGACCATGACGGCCAGATCCCACTCTCGGACTGGCTTCGAGGTTATTTTAGGCGCAAATTTCGCTCGGGCGGTTGACCCGCCCGGTAAAAGCACGCATCTGCGCCCTCCGCAGCGCATCGAGGCCCGATGGCGGAGTGGTGACGTAGAGGACTGCAAATCCTCGCACCCGGGTTCGATTCCCGGTCGGGCCTCCAATCTTACCGTTCAGGCGCGATATCGCGCCTCGCGGCTACCCTAGATCAGATCGTAAAAGGCAGGCAATTTGCCCCCGGTGCCGCGATCGCCTGTTCACCCAAAGTGACGATATGGTCGACGATGTCGTCGGGAACCGGGGTCGCGGCTTCGAGCCCGAACTCGCCGAGATACGACCAGGCTACCCAGCCCGAATACCGCGTGAGCCCCGGAATATCGAGCGTCAGGAAGCGGCCGATCGTGACTCCATAGTCCGACCGGATCCGGAAACCGCGCGACGACACGTCCTGGATATTGGCGGGATGCGCGTCGCCAAGCGGCGTTATCAGGAAGACGTCCAGATCGACGGCCCGTCTGGTCGAATAGCGCCTTTCACTGAGATCGGGCGAGGAATCGCTCGCAATACGCCGGTAGACGTTCACCGTTCAGCCTCGGACACCCCTGTCGGGGCGACAAGGGTCTCCTTCCGGATCTCGCCACCATCACTCCTGATGCTGTTCACGATCGCTTCCGCTTTGATCTTGAGTTCCCAGAGCATCGCCCTGTCCTCCTCGGTCACCACCTCACGCGCCTTCTGGTCGAACGCACACAACGCGCCGAGTGCCGCGCCATTCTCATCGAGCAGCGGCGCCGCGATATAGAACCGTATGCCTTCGATCGTGTCGACATAGGGATTACCCGCGAACCGTTCGTCCGCGGCGGTGTCGGGCACGACGGTGAGGGAATCGGGCGACAGGATCGTATGCGCGCACAGCGACGACGATCGCTTGTAGATGCCCGCGTCGAAACCGAGCGCGGAGACCAGATACGTCGAGTCCTGATAGACGATCGTGATGGCGGCAGCCCGCGCGTGCAAAGCCCCTCGCACGCAGTCCAGGATCGAATGAAATTTTTCCTGATGCGGCTCGGCAAGAATACCGGTTCTGGCAATCGCCTTCTCGCGATCGGATTCATTGTCCGGCTTACTCGCCACGCTATAAAACGAGATGGACATAACGCGCTCCCAGCACCGCAACCTGATCGTGTCGATCGAGCAGATGGGCAGCCACGCGGGTCCATTTGCTGGTCTCCCGATCTAGAGGCGAATGGCTAAAAAAGCGTTTTGAACGGCGAGATCGGGCAGGAAAATCGTGCACATCCCGATACAAGCGGGGTTTGGGCGCTGCTCTGCTCACGCAGGCATGCGATAGGGCGACGCGCGGGGCGTCAGGTCGCTCCGGTCCGCTGGCCGCATCAGCGGCGGTCAGTTGCGGTTGGTGAAATCCTTGATCTCGTCGGGTGTCGCCAGCCGTGGTCGCGCCTTGGCGTCGGGAGGCGTCGGCGCCGGCTTGCGTTTGACGGCGGTCGCGGCACGCTCGGGCGTTGGCGCCGCCGATACCGGGCTTCTGCTCGTGCCGCTGGTATCACTGACGGAGGATTCGGTCAGGTCGGACATGCCGCCATTGGCCTTGACCTCGAGTGCCTCCACGCGACGGGTGAGCAGATCCAGATCGAGCTTTTCCGGCGTCGCCTGCAACGCACCGACCTGTCGCTCGAGCTCGTCGATACGTTTGTTCGCCGCTGCGATCCGCACCCCCGCCTCGAGACGGTCGAGATCCTGCACGAGGGGATCCTGCTTGGCGACGTTCCGGTCCGTCGCAGGTGTCGGGGGCCGATCGCATCCTGATGACAGGATCAGGCAGACGAACGGCAGGATAACTCGCGATCGGTGAAGCATCACCCGCGCTTACGATGCCGCCGACGGCGTGTCAGCCTGATTTGCACCCGCCGGATTGGCGTTCGGCGCCGCTCCCGGCAATCGGATGGAGCAGCCGGCGTTCCGGTTCAGGCGTTCGGCAGTTTCGTCGTGCGCAGCCGCGACAGCAGCGCTTTTGCGTCGGCGGGTGCTGCCTGCTGGAACAGGCTGAACAGGGCTGCGTCGTCCATGTCGTCGATCGCGAAGCCGATCGGCAGCGCGATCGGCTGGCGGATCCGCGCGCCTGGCTGTGCTTCGAGCACCAGCGCGAACCAGGTCATGCCGACCGGCGAGGCGCCGATGTCGTCGGCGAATTCCTGCGCAACGGCCTGGCGGATGCGGATACGACGATCGGGGTTTGTCGCGAACCACGCGATGTCGCCCTGCTTGGCGATCTCGATAAGCCGTGCCTGCATTGTCTGAGCTCCACCGGTCATCTTCGCCTCCTTGCGCGCCTCGACGCGAAACGCGCCGGCCGCCCATAGCAAAGCCCTGCCCGCCGCCAACCCGCATGCGCCTCGTAAAGCGCTGCAATTACCCACCGTCGTGAAATTGCGACCGCTTGACGAAGGACCGCGCCGGACCCAACACTGTCGCCCGAGCGATGGACAGTGATCCCTCGCCGCCAGGAGAGGCATCATGAAAAGCACTTACGCAGTCGCGCTGCTGCTCGGCTCGATTCTATCGGCCGCCAGCCCTGCTCACGCACAGACCGCCGGCACGGCGAGCGCGGGCGACCCTGTCGACCGCATGATCGTGTTCGGCGACAGCCTCGCCGATGGCGGTTACTATCTGACGCTCGATCCGCGGCTTGCGCGCGATGCGGGCAGCTTCACGACCAACCCCGACCCGGTCGCCCCCGAAGTCCTTGCCGCGCGACTCGGGCTCCCGCTCGACCCCGTCTATGGAAAGGGCGGGACGAACTATGCGGTTGGCGGTGCGCGAGTGACCGCGGCGAACGCGCTGTCGATTCCGATCACCACGCAGATCGGCAACTTCCTCGCCGCGGGCGGCAGCTTCGGGCCGCGTGACCTCGTCTATATCCAGGGCGGTGGTAACGACTATTTCGCGTTTCAGGCGGCGGGCAGCACGAACAACGCGACGCTGACGACCGCCGCGACGCAACTCGCCGCGCAGGTGTCGCGCCTGCAGACGTCGGGCGCGACGCGCATCGTCACGCTCGCGGTCCAGTCCGGCGGTGCCGCGGGGATCCAGCTGTTCAACCGGACCTATGCCGCCGCGCTTGCGGCCGCGAACGTCAACGCGCTGTATTTCGACACCGATCGCCTGTTCAACGAGCTCGTCACCAGCCCGTCGACCTATGGCTATACCAATATCACGGGTGTCGCCTGCACCGTTCCGTCGTCGCTCGCCTGCACGCGGTCGACACTCGTATCGCCCAACGCGAACGAGACCTACATCCTCGCCGACAGCGTTCACCCCGCAGGCATCACGCAGCGGATCCAGGGGCAGGCGGTTGCAAGCCTCGTCAAGGCGCCCGACCAGATCGCCGGGCTCGGCTATGCCGCGCAGGCGATGTTCAGGGCGCAACGCGACCTGCTCGAAGGCCCCGAGCGTGGCGGTTCGCAGCGCGTCGGACGCGGGTTGTCGATCTTCGGCGGTGCCGCCTATCATTATTATTCGAGCGGCAATTCGGCGCAGCGCGTGGGGCTGAACGAACGCGGGTTCAGCGGGACGATGGGGGCCGACCTCGCGATCGGCGACGCCTCGGGAATCGGCATCGCCGGGGGATATTCGGACGGCAAGGGCGACTTCCAGTCGGGCGCAGGCAGCTACAAGCCCCGCGCCTGGTCGGCCAGCGGCTATGCGCGTGGTGAACTGGGCCCCGTCCGCCTGCTCGCCGACGGCTCGTACGGCGAGATCGACTATCGCCGGATCCGCCGCACGGTGCAGCTTGGACCGGCGATCCGCTCGCACGATGGCGAGACCGACGGCAACTACGTCGCCGGGCGAGTCACCGCCGCCTTCGACCTCGTCTCGCGCGGCGGGATCGCGTTCGGACCGGACGTTGCGGTCCAATATGACCGGGTCCGCATCGCGGGCTACGCGGAGAGCGGCGGGCTTTCGACGTCGGCGAGCTTTGGCAAGCAGGAGATCGAGAGCCTGACCGGTCGCTTCGGCGCGGTCGTCCGCTCGACGCCGGGGCAGCCGGTACGCGTCTTCGCGCGCGCTGGTTATGAGCGCGAATTCGACGACGATCCGCGCATGCTCGTGATGACGCCCGCCGGGGCACCGATCAGCTTCACCAGCGGCGTCGAGCGGGCCGATCGCAACTATATGAGCTATGCGATGGGTGTCGACGGCCAGATCGCGGGCGCGCTTTCGCTTCGTGGTGGCGTCTCGGGCTATGCGCTGCGCGACGATCGCGACAGCGTCACCGCGTTTGCCGGACTCTCCGCCGCGTTCTGAGATGGACGACGCGCGCCGGGATGCAGCAGCCGCCTGTGTCCCGGCGCGCGGACAAGCGAACGAAATCGCTGCACCCCGAAGGGTAAGTCATTGCTGGACTGGTGTTAAATGGCGGAGAGGGTGGGATTCGAACCCACGGTACCCTCGCGGGTACGCCGCATTTCGAGTGCGGTACGTTCGACCACTCTGCCACCTCTCCGCAAGGTCATCCGAAGTGCTGCGAGCAGCGCCTCCGATCAGTCGAGGGCGGGCCTCTAAATCAGACATGCGGCGAACGCAATAGGGGTTTTGGCGATTTTGCACACATGCCGCCAAAGCCAATGACGCGGGAGCGTCGCCCTGCCCGCGCCCGGCGACACCGCTTGTGCGGCGCAAAACAGCGCTTAGATTGGCAGCATGCCTCACCATGATATCCCCACCGATCCCGCTGCCCCCGATATCGCGGTTCCCGAAGGCAGCGTTGCCATCGCCCGGCAGGGTGGAGCGTCGGACGTGATCGCACCGCCGATCGTCCACGCCAATTTTTCGATCGGCGACGTCGTGCGTCACCGCATGTTCGATTTCCGCGGCGTCATCTTCGACGTCGATCCGGTCTTCGCGAACACCGACGAGTGGTACGAGGCGATTCCCGAGCAGATGCGGCCGAAGAAGGACCAGCCCTTCTACCACCTGCTCGCGGAAAACATGGAGTCCACCTACGTGGCCTATGTCAGCCAGCAGAACCTCGTTCCCGATTCGACCGATGAGCCCGTCGATCATCCTGCGATCAGCGGCCTGTTCGGCGAATTTGCGAACGGCCGCTACACGCTGCGCCAGCTTCACCGCCACTAAAGCCGCCGGCCGCACCCGCGAATCGGCGCATGGATCGATCGGGGAGCGTTTTCACGCGAGATTTGCCGGTTGCGACCCCTTGATGGTTGACAGGACGGCGCCCCTCGCTTAGCTCCCCGGCTTCTCCCGGCGGACCCTGCGTTCGTGGGGCACATGTATTTGGAAAGTGACAAGGGCCATGTTCGCAGTCGTGCGCACGGGCGGCAAGCAGTATCGCGTCGCCGCCGGAGATAAGATCGTCGTCGAGAAGATCGAGGGCGATGCAGGTGCGTCGGTGACGCTGGGCGATGTGCTGCTGGCGGGCGAAGGCTCGGAGCTGCGCTCGGTCGAGGGTTTCACCGTCGCCGCAGAGATCATCGCGCAGGCGAAGGCGGACAAGGTCATCGTCTTCAAGAAGCGTCGTCGTCACAACTATCGTCGCAAGAACGGCCATCGCCAGCAGCACACGATCCTGAAGATCGTGTCCGTGGGTGGCCAGACCGCCAAGCAGACCGAGGCTGATGCCCCGGCCGCTCAGGCATAAGGAGTAGCTTCAGATGGCACATAAGAAAGCAGGCGGCTCTTCGCGCAACGGTCGCGACTCAGCCGGTCGTCGCCTCGGCGTCAAGAAGTTCGGTGGCCAGGCGTGCGTCGCCGGCAACATTCTCGTGCGTCAGCGCGGGACGAAGTTCTACCCGGGCACCAATGTCGGCATCGGCACGGACCACACGCTGTTCGCACTCGTCGATGGTCGCGTCGTGTTCAGCCAGGGCAAACTCGGTCGCAAGTTCTGCTCGGTCGAGCTGGCAGCGAACGATGCCGCCGATATGGCAGTCGCAGCCGAATAACATCGGGTAACCGTCCGGGTTGCCCACCAGGGGGACCCGGGTCGCGAAAGCGAACCTGAACAAGGGAGACGGGTCACCCCGGCTCCCTTTTTTATTGCTCCCTCCCCGCGCCCGTCGCTGCCCCGTCATTCGGATGTGGCAGGAGGACAGGTGCGATGCGTCGAGGAGAGCAAGGCATGTTCGCGCGCACCAGAAGATTGACGTTACGCCCCGGCTGGCCGGAGGACGCGCCCGCATTGGCGCAGGCGATCGGCCATGAATCCGTGATCGCAAAGCTCGCGCGCGCGCCGTGGCCCTACGGCGTCAGCGATGCGGACGCGTTTCTCGCCCAGCCGCGTGCCGGGCACGATCCGCGCTTCCTGATCGAGACGATGGAAGCGGGCGCACCGCGGCTGATCGGCGGCATCGCGATCGACCCGGACGGCGAGACGCATCAGCTCGGCTACTGGCTGACCCCCGACGCCTGGGGTCGCGGCCTGGCAACCGAGGCGGGTGAAGCGGTGATCGCGATGGCCCGCCACGCATTGGGCCTGCGCAGGCTGGGCGCCTTCCACTTCGTCGACAATCCAGCCTCGGGCCGCGTGCTGACAAAGCTCGGCTTCCGGCCGACCGGGCGAATCGAACCGCGCGCGTCGCTTGGTCGCGGAGGCGAGGCACCCGCGGTGCTGCTCGAACTCGACCTCGAAGACCGATGTGCACCCATGCCGCTGGCGGCGTGATTTAGCCTTTGTTTGCTTGGCTCTTACCACCACCCCGGCGAAGGCGGGGGCCCGGGTGGAGCGCTCGCAGTAACGAAGCGATGACCTTCGCCAGCACGGCCCCCTGATTGGGCCGCGGCCTCCGCCGGGGTGGTGCGCTGGACGACAGTCTGTGACCTAGACCGTCATCCTGACGAAAGTCAGGATCCAGGGTTAAGGGCGGTCCCGTTGCTACTCTGGATCCTGACCTTCGTCAGGACCCGGCCCCGCTCACGCCACCGCCGTCACCCGCTTCGCCACCGGCAGCACCGCTGCCTCATACTCGCTCTCCGCCAGTCCGATCAGCGCGCGATCGTCATGCTTCCACGGATGGAACCCCGGCAGGAAATAGGCGGCCCAGACGCCCGCTATCTTGCGCGCCATCCCCGGATTGCCGAACGCATACCACGCCATCCGCGCCCAGACGCGTGGCCCCGTCAGACCGTCCTGCCGCAGCAGTTCGGCCATCCCGCGCGCGCGGCCGGTGAAGAACCGCCACGTGGTGATGAGCATCACCAGCGACTTCACCCGCCAGCGCGTGAAGCGCGGCCAGTCGCGGGTCGCATGCAGCCAGGTATCGTAGGCGACACCCTTGTGCTCGATCTCCTCGGCGGCATGCCACAGCCACAGCGCGGCCGCCTGTTGGTCGCCACCGTGCAGATGCTTCGGATTCGCGATCAGCTCGTGCGCCAGCATCGCGGTGAAATGCTCGAGCGCGGTGGTCGCCGCGAGGCTGGCGATCGGCGGGCGCCCCTTGGTCAGCGCCAGCGCGGCATCGACATCGGCCATCAGCGGCGCGACATCATAGCCCTGGTCGGTGACATGCCGGTTGAACGCGACATGCTCGCGCGTGTGAATGACTTCCTGCTTGATGAAGGCGTTGATCTCGCCCGTCAGCCGGGGCGGTGTCCCCTCGCGAAATTGCCGGACGCTGTCGACGAAATAGCCTTCACCCTTGGGAAACGTAACCGACAGCGCGTTGTAGAACGCGGTCGCGATCGGATCGTCATTGAGCCACCAGCGACGAATCGCCGCACCGCGTCCGAAGCGTCGGTCGCGCGGCGTGATGGTCAGATCGGCGGGCGTGGTTGCTTTCGCCACGGAAACCTCCAAACAGGAATGGAAACACGTTACTTACAACGATGTAAATAGGTTCTCCGTTCCGTGCCGTCAACGCTCCGCAAACGCCTCTCTCCCACCGAATCGCGTGAGGCGGCGGTCGAGGCCGCCCGCGCCTTGCTGATCGAAAGCGGTCCTGGCGGGGTCACGCTGAAGGCGGTCGCCGCGCGCGTCGGCCGCACCCACGCCAATCTGCTCCACCATTTCGGGTCCGCGGACGGGCTGCACACTGCGTTGATCACGCGGATGGCCGCCGACATCGTCGGGACGATCCGCGCCGCGGTACTCCAGGTTCGCAGCGGCGACGGCGATCCGCGCGACGTGGTCGAGATGACGTTCGACGCGTTCGGCAAGGGCGGCGCGGGTGCACTGGCGAGCTGGATGATCCTGTCGGGCAATACGGTCGCGCTCGACCCGATCCTGACCGCGATCCACGATCTGGTCGACGAACTCGCCGGCGGCGAGCTGCCCGGCACGCGCCCGATCCAGGAGCAGACCTTGACGCTGGTGCTGATGGCGCTTGGCGACGCGCTGATGGGGGCGCCGATGGCGCGTGCGCTCGGCCTGCCCGCGAGCAAGGCGCGCGAACTCGCGCTCGACGCGCTGCTCGCGAGCAAGGACGCCGCCGCCTCCCCACCGGCCTGAACATCCCCGACTCGGAGAGGGTGGAGATTTTCGCCAATTTCGCTATGGGGCGGCGATGCATTTTCTAGACCAAGCCAAGATCTACGTACGTTCGGGTGAGGGCGGCCCCGGTGCCGTCAGCTTCCGCCGCGAGAAATATATCGAATATGGCGGCCCCGATGGCGGCAATGGCGGCAAGGGCGGCGACATCGTGTTCGAATGCATCGCCGGCCTGAACACGCTGATCGACTTCCGCTACACGCAGCATTTCCGCGCACCCCGCGGCTCGGGCGGGTCGGGCTCGAACCGCACCGGCGCGGGCGGCGAGGATCTCGTGATCCGCGTGCCGCTCGGCACGCAGGTGCTGTCGGAGGATAAGGAAGAGGTGCTGATCGACTTCACGCAAGTCGGCCAGCGCGAAGTGCTGTTCCGCGGCGGTGACGGCGGGCGCGGTAACGCCAGCTACAAGACCTCGACCAACCGCACCCCGCGCCAGCACGGCACCGGCTGGCCGTTTGGCGAGGCATGGGTCTGGCTGCGGCTGAAGCTGCTCGCGGATGCGGGTCTGGTCGGGCTACCCAACGCGGGCAAGTCGACCTTCATCAACCAGGTGACGAACGCGCAGGCCAAGGTCGGCGAATATGCCTTCACGACCACGCGGCCGCAGCTGGGCGTGGTCCGTCACAAGCAGCGCGAATTCGTCGTCGCGGATATTCCGGGGCTGATCCAGGGCGCGGCCGAAGGTGCCGGCATCGGCGACCGGTTCCTCGGGCATATCGAGCGGTGCCGCGTGTTGCTGCATCTGGTCGATGCGAACGACGCCGACGTCGCCGAATCGTACCGCATCGTTCGCGACGAGCTCGAGAATTACGGCGAGGGTCTGACCGACAAGAACGTCATCGTCGCGCTCAACAAGGTCGACATGCTCGACGCCGAACTGATCGCGGCGCTTTCGGCGGAACTGGCGGAAGCCAGCGGCGCGGAGGTCATGGCAATCTCGGGCGCGAGCGGCGCGGGGATCGAAGCCCTTCTCGACAAGCTGATCGGTGCGATCGGCCCGGCACCCGGCGCGCCAAAGGAACTCGAAGAGGGCGAAGTCCCGGTCGCATGGTCGCCGCTCTGACCCTTAAAGCCCTCTCCCCTGCGGGGAGAGGGTTGGGTGAAGGGATGTTCCAGGCGATACCGCCCGTGGCCGCCCCTCACCCCGGCCCTCTCCCCGGCGGGGAGAGGGAGCAGTGATGTTTCCACCGTCGTCCTGCGCGCGGCTGGTCGTGAAGATCGGCTCGGCACTCCTCGTCGATCCTGATGGCAGCGTTCGGCGAGGCTGGCTCACAGGTCTCGTCACCGACATCGCCGCGCGCGCCAGCGAGGGGCAGCAGGTCGCGATCGTCTCCTCCGGCGCGATCGCGCTTGGTGCGCGCCGACTCGGGCTGCCCAAGGGTGGGCGCGCAAGTCTCGAAGATGCGCAGGCCGCCGCCGCCACCGGTCAGATAGCGCTCAGCCAGGTCTGGGCCGAATTGCTCGCCGCGCAGGGGCTCAACGCCGCGCAGATGCTCGTCACGCTCGACGATCTCGAGGACCGCCGCCGCTATCTCAACGCCGCCGCGACGCTCAACCGGCTGTTGTCGCTGCGAGTCGTCCCCGTCATCAACGAGAATGACAGCGTCGCGACCGCGGAGATCCGGTTCGGCGACAACGACCGCCTTGCCGCGCGCGTCGCGCAGGCGGCGGGCGCGCAGGGCGTGATCCTGCTCTCCGACGTCGACGGGCTCTACACCGCCAACCCGCACACCGATCCGTCCGCGACGCATATCGCCAGCGTGGATCGGATCGATGCGGTCGCGGACATGGCGGACGACGGGTCGGGCTCCGGCATGGGATCGGGCGGCATGGCGTCGAAGATCGCCGCCGCGCGGATCGCGACTGGCGCAGGCATCCCGCTGGCGATCGCATCGGGGCGGATCGCGCATCCGCTCTCCACCCCTGCCCGCCACACGCTCTTCACCGCCGAACGCACGGCGTCTGCGCGGAAGGCATGGCTCGCGGGCGGGCTGACCGCGAAGGGTGCGATCCACGTCGACGCAGGCGCGGCCATAGCGCTCGGCCAGGGCCGCAGCCTGCTCGCGGCGGGGGCGACGCGGATCGACGGCGGGTTCACGCGCGGCGACCTCGTGACGATCGAGGGCCCCGAAGGCACGATCGCGCGTGGGCTGGCGGAATACGACGCCGCCGATACCGCACGCCTGCTCGGCCGGCGTAGCGACGATCATGCTGCGATCCTCGGCTATGCGCCGCGGTCCGCGCTGGTCCACCGCAACCATCTCGCGCTGCTGTGATCGGCCGCGCCATGACCACCCCGGGAGCGCGCGCATGATTCTGGCCATCACCGGCGGCACGGGGTTCGTCGGCAGCCACCTGATCGACCATGCGCTCGAGACCGGGCACACGATCCGCGCGCTCGCCCGCAAGCCACAGGCCAAGCGCATCGGCGTGACCTGGATCGAAGGCGCGCTCGATCGACCCAAGAGCCTCGCCACGCTGGTGGACGGTGCTGACATCGTCATCCACGTCGCGGGCGTCGTCAACGTGCCCGATCGCGCCGCATTCGCCGAGGGCAACATCGCGGGCACCGAGGCGATCCTGAAGGCAACGCGGCTCGCCGGCATCCGTCGCTTCATCCATGTCTCGTCGCTTGCCGCACGCGAGCCGGGGCTCTCGAACTATGGTTGGTCGAAGGCGGAGGCGGAGACGCGTGTCACCGCATCGGGGCTCGACTGGACGATCGTCCGTCCGCCCGCGATCTTCGGGCCGCGCGACCATGATCTGCTCGACGTGTTCAAGGCGGCGCGGTCGGGCTTCGTGCCCGTGCCGCCAGCGGGGACTCGCATCTCGCTGCTCTATGTCGAGGACCTGACGACGCTGTTGCTCGCGCTCGCCGAGATCCCCGCCGCGCCGTCGATCATGGAGCCCGACGACGGCGTCGCGACCGGCTGGGACAATCGCGATTTCGCGCGCGCGATCGGCACCGCGGTCGGCAAGCCGGTCCGCGTGCTGCCGACGCCGCGCATGCTGATGCTGCTGGCCTCCGCTGCGGATCGTCTGATGCGCGGCAGGAAGGCGCGGCTGACGCGCGACCGCGTCCGCTATTTCTGCCACCGCGACTGGGTGTCGCACCAGCCGCCTCCGCCCGCTTTGTGGACCCCCGCCGTCCCGACCCCGCAGGCACTCGCGCAAACCGCCGCATGGTATCGCGCCGCGGGGCTGCTATAGCGCCGAAAAGCCGCCGCAATTCCCTGCCAGGGATGACGGCGACACCGAAGGGATTATCATGAGCGACCGCCAGCAGATCTACGACACCGTCACCGCGCAGATCGAGCCGTTCAACAAGAAGGGCGTCGCGCTGACCGACGCGACGACGTTCCAGGGCGACCTCGAGTGGGACAGCCTGACCGTCATGGATTTCGTCGCCGCGATCGAGGACGAATTCGACATCATCATCACGATGAACATGCAGGCCGAGATCGAGACCGTCGGCCAGCTGGTCGATGCGGTCGAGAAACTGAAGGCCGCCTGAGCAAGCCCATACCCCCCACCCGTTCGTGCTGAGCGAAGTCGAAGCACATGGTACCAAGGCCCTTCGACTTCGCTCAGGGCGAACGGCAGGGGGGCGATACCGCCCTGATCTGGAACCGAACATGACCGAAGCCGCCACCACCGCCCACGCCCTCCCCGTCGACGTCGCCGAGGTCGCCCCCGAACGCGACCTGATGTCGAAGTTCGACGGCCTCATCGCCGAACGCGAGGCGCTCGTGCGGTCCGGCGTGCGCAACCCGTTCACGATCGTGATGGACGAGGTGAAGTCGCCCACGCAGGCGGTGATCCGCGGCAAGGACACGATCCTGCTCGGCACCTATAATTACATGGGCATGACGTTCGACCCCGACGTCATCCAGGCCGGCAAGGACGCGCTCGACACGTTCGGCTCGGGCACCAACGGCAGCCGCATGCTCAACGGCACGTTCCACGATCATATCGACGTCGAACAGGCGCTGCGCGACTTCTACGACATGAGCGGCGCGATCGTGTTCTCGACGGGCTACATGGCCAATCTCGGGATCATCTCGACGCTCGCGGGCAAGGGCGAATACGTCATCCTCGACGCCGACAGCCACGCCTCGATCTACGACGGCTGCAAGCAGGGCAATGCCGAAATCGTCCGCTTCCGCCACAACGACGTGACCGATCTCGACAAACGGCTCGGCCGCCTGCCCAAGGAAGCCGGCAAGCTGGTGGTGCTCGAAGGCGTCTATTCGATGCTCGGCGACATCGCGCCGCTGAAGGAGATGGTCGCGGTCGCCAAGAAGCATGGCTGCATGGTTTTGGTCGACGAGGCGCATTCGATGGGCTTTTTCGGCCCCAATGGCCGCGGCGTGTACGAGGAGATGGGGCTCACCGACCAGGTCGATTTCGTCGTCGGCACCTTCTCGAAGTCGGTCGGCACGGTCGGCGGGTTCGTTGTGTCGAACCATCCCAAGTTCGAGATGGTCCGCTTCGCCTGCCGCCCCTACATCTTCACCGCCTCGCTGCCGCCCTCAGTCGTCGCCACCGCCGCGACCTCGATCCGCAAGCTGATGACCGCGCATGACAAGCGCGCGCAGCTCTGGAAGAACGCGCGGGCGATGCACGCGGGTCTCAAGGCGATGGGCTTCAAGCTCGGCACCGAGACGTCCGATTCGGCGATCATCGCAATCATCCTGACCGACCAGGAACAGGCGATCGCGATCTGGCAGTCGCTGCTCGAGGGCGGGCTGTACGTGAACATGGCACGTCCGCCGGCGACGCCTGCGGGCACCTTCCTGCTGCGCTGCTCGCTCTGTGCCGAGCACACCGACGAGCAGGTGCAGACGATCCTCGCCATGTTCCGGGAGGCCGGACGCGCGGTTGGCGTGATCGGCTGACCTTCATCCGCGCGACCCGCCGACGAAACGCTACCGCGTCCGCCACTTCCGGGCTGACATTGCCTCGTCGGTATAACGCAGGCTATCGTTCGTCCGTGACGCAGGACGAGGCCGACGCTATCGCCGTTGGGGGCGGCGGGACCTGGCGGACCATCACGCTCATCGTGATGGCACTGCTCGGCGCGGCGGTACTGGTCGCGCTCATATCGACGCTGAGCAGCGCCAATCGCGAGCGCGACCGCGCGCTCCGCCTCCAGGCGCACAGCTATGACGTGATGATCCTCGCGCGGACGCTGTCGAGCACGATCGCACGATCCGAAGCCTCGCTCGGCCGCTACGTCATCAGCGGCGACAAGCAACTGGGCCGGCTCTATTTCGAGGAATGGGTGCTCGCCGGGACCCAGATCAACCGCCTCGAGCGGCTCACCTTCGACAATCGGGAGCAGTCGGCGCGCGTCGCCGAATTGCGTACCGCGTACGAGGATCGCGGCCGCGAGCTGTCGCTGACCGCGCTGAGCACCAACTACGGCAAGAACAGCCAGGCGCTCGCCCGCTATTATCAGGGCCGCAATGCCCCCACGCTCATCGCGATCAACCGCACCCTCGACCAGCTGATCGCAAGGGAGCGGGCGCTGCTCGACAGTCGGACCTCAGGCGCGATGGGGTCCGTCGAACGATCCAGTTCGATTGCCGGCGTGCTCGCCGTATTCGGCATGTTGATCGTGCTCGGTGCGATCGGGCTGGGCTGGTTCACGATCCGCGCGGTCAGCGACCGGGTCGATGCGCAGGCCGATGCCGACATGGAGCGCGGCAGGGCGGAGGAGCTCTCGGCGGCGGTCGAGCAGGCAACGACCGAATTGCGCGTCCAAGAGTCCAAGCTCCGCCAGATCCAGAAGATGGATGCGGTGGGCCAGCTGACTGGCGGAATCGCGCATGACTTCAACAACATGCTCGCGGTTGTTCTTGGCGGCCTCGAACTCGCGCAGCGGTCGATCATCCGCGATCCCCTGACCGCCCGCCGTCACATCGAAAGCGCGACCGACGGTGCCAACCGGGCAGCGGCGCTGACCCGGCGGCTGCTCGCGTTCAGCCGCGAGGATTCTCTCAAGCCGGAGACGCTCGGCGTCGCCGGGCTGGTCGAAGGCATGTCCGACCTGCTCGACCGCACGCTGGGCGATGCGATCACGCTCACCGTGGTCGACCGGTCCGACGGCTGGCGGGTTCGCGCCGACCGCGTCCAGCTCGAAAATGCGGTTCTCAACCTTGCCGTCAACGCGCGGGATGCGATGAACGGGCGCGGGACGATGACCGTGACGACGGGCGCCGTGTGCTTGGCCGCCAATGCGGTCGGCCATTGTCCTGCCGGCGACTATGCGACGATCGCCGTCGCCGACGACGGCAGCGGGATGAGCCCCGACATCGCCGAACGGGTATTCGAACCCTTCTTCACCACCAAGGAAACGGGCAAGGGAACGGGTCTCGGGCTGAGCCAGATATTCGGACTCGTTCGCCAGCTCGACGGCGAGATCGAAATCGTCAGTGCGGTGGGCGAGGGAACGACAGTCACGCTCTATCTGCCGCGCGACCTTGCCGACCCCGTCGTCGAGGCCGATCCCGAACCGTCTGGCGAAACGGACGGAAGCGACACCGACGTTCAAGCATCGCAGCAGGCGGCCGAGCCTGCGGTCGCCAGTGCGGGGTTGCGTATCCTGGTCGTCGAGGACGACCCGCGCGTCCTCGCATCGACGATCAACGCGCTCGAGGAACTCGGCCACAACCCGATCCCGTGCGACGATCCGGTCAATGCCGCAGCTCTGCTTGCGCGCAACGGCGCGGTCGACCTGATCATTTCCGACGTGCTGATGCCGCGCCAGACCGGCCCGGAAATGATCGCGGCGCTGCGCCCGATCTTCCCCGATGTCGCGGTCCTCTTCGTGACGGGGTTTGCCGGCGAGTCGGCGACCAGCGAGTTCGGTGATCACCAGGTCCTTCGCAAGCCGTTCACGCTCGCCGGGCTCGAACGGGCGGTGATCGCCGCGATGGCGCCGGGCCGGCCATCGCCGCCGCGACAGATCGCCGCGGAATAGGCCGCGACCTCCGCGCCATACCACCTCTATATCCCGGCACGAAAGCTGGTATAGACCCGCGATTACTCCTCCGTCCGCGCGTCTCGCAGAGCCCCCGCCTCATGAAATCCATCGACCGCTACATGGCCCGGCTGATCGCGGTCCCGCTCTTTTCGACGCTGGTGATCGCGGCGATGCTGCTGGTGCTCGACCGCATGCGCCGGCTGTTCGACTTCGTGGCCACCGAGGGCGGTCCGATCAGCGTCGTCTGGCGCATGCTCGCCAATCTGCTCCCCGAATATCTCGGGCTCGGCATTCCAATCGGCCTGCTGCTGGGCATCCTGCTCGCGTTCCGCAAGCTCGCGACCACGTCGGAGCTCGACGTCCTGCGCAGTGTCGGGATGAGCTACACGCGGCTGCTTCGCGTGCCGTACATGTTCGCGATCGTTCTCGCGATCGCCAACCTCCTGATCGTCGGCTATCTCCAGCCGATCGCCCGCTATTATTACGAGGGGCTCCGCTTCGAGCTGCGCACCGGCGCGCTCGGCGCGTCGATCAAGGTCGGTGAGTTCACGCATCTCGGCGACCGGATGACGCTGCGCATCGAGCAGAGCCGCGACAAGGGGCGCGAGCTGTCGGGGATCTTCGTCCACGCGCAGACGCCGAAGAACGACTGGATCGGCGTCACCGCGGCAAAGGGCCGGTTCCTCGCGACCGACGACCCCAACGTCATCATCTTCCGGCTTGCAAATGGCACGTTGATCCATGAGCGCCCCGAATTCCGGACGCCGCGCGTCCTCACGTTCAGCAGCCACGATCTGCCGATCAACCTGCCGAAGTTCGAGAGCTTTCGCGTCCGCGGCGGTCGCAATCTGGAATTCACGCTTCCCGAACTCGCGCGCGCGGGCCACGAGGCCGCGACCCCCGAGTTGCGCGATGCAAGCCGTTCCGAATTCCACTTCAGGCTTGCCGAGGTGGCGATGATGTTCCTGCTGCCGATGCTCGCGGTCGCACTCGGCGTGCCCGCGAAACGCTCGACATCCGGGCTTGGCGTCTTCCTGTCGATCGTGATGATCGTGACCTATCACAAGGTCAATCAATACGCAGCGGATGTCGGCGAGCTCGGGCGGATCGACCCGCTGATCGCGCTCTGGGTGCCCTTTACCGTCTTTGCCGGGCTGATCCTCTGGATGTACTACACCATCGCCTATGTGCCCGGCGGCGAGCCGATCGGTGCACTCGAGCGCGGGATCAGCCGTACGGTCAAGATGGTCACGAGCCGCCTGCCCGGCCGCCGCCGCGACAAGGAGGGCGCGGCATGAGCCGGGTGATGATGTTCCCGTCGCGCACGGTCGCCGTCTATATGGGCCGGCTGTTCATGACGCGGACGTTCAGCATCCTCGCGGCGCTCGTCCTCGTGCTGCAGGCGCTCGACCTGCTCAGTGAATCGGGCAACATCCTCGCCTTTGCCGGCAATGGTGACGCGCAGGTGTGGCACTATGTCAGCCTGCGCGCGCCACAGATCATCGCCTTCGCGCTGCCATTCTCCGTGCTGCTGGGTACGATCCTGACGCTGATCACGATGAACCAGAACAGCGAGATCATCGCGCTGAAGGCGTCGGGGCTGTCCGCGCATCAGGTGCTCGCGCCGCTGCTGATCGCGAGCCTTCTCGTCGCCATCGTCAGCTTTTCGTTCAACGACCGTGTCGTCTCGCGGGCAACCGCGACGCTGACGCAGTGGCAGAAGGTCAATTACGGCAAGATGCCGATCGACCGCGGCGACCGGGCCAATGTCTGGGTGCGCGACGGCGACGATCTCATCCAGGTCGAGCAGATCCGCGGCCGCGCCGCGGCAACGCGTCTCGGCGGCATCACGCTGTACGATCGCGCAAGCGGCAACCTCGTTTCGATCGTTCGCGCACCGCATGGCAAGCGCGTCGCCAATGGCTGGGAGATTGGCCCGGCGACGCGGTTCGACGTCGCCAGCGGCAATCTCTCGCAGATCGGGACGGTCGTGGTCGGGCGCGACGTCAGGCCCGATCAGTTCACGCTGGCGACCGTCGATGCCGACAGCCTCTCGTTCGGCGCGTTGAAGGCTGCGATTGCCGATCTGGCCGATGCCGGAAGGCCGACCAAGGCGCTCGAGGGATCGCTCTGGCATAAATTGTCGGGGCCGCTCTCGTCGGTGCTGATGCCGTTGCTTGGCGCCGTCGCAGCCTTCGGGATCGCGCGATCGGGCAAGCTGTTCATCCGCGCGGTGATCGGCATGGGGCTCGGCTTTGCCTATTTCGTCGCCGACAATTTCGCGCTCGCGATGGGCAATCTGGGGGCCTATCCGCCGTTTCTCGCGGCATGGGCGCCGTTCCTGCTCTTCTTCCTGATCGGCGAAGCGGTCCTGTTCCGTACCGAGGAATAGCGGCTATACGATCGCTCGGGCGGCGGTTATCCGCTTGCCCTGGTGAATGGGCTTCGAGGGGCGATCGAATGGCTGGTACGATAACGATCCGCAAGGTCGAGACGACGCGCGATCGCAAGACGTTCATCGACCTGCCCTTCCGCCTCTATGCAGACGATCCCCACTGGGTGCCGCCGCTGAAGTCCGAGGCACTCGGCCTCATCACGCCCGAGAAGAATGGCTGGTTCAGCCACGCCAAGGCGAAGCTGTTTCTCGCCGAGCAGGACGGGCGCGTCGTCGGTCGCATCTCCGCGCATATCGACACGCTGGCCCTGACGATGCCCCCCGAACAGGGGTTCGGCCCGGGCGTCGGCCAATGGGGGCTCATGGAGGCGGAGCGCGAGGACGTCTTTCAGGCGCTCTTCGCTGCGGCCGAGGCATGGCTGCGCGATCAGGGCATGACGCGCGTGCTGGGTCCGATCAGCATGTCCGTCTGGGAGGAGCCCGGTCTTCTGATCGAGGGGTATGACCATGCGCCGACGATCATGATGGGCCACGCCAAGCCGCAATATCGCGGCTGGATCGAGCGCGCGGGCAACCTGCCCGTCAAGCAGCTGATGACCTATGAGGTCGATATCACGCGCGAGTTTCCGCCGATCGTCCAGCGGATCATCAAGTCGGGCGAGAAGAATGGCCGGATCGTGATCCGCAACGTCGACAAGTCGAAATTCGACACCGAAGCAGCGATCATCCTCGGGATCCTCAACGACGCATGGTCGGACAATTGGGGCTTCGTTCCGCTTACCCCGCCCGAGATCAAGGACGTCGGCGTCAAGCTGAAGCCGATCGTGTTCAACGACCTGATCCGCATCGCCGAAGTCGATGGCAGGCCGGTCGCGTTCATGATCACGCTCCCCGACATGAACGAGGCGATCAAGCCGCTGAACGGCAATCTTCTCCCGTTCGGCTGGGCCAAGCTGCTGCTTTGGCTGCGCAAGCCCCGGGTGCGGACGGTCCGTGTGCCGCTGATGGGCGTGGTCAAGGAGCTCCAGTCATCGCGTATGGCGAGCCAGCTCGCCTTCATGATGATCGAATATATCCGTCGCGCATCGCTCGCCAACTATGGTGCGACGCGCGCGGAGATCGGCTGGATCCTCGACGACAATCAGGGGATGCGTTCGATCGCCGAGACGATCGAGAGCCGGATGAACAAGAAATATCAGGTCTATGAAAAGGCGCTCTGATCGCGCCTGACGCCCGGCACGCTAGAGGATGAGGCTGCTGCTTCCCGGACCATCGCCGCGCGCGTCGCGCGCGAGGATGCGGCCCATCGCCTCGAACAGCGCATCCATCGCGACCGGTTTGAAGATGACGTCGTCGGCGCCCGCGGCGATGCACCGCTCGCGCAGGTCGGGCGCGACATCCGCGGTAATGACGATGATGGGCACCTTGGCCTTCTCGTCGCCGCGCGCGCGAATGATCGTGATCGCCGTGATCCCGTCCATCCCCGGCATCCGGAGATCGACCAGAACCATCTGGAAATCCTGGGCATCGAGGATTTCGAGGCCGCGCTCCGCACTCTCCGCTTCGGTCATGGTCGCACCGGCAACGCCGAGCATATCGCCAACGACCCGGCGATTCATTCGATCGTCCTCAATGAACAATATGTTCAAGACTTCCTCCGCGACGGGACCGGCAAGGCAGGCAGGCATTCCGTTACAAAAGGCTGTACGCTTCAAGCTGCCTCGGAGACAAGATCCGCAATTAAGTTGTTTTGCATTCCGGCGCTGTCAAAAAGGGCCGCAAGCAGTTCGGTACCCGAAACGGGCTTCCCGACGACACGCGTCGGCTTGACGATCAACGCGTCGAGTTCGGGCAAACGTGACGCGGGCCAGAGCAGCGTGGTGGCCGCATCGCCCGCCGCGGCATGGATCCGCGCGATCGCCGCAGTGACGTCCCCGGCAGCATGCACGGTCACGTCATCGATGAGGATGTTTGCGACGCGCGTCGCTTTCAGCGTCTCAACCGCCTCGTCGACCGATGCGACGGCGAGCACGGAGTCGACATGAGGTGCGACCAGCGTCTTGAACATGCTGCGCATGATTGGGTTGCGATCGACGATCAGGAACGACGCTCTGGCCACCGAACCGCTTCCAGTCTCCGACCGCACGACGCTGTCGGCGACGATCAGCGGCAGGTCGAGCGTGAAAATGGTGCCCTGCCCGACCACGCTCGCGACGACGATCTCCCCCCCCATCGCCCGGGCGAGATTGCGCGAGATCGCGAGGCCAAGCCCCGTGCCGCCATATTGGCGGGTCGTTCCCGCATCGGCCTGACGAAACGATTCGAAGATATCGGCGAGCTTGTCGGCCGGGATGCCGATCCCCGAATCAGTGATATCGAGCAGCAACCGCGTCTCGCTTGACCGCAAGGCCACCGTAACGGCGCCCGCATGCGTGAACTTCAGCGCATTGGACAACAGGTTGAAGACGATCTGCCGGATCCGCGCCGCATCGCCGATGATCGTCGCCGGGCACCCCGCCATGTCGATGGTGAACGCCAGCCCCTTCCGCTCGGCCTGGACCTCCCACATCCGCGCGGCATCGCTCACCGTCGAACACAGGTCGAGGGGGCCATGCTCGATCGTCAGGTTCCCCGTCTCCATCTTCGCGATGTCGAGGATATCGTCGACCAGCGCGCGCATCGTGACGCCCGCGCCGTGGACCACGCCCAGCCGGTCGCGCAGCCTGGTATCAAGCGCGGCGTCGGCGAGCATCACCTCGGTCATCCCGAGGATGCCGTTCAGCGGCGTACGAATCTCATGGCTGGTCGTCGCGAGGAATTCGGTCTTCGCCGCCAGCGCCTTGGCCAATGCGCCGTTCGTCACCGCCAGATCGTCGTTCGCGGCCCGCACCTTGTCGCGGCTTCGACGGATCGTGACGAGGCCCACCGCGAGCATCCCGATCACCGCCAGAACCGCCGCCGCTCCCGCCAGAAACAGCAGGCGCTGCGTCCGTGCGCGCGCCTGCTCATACGCCACGCTGCGCTGGAGCTCGTCGGCATGGAGCTTCGAGATCTTCAGTTCCTGGTTCGCAAAGTTGAACCGCGCGGCCATCAGCGCGGTGCTCGTGTTCGTCGCGAGCTTCGTCGCCTGATCGTCGAGCCGCTTCAGCGCCGCGAGATGCACGAGCGCCTCGTCGGGCCGCCCGATCGCCTTGTAGATGTCGTAGGCGACGGCATGCGCCTCGCGGAACGAGAGCGTCGTCTTGTTGGGATCGATCCCCTCAAACCGTTTCTCGATCAACGTCAGCGCCCGTGCCGTGTCATGGCGCAAAAAGGCGAGCTGCGCGGCGTAGGGAAGGATCAGGCCAAGCCCCTGCTCTGCGCCCTCGCGCGTGGCAATCAGCATGGCCTCGTCGATCGCCACCTGGGCCTGACGAGGATTCCCTGCCTTGATGCGGGTTTGCGCGATGTTCCCCAGGACGACGGAGCGCAACATCGGACTGTTCATGCTCTCGGCAATCTCGAGCGCATGATGAAATTGCACTTCCGCCTCGGGATAGCGTCCGAGATCCTGCAGATACGATCCGCGATTGTTGTAGATGGACACCAATACGCCGGGATCCCCGCTATAGATGTCGAGTGCTTGACCGAGATACCGCAGTGCGGTTTCCGCATCATTCCCGTCGGCATACAGGCTACCGATCAACATCAATGCCTTGGCTTGTTTCCGCGTATCGGACTGGCGGCGAAAGATATCGTGCGCGGCTTGATAGTCAGCGAGAGCCGCAGCAGCCTCACCGCGTGCACCATGCGCACCGCCGCTCGACAACAGGATGTCGCCGTGCAGGTTCGATCCGCGGTCGTACCGTCCCACCGTCTCCAGCGCCCGGGCGATGAACGGTGCACCGCGGTCGGGCTGGTCGATGCGAAGATAGGCTTCCCCCCGCAGCCACTGCGCCGTCGCGATGGCGATATTGCGCTGACGCAGGTCCGCGATCGGGCGCGCAAGGGTCTCTGCTCTGGCGGCGCTGGCAGTCGCTGCACGAGGATCGATCTGCATCGTCGATTTGACGTCGCCGATCGCCACGTCGAACCGCTCCTGCGCCCCTCCGCCGCCAGCGGCGATGGCGGGCGTCGCAATCGCTGCAAGGGTGATCGCGCACAGGACCACCAACCGACGCAGCGTGGACACCGCGCTCCTAGCCACTTTGCCTGACAGCGGAAACGCGGCCGAACGGTGAGCGGATTTCCTGCGCCACGCTCAGATGACGCTCTTCGTCGAGAAATGGCAGCAACGCGTCGATGCCGATCGGGCGGCTGATGAGGAACCCCTGCACCATGTCGCACCCCATGACGGACAACAGTGCCATGGCCGATGCGGTCTCGACGCCCTCGGCGACGACCTCCATCTCGAGCGCGTGCGCAAGATCGATCGTCGAACGGACGATCAGCGGATCGCGGTTCGAGCTCGTCAACTGCGTCACAAACAGCTTGTCGATCTTGAGTTCGCTCGCCGGGAGCTGCTTCAGATAGGCGAGCGACGAAAGCCCGGCGCCATAATCGTCGATCGCGATGACGATCCCGATGTCCGCAAAGACCTGAAGATTGCGAATCGCGCTGTCCGGATCGCGAATCACCGACGTTTCGGTAATCTCGAAACCGAGCTGCGCCCCGCTCTTCTCGATCAACACACAGGCCTGGCGCACGAATCGCGCATCCGAGAGCAGCACGCCGGCGATATTGATGAAGATCGGAAGATCATGGCCGCGCGCGACCAGGATCCGCTGGTCGCGAATCACCTGTTCGATCGTCCACAGCGTCAACGTGACGATATCACGGCTGTCTTCGGCGATCGGGATGAAGTCGCTGGGCAGGACGAGACCGCGCGTCGGGTGGCGCCACCGCACCAGCGCCTCGACGCTCGACACCTCCTGCCGCCGCAGATGGACCTTGGGCTGATACTGCAGGAACAGCTGATCGCCCCCGATCGCCTCATGCAGTTCGCGCGCGAGGAGCTGGCGGTCCAACGATGCATTGGCGATCGACGCATCGCGCGCGATCGGACCGTGTTCGATTCGCGCATCCGCAAGCGCGAGCTCCGCCTCCTCGATCAGCCGCACCTCGTCATGCTGCGGCGCGTGGACCGAGGCTCCACCGAGCGTCAGCTGGATGAGATAGCACTCACCGTCGATATCGAACGGCGTGGCGAACGCCTGCTCGATCTGGTTCAGCACGAGATCGAGCTCGGACTGCGCGTCGCCCTGCAGGCTGATGTCGATGAGATCCCGCGCAGCCACCTCGGTTCGCGACTGCGGCAGCAGGGTCGCGATTCGCAGCGCGATGTCTGCAACGAGCGTATCGGCCCTGCGACGGCCGACGTGGCGCCGGAGATGCGCAAAATTGCCGACCTCGGCAAGGATCGCGAACTGCCAGCCGTGAAACGCGACCGGCAGCCGCGCGACCTCATTTGCCGATGACGTGCCTCCGGTCATGCGCACACCGCTGCGTGGCAGGCCGCGAGGCGCGCAACCCGACACGGGGCGGAAGGGCGATAAAAGGGCTCGCTCATGGTGCCGACGCTAAGGGCGACGCCTGAAGAATGCGTTAAGCCTTCCCGCAACGGGACGTGAAGATGGTTAATGCGTCGTATACCACGTTGTTTTTTACTTAATGGCGCGTTAACTCAGTATTGCGCATCAACAGGCGCGAACAAGGGAGAACAAAAAATGCTGAAGTTCATTCTTTCGCTCATCTACGGCAACCAGATCCGTCCCTGGTAAATCGTTAACGGTCCGGCGATCGCATGATTACGCGGAGTGACGCGCAGTCTGAGATCGCCGGGTCACTTTTGTGACAATGCATTTCAAGTTTATTTAACGCCATTTTGGGTTTGAGGCGTTTTGTAAAAGCCTGCGATCCGTAAGGGATTTTGGTCTTACGCTGGAGCGATCCTGCCCGCGTAAGCACGGCCCTCACTCACCGTGGCATTGCCGGGGCCGAACGCAGAGGCGCGTAATTTTCGCTAGTTCGATTCAAGCGGCATCGACCGGCGCGCGCATCCGGCCGCCCTCCAAGGCAACATCATTTCGCGATGACATGAAAAAGCCGGCACCCGTCTGATCGGATGCCGGCTTTTATCGTTTGGTCTGTCGCACGCCGCGGTGCGAATGCGCTCAGTAGTCCTTCGAGTATTTCACGCTCGCGTTCTGACCACCCTGCGACCCGGTCGACGACAACAGGCTCAGCGCCTTGGTCAACGCGATCTCGAGCTGCGTCGAAGTGAAGCCCTTCGCGTCGGTCACGATCTCTACATAGATGTTGTCGGTCAGGTACTTGCCAGCGGCAAGGCTGGTCCCGCGCCCGCTCGCCTCGTCGGCACCCAGCACGCGCAGGCGATCGAACCCCGTCGCGGACCGCAGCTTGCCGAGCGGGTTGAGCCCGCCTCCGCCCGACCCGCGCAGCGAATTGAGCGCGGCCGCAAGCTGGATCGCCTCGGTCGCCGACAGATTTTCCGGGTTCGTCCCGAACAGGAGCCGGCTCAGCACCTCGTCCTGCGGCAACGCGGGAGTCGATGTGAACGCGATCTGCGGCCGCTCGCCCGTACCCGTGACGTTGATCACGACCGTGATGTTGTTGGTCGTCGTCGTCGCCTGGATATTGATGTCCGGATCGGTCAACGCACCGCCACGGAACCGGATCGTGCCGCGGTTCACCTCGAACCGCTTGCCCGCGAACGAATAGGTGCCGCGGACGATGTCGAGGCCACCGGTCACGACCGGTGCGACCGACGTCCCGCTGATTCGCATGTCCATCTCCCACTCCGACTCGAGGCCCATGCCGGACACGAAGAGCTGGTTGGGCGCACGCACGCGCAGATCGAGCTTGATGAGCCCGGCCGGAGTCACACGCGCCGGGCGGTCCGTCGGTCGACCCGGGCGGATCTCGCTCTTGCGACGTACGCCCGTAAGCTCGGGGACTTCGGCCTGACCCTGGCGGATGATCTCGTATCGCGCTTCGGGAACCTGCAAATCGCCCTGCAACAGCGCACCGTCGCGGCCGTTGGTGAAGCGCACCGTACCCGTCGTCGTCGCACTCAAGGCATCGCTCTTGGCCAGCTGTGCATTATTGAGCGTCGCGCGCAGATCGATCGGGAACCCGCTGTCTGCCGCAAGCCCGACGCTACCCTGTGCCTGGACGGTACCGTCACCAGCACGTGCCGCCAGCTGCGTCAGTTCGAGGCGATCATTGTTGAACCGCGCGTTGATCCGCATCTGCGACAGCCGCGTGCCATATTGCTCATTGTCATACGTCAGCGAGTCCGCACGGATCAGCCCGTTCAGTCGCGGCGCCTGCAACCGGCCGGAGAAATCGGCAGCGATCGCGATCGGCCCCGACAGCTGCTGGTTGGGCAACGCCGCCAGGCTGAACAGCACCGCGGACGGACCATTGTAGCGGATCCCCCCCGACAGCGGTGCAGCCATCAGACGCTCCGACCACGAGGCTCCCGCCCCGAGCGGCTGGAGATTGGCGACCATCCGGCCAACGACGGTCGGCCCGCGACGGACGAGTGCGCGCCCCGTGCCGCCTTGTGCGCCGAGCGTCCCGGCGAACACGATGTCGACGGGATCCGAAATCGCGGCGATCCCGGTCCGCGTGAAGTTGCGGACCGTGATGCGGGCATCCGCCGTCGGAACCGCCGCGCTGCCCGATTGCGCGAAGTCGAGGCTTCCCGTGGCGTTGCCGCCAATACCGAGGCTCGGCATGAGTGCGCTCAGGATCGAGAGATCGAGCTTGTCGAGCCGCAGCTGAGCATTGAGCCCGCTGCCATAGCTTCCTGCGAGGCGCGCCGCGCCCGCATTCGGTCCCTGCCCGAAATCGATCCGCGTCGGCGCGAGCCGGTACGTCCCTGCCGTCGCGCTGATCCGGGCCGGATTGGCCGTGCGGAAATCGATGCCGTTCGCTTGGCCCTTGAGCGCGACGAGATACGAATCGGGGCTGAGCTGAGCGTTCATCGCGACGCGGAACGGGACGCCGCTCGACCCCGTCGCCAGCGCCTGCGCCGTGCCCCGACCACCGACATAGTTCACCTTCGCGCGCGCGGCCGACAGCACGACCTCACCGTAGCGCATGTCGGCGACCTGGACGTCGGCGATCACTTCCGGCGCCTTGGGGTACATCACCGCGTGCGCGTTCACGATCGCACGCCCGATGGTGAAGTCGACCATGCCGGGAATCTTGGCGCCATAGGCACGCGCGGCGACATCCGCGCGCTGGTAACCGCCCTGGTTGCCCAGCCGGACGTTCCCCTGGAGCCCCTGCCCTGCGAACTGCAGCGCGCCCGCGAACGGCCCCGGTGCCGTCTGCACGACCCGGCCGCTCGCGACGATCCCTGCGAATACGACTCGCCTGACGTCGACCGCCAGCTGCGCCGCGGGCGTTACGAGCACGTCGGCGGTGAACGGACCGTAATTGGTCCCCCCGCTCGCGACGACCGCATAGGCGCCGTTGCGTCCGACGATCCGCGCCTGGAGATTGACGAGACCGACGCCGACGCCCGGGCGCGGTGCGCGCAGGACGACGACGGGTGCGGTCGCACTCCCCGTCACGCGCGCGAACAATGGGCCATACACCGTCGAATACGCGTCGGCATTGACCAGCACCAAGCCGCTGGCCGGATCAAACCGCCCCTCGCCACGCGTGATGCGGAACTGGGGTGCATTCATCCGCAGATTACGGAACGTGACGATCCCCTCAGGGCTGTAGCCGATATCCGAACGGATGATCGCATTGCCGCCGAGGAACATGCGTGCGCCCTCGTTGAAGATCTGCGACGTCTGCGCGACGACGCGGCCGGTGATCCCGAAACCACCTTTGGCCCCGGGCACCAGCTTGGCGTCGGTCGACAGGTTGACGATCCCGATACCATCGACGCGGTAGTTGTTGATCCGGCCCTTCAGCGCACCGGTGTAGCGACCCGTCGCCATGTTCGCGACGACCACGGCGGTCGCGTCGATCTTGTCCGACCGGATCTTGAGGTTGTCGGACAGGACGTTGACGCCCGAGATCGCGAAATCGCCATCGATCGCGACGTTGGTCGCAAGTCCGCCGACCGCCGCGTTGAGCCCCGTCACGCGACGCGCGCGAGCCTTGACCGGTACCAGGATCCGGTCGCTGTTGATGCGTGCCAGACCCTCGGCGTAGAGATTCTCGACGCCCATGTCGCCGAATGCGATCGTTGCGGCACGCACCTTGTAGTCGACCGTCGGTGTCGCGAACGCACCGTCAAGCACGACACGCGCCGTCACGTCGCGGCCGCGCAGGTTGGGGAGAATCGCGCCGGGCGTCAGCAGCTTCGCGTCGACTGCAAAATTACCGAACCGGCTGTTCGCGAGATCGATCAGGCCGCCGGCGTCCACCGTTAGCGCATCCGACTTCAGCGTGATCCGCGTATCCGCCTTGCGATCGTTTAGCGTCGTGTCGATCGCAACGTCGAGCTGCGGCGCGGTCAGGCGTTCGACCGGCCCTTCGAGATAGAGGCCCGGCCGAGTCGCGCCGCGCACCTCGATATGTCCGTTCTTCGCGGTCAGCGCGAGATTGGCGAGTTGCCCCCCGCCAAGCGTGGCGACCGCACGTCCCTGCCACGCAGCCCAGCTGCCGCGCCCATCGACGGTTGCCGTCAGTGGCGCCTTCAGCCCGCCCATCGTCGCGACCACGCCGCCAACGGGCGCCGCGAGCTTGAGATTGACGTCGAACTTGTTCTGCTCGGGCACCGCGTCGAGCCGCAGCATGAGCCGATCGCCACCGGCAACGCCCGGCCCGCGCAGCGCAGCGGCGTTGGTGGTCAGCTGCGCGCGCTTGTCGGCGATGTGCACTGCGCCATCGATCCTGACGATATGCGTCTGCCCCGTGACCGGCTTGCCGATCACGAATCGATCGATCCGCAACCGGTTCACGTCGATGTCGAGGTCGGGCAGCAGCGGCGCATTGGGATCGCTCGGCGTTGCCTTCAAAATCGGTCGACGCTGCAGCGTCACCAGCGGGGTCGTCAACGCGCGCACGTCGACATGATTGCGCGCGAACGCGAACGGCCGCCAGTCGACCGCCAGCCGCGGGCTGGTGAGGAACACGCCCTTCGTATCGGACACGCGCAGATCGCTTAGCGTCATCGCGCCATAGATCGAGCCATCGATCCGCCCGACCTTGATGTTGAGCCCCGACGCGGTCGTGTAGCCACCGATCTGATCCGCGACGAGGCGACGGCCAGGATCGGTGTTGATCCCGAAGAGCACCAGCAACAGCAGGACGACGATCCCGATCACCGTGAGGACGATCCATTTCAGGATACGCTGCCAGAGGGGACGCTTGTCAGTGCTCCCGCCGTCCGCGTTCGTCATAGGGTCGACCACCGGGTCGTGAGCGGGAGGGGTGCCGTTTTCGGCCATCAGAATGCCTGCCCGATCGAGATGTAGAGTGCGACCTTGCCGTCACCCTCGCGCGGGTTCAGCGGCGTCGCGATATCGACGCGCATCGGCCCGAAGCTGGTATAGAAACGCCCGCCGATACCCGCGCCGTAGCGCAGGCTCGAAAGGTCGGGCGTCGTGCTTTCGTAGCTGTTGCCCGCATCGACGAACGGGACGATCCCGAAATCGCCAAACCGGTACCGCGCTTCGAGCGCGAATTCGTTCAGGCTGCGTCCGCCGACCGGATCGCCATTCGGATCGAACGGCCCCAGCCGCTGATAGCCGTACCCGCGCACCGATCCGCCGCCGCCGCCATAATAGCGACGCGACGGCGCCAGGTCGTCGCGGGCGACGCCCTGGATCGTCCCCGCCTTGGCGCGGCCGGCGATCACGATGCTGCTCGATACGGGATAGTAGAACGTCCCCTCGACCATCGCGCGGACATAGGGCCTGACCGCCCCCTGGACCGACGTTTCGGGACTAAGATTGACGCGGAGGCGATAGCCCTTGCTCGGATTGAGCAGGCTGTCCGACCGATCGAACAGCACCTGCCCCGGCAGCGCGACGATGCCATAGGTCCGCCGGACATTCTCGCCACGCGTGAAGTCGTAAACGCTCTCGTTCGTGCCGACGAGCTCGCCGCCATAATAATAGGTCAGCGGCTTTTGCCAGATCGGCGTCGAATCATAGCTCCAGCGGACGCCGACGCTCGTCGTGAACGCTTCATAGGCGTCGTAATTCGAGTGGTTCGCACCTGCGGTCAGGCTGAACGTCCGATCGCGGCGGCCGGCATTGGCACGGCGGAACGTCCCCGCGACACCCTGCTCCTGCGTGCCTGCGATTACCGACGCGATCAGCGCGCCTTCGTACGGGAAGAGATTGCGATGCTGCCAGGTGCCTTCGGCGCGGAACCCCTGCCCCGTCGAGAATCCGACGTTGCCGCCCAGCGTTCGGGCCGGACCCTTGGCCTGACGGACCAGCAGATCGACCTGCTCGGTGCCATCGGCATTGATCTGTCCGGTGCGCTGCGGGACCACCGAGACGCTCTGGAACAGGCTGGTCGCGACCAGTGCGTTGCGCAGGTCGTCGGTCAGTCGATTGTCGTACAGCGCGCCCGGCTCGAACCGCGGGAAGACGTTTAGATGCTCGATATTGAAGACCGTGTCGCCTTCGGTGCGCAATTGCCCGAACGACGCGCGCGGCCCGACATCGACCGGGAGCGTATACGCGCCCGTCGCGGTCGGCGACTCGTCGTCGAGCAGGATATCGCGCTCGCCGACCTTGACGAACGGATATCCCATTTGCGGGAGCGTCAGCGAGACGTTCGCCTCCGCGCCCTGGATGCGGTCGGCCTGGATCGCATCGCCGACCTTGAGCGGCAGTTGCTGCCGCACGAGATCGGGCGGTGTCGTCTGCGCGGCCTGAACCACGATCGACGACAGCGTGTACAGCCGGCCGGGCTGTGCGCTGACGATGGCCTTCAGCCGGCCGGGCGTTCCGGCGGGGGTCTCGATCGTCGAAATGGCGGTGGCATCGTAATAGCCGAGCGATTTGAGCAACCGGACGACCAGGGCCTCGTCTTCCTTCGCCCGCGCCGAAACCTGCGTCGCGTTGGCAGCCTTGCCGCCGCCCTTGAGCGCGGACAATGCCTTGTATCGTGCCTCCAGCCCGTCCCCGGCGTCCGCAAGCCCCTTGATTTCGGCATCGTACCGGATCTCGGGCGCATTCTTGTCGCGGATGTCGGCACCGGTCGCCAGTGGCGCGGTGTCGTAGCTGGCGAGCGCGGGGAGCGGCTCGACGAGCTGCGGATCGTTCGGCCCGATCGGCGGCAGCACATCGCCGGAAGCGGTAACCGCCGGAGCGCTCGACGTGGCCGGCTGAGTCACTGACGCGGTCTGCGGCGTGTCGGCGATCATCGGCTCGAGCGCCGCGTTGATATCGCCCGACAAGGGCGGCAGCGCGCTGTTGAACTCGGCGTCGGGAACGATCGGCGCGTCAGTCGCAGGGGAGGCTGGCGTCGACGATTGCCGATCAGCGGCACGAGGGGCGTCAGGCCCCTTGGCAGGCGCAGAGCCGGGCTGTGCGAGCTGCGCCGCGGCGGGCTGGATGAGGCCATTGGCGCCCGCCGCCAAAGCGATGGCGAGCCAATAATGCCGTCCGGTCGAACCTGTCACGCTAACTGCGAGTCCCCTTTGAATAGGGCGACCGCATTCGATTCATCCCCGTTAGCTGTTCCGAACGCTCGAAAGTTCTGAAAGTTTCGCACCGTTGCGATTTACGTGCAGCCGACCATACCCGCGACCGGCAGGATCACCGTATCGCGTCCCGGCCGGTCGATCCGTAGCGTCGCCGCAGGGATCATCGCCCCCGACGCGAGGTCGTCGCGCGACACGATCGTCATGTCGAGCGCGATCGTCAGATCGCCGCCGCGATAGGTCGTGACTCCCGCAAAGCCGAACCCGCCGGCACCGCTTTCATCGGCGCGCAGGTAATCGATCGGCTTGCCGTCGATCGCGACGCGGATCCGCCCCGTTTCCGCCCCGGCCATCGCCACCAGCGTCCGGTCGGTCGTCCCCCACAGGAACGCGGCACACCCCTTTGCGGGCATGACCTGCTTGCCGATCGGACCGAGCATGGGCGCCGCGCTGCCCGATTGCCCCCCAATCTGTGGAGAAGCGGTCGGTGGAGACGCGGTGGACGACGCTTGCAACGCAGCGGCAAAAAGCAATCCGATCATGCCGCGGTCGTTATCATGAATAGCCAGGCTGGATAAGCGGCGATCGCGAGCAATGCGCCGAACGGGAGCGCGGTGTCCGCGGTCACCGCGGCGCCGCGCAGCCGCGCCGACAGTACGACACCCAGCCCGATCATGCTGCCGATCAACAGGATCGCGGGCAGCATCTGCCAACCCACCCATAACCCGATCGCGCCGAACAGCTTCGGATCGCCGGCGCCCATCCCCTCGCGGCCCCGCAGCCGTCGATAACCGGCGGCAATGAGCCACAAGCTGCCATAGCCGACGCCGCCGCCGATCAGCCGGTCGATCGCGATCGGTCCGATACCGGCGATCCCACCGATCGCGCCGCCGATCGCAAGCAGGCCGGTCAATCGGTCGGGAAGCCAGAACGCAACGATGTCGAGCGCAGCAAGCGCGAGCAGGATCCAGCCAAAGACCGCACCGGCGACGCCCTCCACACTGGGGGCAACGATCCCGGCGACTACTCCGATCACAACCGCGCAAGCCTCGATCCGCCAGTGGATCGGATCGATCGGCGCGCGACAATGCCTGCACCTTCCTCGCGTCAGCACCGCACTGACGAGCGGGATCAGCTCGATCGGGCGAAGCACGCGGCCGCAATGATCGCAGCACGACCGCCCCTGGACCACCGAACGATCCTGCGGCCAGCGGATCACGAGCGCCGCGATAAAGCTTCCAAAGATCGCGCCCAGCCCGCCGAGAAGGACCGCGGCGACGAGCGGCATCGGCAGGTTTGCGATATCGATCATCCCTGCCGCGTGACGAGCGGCTGCCCCGCCGTCAATCAGGGAAGCGCTTCGTCCGCATCGACACCCCAGAGCGCATCGACCCTGACGAACCCGGCCTGCCCCTTGACGTCCATCAGGCACCAGCCGTTCGCGCACTGGCTCAGCCGACCGACCACGCCGGGTGCGGCCCGCCACAGCAGTTTCGCGCTTTCGCTCGGACGCGCGCGCAGATCGATCGGCACCCCGCCGCGGACGATCGCGGTCCGCGTGGCGCTCATCAGATTGGCCTGCATCCAGCCTTCGGTGCCATCCGGATCGGCGATCTTGCGCCATTCCTTGTGGATCGCGACGACTTTCACGGGCAGGTCGGCGCGCTGGTACAGCCAGCTCGCGGGATAGGTGCGCGCAGGCCCCGTCCGTGTCCGGGCTCGCCCCGCCGCGATCGACGCATAATAGGGGACCTTCCGGTCCGGATCCGCCGCCGCCGGTTCGACGATCAGAAGCAACGTGGCGGTGACGGCGAAACCGACGGCAAAGAGGCGCATGGCGATATCCTGTAGCCCGACGCAGCCCGCGGGACGCCAATCCCTATCGCGGCGAATGCTCCGGTTTCAACTACTAAGCGCAGGCCAGTGCGATCGCGCGCGATCGCGGGAACCGGCACGTGCGACGGGACCCTGCCGCTTCTTCGTTGACGCCTGCGACGGGGTTCGCCAAGCCGTCGGCATGCCCGATACCCGTCGCTGCCCCAATCCGAAGGTCGTCGTCACACGCGAACTCGCGAACGTGGTCATGGACCGGATGGAGGCGTTGTTCGAAACGCACAACAACCGCGCCGACGAGAAGATGTCGCGCGACGCGCTGGCTGCCGCGATGGCGGACTGCGACGTGCTCGTCCCGACGGTGACGGACGATATCGACGCCACGCTGATCGCCGGTGCCGGCGACCGCCTCCGCCTGATCGCGAATTACGGCGCCGGGGTGAACCACATCGACCTCAAGGCCGCGCGCAACCGCGGGATCATCGTCACCAACACCCCCGGCGTGCTCACCGAGGACACCGCCGACATGACGATGGCGCTGATCCTGTCGGTGCCGCGCCGGCTGGCGGAGGGCGAAAAGCTCGTTCGCTCGGGAAGCTGGACCGGCTGGAGCCCCGGCGGGATGCTGGGCCACCGGATCGGCGGCAAGGCGCTCGGCATCGTCGGCATGGGTCGGATCGGCCAGGCGGTCGCGCGGCGTGCGGCCGCGTTCGGGCTGTCCGTCCACTATCACAATCGGCGCCGGCTGCCCGTGTCGCTCGAAACGGCACTGGGTGCGACGTGGCATGATTCGCTCGACGAGATGCTCGCCGCAGTCGATATCGTCACGCTCCACACGCCGCTCAATGCCGACAGCCGCGACCTGATCGACGCGCGTCGGATCGCGTTGCTTCGCCCCCATGTCTTTCTGATCAACGCGTCACGTGGCGGCATCGTCGACGAGGACGCGCTGATCGACGCGCTCGAATCGGGGCGGCTTGCGGGCGCCGGGCTCGACGTCTGGCGGCATGAGCCCGAGATCGATCCACGGCTGCTCGCGCTCGATAACGTCGTGATGCTGCCGCACATGGGCTCCGCGACGTTCGAAGGCCGGATCGCGACCGGCGAGAAGGTCATCCAGAATATCCGCATGTGGGCGGACGGACACCGCCCCCCCGATCAGGTGCTCGAAGGCTGGGCCTGACCAGTTTTTGGGAACCGATGCTGCGACGCGGCATTAGTTGGATACCCCCGGAGAGAAGGAGTATCCCCATGAAGAAGATCGCAGTTTCCGCCTTGCTGGTCGCATCCGCCGTATCGATGAGCGCGTGTTCGACACTGAAGGGCGCCGGCATCGGCGCAGCGGGCGGCGCAGGTGTCGCCGCAGCAACCGGCGGTAGCGTCGAAAAGGGCGCGGCAATCGGCGGCACCGGTGGTGCGGTCGTCGGCACCGTGGCAAAATGATCGGACGCGCGGGCCGGCCAACGGCCCGCGCGAACCTCATTCAGGCGTGCGTGCCGAGCAACGCTGCGCCGAACCCGATGAAGATCCCGCCCGTCGCGCGATCGAACCCGCGGCGCAACGCGGGACGCCGAAGATGCCGCGCCAGCGTGCGCCCGCACAGCGCGTAGACCCCGTACCAGAAGCTTTCCACGACCGCGAAGGTGACGACCAGGATCGCGAACTGCGGCGCCTGCGGGGATCCGCTGTCGACGAACTGCGGCAGGAACGCCGCTGCGAACAGCAGCAGTTTCGGGTTGCTGATCCCGATCACGAACCCGCCGCGAAACAGCCGCCGCGCCGACGCCGCGACGGGCAGCGCGTCCGATCCGACATCGACCGGCGCACCGGCGCCCCGCCATGCCTTGATCCCGAGAAACACGAGATAGGCGACACCGGCATAGCGCAACGCGTCGAATACGCGTGGCCATGCGGCGAGCAACGCCGATACCCCCGCAGCCGAGGCTGCCAGCACGAGCACGAGCGCGCACAGGCATCCCGCCATCGCCGCGATGCTGCGCCGCGCACCGAACGCGACGCTTCGCGTCATCACATGCAGCATGTTCGGCCCCGGCGTCCCGCAGAGCAGGAACACCGCGACAACGAACAGCCACCAGAGATGCAAGGTCATCGCCACCCCTCCCCGTCACCGCCGAACGACGTTTAGTCGCCCGTCAGGATCCGATCGACGAGCTGCCCGACGCTCGGCACGAAGCCGTTCGAGTAGAACGGGTCCTTCTTGAAATTATACGCGGCATGGCCCGCGAACATCAGGTTCTGCTCGATATCGCCGCCATGCGCGATGTCCTGCAACGTCTTCTGGATGCAGAAGCTGCGCGGGTCGGCGAGGCGCCCGGTCGAATTGGTCTCGGTATCCGCCCAGCTCGAGAACGAGCATTGCGACAGGCAGCCCATGCAGTCCGCCTGATCCTTGCGGATCATGCCCTTCTCGTTCGGGCTGACGAACACCAGCGTGTTGTCGGGCGTCTTGAGCGCATCGGTATGCCCCTCGCCGAACCACTGGCGGGCGCGCAGCAGGTCGTTGCGCGTGACCCAGAAGTTCTTGCCCTTCACGCCGACGTCGAGCTGGAACACATGGTCGCCCGCCTCCTGCGTCGAGAAGGCGATCTGGCGCTCCGACCGCGCCTCGAGGCTGCGCAGGAACGGGTTGCGCACCGCGGACGAATAGAAGCCGGTCGGCGAGAATTTGTGCAGCAGCACGTCGCCTTCCTCGATCTGCGTCAGCGCGTTCTTCCAGCCCTCGGGAATCGGGCTTTCGCGCGTCAGCAGCGGGCGCGTGCCGAACTGGAACGCGATCGTGCCGAGCTCGGGATTGTCGATCCAGTCGTTCCAGTCGCGTAAGTACCAGACGCCGCCCGCCATCACGATCGGCACGTCGTCGGAGATGCCGCCCTCGCGCATCACGTCGCGCAGTTCCTTGACGCGCGGATAGGGATCCTGCGGCTTGAGCGGATCCTCCGCGTTCGACAGGCCGTTATGCCCGCCCGCGAGCCACGGATCCTCGTACACGACCGCGGCGAGCCATTCGGCCGCCTTCGAATAGGCGCGCTTCCACAGCGCGCGGAAGGCACGGCCCGAGCTGACGATCGGCAGATAGCTGACGCCGTAGGACGCGGTGATCTCGCTGAGCTTGTAGGGCATGCCCGCGCCGCAGGTGACGCCCGCGACCTTGCCGCGCGTGCGCTCGAGCACGCCGTGCAGGATCCGCTGCGCGCCGCCCATTTCCCACAGCACGTTGATGTTGATCGCACCCTTGCCGTCGGCGATCTCGTACGCGCGCTCGACCTGCTGGACCGCACCGTCGATCGCGTACTGGACGAGCTCCTCGTGCCGGTCGCGCCGCGTCAGCGCCGCATAGACCTGCGGGATGATCTTGCCGTCGGGATCGTAACTATCTGCATTCACGGCGGAAACCGTACCGATGCCGCCCGCTGCAGCCCAGGCGCCGGCGGACGCGTGATTGGTCGCAGCGACACCCTTGCCGCCTTCCACGAGCGGCCACACTTCGCGACCGTTATAGACGATAGGCTTCAGGCCCTTGAACACGACGTCACCTCTCCCGGAAAATACGGCCCCCTATATCGCAAGGACGCAACGTGCGAGCAAATTCAGAGCGGGGTCAACGCGCCCGGCCGCCCCAGCGCCTCTTCATACAGCGTCCGATAGCGCGCGATCATCACCGACTCGTCAAATTCGGCCGTCGCGCGCGCGCGGTTCGCAGCGCCGATCGTCGCGCGCAACGAAGCATCGGACACCAGCGCCTGTAACGCGTCGCGCAGCTTTACCTCGTCGGCATTGGCGGTGATGAAGGGCGCGTTTTCCGGCGACACCATCCGGGCGACATCGCCCACCGGATAGCTCGCGATCGGCAGCCCCGCCGCCATCGCCTCGACCACCGATATCGGAAATTGCTCGCTGCGCGACGAGAGCGCGAGAATGTCGAAATGACCGATGTAGCGATAGGGGCGGTCGAGAAAACCGGGCATTACCAGCACTTTGCCAAGCCCCATTGCGGCGGCGGCCTGCTGGATCCGAGCGCGTTCCGGACCCTCGCCGATGATCACCAGCCGCACGCGCCCCGACACGCCGCCGACCGCACGCACCAGCGCGGCCAGGTCCTTCACCTCGCGCAGTCCGGCGAGCGCGCCGATCACGACCTCCTTGCTGTTCGGGACGAACCCGGGGATCGCCTTGGGGTCGGGCTTTTGCGCGTAATAGGCGGTGCCGATGCCGTTCACGATCCGGTGGACGCGCTCGCGGGGTTGTTTCCACGTCCGCAGCGCGATGTCCTCGAGCACTTCCGAGGGCACCGCCAGCGCGTGCGCCGCCCCCAGCGCGAGCCGGCGATAGATGTTGCGCTCGATCTTGAGGCCACCCGCTTCGTCCGCGTTGAAGCCGTCCTCGTGGTGGACCAGCGGCGGCGCCCCCTTGCCGAACGCGCGGCGCGCCATCGCCCCGTCGATCGCGCCCCAATTATACGTCAGCACGAGGTCGAACCGCCGCATATACTGCGCGATCGCCTCGTAGCGCTTGACCGACGGCTTGCCGGTCAGCGGCGGCGGGTTCTGCGCGATCTCGTACCGGATGCCCTTGGCGATCGACGCCTGCGCACCCAGCGCATCGGGCACGCCCGACACGATGCTGTGCTTCGCGCGATCGCCGAACGCGTTCATCAGCCGTACCGCCCGCGCCTCCTTGCCGCCGAGATCGAACGAGGAATGGAGGTGGAGGATGTTGACGGGAGCAGCCATGCCCGAGCGATGCCGATTCCCGCCGCCGGGTTCAAGGCTCAACAGCGTTTTCGCATGGTCGCCGCATTCAGGCTGCGAAGACCTGCTTCGGGATATGCGTGATCCGGCACGCCAGATCCGCCTCGCCGCTCGCGACGACGTAGAAATCGCCTGCGTCCGCGATGCCCGTCGTGAAGACGACATTGTCGAGATACAGGCTGTCCTTCAGCGGCTCGGTGAGCGCGGGGCTGGGCTCGAGCAGCGGGGCGTGCTCGGTCGCGAGCGTGATCGACGGATCGTCCTTGTCGAGGATCGACCAATAGGTGCGATAGATTCCGACCACGCCCGACGGCTCGACACCGTGCCACAGCGTCAGCCAGCCGCGATCGGTGAGGATCGGCGGGGCGCCGCCGCCCATCCGCGCGGTCGACACGGTCGCGGCATGCGGCCGGATGCCGGGCTTGTCGTGCGGCTTCCAGTGCAGCGCATCGGGCGAGCGCGACAGGTTGATCGAGGGGCCGGCGCGCCACTCGCTGCCCGGCGGATAAGCGAAATACAGGTCGCCGAGCGGCCGCGTCTGCGCCCAATATTGCCCATCGATCAGCCCTTCGAAAATCAGCATGTCCTTGTTCTGGTGATCGAGGACGATCCCCTCGAGCTGCCAGTCGAGCGCGTCGTCGGACGAGTAAAGCGTGGTCGAATGCCGCTCCGGGCTGACCGAACAGGTGGTCATCAGATAGCGGTCGCCGACCTTCGAGATCCGCGCATCCTCGACCCCGTAGCACTGGTACGACGTCCGCGGCGCGATCGCCTTGTCGTAATGCACCGCGACGACCGAGCGGCCCTCGGGGTCGAGCTCGACGGGCAGCAGCCAGGACAGCGAGGTCAGCGCCATCACCTTCCACCCGCCGCCGCGCATCATGAACTTGCGTGGATCGGCGGTGTCGACGAGCTGCAACGGCCATGGATCGAGCAGATAGGCGCCGTCCTGCCAGCGGATCGCATGGACGTTGCCGCCCTTGATTGGCTCGCGCAGCGCCTCGGCCACGCGCACCATCATCAGGAGGTTGCCGTTCGCCAGTCGCGTCATCCCGGGATTGAACGCGCCGAGGACATAGGTCTCGGCGGCGACCTTCCCCGCCAGCGGCGAGCGCGACAGGTCGATGTCCGCGGGGGTGAAGACGAGCTGATCGAACATGCTATTCTCCTTGATGCGAAAGGCGATACCGCCAGTTCCTGATCGTCATCCTGACGAAAGTCAGGATCCAGAGCCACGAAAGACGGCCCTCGGGCACCCTGAATCCTGACTTTCGTCAGGATGACGGTGCGGGTGTGGCCTTCGACGAGGCTGCGCCGTCCGCCTGCGTTATTCCCCCTCGAGCGCGCGGGGCACGATGACGAGCTGCTGGATCACACTTCGCGTCGGCTGCGTCAGCAGGAATTCGACGCCTGCCGCGATGTCCTCGGCGCGCAGCATCTGCTCGGCCGCGACCATTTCCCGCTGCTTCTCGTCGGGCACGTCGGGATATTGCATGTGGGAGCCGACCTTGCCCGGCTCGATCAGCGACACCCGGATCCCCTTCGGCCCCAGTTCGCGACGCAGCGCCTCGGCAAAGCCGGCGATCCCCGACTTGATGCCCGCATAGACGGTCGAGCTTGGTCCCAGGATATGCGCGCTGAGCGAGCCGATCAGGACGAGGTCGCCGATCGGCGTCATCCGGTGCGCGGCATGATGCGCGCTGAGCAGATAGGCGGTGAAATTGACCGCGATCGCATAGCGCAGCGCGTCCTCGTCCATCTGCGTCAGCCCGCCTGCAGCGACCGCGGCGTTGACGACGGTGATGTCGAACCCGCCGAGATAGGCCTCGCCCGCATCGAAGAACGCGCGAACCTTGTCGGGATCGGCCAGTTCGGTGATCATCCCGTCGCCGTCACCAACCTCGCGGATCAGGGCGAGCGCATCGTGCAGATACTGTTCGTCGCGTCCGCAGATATAGACCTTCGCGCCTTGCGCCGCGAGCAGCACGGCGATCGCCCGGCCGATCCCCGTCGTCCCGCCCGTGATTATCGCGCGGCGGCCTTTGAGAGGGCGGACATGGGTATGCGCGTCGGCAGGTGAGGTCATGAAGTATCCCGAGTGAGTAAAGCCTGGAGGACCGCGTACGAGCGATGTCCGTCGCATCTTCCCTTAGGTCGCGACGGCCGCCCTCTCAAGCGCACGGTCGAGCAGCCGGTCGATCGGCCCATGCAGCATCGTCTCGCTCAGCGTCGGCGAGTGCCCGACCCCCGGCACCGTCACGAGCTCGGCCTCGTCGAGCGACGCCGCCATCCGCTCCGCCACCGCGGCCGACAACAGGTCGGAGCGGCCGCCGCGGACGATCAGCGTCGGCACGTCGCGCAACGACCCCAGGGCCTGCCACATGTCCGGCCCCGCCTCGTTCCCCGGGACCCTAAACGGCTCGGCGATCTTCAGGTCGTAGTCGAGCACGATCCGCCCCGCACTGTTCAGCCGGTAAAGCCGCTTGGCCATCGCCAGCCAGTCCTCGATCGACCAGTCGGGATAGACGTCGGCGTTGTTCTCCGCGACGCAGCGCGCGGCATGCATCCAGGTCGGGAAGACGCTCGCCTTGCCGACATAGCCCCTGATCCGCGACAAGCCCTGCGCATCGATCTCGGGGCCGACGTCGTTGAGCAACGCGGCGACCATCCGGCCCCGCGCGGGCCCGCCCATCAACATCGTCACGATCCCGCCCAGCGACGTACCGAACGCGACATAGCGATCGATCCCCTGCTCGGTCAGCAGCGCCTCGACATCCTGGACATAGGTGAGTGGGACATAGGACATCGGGTCCTTCGCGAACGCGCTCTCTCCACGGCCCCGGAAATCGACCGCGATCACGCGCCAGCGCCCCGCAAGCCGGGCTGCCAGCGCGTCGAAGTCGCGCGCGTTGCGCGTCAGCCCGGGCAGGCACAGGATCGGCGGCCGCCCCGGCTCGCCCCCCGGATAGTCGCGCGCATGCAGCCTGAGCCCGTCGTTGGACCACCAATAGAGATTTTCGTAAGCGGCCATGGTTGCGTCCTTCGGGTAGCGGCCACCATATCGCTGCATGCCCATCGACCCGCAAGCCTCCCCAGCCTATCGCCCCGAAACCACGCTGCTCACGCTCGGGGATGCGTTCTTCGATCCCGTCGCGGCGGCGGATTTTCCCGACACCATATTGCGCTTCCGGAACGACCGTGCCGCCGCACAGGTCGGGCTCGCAGGGCTCGACGACGCGGAATGGACCCGGCATTTCGGACGCTTCGCGCCATTGCCGGACACGCTGCCCGGCCCGCTCGCGCTGCGCTATCACGGGCACCAGTTTCGCAACTACAATCCCGATCTCGGCGACGGCCGCGGATTTACCTTCGCGCAGATGCGCGACGATCGCGGCCGGCTGATGGATCTCGGCACCAAGGGATCGGGCCAGACGCCGTGGAGCCGCGCGGGCGACGGTCGCCTGACGCTGAAGGGCGGTGTGCGCGAAATCCTTGCGACCGAGATGCTCGAGGCGCTGAACGTCCCGACCTCGCGCACGCTGTCGCTGATCGAGACGGGCGAGCGGTTGCAGCGCGGCGACGAGCCCAGCCCGACGCGCTCCGCCGTCCTCGTCCGGCTGAACCACAGCCATGTCCGCATCGGGACGTTCCAGCGGCTCGCCTACGAGCGCGACGAGGCCAGCCTGCGCAAGCTCGTCGGCTACACGCTGCGCAACCTTTATGGAGAGGACAGCGACGACCCTGTCCTGCTGCTCGACCGCGTCGTGGCCCGAACCGCGCGCCTCGCGGCACGCTACATGGCGGCGGGCTTCGTTCACGGCGTTCTCAATTCGGACAACATCAACGTGACCGGGGAGAGCTTCGACTACGGCCCGTGGCGGTTCGCGCCGACCTGGGACCCGGGGTTCACGGCCGCCTATTTCGATCACGAAGGCCTGTACGCCTTTGGCCGTCAGCCCGAGGCAATCCACTGGGACGTGATGCAGCTCGCCGTCTCGCTCAGGCTTCTTGCCGAAAGCGAACCGCTGATCGCGGCCCTCGACACGTTCGGCCCACGCTACCAGGCCGAGGTCAGCGAGGCGATCCTCTGGCGCCTCGGCGTCCAGCCAAGCGATCCGGATGGCGATCGTGCACTGGTCCAGGCGACCGAGTTGGCGCTTCGCACGACAGGCGGCAGCCTCGATCGCTTCTTCTTCGATGCGTTCGGGGGCGACCTGCCGCCGGAATATGGCGCGCCATGGGACGACGTCCGAACGCGACTCGCCGGCTATGCCGCGCGCAAGGATCGCGCGCATCCCTATTGGTCGGGAAGCCCGTGCAGCATGCTGATCGACGAGGTCGAGTCGATCTGGTCGGGCATCGCCGACCGCGACGACTGGGGTGCGCTCGGGGCCAAGATCGCGGCGATCAGGGCGATGGGAGAGGCGCTCGCCTGATCCCGCGGCCAGCAACGCGATGCAGACGCCGAGCGCCATGGTGGAAACGGCCTGGAATTTCGGGCAAGAGCCGGACATGGCCGACGAAATTCTTTCCTACGAACCTGCGACCGGTGTCCTGTTGTGGCGCCACCTGATCGGCGATGTCGATGCCGAAGTCGGCATGGCGCGTGGCGGCTGGGCCGGCTGGGCATCGAAACCGCTCGCGTTCCGGATCGAGACGATGCGCCGCTTCGCCAACGTCGTCCGCCAGCGCAACGACGAATTCACCGACCTAATCGCGCGCGAAACGGGCAAGCCGGTCTGGGAAGCGCGGAGCGAAGTCGAGACGGTCATCGCCAAGGTCGACATCTCGGTCAGCGCTTATGCCGAGCGCACCGCGCAGCGCCGGATGGAGGCGCCGATGAACAGCCGCGTCGCGCTGCGTCACAAGCCGCATGGCGTACTTGCCGTGCTCGGCCCGTATAATTTCCCCGCGCACCTTCCCAACGGACACATCGTCCCCGCGTTGATCGCCGGCAATGCGGTGGTGTTCAAGCCGTCCGAAAAGACCCCGGCGACGGGTGCGTTCCTCGTCGAATGCTACCGCGCGGCGGGCGTGCCCGAGGACTGTATCCGCCTGCTCGTCGGCGGCCCCGCCGAGGGCAAGGCGCTCGCCGCGCATCCCGATATCGACGGCCTTCTGTTCACCGGCTCTGCGCATACCGGGCTCGCGCTCAATCGCGCCTTTGCCGAAAAGCCCGAGAAGATCCTCGCGCTCGAGATGGGTGGCAACAACCCGATCATGGTCTGGGACACGCCCGACCTTCACACCGCCGCGGTGCTCGTGGTCCAGTCGGCTTTCACCACCGCCGGGCAGCGTTGCACCGCCGCGCGACGGCTGATCGTCCAGGAACGCCTCGCGCAGCCGCTGCTCGACACGATCGAGGCGATGATCACGCGGATCATCGTCGACCACCCGCATGCCAACCCGGCACCCTTCATGGGCCCGGTGATCGACAATGACGCGGCCGATCAACTGACCGAGAGCTTTCTTGCCCTGCTGATGCGCGGCGGACGCCCGATCCGGCATCTCGAGCGCCCGGTCGACACGCTGCCGTTCCTGCGTCCGGCAATGATCGACGTCACCGACATGGCGGACCGCCCCGACCTCGAGCTGTTCGGACCGATTTTGCAGGTCTTCCGCACCGACGATTTCGACGCCGCGATCGCCGAGGCAAACAACACGCGCTACGGCCTGTCCGCCGCGCTGATCAGCCAGACCCCGTCGCTGTACGACCGTTTCTGGGCGAACATCCGCGCCGGGATCGTCAACTGGAACAAGCCTACCAACGGTGCCTCGTCAGGCGCACCATTCGGCGGCGTCGGCTGGTCGGGCAACCACCGGCCGAGCGCCTATTACGCCGCCGATTACTGCGCCTACCCCGTCGTCAGCAGCGAATCCGAAACCGCGCGCGCCAGCATCGGCATCGGTCTGCGCGACGCCTGACGCGGGGCGACAGGCGGCGCCGCACACGCCGTCATTTCACCCCGCTGAGCCAGTCGTCGATCTTCTTCTCGAGCACGGGCATCGGCAGCGCGCCGGTATCGAGCACCTGCGCATGGAACGCGCGCGGATCGAACTTTGCACCCTGCGCGGCCTTGGCCTTCGCCTTCACCCTCATGATCGTCAACTGCCCGATCTTGTATGCCAGCGCCTGCCCCGGGATCGCGATATAGCGCTCGACCTCCGCGGTGGCATCGGTTCGTCCCATCGGGGAATTCTCGAGCATATAGGCGATGGCCTTGTCGCGGCTCCAGCCCTTGGCATGGATCCCCGTGTCGACCACCAGCCGCATCGCGCGCAGCATCTCGTCGTTCAGCCCGCCCATCCGCTGATACGGATCGGTCTCGACGCCGAGCTCCTTCCACAGCGTCTCGGCATACAGCGCCCAGCCTTCGACATAGGCGGTATTGCCGCCGAACCTGATGAACGCGGGCAGCGCGACGTTTTCCTGTGCCAGGCTGATCTGGTAATGATGCCCCGGCACCGCCTCGTGCAGGTACAGCGTCTCCATCCCCCAGAGATAGCGCGTCGGCAGGTCATAGGTGTTGTAGTAGAAGATCCCCGGCCGCGTCCCGTCGGGCGTCCCCTGCTGGTACGAGCCGCCGGCATCGGTCTTCGCGCGGAAATCGGGAACCGGGCGGATTGCCAGCGGGCTCTTGGGGACCAGCGAGAACTGCGTCGCGATCCGCGCATCGACGCGCTTGCCGATCGCCTCATAGCCCAGCCGCACCGCATCCGCGGTCTTGGGCTGGAATTTCGGATCGGTGCGCAGATAGTCGAAGAATGCTGGCAAACTGCCCTTGAAGCCGACCGCAGCCTTCTGCGCCTCCATCTCGCGCGTGATGCGTGCGACCTCGGACAGGCCGAGCCGATGCACCGCGTCGGGCTCGAGCCGCAACGTCGTGCTGTCCTCGATCCGCTGCGCGTACAGCGCCGCCCCCCCCGGCAGCGCCGAAAGGCCGACCGTGTCACGCGCCTTGGCGAGATATTCGTTCGCCAGGAAGTCGCGCATCCTCACATGCGCCGGGTTGATGACCTCGCGGACCTGCTTTGCATATGCCGCGGTGAGCCGCGTCCGGTCCCCAGCTGGAATCGATGCCGGGAACAGCGTCACCGGCGCATAGAAGGTCGATTTCTCGACGCCCTGCGCGATCAAATTGTCGAACTGGCCGATCATGTTGCGCACGACGAGCTTGGGCTGCGTCACCCCCTTTGCCATGCCTTCGCGCATCAGCGCGATCGCGCGGTCGAACACGGCTGCGTACCCCGCGTTGCGGCGCAGGTTATTGTCATAGTCCATGACCGTCTTGAACGGCGCCCCGCCGGTGCCCGACGCGAAATCGGGATAGAAGGTCTGGAACCCGCCGAAGTGATTGATCGGCAGCAGCCGGTCGATGGCGACGATGTCGGGTGCAAGCCCCCGCAACGCCACCTCCTTGCCATAGCGGAACACGTCGTACGCGATCTGGTCGACGCGGGTCAGCTTGCTGCGGTCGATCGCGGTGATCGCCGCGAGGTCGCTCTCGGCGTTGCGCCGGTCGCGCGCGGTGCGTGCGTCGGTGAGATACTCGCCGAAGCTTGCCGCATAGCGCAGATCGCCGCGGAAGATCGCCTGGATCGGATCGTTGCGAAGATCGCGCTCGTCGCTGTCGTAGAACAGCCGCTTCAGCTTCGCATCCTCGGGCCCGTCGCCGGGGATCGGCGTGGGCGGCGGAAGCGCCTGGCCCGCCGCCGGCACCGCGCCGATGAGAGTGGTCGCGAGCAGCAAGGCGGCAAGGCAGATCGGGCGCTTCATCAAGATATCCTCACGTCGCTGGATCGACGATTAATCACCGGCCCTATCGCGCCGATTTCGACGCCACCAGTCCACAAACGGCATTTGGGGAAAGCAGGACTAGGATCGGGCCAAATAATGCTGGTGTCGCCTTTCGCACGGCGAGCCCCCATCTCCTTATCATGGCTAGTTTGTTGGATCCGAACGCGCGTGGGCGCGTCATTCTCGTCGGTGCCGGTCCCGGCGATCCCGGGCTGCTCACCGTTCGTGCGGTCGAGGCACTCGGGATCGCCGATGTCGTGGTGCATGACGGTCTGATCGATCCGCGCGTGCTCGATTTCGCATCGCCCCGGGCGCAGCGCATCTCGGTCGCCAAGCAGCGCGCGCGTCACACGCTGCCGCAGGAGGCGATTAACGCGCTCATCATCGCGCACGTCAAGACGGGGGCCGTGGTCGTCCGTCTCAAGGGCGGCGATCCCTTCGTCTTCGGCCGCGGCGGCGAGGAGGTTGAGGCGGTCCGCGCCGCGGGCCTGCCCGTCGAGGTGATCCCGGGCGTCTCCGCGGCGCTCGGCTGCGCGGCCGAAGCGATGCTGCCGCTGACGCACCGCGATCATTCCAGCGCGGTCAGCTTCGTCGCCGGTCAGTGCAAGGGGCTGACCGAACAGGACTGGTCGGGTCTTGCCGGACAGGGACGCACGCTCGTGATCTACATGGGCATCGCGACCGCGACCGACATCGCCGACAAGCTGATCGCCGACGGCGTCGCGCCGGACATGCCGGTCGCGGTGCTCGAACGTGGGACATGGCAGGGCTCGCGCGCGATGCGGACATTGCTGGCCGATCTCGGACCGATGGTGGCCCGCGAACGTGTCGCCAGCCCGGCAATCATCGTGGTAGGCGAAGTCGTCGAACTGTCCGACGCGACCGACAAGCTCGCGCGTTGGGCTCGGGTGGCAGATGCTATGGGTGACGAGGTGCAGGCGTGAGAGTGCTGACGGGAAATGATCTGCCGACGGGCGACGTCATATGGTGGACCGGCAATGGCTGGTCGCGCCATATCGAGGACGCGGTCGATGTCGGCGTGGCGGGTGAGTCGATCCTCCAGGCGGAGGAAGGCGCACGCCGCGTCAACGTCCCCTATCTGATCGAGGCGACGCAGACCGACGACGGCCCCCGCCCTGCACATATCAAGGACCGTATCCGGGCGCTTGGGCCCACAATGCGGCCCGACCTGACCCTCAAACCCGCGGATCCATCTGCGGGGAGCTGGGTCATATGATTCACGCGAAGGCGCGAAGGCGCGAAAAAATCAGTGAGAAGGTGGTTCGCGCGGAGGCGCGGAGACGCGGAGGTGTTGCGCGTGCCGCGCAGCGGTACTCAAACTCGCTGATCGAGACAGATCCGATACCCGCTGACGCGGGTTCTTTCTTCTCCGCGTCTCCGCGCCGCCGCGTGAACCCGATCTTCTTCGCGCCATCGCGCCTTCGCGTGAACCAAATTCTACCGGGAACCCCCCATGTATAAGTACGACGAATACGACCAGGCCATCGTCGACCAACGCGTCGACGAGTTCCGCGACCAGGTCCGCCGCCGCCTTTCGGGCGAGCTGACCGAGGACCAGTTCAAGCCGCTGCGGCTGATGAACGGCCTGTATCTCCAGCTGCATGCGTACATGCTGCGCGTCGCGGTGCCCTACGGCACGCTCGACGGCCGGCAGATGCGGATGCTCGGCCATATCGCGCGCAAGTACGATCGCGGCTACGGCCATTTCACGACGCGGCAGAACATCCAGTTCAACTGGATCCAGCTCGACCAGACCCCGGACATCCTCCAGGAGCTGTCGACGGTCGAGATGCATGCCATCCAGACGTCGGGCAACTGCATCCGCAACATCAGTTCGGACCAGTTCGCCGGCGCCGCCGCGGACGAGGTCGCCGATCCGCGCCCCTGGGCCGAGCTGATCCGCCAGTGGTCGACGTTCCACCCCGAATTCACCTACCTCCCGCGCAAATTCAAGATCTGCGTGATCGCGGCGGACGAGGATCGTGCGGCGATGCGGCTGCACGACATCGGCATCGGTCTGCACGTCCGCGACGGTGAACTCGGCGCGAAGATCTATGTCGGCGGCGGCATGGGCCGCACGCCGATGATCAGCCACGAGATCCGCGATTTCGTCCCCGCTGACGACCTGATGAGCTATCTCGAGGCGTGCCTGCGCGTCTATAATCGCTACGGCCGCCGCGACAACATCTACAAGGCGCGGATCAAGATCCTGCTGCACGAGATCGGCCCCGACGAATATCGTCGCCAGGTCGAGGAGGAATTCGCCGCGGTGAAGGGCCTCGGCCTCGATCCGCCGCGCGCCGAGCTGGAGCGGATCACGAGCCATTTCGGCGCGCCCGCGTTCGAGAAGACCGCGTCCGCCGAGATCGACCGCAGCGATCCCGACTTCGCGGTCTGGCTCGACCAGAATGTGAAGGCGCACAAGCAGCCGGGCTATGCGATCGTCAACATCAGCCTGAAGCCCGTCGGCGGCATCCCCGGCGACGCGTCGGCGGACCAGATCGACGTGATGGCCGATCTCGGCACGCGCTACAGCTTCGACGAGCTGCGCGTCACGCATGCGCAGAACATCGTCCTGCCGCACGTCCGCATCGCCGATCTGCACGCGGTGTGGTCGACGCTCAACGAGGCGGGTCTGGCCGAGGCCAATCTCGACCTGATCAGCGACATCATCGCCTGCCCCGGCCTCGATTATTGCAGCCTCGCCAATGCGCGCTCGATCCCGCTCGCACAGAAGATCGCGACGCGCTTCGGCAGTCTCGACCGCCAGCGCGACCTGGGCGAACTGAAGCTCAAGATCAGCGGCTGCATCAACGCCTGCGGGCATCACCATGCCGGGCACATCGGCATCCTCGGCGTCGACAAGAAGGGCACCGAGAATTACCAGCTCTCGCTCGGCGGCTCGGGTGCGGAGGATGTCAGCCTCGCCAAGATCACCGGCCCCGGCTTCTCCGAGGACGGCGTGGTCGACGCGATCGAGCGCGTTACCGACCGGTATCTGCAGGTCCGCGACCCCGGCGAGCGGTTCCTCGACACCTATCGCCGCGTCGGCTTCGAAACGTTCAAGGAGGCGATCTATGGTTGAGTATCCGGACCAGACGCTGCTCCGCTTCCGCGACGACGAGCCGCATGACGAGCCTGCGGTGACTCTCGATTCGTTCATCGGCCAGAGCAATGCGGCCGCCGTCCGCCTCGAGGCAGGCGACGATGCGCGCGCGCTCTTGCCGCAGATCGACCAGCTCGCGCTGATCGAGGTGAGCTTTCCCGGCTATCGCGACGGGCGCGGCTATTCGACGGCACGGATCCTGCGCGAGGCGGGCTATACAGGCGAACTGCGCGCGCAGGGCGACGTGCTTGTCGACCAGATCCCGCTGATGCGCCGCTGCGGCTTCGATAGCTTCGCGCCGCAGGCGCCGATCGACATCGACGTGCTCCGCGCCAGCCTCGAACGCTATGACTCGCCCTACCAGAAGGCGGCGGACGGCGCGGTGCCGATCTGGAAGCTGCGCCATGGGTGAACCCGCGCGCCAGCTCGACATGATCGACGTGACGCCCGCGTTCACCCGCGCGGATGCGCAGGCGATGCAGGCGCGGTTCGAGGGCGTGTCCGCGCAGAACATGCTGCGCGAACTGCTGGCGGGCGAGTTGCGTGGGCGGATCGCGGCGGTGTCGTCATTCGGCGCCGAATCGGCGGTGCTGCTGCACATGGTCGCGCAGGTCGATGTCGAGGTGCCGGTGGTCTTCACCAACACGCAGAAGATGTTCGGCGAGACGCTGGCGTACCGCGACGAACTGGCGGAGCGGCTCGGCTTTACCGACCTGCGCGTATTCCGACCCGATCCGCGGTTGCTCGCGATCAAGGACAAGGCGGGCCTGCGCTGGTCCTACGACCCCGACGGCTGCTGCGACCTGCGCAAGGTCGAGCCGCTGCGGCGCGCGCTCGCCCCGTTCGATTCGTGGATTTCGGGCCGCAAAGGCTTCCAGTCGGGGACGCGCACGGCGTTGCCGCGGTTCGAGGAGGATGAGGGCCGGCTGAAGATCAACCCGCTCGCGGATTGGGACAAGGTCAAGCTCGACGCCTATTTCGCCGAACATGACCTGCCCCGGCATCCGCTCGAAGCGCAGGGCTATCTCTCGATCGGCTGCGCGCCGTGCACGACGAAGGTGGCCCCGGGCGAAGATCCGCGCGCGGGCCGGTGGCGCAGCTTCGACAAGGTCGAATGCGGCATCCACGCCCCCGGCGGCTACGACCCGGTCATCTGATCCGTGTCCCTCTCCCCGTCGGGGAGAGGGAGGGAGGAGCCGGAGGCGACGGAAGGGTGAGGGGCGTTGGGAGGCAACGTCCCGAACCTCACTCCCCTCACCCTTCCCACGGCAAGCGCCGCGGGCCCCTTCCCTCTCCCCCGCGGGGAGAGGGAGATACACTCAATACTCGGCCAGATCCGAGAACTTCGTGATCGTCGGATCGAACTTCATCCGCACCTTGCCAGTCGCACCGTGACGCTGCTTGGCGATGATCAGCTCGGCCAGGCCATAGACGCGCTCCATTTCCGCCGCCCATGACGCGTGATCCTCGAAGATCTTCGCGCTGTCGCCTTCGGTCGGGCGCTTGGGCTCCTTAGACGCGACGTAATAATCCTCGCGGTACACGAACCAGACCATGTCCGCGTCCTGCTCGATCGACCCCGATTCGCGAAGATCCGACAGCATCGGCGTCTTGTCCTCACGCGATTCCACCGCACGCGACAGCTGCGACAGCGCGAGCACCGGCACGTTCAGATCCTTCGCCAGCGTCTTCAGCCCGCGCGAGATCTCCGAGATTTCCTGGACTCGGTTGCCGTCCTTGCTCTTGCCCGACCCCGACAGCAGCTGAAGATAGTCGACCACGACCAGCCCGATCTCGTTGTTGTGGCGACGCTGCAACCGGCGGACGCGCGTGTGCAGCGCGCCGATCGACAGACCGCCGGTATCGTCGATGAACAACGGCAGGTTCTCGAGCTCGGCCGCGGCGGCCGCGAGCTGCGCGAACTCGGTGCGGCTGATCTTGCCCATGCGGAGCGATTCGGACGAAATCTGCGACTGCTCGGCGAGAATACGCGTCGCCAGCTGGTCGGCGGACATTTCGAGGCTGAAGAACGCGACCTTTGCGCCGACCGAGTCCTTCGGCGCGATCCCGTCGGCCATGTCGCGCATCCAGCGCCGCGCGGCGTTGAACGCGATGTTGGTGGCGAGCGAGGTCTTGCCCATGCCCGGACGCCCGGCGAGGATCATGAGATCGCTGTGATGCATGCCGCCGATCTTCGCGTTGATCGAATCGATGCCCGTGGTGACACCCGACAGGTTGCCGCCCGAGTTGAGCGCACGCTCGGCCATCTTGACCGCCGCGGTCGTCGCCTGCGCGAACGACTTCACCGAATTCTCTGAGCCACCATCGGCCGCGACCTTGAACAGCTCTTCTTCGGCGAGCTCGATCTGCGCCCGCGGATTGACCTCTTCCGACGTATCCATCGCCCGGTCGACGAGCGTCCGCCCGACCGAGACGAGCGCACGCAGCATCGCGAGGTCGTAGATCTGCTGCGCGAACTGGCGCGCCCCGATCAGCCCGGCGCCGCTGCCCGTCAGCCCGGCAAGATACGCCGGTCCGCCCAGCTCGCGCATGCCCTCGTCCGCGTCGAACATCGGCCGCAACGTCACCGGCGTGACCAGCATGTCGTTGCCGCGCAGCGTCTTGATCGCCGCGAAGATCCGGCCGTGGACGGGTTCGAAGAAATGCCCGGGCTCGAGCTTGTCGACCAGATCGTCGGCGAGCCGGTTGTCGATCATCATCGCGCCGAGCATCGCCGCCTCGGCTTCGACGTTACGGGGTAGCTGCTGCGGCTCGGCCACAGCGGGGACGGGAAATGCGAGAGTTGCCATGCCGCGTAATACGCACTGCGCCGCGCCGCTCCAAGCCGGGTGCGTCAGAATGATGGGGATAAGTGGCGAAGCCGTGACGGCACGACCTCATGCGGCTGCAGCAGAGAAGTGACAGGCGTAACGACCACCGCTATCGAACGTCGCATGGCCGACCCGCGGATCATCGACGTACAGCTCGACGAGCGCACCATCGCGTGGCGCACCGCGGACATCGAACAGGAGCGGCGGATCGCGATCTTCGACCTGATCGAGGGCAATCACTTCGCGCCGCAACGCCAGCATGCCGACGGCTATGCCGGCCCCTACCGGATCAAGCTCGAGACCGAGGAAGGTCGTCTCGGCATTCATATCCACCGTGAGGACGACACGCATCTTGAGACACTGGTGCTCGCGCTCGGCCGTTTCCGCCGACCGATCAAGGACTATTTCGCGATCTGCGACAGCTATTACCAGGCGATCCGCCAGGCGACGCCTGCCCAGATCGAAACCGTCGACATGGCCAGGCGGGGCATTCACAACGAGGCCGCCGAACTGCTCAAGGATCGCCTGGCGGGCAAGATCGAGGTCGATTTCGACACCGCGCGCCGGTTGTTCACGCTCATCTGCGTGCTGCACCTGCGCGGTTGAGCAACGCTGATGGCGAATACCATGCTGAAGATCGCGACGCTGTTGTTCGGCGCCGGCGGGCTCGGGATCGGCGGCTGGGCCTATGCGACCCAGTGGCATCCGGCGACAGCGCTCTACCCGTTGCAGGGCATCGATCTCGGCGAGAACCCCCCGCCGGTCGAGTGGGGCACGGTGCGCGCGCGCGGGGCCGACTTCGCCTACATCGTCGCGACCTCGGGCAGCGACCGGCGCGATCCCGCGTTCGAAGCGAACTGGGCCGCGCTGCCCGAGGCAGGGCTGCGGCGTGGCGCGGTTCACGTCTATTCGCTCTGCCAGCCCGCAGTCGACCAGGCGAACGCGTTCAACACCTTCGTTCCCGCCGCGAAGGATGCGCTTCCGGTCGCGATCGACATCCAGTTCCGCGACGATTGCACCGCGCGCCCCGACAAGGCCACGCTCGTGAGCGACCTGACGCGGTTCGTGACGATGGTCGAGACGCACACGGCCAAGCCCGTGCTGCTCCGCATCGGCAAGTCGGTCGAGTCGGCCTATGGATTGTCCGCTGCACTGCCGCGACCGATCTGGGCGATGGCCGATATCGTCACGCCCGATTATGCGGCGCAGCCGTGGCGGATGTGGCGTGCAAGCAGCTTTCGCCGCATCGAAGGCATCAAGGGACCGGTGAATTGGGACGTAGTGGCACGATGAGCGAGATATTCGATACCGAGCAAGCAACCCGCCTGATCGCTGCGGCACGCGATGCGGCGCGACATGCACATGCCCCCTATTCGCGGTTCGCGGTGGGGGCCGCCGTGCTGCTCGAAGACGGCAGCATCGTCACCGGCGCGAATGTCGAAAATGCGAGCTACGGGTTGTCGCTCTGCGCGGAGACCGTCGCGATCGCGTCGGCAAGCGCGCAGGGCCGGCTTCGCGAGGTCGTGGCGATCGGCGTGATCGGCGGCGCAATGGATGCGGATGGCAGGGCGACCGGGATCGCCCCCGTCAGCCCGTGCGGCCGATGCCGCCAGGTGATCAACGAGGCCGCACAGCTGGGCGGTCGCGATCTGCCGGTTCATTGCGGTGCGGCCGAAGGCGATGCGATCCGCAGCTATTCTCTGTCCGACCTGCTGCCCGACGCCTTCGGCCCCGCGGATCTCGGGATCCGCTGACCCCTGTCGTATCAGGTCCGCAGCGGACGTCGGTCCCCGTCCGCATGCCGTACGATCGCCTCGCACAACCGGTGCGTCTCGACGATATCGGCGGCATCGGTCGCTAGCCCTGTCCGGACCGCGTCGAGAAAGTCCGCGCACATCGCCTCGAACCCGCGTTGGCGCGCGACCGGCGTCCAGTCGCCCCGACGGCGGTGGCGCTCGACGCCGTCACGCTCGATCGAGTCCGACATATTCGACACCGACACCGTGCGGTCATCGCCGATGACGGTCAGCCGCTCCTCGTCGAGTCCCGAGTCGCGCTGCATCGTCCCCACCGCGTGAAAACCGTCCCCCGCGAGCGTCATCGTTACACCGTGCAGCCGTCGGTCGCGAACGATCGTCTCGATCGTCACGCGCGGCGTCGCCACCGGTGCGAGGAAGCGTAATGTGTCGACGACATGGATGAAGTCGTCGAATACGACGCGACGTGGAGTGTCGGGCTGCGCGTACCGGTGCTTTTCCATCAGCACGAACGACCGGGCCGTGTCGCGCAGCGCGGCATAGCCGGGTGCGTAGCGGCGATTGAAGCCGACACGCAGCAGACATCCCTGCATCACGGCAAGGTCGACCAGCCGCTCCGCCTCTTCCCATGAGTCGGCGAGCGGCTTGTCGACGAACACCGGGATACTCCGGCGCAACAGCGTTTCGACCATCGCCGGGTGCGCTGCCGTCGCGCTGTGGACGAACGCCGCGTCGAAGCCCGTTGTCGCAAGCGCGTCGTCGAGGCTCGAATGCAGCCCCGAGATCCGATACATCGTCCCGAGGCTGGTCAGCGTGGCGGGATCGCGCGTCGCGAGATGGACCTCGAGCCCAGGCGTCGACGCCAGCACGGGGAGATACGCCTTCCGCGCGATATCGCCCAACCCACATAGCAATACGCGCATCCCGTCCCCCATCCCTCGGCGATGGATCGCCGGCAGGCGCCCTTCTCTATCGTCGGTTCGCGCGCTGTCGAGCTTCCCCCTTGCCGTGGCGCGTCATCCGCGCGAAAGCCCCGCGCGAAGGGGAGCTATCATGTCCGTCATGTCCGACCGCTGGATCCGCGAGCGCGCGCTTGGCGACGCGATGATCGAGCCATTCCACGAAGCACAACGACGCGACAGCTGCATCAGCTACGGCCTGTCCTCCTATGGCTATGACGCCAGGGTCGCGGACGAGTTCAAGATCTTCACCAATGTCGACAGCGCGATCGTCGATCCGAAGAACTTCGACGCGAACAGCTTCGTCGACCGCAAGACCGACGTTTGCATCATCCCGCCGAACAGCTTCGCGCTCGCGCGGACCGTCGAATATTTCCGGATCCCGCGCGACACGCTCGTGATCTGCCTCGGCAAGTCGACCTATGCGCGCTGCGGGATCATCGTCAACGTGACCCCGCTGGAACCCGAATGGGAAGGCCATGTGACGCTCGAATTCTCGAACACCACGCCGCTCCCCGCCAAGATCTATGCGAACGAGGGCGCCTGCCAGTTCCTGTTCCTGCAGGGCAACGAGCCATGCGAGGTGAGCTATGCCGACCGCGCCGGCAAATATATGGGACAGCGCGGCGTGACGCTGCCCCGGCTCTAGACGCGGGCATCCGCTTACATATCAGGAACGATGCAAGGCGCGACGGGTAGCCCCCGCGCGCCGAACACCCCCTCGCGTAACGCTTGCGGCTTTACCGCGTGGCGAGCTGTACCGACGGCGTGCCGAGCGCACGGCGGGCCAGCTCATGCGACGACACGACTTCACCCGATGGCATGTCCATCGCGACCGGACGCCGCTCGAGCACCTCGGCGTACAAGGCGCGGGCCGCGGTCGCGCGTCCCGTCTTGCGGTACACCGCGGCCAGATTGAGCATCAGTTCGGGCCGATCCGGATAGATCTGTCGCTCTGCGACAATGCTGCGTTCGGCGGTCGCGAGATCGCCCGCCACGATCGCCTGATACCCGTTCTGATCGGCGGCCAATGCCGGAGCCGCGACACCGGCGAGCGCGAGGATCACCAACCCGGAAATGCGCATGACTTCGTCTCCTATCGCCCTTCCTTGCCGGAAGGTTTCACTTTTGTGACACTGGTGTGTCACTTCCGTGACCGAGTCGCAAGACGTGATTCTTACTGCGCAGGACCGAGACGGATGGGCGGTGCGGCATCCCCGGCGGACAAACGAAAAGGGCGGCCCGTGAGGACCGCCCTGGACGTCGTTGTGTAGCTGTCGCGTGACTTAGAAGTCGTTGCGATACTGCTCGTTGCCGATGAAGCCGAGCTTGCTGATCGCCGACCGCTTCACGACGGCCAGCGTGCGATCCACGACTTCGTACCGTGCCTGCGGATCAGGCTGGAAGTGAAGTTCGGGCTCGGGGTTCATGCTTGCCGTCTGGTCGAGATACTGACGCAGCGTCACCTCGTCGACCGGCGACCCATTCCACGCAACCGTGCCCGCGGCATCGATCGAGATCTTGTTCTTCTCGGGGTCGATCGGGTTCTGCGGCGGGTTCGGGCTGTTGACCGGAAGGTCGACCTTGACCGCGTGCGTCTGGATCGGGATCGTGATGATGAACATGATGAGGAGAACGAGCAGGACGTCGATCAACGGCGTCATGTTCATTTCCATCATCGGCGAGCCGTCTTCTTTGCCGCCGCTCATTGCCATATTATGCTACTCCTAAATACGTCCGAGCGACCGTCAGCGTTCGGTGGTGCCGCCGGGGGGCGGCTCGGAGATGAAGCCGACGCGGGCAAAGCCGGCGCGCTGCATCGTATAGATCGTCCCGCCGATGCACTTGTACGGCGTGTTCACGTCGCCGCGGATATGCGCCTCGGGCAGTTCAAGACCGGCAGCGTTCACGCCACCCTGACGATCGATCTCCGCCTTCAGCTTGGCCACAGCGCGATCGAGCAGCTCGGTCGACGTGACCGGGGACAGACCCCAATACACCGCACAGCTGCCATCGGCATTGGTGGTCACCGACAGCGAGACGTTCTCGGGCTTGGTGGTCGTCGGATCGAACTTAACCTCGGGAAGCTTCAGCTGCACTGCCTGGACCGCAACGGTGGTCGTCACCAGGAAGATGATCAGGAGCACGAGCATGACGTCGACCAGCGGCGTCGTATTGATGTCCGATATCGAACTCTCGGTGGAATCGCCACCAACACTCATCGCCATGTGCGAACTATCCTATCCATTTAATCGCCGCCGGAACCGCCGGCGGCAATGAAGCGGGGCCGCTGTCGCCAGCAGCCCCGCCTTTTCGCGTCTTAGTTGGCGCGCGGCACGCCACCGGTCTGGCCGGCGGTCGTGGTCGGCGTGACAGGCTTCACAGGAGCAGGCTTGGCACCCGATGCGAGGATCGGACGCACGGCGCCGTTCGAAGCAAGGAAGCCCAGCACGTCGTTCGAGAAGGCCGACAGGTCCTCTGCGATCGACTTGTTGCGGCGCTGCAGCCAGTTGTACGACAGAACGGCAGGAACCGCGACGACCAGACCGAGCGCGGTCATGATCAGTGCTTCACCGACCGGGCCTGCGACCTTGTCGATCGATGCCTGACCCGATGCGCCGATCTTCACGAGCGCGCGGTAGATGCCGATAACCGTACCGAACAGACCGATGAACGGCGAAACCGAACCGACCGTCGCGAGGAAGGCGAGACCGCCACCCAGCTTCGAGTTGATCGCGGCTTCCGAACGCGCCAGCGAACCGTGCAGCCAGTCATGCGCCTCGACCGGATCGGTCAGCTTCGAATGCTGCTCCTGAGCGGCCAGGCCGTCGTCGACGATCTGCTTGTAGGCCGAGTTCTTCTCGAGCTTGGCCGAACCCTCGCGCAGGCTGTTCGACGACCAGAAGGCCTGACGGACGCGCTTGCCCTGGCCGATGATCTTCTGCTGCTCGAACAGCTTCGAGAAGAGGATGTAGAACGACACCACCGACATCAGCACCAGGATGCCGAACACGGTCTGCGAAATCAGACCGCCTTCGCGAAGTGCCGCTTCAAGGCCGTACGGGTTGGCTTCGGCTGCTGCGGGCGCCGCCGCGGCAAGGATAGTGGTGAACATGGTCGGATGATCCTCTTAAGATTCGTTGGTCTGTTGCGCCGAGACGCGGATTAATTTTCCGGCAACGTCCACCGGATACGCTGCGTCGCACTCGATCGCATCGGATTGCCGTTCTGGTCGAGCGCCGGCGAGTAGCGACCACGTCGCGTCATCGCGGCACACGCTGCACGATCGAGAGCAGGCGAGCCGCTCGACGTCGTGACGGTGCAATTCTCGACGCGACCCTGGGCGTTGATGTCCCAGCGCATCGCGACCGCGCCCTGCTCACCCGCACGGATGGCGCTTGGCGGATAGTCGTCGACGCTGACCCACGAAGCCGGGTTGCCCTTCGCGCCGGCAGCCTTGCTGACGGCCGGAGGTGCAGGCGGTGCCGGTGGCGACGGCGGCGCGGGAGGCGCCGGCGGAGCGGTTGGCTGGCTCAGCGGGATGATGTTCGACGTCGTGATCGCAGGCGCAGGCGACGGCGTCACCACGACCGGCGGCGGCACCACGACAGTGGTGGGCGGCGGCGGCAGGTTCGGCTGGTCAGGCGGCGGCGGCGGGGGCTCGTCCGGCGGAGGAGGCGGCGGTGGCGGCTCCACGTCGAACGTGTTTAACTTTTCGGTGGCCTTTTTCACGTACTGGTACGCGAGGCCGGTGACGAAAGCATAGCCCAAGGCAGCGTGAATCAGCGCGACGATGATGATCGCGACGATTTTGCCTGAGGACATCTTCTGGTCAACATAGGCCATTCAGCAACGACACTCCCTTATTCTGTCTGCCTTCACGCGGTCGCGCATGGGGGCAGGCGCAACGCAAACGTGTGCCGTGAAGCAAAATTCCACGCGGCAGTGCCTAATGTCTATCGCCACGTCCTGCGACACGCAAACGCTTTGTCAGACGCAACAAACGTACAAGCGCTCGATGGCAGATTTATTTCTGTAACGTTCATCCGCCATCGCGTAGCCAAGGGCGATGACCCTGACCCGCCACATTCCGTCGATCCTTACTATTTCGGCTCTGTTTGCAACGACGTCCGTGCCCTGGCAGCAGGTCGGCGCGCAAACCCCGCCACAGGCGTCGCCCCCCGTCCTGACGGTGCCCGGTCCCGTGTCGGGACAGGATGCCAACCCCGGCCCGGCGTCACCCCCCGAGGCGAGACCCGGCCCGGCGACCGACGGCCTCACGACCATGACGCCGGAGGAGCTTGATCGGCAGTGGAATGCCGGAACGACGGGCGATTCGGGCGCCGCACCTGTCCCGATCCGGGGCGACGGCGCTTCCGTTTCGTCGCAAGGCGGCGATGCCGGCGCTGGCTATGCGGATCTGGCCGACCTGATTCTCGGCGCGCCGGTGATCGCCGACGGCGTGATTCGCTCGACGACGCGGATCAAGGGCGCGGAGGCTGCGGACGTGGTACCGGGGCAGACGCGCTTCTATGTCGAGCTCGACGTCACCGCGCTGATCCGCGGCAGCAACGGCGTGGCGCCGCGGATCGGCTATCTGCTGGACGTCGCGCCGGATGCAAACGGGCGCCCCCCCAAGCTGAAGCGCGCGCGCGTGCTCGTGTTCGCGCGTCCGGTCGCGGGCACGCCGACGCAGGTCCAGCTGGCCGGCCGCACCGCGCAGCGCGACTGGACCCCGGAGCTCGACACGCGCGTGCGCGCGATAACAAAGGCAATCCTGGCGAATGACGCGCCGCCCGTGATCACGGGGACGGGCAACGCGTTCCATGTCCCCGGTGCGCTCCCGGGCGAAGGCGAGACGCAGATATTCCTGACGACCGCCGACCAGCGCCCCGTCTCGCTGTCGATCCTGCGCCGTCCGGGCGAACAGCCCCGCTGGGCGGTGGCTTTGAGCGAGATCGTCGACGAGGCGGCAGGCCCCCCGGCGCGCGGCACCCTGCTCTGGTACCGGCTCGCCTGCGGCCTGCCCCCGGCACTGCCCGACCGCAGCACGGCGTCGCTCGCGCCTTCGGATGCGCAGATCGCGCGTGACGACTACCGGTTCGTGATCGCCGCGCTTGGTTCGTGCGGCCGCGCGCCGAGCTGAGCTAGCGCAGTTCGAGAATCTGCCCGGTCGTCGACCGCGCATTGTCGAGAAACGCGGCCGCGCTCGCGACGACATCGGGCGCGGTCGTCGCACCGGGCGCGACGGCGTTGATGCGCACCCCCGGCGCATATTCGACGGCGAGCGGCCCGACGGCCGCACGCGACAGCGCCGCCGCGAGCGGATCCGCACCGGGCGCGATCACGACCACGATCGACTCCGCGCCATCGGCGGCGGCGTCGCGCACCAGCGTGGCGATGTCCCCGCCGCGTGCAAGCGTCAGGATCACGCGGTCAGCGCCGATGGCGGACCAGCGTGATGCCGATCGCCTCGCCTGCCTCCGCGATCGCCAGCTTCACGATCTTGACGACGACCCGCTGGACACGCGCGTCCTGCAGGAACAGCGTCTCGCAGATATGATCGGCGACCGCCTCGATGAGCGTGAAATGCACCCCCTCGGGAAGCGCGGTCGTCGCCGCATGCTTGAGATCGAGATAGTTCTTCGACGCCGACAGCGGCGTATCGGGGTCGAACCGGCTCGGGCACGTCAGGTCGACGGTAAGCGAAATGCGCAGCGGTTGCGGCAGGTGCGTCTCCTCCGAATAGATTCCGGTGAGCACCTGCACTTCCATGTCGTGCACTTCGAGCTGAAGACTGTCTTGCATCGGCGCGCTCTAGCAGAGCCGTTACCGGAGGGAAGCCCGTGCGCCATCGTCGCGCGCGATCGGTTCCGCTTGCGTTCGACGCCGCCCTGCGTAAAGCGCGCGGCCCCGGACGCGCTCCCGTACCGGCGCTGGAGACACCGGTGATCGAGATCATCCCCCTGCACGACGTATCGGCCGATGCCGTCGAAGCGCTGCTCGACGAGGCGTTCGGCGCCGATCGCCATCGCCGCACGGCCTATGTGATCCGCGGGTCCGCGACGGCGATCGCGTCGCTCAGTTTTGCAGCGATCGAGGAGGGCACGCTGGTCGGGTCGATCCAGTGCTGGCCGATCGCGCTTGTCACCGCGGCCGGACAGCTGCCGCTGGTGATGGTCGGCCCGGTCGCGGTCGCGCCCGGCCACCAGGGCAGCGGCGTCGGACGGACGTTGATGCGCAGCGCGCTGGCGGCCGCGGAGGCGACCGGCCTTGGCGACGCGATGATGCTGATCGGCGATCCCGACTATTATGGCCGGTTCTTCGACTTCAGCGCGGAGCGTACCACCGCCTGGGACGCCCCGGGTCCGGTCGAACGCCACCGCCTCCTGGCGCGGGGACCCAGGGTTCCCGACATGCCCGGCCTGCTGGCGCCACGCGCGCGGATCGACGCCTGACGCCCCCGGGAGAAGCGGATAATGGCGCTGCGCGGGACCGTTTTGGTACATATCAAGCGTCATCAATCACCCCGCTTTGACCGTACCAAGGCTTTACGACAGGCCCGCCGCTCCTTACCTCGCGCCAATGCCCATGGACCCGCTTCCCGACCTGTCCTCGTTGAGCCTCGCCGAGATCGCACGGCTTGCCGACGAGCAGAAACTGCCGCCCGTCGACAAATGGAACCCCAGCCACTGCGGCGATAGCGAGATGCGCATCGCACGCGACGGCACTTGGTATCACCAGGGCACGCCGATCGGCCGCGAAGCGATGGTCCGGCTGTTCTCGACGATCCTGCGGCGCGAGGCCGACGGCAAGTACGTCCTGGTGACCCCCGTCGAGAAGCTGGACATCGTCGTCGAGGACGTCCCCTTCGTCGCCGTGGAAGTAAAGGCGGATGGCGCGGGTGCGTCGTCGCGGCTCACCTTCCGTCTCAATACCGGCGATCTCGTGACTGCGGGCGAGCGGCATCCGCTGCGGTTCGTCGAGGATGCCGACGGGCCCCGGCCCTATCTGATGGTGCGGGGCGGCATGGAGGCGCTGGTGGCGCGGTCGGTCTATTACGAACTCGCCGAGCGCGCGATTGCCAGCGACGACCAGCCCGTCGGGCTGTGGAGCGATGGCATGTTCTTCGCGCTGCAGCCCGGTACCACGCAGGATCCGCCGGAAGACATTGCTGCGTGAGCTTGGCCGATCGACTGCACGCCGCACTGTCGCGCGACGTGGCGCCCGATGTCGTTCTGCTCAGCGGCGATCATCCGGATATTAAGACATCCCCGGACGTACCTGCCTGGCCCGCGGCGGTGCTCGTGGCGATCACCGAGCGGCGCGAACCCGGCGTCATCCTGACGCAGCGGACCGAGACGCTGCGCAAGCATGCCGGTCAGATCGCCTTTCCCGGCGGACGCGTCGATGCCGGCGAGGACGTCGTCACCGCGGCCTTGCGTGAAGCCGAGGAAGAAATCGCGCTCTCACGCGACCATGTGACGGTCATCGGGCAGGCCGACGGCTATCGCACCGTGACTGGGTTTCAGGTCACGCCGGTGATCGGGGTGGTCCCCCCCGACCTTCTGCTCCAGCCAAGCGAGGCCGAGGTGGCAAGCGTGTTCGAGGTCCCGCTGGCGTTTCTGCTCGATCCGGACAACCACGTGGCGGCACAGGTCGAATGGCAGGGACGGATGCGGCAGTATTACGAGATCCTGTGGCACGACCGTCGCATCTGGGGCGCAACCGCCGCGATGATCGTCAACCTTGCACGGCGGCTGCAATGGGCGTGACCCTGCCGCAGGCGGCGTGGCGGACGCGCCCGGGTCTCGTGGCGCTCACCGCGGTGCTCGGCGGCGGCGCGGAATCGCGGTTCGTCGGTGGCGCGGTCCGCGACACGCTGCTTGGCGTCGCCCCCGCCGCGCCCGACGCGCTCGATGTCGACATCGCGACCCGCCATTCGCCGCAGGAGGTGCTCGACCGGCTTGCCGACGCGCGGATCAAGGCGGTCCCCACGGGGCTCGCGCATGGCACGATCACCGCGGTCACCGAAGGCGGTCCGGTCGAGATCACGACGCTGCGACGCGATGTCGCCACGGACGGCCGCCATGCGACGATCGCCTATACCGATGACTGGCGCGAGGACGCCGCGCGCCGCGACTTCACGATGAACGCGCTCTACGCCGACCCGGCGAGCGGCGAGATCTTCGACTATTTCGGCGGCCTCGACGACCTGTCCGCCGGGCGCGTGCGCTTCATCGGCGATCCCCGCCAGCGTATCGCGGAGGATCACCTGCGCATCCTGCGGTTCTTCCGCTTTCACGCGCGGTTCGGAACCGAGGCCGACGCGGCCGGGCTCGAAGCCTGCACCGAGCGTGCGAACGACCTCATGGCGTTGTCGCGCGAACGTATCGCCGCCGAGCTGCTCAAACTGCTGGTCGCGCGGCGTGCGGTATCGGTGATGGGGCTCATGGTCGAACGCGGTATCTGGCGTGCGGTGTTGCCCGAAATCGATGCGGACGGCGTTGCCCGGCTCGCCGCGCTGGCCGAGCGGGAGCACGCAGCGGATATCCCGCCCGATCCGATCCGTCGCCTCGCCGCGCTGATCCCGACCGCCGACGGCGATAGCGTGGCCGCGCGGCTCAAGCTGTCGAACACCAATCGCAAGCGCGTCGTCGCCGCGACGCAGGGTGCCGGCGACGAGGGGCCGCGTGCGCTCGCCTATCGCTGCGGCGTTCCCGGCGCGATCGACCGGTTGCTGATTGCGGGCGACGATATCACCCCGATCGCCGACTGGACGCCGCCCGCCTTCCCGATCAGCGGCGGTGCGCTCGTCGAACGCGGGTTGCGCAAGGGTCCCGACGTCGCGGCGATGCGCCGGCATATCGAAACGCAGTGGATCGTCGAGGGTTTTCCCGATGCGGCGCGGGTCGATGCGATCGCCGATTCGGCGGTCCGCGACGCGCTTGCCGAACCGCGCGCTATTTCAGGCTGATCGATGCAAAGGCCGCGTCCGCTTCGAGCGGCCGCGCGAAGACATAGCCCTGCCCATAGGTGCAGCCCAGCGCGCCGAGCGTCTGCGCGAGTTCGTTGGTCTCGATTCCCTCGGCGGTGGTCTTCATGTTGAGCGCCTGCGCCAAGCTCAGGATCGCGCGCACGATCGACACCTTGTCGCGATCAGCGAGCATGCCCGTCACGAAGCTGCGATCGATCTTCAGAATGTCGATCGGCAGCTTCTGCAGATAGGCGAGGTTCGAATAGCCGGTGCCGAAATCATCCATCGCGAGCGTCGTGCCGAGATCCTTCAGCGCATGCATCGCGGTCGCGATGCCATCGGGATCGGTGACGATCGCGCTCTCGGTCAGCTCGAGCGTGAACCGGTCGCCGGTCAGCCCGGACCGGCGCAACGCGGATTCCACCACCGGTGCGATCGCGTCGCGCTGCAGCTGGATCGCCGAGAGGTTGACCGCGACGCGGACACCGCATGATCCGCCCGCGGCGGCGTCCCATGCCGACAGCGTCCGCGCGGCCGCATCGATCGCCCAGCGACCGAGCGGCACGATCAGCCCGCATTCCTCGGCAACCGGAATGAACTTGGACGGCGGCACTTCGCAACCATCGTCGTCGGTCCAGCGCGCAAGCGCCTCGAACGCGACGATCCGCTGCGTCGCGAGATCGCAGATCGGCTGAAACGCGAGCCGGAGCCGGTCGTTCTCGATCGCACGCCGCAGCGCGGTCTCGAGCCCGAACTGTTCGCGCGCGATCGTGAATTCCTGGCGCTTGTACGTCTCGGAGCGCCCCGTGAGCTTGCCGCGCTTGACCGCGAATTGCGCGTTGCGGATCAGCTCCGCGATGTCGCCCGGCTCGTCCCGGCCATAGGCGATGCCGATCGAGCATTCGACGCGAATCTCGTAATCGGTTAGCCGGAACGGTGCGACCAGCGTGCGCTGAATCCGTTCGGCCAGCCGGTGCGCCTCGTCGGGGTTTTCGTCGATCGTCATCAGGACCGCGAACTGATCCCCGCCGATCCGCGCCAGCGTGTCGCACGCGCGCAGCGCCCCCTTGATGCGACGCGCGACGGTGATCAGCATCTCGTCGCCCGCGAGCGATCCCAGACATGCGTTCAACCGGCCGAACCGTTCGAGATCGATCGCCAGCACCGCGTGCGAGTCGCGATGCTCGATCCCCTCGACCAGATTCTCGAACCCCTCGCGGTTCGGAAGCCCGGTCAGGCTGTCGGTCGTCATCTCGCGCTGCATGCTGCGCTCGGTCTGAATCCGCGATGTCTGGTCGATGAAGCTGATCGTGCACCGGTCATGGACGTGCGGCCCGCTCCGCGCGATCGTCACGCGGTAGAAGCGGCAGTCGATCGCCTCGCCCAGCGACCAGTCGAAGTCCGTCCGCGTCTGCGCCGACCGGATGAAGGCCGTGATCCTGGGCGTCAGATCCGCCAGCATCGGCGAGCGGCCCGGCACGACGCCAAGCCCCGCCAGACGATAGGCGCGATTCATCGCATAGAAATCGAGTCGCCCCGAATCCAGCGTCACCTGGACCATCGGGATCGGGATGAGTTCAAGCCCTCGCGCGACCAGTTCGGCCGGGACGATCGGTGGCGCTTCGGCGTCGTGGAGGACCGATTCCATGCCCCCTCGTACCCAAGCTTCGTTAATACGGCATAAAATTTACAAAAGACCCGCAGTGACTGGAACTGCAACCGGTTGGCAATGTTTCGGCCGCGGACGCCGGTCTATCGCCGCGTCACTCTAGCCAAACCGGTTGTCGCGCGGGAACCCGGTCGGTGGCATCCGCCCCGCCGCGCCGCGCGCGGTACGCCACGGTCCCAGATCCGCCTCGGTCCGCGTGCGCTTGGTCTCGCCGCCCATCGCCCAGCTCAGCCCGTTGGCGAACACGAAGGTGATCGCATCCGCCAGCCCGCCGTCGCGGTAGCGTTGCAGCTGCACCCCCTGCCCGCGGCTCATCTCGACCAGCTCGTTGATCGGAAACACCAGCAATTTCCGGTTATCGCCGATCGCTGCGACATAATCGTCCGCGGGATCGACCGGGCGGACCAGCTTGACCTTCTCGCCGATTCGCGGCGTCATCACCGTCTTGCCCTTGCGCGTCTCGGCGATCACGTCGGCTGCGGTCGCGATGAAGGCGCGGCCATCGGTCGCCGCGACCATCAGCTTGGCCTGCCGCGCCGCCGGCAGCAGCGCGACGATCCCGACGCTGCCGTCGAGATCGATCATCGCGCGCACCGGCTCGCCAAACCCGCGCCCGCCCGGCAGCTTGTCCGCCGCCAGCGTGAAGAACCGCCCATTCTCGGCCGCCAGCAACAATTTGTCCGTCGTCTGCGCGTGGAAGGCGAAGGCGGGGCCATCGCCCTCCTTGAACTTCAGCGCCTCGGGACTCGCCAGGTCGTTATGCCCGCGCATCGCCCGGATCCAGCCGCGCTGCGACAGGATCACGGTGATCGGCTCGCGTTCGATCATCGCCTCGAGCGGGATGTCGCGCGTCGGTGCGGCCTCCTCGATCGTCGTCCGCCGCTTGCCGAGCAGCGTCTCGGCGCCATAGCGGTCGCGGATCTTGCGCAGGTCCGCCTTCATCCGCTTCTTCTGCAGCTTGGGATCGGCGAGCAACGCGGTCAGCGACGCCTGTTCCTTGTCGAGCTTGTCGCGCTCGGTCTTGATCTCGAACTCTTCGAGCCGCCGCAGCGATCGCAGCCGCATGTTCAGGATCGCCTCCGCCTGACGATCGGTGAGGTTGAACTCGGCGATCATCACCTTTTTCGGCTCGTCCTCGGTGCGGATGATCTCGATCACGCGGTCGAGATTGAGATAGGCGACCAGATAGCCGTCGAGCAGCTCGATCCGGTCGGCGATCTTTTCCAGCCGGTGCTGCGTCCGCCGCGTCAGCACGACGAACTGATGCTCGACCCACGCCGCCAGCGCCTCGCGCAAGCTCATCACGCGCGGCGTGCGATCCTTGTCGAGCACGTTGAGGTTGAGGCTCACCCGCGTCTCGAGATCGGTCAGCCGGAACAGCCCGTCCATCAGCACCTGCGGATCGACCGTCCGGCTCCGCGGCTCCAGCACGATGCGGATCTCGGCGTCCGATTCGTCGCGCACGTCCGCCAGGATCGGCAGGCGCTTGGCGTTGATCAGGTCGGCGATCTGTTCGATCAGCTTGCCCTTCTGCACGCCATACGGGATCTCGGACACGATCAGCGTCCACATGCCCCCCTTTTCGCGCTCGATGCTCCAGCGCGCGCGCACCCGGAACCCGCCGCGCCCGGTGGCATAGGATTCGCGGATCACCGCGGGGGGATCGACGACCAGCCCGCCGGTCGGAAAATCCGGCCCCGTCACATGCGCCAGGATCGCGTCATTGTCGGCATCGGGCTGATCGACCAGCAGGATCGCCGCCTCGATCAGCTCCGCGGCGTTGTGCGGCGGGATGCTCGTCGCCATCCCGACCGCGATCCCGCTCGCGCCGTTGGCGAGCAGATTGGGGAACATGCCGGGGAACAGCTCGGGCTCCTCGTCCTCACCATTGTACGTCGGGCGAAGATTGGCCGCATCCTCGTCGAGCCCGTCCATCAGGTCGACCGCGACCTGCGTCAGCCGTGCCTCGGTATATCGGTAGGCGGCGGCATTATCCCCGTCGATATTGCCGAAATTGCCCTGCCCGTCGACCAGCGGATAGCGCAGCGAGAAGGTCTGCGCGAGACGGACCATCGCGTCATAGACCGACTGGTCGCCATGCGGATGATATTTGCCGATCACGTCGCCGACGACGCGTGCGCATTTCTTGTAACCCTGGCTCGGATCGAGCTTCAGCAGCCGCATCGCCCAGAGCAGCCGCCGGTGCACCGGCTTCATCCCGTCGCGCACATCGGGCAACGACCGCGCGGTGATCGTCGAGAGCGCATAAACGAGATACCGCTCGCTCAGCGCGCTGTCGAAGGGGGCGTCGACGATGGAGTCGAAGGGATCTTTGAAATCGGTGACCATAGATTGATGTGGGATAGCAAGCGCCGCGCGAAGGTTCCACTGTTGTTCTCAACACCCCCAACAGGCTCGAAACGCCCGCGCCGATCCTCCCTCCTCCCCGTCATCCTGACGAAAGTCAGGATCCAGAGCCAGGCCCCCAACCCATCTTGCACCAACCCGCAACGTTCGCCACCGTCCCACCACAACCGCCTCGCACCCGCCGCCTAATCCTGGAAAGACCCCGCAACCCCATGATCCGCCTTGCCTTTCTCGCGCTGGCCGCCATCACCTCCCCGGTGACCGCAGAACCGCCCGCACGCAAACTCCTGACCTGGCCCGACCTCGTCAAACGCCCGAAGCCCAGCCCCGACGCGACCATCGCCTATGGCCCCGACCAGATGCAGAAGGTCGATGTCTGGCGACCAGCGGGCAAGGGCCCCTTCCCCGTCGTCGTGATGGTGCATGGCGGGTGCTGGACGACGAGCATCGCCGATCGCAGCCTGATGAATTGGGTCGCCGACGATCTGCGCAAGGACGGCATCGCGGTCTGGAACATCGACTATCGAGGAGTCGACCGCGCCGGCGGCGGTTATCCCGGCACGTTCGAGGACGCGGCGAAGGCGACCGACGCGCTGAGCGCCAACGCGGCGACGTTCAATCTCGACACGCGTCGGATCGTCGCGATCGGCCATTCCGCGGGCGGCCATCTCGCACTCTGGCTTGCCGCGCGCGCGAAACTCGCCCCGACCAGCCCGCTCCACACCAGCACACCGCTGCACATCGACCATGTCATCAGCCTCGGCGGCCTGCCCGATCTCGAGGCGACGGCAGCCACCCCCGCCAATGGCTGCGGCACCGAGGTCGTAGCCAAGCTCGTCGGCAAACCCAGCCCGGCCCGCGCGGACGTCTACGCCGACACCTCGGTCCCGCGCCTTCTCCCGCTCGGCGTCGCGCAGGATCTGGTCAACGGCCGCGAGGACCGGATCATCCCCTTCCCCTTCGCCACAGACTATGTCGCCAAGGCAAGAACCGCAGGGGACACCGCGGTCCTCCACACCATCCCGGCGACCGGCCATGTCGAGCTCGTCGCGCCCGAGACGCCCGCCTGGGCGGAAGCGAAACGGCTGATCGCGGCCGCCCTGAAATGACCCTAGACCCGCCCGCACCCACAAAGGCTCGACCATGACCCTCGACGAAGCCCGCGCACTCGACGCCGCCGATCCTCTGGCAGCGTACCGCGAGCAGTTCGCGCTGCCCGACGGCGTGATCTATCTCGACGGCAACTCGCTCGGCGCGCTTCCCAGGGCGACGCCCGCCGCGCTCGCCGACGTCGCGACTCGCCAATGGGGCGACCGCCTCATCCGCAGCTGGAACGAAGGCTGGATCGACGCGCCCCAGCGGATCGGCGGCAAGATCGCCCCGCTGATCGGCGCCGCCGCGGACGAGGTCATCATCGGCGACACGACCTCGACGCATCTGTTCAAGGCACTGGTCGCCGCGCTCCGCGCCAACCCCGACCGCCACACCGTCCTGAGCGAGTCGGGCAATTTCCCGACCGACCTCCACATCGCCGAGGGCGCGGTCGCCTGCGTCCCCGGCGCCCGGCTAAAGGTGGTCGCGCGCGCGGATCTCGCAGAGGCGCTCGACGAGGACACCGCGGTGCTGCTGCTCACCCATGTCCACTACAAGACCGGCGAGCGCTTCGACATGACCGCCTGGACCGCCCGCGCGCAGGCCGCGGGCGCGCTGATGCTCTGGGATCTCAGCCACAGCGTCGGCGCGGTGCCGATCGACCTGAGCGGCGCGGGCGCCGATCTGGCGGTCGGCTGCACGTACAAATATCTCAACGGCGGCCCCGGCGCGCCCGCCTTCCTCTACGTTGCCAAGCGCTGGCAGGAAGCCCTGGCCAGCCCGCTGTCCGGCTGGATGGGCCATGCAGCCCCGTTCGCGTTCGAGGATGCCTATCGCCCCGCGCCGGGGATGAAACGCTGGCTGGCGGGCACCCCCGCGATGCTGTCGACCGCGGCGCTCGAAGCCGCGCTCGATCTCTGGGCGGACATCGACCAGCACGCGGTCGCCACCAAGAGCGCGCAGCTTTTCGACATCCTCGCCGCCGCCGGCGACGCGCTCGGCCTCGAATGCGTGAGCCCGCGCGATCCCGCAAAGCGTGGCAGCCATATCAGCTTCCGCCACCCCGACGCCTATGCCCTCACGCAGGCGATGATCGCCCGCGGCGTCATCGGCGACTTCCGCGACCCCGACATCCTCCGCCTCGGCCTGACGCCCTTGTACCTGAGCCACGAGGAAGTCTGGCGCGCGGGCGAGATCCTGCAGAAGGTCATTGAAACCGGCGAATGGCGCGCTCCTCAATATAGTCAAAGACTTGCGGTCACCTGATCATTTGCGCGCAACGTTGATCCTTATGATTTCCGGACCACGCTCTATCTTTTGTCACAACCCTCGCTAGCTCTGCACTTGCAGCCTGCTGACCAATACAGTCGCTGCATGGCAGCAGCGGTGCAGCGGGGGCGCAGGCATGACGAATCAGCGATCGGGGCAGGCCGAGTTATACGGCGTACAGATGTTGCGCGCGGTCGCCGCGCTTGCAGTGGTCGTTCATCACACGCTCGAGCAATCGAACGGAGCGGTTCACCGATTCAGTCCGGACTGGCTGACCATATCGGGTGCGTCCGGGGTCGACATATTCTTCGTCCTCAGCGGCTTCATCATGCTCCACGTCAGCTTCCGCGGCACCGACGCGCCGCCGACGCCGGGCGCCTTCCTTCTCCGTCGTGCGACGCGGATCTACCCGTTCTACTGGCTGTGCTGCCTTGGCGTCCTGACGATCTCGGCGATGGGATTCCTCGCCACGCATCATTTTCCGGCGAGCAGGGTCGTCGCCGCCCTCCTGTTGCTCCCGGGCGACACGATTCTCGGCGTTTCGTGGACGCTCGTCTACGAGGTCTATTTCTACCTGTTGTTCGCAGCGACCCTCAAGGCGCGCTCCGCGACCGTGTCGGTGTTTGCCACGACGGCGGCGATCCTGGCGTTGCAGGTCGCCGGGGCGCTTCTGCCTGCAAGCGACACGGCGTCGTTCCTCACGAGTCCGTTGCCGCTAGAATTCTGCTTCGGACTCGTCCTGGCCTACGCCCATGCGGCCTGGAGTCGCCGGAACCGCAGCTGGCCCGTGCCGCCGATCTTGGCACTGGCGCTGATGGGGCTGATGGCTGCCGCGCCGCTGTTCGTCGTGCATGACGGCACGGCCGGCCTGCCGGCACTGCCGCGGGTGTTCGCCTGGGGCATTCCCGCGACCCTTGTCGTCGCCAGCGCGCTCTCGATCGGCGCACCACGCGGCGCGATCGTCCGGTTCCTCGTCCTGCTCGGCGACGCGTCCTATGCGCTCTACCTCACGCACGTGTTCGTCATGATGGGCTATGGCCGCGTGATGAAGATCGAGGCGTTCCGTCACCTGCCCCAGCAGGGCTTTGTCGTGCTGATCGTGCTGCTTTGCCTGGCCGTCGGGCTGGTCGCGCACCTCGTTCTCGAAAAGCCGCTGCTGGCCGTGGTCCGTCATGTGACGCGCCGCCAGCCTCGTCGCGCAGCACCGATCGACCAGCCCGCGTGATCGGCGCCGCGCGTAACGCATACCGGATAGCGTACCGATCCGATTGCACCCCCCGCGCCCTTCGCCTATAGGCGCGGCCTATCCCGGCTCCGGCTCCGCGATCCGTTTCGTGGGGGCCGGGGCCGCTCACTTTTCAGGGGACCGCGCATGGCTCGCCGCCGCCAGATCTACGAAGGCAAGGCCAAGATCCTCTACGAGGGTCCCGAGCCCGGCACGCTGATCCAGTATTTCAAGGACGACGCCACCGCGTTCAACGCCCAGAAAAAGGGCACGATCAACGGCAAGGGCGTGCTCAACAACCGGATTTCCGAGCACATCTTCACGCTGCTCGATCATATCGGCGTGCCCACGCACTTCATCCGTCGGCTCAACATGCGCGAGCAGCTGATCCGCCAGGTCGAGATCGTCCCGATCGAGGTCGTCGTGCGCAACGTCGCCGCGGGTTCTATCTCGAAGCGTCTCGGGATCGAGGAGGGCACCAAGCTGCCCCGCACGATCATCGAATATTACTACAAGGACGATGCGCTCGGCGATCCGATGATCTCCGACGAGCATATCGCCGCGTTCGGCTGGGCGAGCCAGGAGGAGATGCACGACATCGCCGACCTCGCGATCCGCGTGAACGATTTCCTGTGTGGGCTGTTCGCCGGCGTCGGCATCCGCCTCGTCGACTTCAAGCTCGAATTCGGCCGCATCTTCGACAACGACTATGGCCGGATCATCCTCGCGGACGAGATCAGCCCCGATGGCTGCCGTCTGTGGGACATGGAAACCAACGAGAAGATGGACAAGGATCGCTTCCGCCGTGATCTCGGTGGCGAAGTCGAAGCCTATCAAGAGGTTGCACGCCGTCTTGGCCTGTTACCCGAAGGTGGCGACAATTCGGTCCTCGACCTCGAAAAGCATCGCAAGAACCGGGGCAAGTAAATGAAACTCAAGGTTTTCGTGACACTCAAGCCCGGCGTGCTCGATCCGCAGGGCCGGGCGATCCATCATGCACTCGGCAGCCTCGGCTTCGACGGCGTGCAGGACGTTCGCCAGGGCAAGCTGATCGAACTCGAGGTCGCCGACGATACCGACGATGCGACGATCGACGGCATGTGCCGCAAGCTCCTCGCCAACACGGTGATCGAGAACTACCGGGTCGAGAAGGCATGAAGGTGATACTGTCATGAAGACTGCAGTCATCGTGTTCCCAGGCTCCAACTGCGACCGCGACATCGCCGTCGCGCTGGAGGAAGTGACCGGCGTCAAGCCGCTGATGGTCTGGCACGGTGACGCGGACCTCCCCGCGGATGTCGGGCTGGTCGCAGTGCCCGGCGGCTTCTCCTACGGCGACTATTTGCGCTCGGGCGCGATCGCCGCACGCTCGCCGATCATGCGCGCGGTCGTCGAGCAGGCGGGCAAGGGCCTGCCCGTGCTCGGCATCTGCAACGGCTTCCAGGTGCTGACCGAAGCGGGTCTGCTCCCCGGTGCGCTGATGCGCAACGAGGGGCTGAACTTCGTCTGCCGCGACGTCGCGCTGACCGTCGAGACCGCGCAGTCGCGCTTCACCTCGGGCTACAAGGCGGGTGAGCGCGTCTCCTTCCCGGTCGCGCACCACGATGGCAACTACTTCGCCGACACCGAGACGCTCGACCGCCTCGAGGGCGAAGGCCGCGTCGCGTTCCGCTATGCCGAAAGCGTCAACGGCTCGGCGCGCAACATCGCGGGCCTGCTCAACGACAAGGGCAACGTGCTCGGCATGATGCCGCACCCCGAACGCCGCATCGAAGCGGCGCATGGCGGCACCGATGGTCGTCGCCTGTTCGAAGGCCTGATGGAAGCCGTCAGCGCCTAAACCGTCAGCGCCTAACCCGTCAGCGCATAGACCGTCATCCTGGGCTCGACCCAGGATCCAGGGCCAAGAACGGCATCGTTTGTGGCTCTGGATCCCAGCCTCCGCTGGGATGACGGACCGTCAAACCCGCGTGCGGAACGGCGAGAAGTTCGTCCCTTCGTCATAGACGTCGAAGCCCTCGCGGCGCTTGAGCCATCCCACCGCGAGATAAGTCAGCGGCGTCAGCAGCACCTCCCACGACACCTTCAGCGCGAACTGGCTGACCATCACCAGCAGCATTGCCTCGACCGGCCAGTCGGGCGCGCCGTAAAAGGCGAGCGGATAGAAGATCAGGCTGTCGAACGCCTGCCCGACGATCGTGCTGCCGATCGTGCGCGTCCAGAGCATGCGGCCCCCCGTCCAGATCTTCATCCGCGCGAGCACGAAGCTGTTCGCGAACTCCCCGACCCAGAAGGCGGCGATCGACGCGAACACGATCCGCGGAACCTGCCCGAACACCGACTCATACGCGGCCTGCCCGGTCCACCCGGCATCGGGCGGCAACGCGACCACGACCGCGGACATCACGACCATGAACAGCATCGCGCCGAACCCCGCCCAGATGCAGCGGCGTGCATAGGCGTAGCCATACACCTCGGTCAGGATGTCGCCGAGCACGTAGCTGACGGGGAAGAACAGGATCCCTGCCCCGAACGGCCAGACCCCGATCAGCGGCAGATCGATGACCGCGCGCTTGCCCGCCCCGATGACGTTCGACAACAGCAATATGGTGACGAATGCCGCCATCACGAAGTCGAAATAGCGGAACCGGCCGCGCTGTACCGCATGCGCCGCGACGGGTGCGGGGGGAACGTTTTCGACGATATTCATCGCCGGGTTATGATCATGGTTCCAAGCCCGCGCAATGCGCGCTAATCGGTGGCCGTGCGCGCCCGTAGCTCAGTTGGATAGAGCAAGGAGCTTCTACCTCCTCGGTCGGGGGTTCGACTCCCTCCGGGCGCGCCAATCTTCGTCATTGGCTTGATCGCGACCAGCTATAGGGACCTACCAGCGTCCCCGTGAACCCGCCTGCGGTGCGCGTCGACAGGAACCGCGCATCGACCTTGTCCGCCAGCGTCCGGCTGGTCCCCGCAACCGTGTAATCGAAAGCGAGCGTCCCGCCGTCGGCACGAAGCGTCAGCGTCACCGGCCCCGTCTTCTGGAGCGGTACCGATCCGACCAGTCGCTCGGCGCCCCCCTTGTCGCGCGTGTAGAGTGCGACGACGGGCGTGCCTGCAACGCGCGTGATACCGAAGAACAGATAGCTCGCGTCGCTCTGCATCGCGACGAGCCCCGCCCGGTCGCCGTCCTGCGAGGGGGTGAAGCGGACGGTCGTGCCGATCGTCGCGACGTGGTGCTGCTGGCGGCGTCCGACAAAGCCGGGAACGCCGGTGATGTCGCCGATCGGCGCGCCGCCGGTGATCACGAGGTCGCCGCGATCGAGCGTGTAGAACGGCGCCCGTGGCGTCCGCACGCCGACCCACTGCATCGCGAGCGTCTTGCCGTCGAACTCGTCGACATAGCCGAAATCGCCGCTGGTCGGCAGCACGGGCTTCGCGCCGCGCGGCAAGGCCGGGGCGGTTGCGGCGAACGGGATCGTCTTCCCCCGGGGCAGGATCACGGGCCAGCCGTCCTTCCACGTCACCGGGAGCAGGAACGTCTCGCGCCCGATATTGTAAAAATCGCCAGTATAGGGGCGCACGGCAAGGAAGCTCGCCCACCATTGCCCGGTCTGCGTCTCGATCAGCGTGGCATGCCCCGCGGAGGTGATCGCATCGGGCCGATCGGCGGGAAGGTCGCGCTGCGTCAGGATCGGATTGCCGGCATAAGGCTGGTATGGCCCGCGCAGCGCCTTGGCGCGCAGGATCACCTGCGAATGATTGACACTCGTGCCGCCCTCCGCCGCGCTCAGATAGTAGAAACCGTCCTTGCGGAAGATATGCGGCCCCTCGATCCAGACCGGCTTCTTGGTGATGTCGACCCCGCCATTGATCAGCTGCGTGCTCTCGCCGACCATCTTGCCGGCCCGCCAGTCATATTCCTGGATCCAGATCGCGCGGTGCCCGTCGTACCGCGGCGGCTCGTCGGGCGCCCGGTTGTTGACGATATAGGCGCGGTCGCCCTCCCAGTAGATCGAGGGGTCGATCCCCTCGAACGGCAACCAGATCGGGTTCGACCAGGGTCCGGCCGGGTCTCTGGCGGTGATGACGAAATTGCCTTTGCACTCGACGCAGGTGTTGACGATGTAGAACACGCCGTCGTGATACGAGATGTCGGGCGCGAAGACCGCCTGCGAGGTGCGCATCCCCTTGAAATCGAGCTGCTCGGGGCGATCGATCGCATTGCCGATCTGCGTCCAGTTGACGAGATCCTTCGAGCGGAAGATCGGCAGGCCCGGGAAATGCGCGAACGACGACAGCACGATGTAATAGTCGTCGCCGACGCGCGTGATCGACGGGTCGGGATAATAGCCCGACAGGATCGGGTTGCGATACTCGCCGGGACCGACCGTCACGCGCTCCTGCGAGCGCCCCTCATAGGTGAACCGGCTGAACCGCGCCGGCTCCGCGGCGAATGCGGCCCCTGCGAGAAGCGGCAGGGTCAAGGCTGCTGACAGCGTTCGAAGTCGCATGGGATAAAGATCCTCGTCCATTGGCGCGCGTCCACCTCACCGTGTGGATCGCGATTGATACCGCTCCCATGACAGTAATCGCATCATGCCGCCGATGAAAAGGTCCGCGGGGCGCCCACTGACGATTCTACCCCCCGGCATAGTCCTTGCGGATCACGCACAGCGATCTGTCGGCGTCTATCAACGCGGCAAACATGAGGGATGCCACTGTGATGACGACGGACCAGATCGATCAGGCGAAGGACGAAGACGACGCCGCCTATTTCCAGCGCCGTGCCGAATGGCATCGGGGCCGCGCGAGCGTCGCGGACGATGTCGCGACGCGGCGACTTCATGAGAAATTCGCCCGGATGTACCACGACAGGGGTGCTGACTAACCCGGAGCAGGATGGTATTTTTGGCCCAATTATAGACACATAAATACCAGGAACTTGCGAACAGGCTCGCGGTTTAAGCGTCCGGTCCGGATGCGGTGATGCGCCCGGCAGAGCCGGAGATGCAGCCTTGAAAAGAGTGATCGCGATCATCGCGCCGTTCGCACTCGCCCTGCCCATCGTTGGATGCGCGGCTCCCGCCACGCGCATTTCGACGGGCCTGCAGCGCTATGGCCTCGACGCCTCGCGCGCGGATTGCGTCGGCACACGGCTCCAGGCCAACCTCTCGCTCGGCCAGCTCCAACGTCTGGGCAAGGCGGCCACCGCCTATCGTCGCGACGACACGACGCCAGGCGTGCTTACCCCGTCCGATCTGATCCGCGTTGCGGGCGAAGTGAAGGATCCGGCGATCGCGCTGGAAGTGGGCAAGGCCGCCGCGGGCTGCGGCGTGCTGCCCTGAACCCCATCGATCCACTCAACCAAAGGATGACGACATGAACAAGGACGAATTCCAGGGCGGTACGCGCTATGTCGGCGGCAAGGTCGAGAAGGCCGTCGGCGACACCGTCAACAGCCGCGACTGGCAGGTCGACGGCGTCGTCGACCAGGTCGCGGGCGGCGCGCAGAACCTCTATGGCCGCGCGAAGTCCGCGATCGGTGATGCGGTCGACGGCGCACCCGAGCTTGCCGACAAGATCGGTGCCGAAGCGCGCGATGCCGGTGAGCGTGCTGCCGAGGCTGCCCGTCGTGGCGCGCATGCAGCGCAGGCATCCGCCGAGGATGCCCCCCTTCTCTGGGCACTCGGCGCCGCTGCGATCGGCTACGGCATCGCATGGCTCGTCCACGGACGTCGCGACTAAGTCATGGCGACCGCCCCTGTCCTCAAGACGCTTCGTGACTCCGCGGATCTGCGCCACCTGCGCCAGATCATCGCGGGGCTCGACGAAGGCGTGATCCTCGTCGACCCGGATCAGTCGATCCTGTGGGCGAACGATGCCGCGCTGGGGATGCACGGGGTCGACGCGGTCGAGCAGCTCGGCGGCACGGTCGATGATTATCGACAGCGCTTTCAGCTGCGCTACCGCAACAATCACAAGGTTGCGGGCGACGATTACCCGATCGAGCGTGTCGTGTCGGGCGAGGCGTTTTCGGAAGTCGTCGTCGAGGTCGCGGTCGCGGGCGAGGACGAACCGCGCTGGACGCATCAGGTGCGGAGCCTCGTCCTGACCGACGACAATGACGAGCCGGAATGTCTCGTCATGATCATCCAGGACGTCTCGGCGCAGTTCGAGGCGGAGGATCGGTTTCAACAGTCGTTCAACGCCAACCCCGCGCCGGCGATCATCTGTCGGCTGGCGGATCTGCGCTATGTGAAGGTCAACCAGGGTTTCCTCGACATGACCGGTCATACGCAGGACGCGGTGCTGGGCGAAACGCTCTATGCGATCGACGTGCTGGCGAACGCCGAGAAGCGCGACCTCGCCAAGGAACGGTTGTGCCAGGGGCGGACGATCCCGCAGATGGAAGCCGACCTGACCCTGCCCGACGGCAGCACCAAGCTGGTGATCGTCGCGGGTCAGCCGATCGACATGGGCAACGAGCCGTGCATGCTGCTGACGTTCGCCGATCTCGAGCCACGCCGGAAGGCGGAAACCGCGCTGCGTCAGAGCGAGGAACGCTTCACGCGGACCTTCGCCTGGGCGCCCGTCGCGCTGGCGATCGGTACGCTCGACGGCAACCGGCTGTGCGACGTCAACGAGACGTTCACCGACCTGACGGGCTTTTCGGCGGACGAGATCATCGGCCGACCGCTGAGCGAGGTCGGCCTGTGGGAGACGCCCGGCCTCGATGACGCGATCGACGCGGAGATCCGCGCAGGCCGGTCGATCCGCGACCGCGAGGTGCGGATCAGGACCAAGGCGGGCGACGTGCTCGACGGGATCGTGTCCGCCGAACAGATCGAGCTCGCGGGCGAGACCTGCGTGCTGTGGGCGATGCGCGACATCAGCGTGCGCAAGGCGTCGGAACGCGAGCTGGTCCGCGCGATCGAGGCGGTGATGCAGGATACGAGCTGGCTCAGCCGGTCGATCATGGAAAAGCTCGCGCGGATCCGCACGCCGCAGGCCGAACCGCCGGGCGTCGGGCTCGACGAACTCACCCCGCGCGAACGCGACGTGCTCGCGTTGATCTGTCGCGGGCTCGACGACAAGTCGATTTCGCGGACGCTCGACGTCTCGGGCAACACCGTGCGCAACCACGTCGCGCGAATCTATTCGAAGATCGGCGTCAATCGCCGCAACGCCGCCGCGGCCTGGGCGCGCGCGCGCGGCTTCGACGGCGAATCGGTGACGATATCGCACGATCGCGGCACCCCATCGCTGGAGACTGCATCATGACCACCCCCAAGCCCAAAGGCGCCAAGGAAGACGGCATCGAGCCCGCGGGCGCGGCCTCGAAGGGCCGTGCGCGGCAGGCGAAGGGATCGGTGCAGGAAGCGATCGGCAAGATCATCGGCAACCCGGTGGTCGAGCAGCAGGGATCGCGCGAGACCGCGGCCGGCGCGCGTCAGGCGCGTGCCGAACACCCCGCCACACCCCCCATCGATACGGACGACAAGGACTGAGCGCGTCCGTCGACAGCTTTGATACAACAGGAGATTCTATGACGACCAATGTGACACCCGGCGTTTTGCCGGTCGACGACGCACGCTACGGCAAGGGCGTGACGCGCCTGTCATGGGGCGCGATCTTTGCGGGCGTCGTGCTCGCGGTCGCGGTTCAGCTCGTGCTCGGCATCCTAGGCACCGGCATCGGCCTGACGATGGTCGATCCGGTCGAGGGAACGACGCCGGGCGCGGCGGGCTTCGGCATCGGTGCCGGGATCTACTGGCTCATCACCACCGTCATCGCGCTTGGCGCGGGTGGCTATGCGGCGGCGCGCGTTGCCGGCGTGCATGACCGGTTCGACGGTCTGGTTCACGGTCTGGTCGTCTGGGGCGTGACGCTGATCCTGACGATGTACCTGCTCACCTCGGCCGTCGGCGGGATCATCGGCGGGGCCTTCCGCACCGTCGGTTCGGTCGCATCGGCTGCCGGCACCGGTATCGGTGCTGCAGCACCCAAGGTCGCCGATGTCGCCGGCGTCGATACGGGCGACGTCCGCGAGGAGGCCGCTGCCTATCTCTCCGACGCACCGTCCGATCCGGCACGGATGACGCCGGAACAGGCGCAGAAGGAAATCGCCAAGGAGCTCCCCGCGCTTGCCCGTGGTGGCCAGGACGGCGTCCAGGCCGAGCGCCGGATCGTCGACATCGTCGCGGCGCAGCGCCAGATCAGCCGTCCCGAGGCTCAGGCGCAGGTGACGCGTGCCAAGGCGCAGTTCGTCAAGACCAAGAACGAGACGATCGACACCGCCAAGTCGGCGACCGACACCGCCGCCGGTGCCGCCGCAGGGACGTCGTTCATGATCGTCATCGCGCTGCTGGTCGGTGCCGCTGCAGCCGGCTTCGGGGCAACCACCGCGACGCGCCGCCGCCGCGTCTGAACGAAGACGGCGTCGATCATCCCCGTGATCGACGCCGCTCCGCCTATCGTGACGGCGACCGGCCCTGCCGATGTCGCCGTCACCCCCGGTCGTGCCTATTTATGCGCGGCGATGTAGCGCTCGACCTGCTCGTCCAGAACGTCGAGCGGCAGCGCGCCCTGGTCAAGTACCGCCTCATGGAAGTCGCGGATGTCGAACTTCGGCCCCAGTGCCTGTTCGGCGCGCTTGCGCAGCGCGGTGATCTTGAGCTGCCCGACCATGTAGCTGGTCGCCTGGCCCGGCCAGTTGAAATAGCGATCGACTTCGCGGGCGATATCAGTGTCCGAGACCGAGCTGTTCGCCTTGAAATAGGCGATCGCCTGCTCGCGTGTCCATCGGCGTGAATGGATGCCGGTATCGAGCACGAGCCGGATCGCGCGCCACACCTGCAGCGACAGCATCCCGAACCGGTCATAGGGCGTCTTGTACACCCCCATCTCGTTCGCGAGCCGCTCCGAATACAGCCCCCAGCCCTCGATATACGCGCCATATCCGCCGAACTTGCGGAACTTCGGGATGCCGGTCAGCTCCTGCTGTCGCGCGATCTGAAAATGATGACCCGGCGCGCCTTCGTGCGCGGCGATGCCCGCGACCTGAACCTTTTGCGTCTGGTTCATGTCGACGAGGTTGACGTAATAGATGCCCGGCCGCGATCCGTCCGCCGACGGGGGATTGTAGAACGCGGTCGACGCGGTCCCCTCACGCCATTTCTCGACCGCGCGCACCTCGAGCGGCGCCTTGGGCAAGGTCCGGAAATAGCGCGGTGCCGCCACCATCACCGATGCGATCACACCGCGCGCGTCACCCAGATATTGCTCGCGACCCGCCGCCGTATTGGGATATTTCAGCGCCGGATCGGTCCGGATTTTGTCGAAGAACTGCTCGAGCGTACCCGTGAACCCGACCTCGCGCTTGATCGCCTCCATTTCCTGCCGAATCGCTGCGACGTGTTTGAGGCCGAGTTCGTGGATCTGGTCCGCGGTCAGGTCGGTGGTGGTCGAATTCTTGAGCCGGTCCGCATAATAGGCCGCGCCGTTCGGCAGGCTCCACGCCCCGAAATTGCCCTTCGACAGCGGCTCGATCGCGTCGAGCGTCGCAAACGTCGTGTCGTAGCCGCGACGGAACGGCCCCGTCAGCGCGGCGCGCGCCTCCGCCAGCAATTTCGTCTTGGTCGTCGCGGGCGCATCCAGCGCCGCGACCTTCTTCGCGAAGTCGGCCATGATCGTCGAATCCGGCCCCGTGTCGAACGGCGCACCCGTGATCACCGCGCGCGCATCGGCGCGTGCGGGGGCGAAATTGACCTTGTTCGGAATGATCCCGGCGGCGGCCTGAGTCCGCATCGTCGCCGACACCTCGCGCATCACCCGCTCGGTCTCGCGAAGCCGCGCGATATAGGCCTGCGCATCCGCGACACTGGCCACCTTGTGGTTGTTGATCAGCAGCACGGGGATGTCCCCCGCCGGGCTGCCATTGGTCGACACCGGGAAACGCAGCGTCCGGAACGGCAGCGAGGCCCGGCCACGCGCGACCTCATATTCGAACAGTCGGTAGCTGACGCGCGCGCTTTCGCCGAGCATCTCGGGCTTGAACTGCGCATGCATCGCGACGAGCTGCCGCTCCGACAGCGCCTGCGACCGCAGCGCCGCGGCGTCGGTATAGTCGTCGAGCCGATCGTAATTCGTCTTCAAGCCCAGCTGCGTCTGCGATTCCGGGCTGAGCGCGAGTTGCGCGTCATAGGACTCGTCGAGAAACGCGAGCAGCGCGGCGTCCTGCACCCCGGTCTTCGACGCTTGCGGCGTCTGGGCCGGTGCGGACACACCCGTCAGGACGAGCGGGATCGTCGGCAACAGCATGAGGGCAAGGGCGAAACGCATGGCAGTCTCCTGTGGGAATGCGCGCTTCTCGCCCGCCGCCCCGCCCGACGCAATCGCACCGTCCCGCTTTTTCGCGCCCGCCGCCCCGCCTCAGAGCGCGGTCGCGTACAGCGCGTGATGCGTCAGGATGAACAGCGTACGCGCCCCCTCCCCGCCGATCACCAGCTGGAGCGGGCGGTCGGGCACGTCGATCCGCCGTGCCAGCGCGCCGTCGGGCCGATAGACGAACACCTGCCCGTTCGCGACATAGACGTTGCCCGCCGCGTCGCGCGTCGCGCTCTCGCCGCCGCGATCGGCGACGATCTTCAGGTCGGTTACCTGTCCTGCATCGCCGACCAGCCCGCTATACGTCCGGTTCTCCGATCCGTTGGTCAGGACGACGCGCTCGCCGGGCCGGGTGCCGACCAGCCCATAGGCGTCGAGCGTGTCCGACCAGCGCCACCCGCGATGATCGTCAGGCCCCTGGTTCCACACGCGAAACGCGGGCAGCGACAGCGATCCGTCGGGCGAGACGTATTCCTGCGCGCGCGTCTCGCCCAGCTTGGCGGCGAACAGGTCGGCCATCGTCGGGTATTGATAGGTAACAGGGTCGATCCGGTCGTCGAATTCACCGTTTGCCCACACGTTGACGGGCATCAGCGTGCGCGATCCGCGGTGCGGCCGGGTCGCGGTGGGTGCGATCACGCGGACGTCGTCAGGCTTGGCGGGATCGATGCTGTACACGCTGCCGTCGCGGCCCGCCGAGGACTGCACGAGCAGGCTCCCCGAGCCGTCGACCGCGAGGTTGACCGCATCGAGCGGCGCATCCGCAACGATCGACAGCCCGCCCGCCTTGGTCCAGCTGTGGATGCGCTGGAAATGACGGTCGATGAAGTACAGTTTGCCCTGCGCGTCGACCGCGCCGCCGGCGATCGAGAAGAAGCCGCCCGCGAGCTTTTCGACGCCGGCCGAGACGGGGATCGCCGAGGTCGTCGCGGCCAGCGCGGGTGCCGCCGGGACATCGAGCCGCGCAAACTCGCGCTCGCGCACCTGTTGCTGCCGTGTCACGTCGAGGATCGCGTTCTCGAACGGGTATTTGCTCGCGCGCAAAAACGTCCCGCACCCCTTGGCGTCGCAGCTCGCGAACCCGCTCTCGGCGTTCACATGGACGTTGCGAAAGCGGATATCGCCCGAGGCGTAGAGCTTGACCGCCGCGTCCATCGGTCCGGCGGTCCGCGTGACGCGGTAGCCATGGTAATTGGCGAACAGGATATTGCGCGAGTTCCGCATCTCGGTCGAGACCGCCTCGACACCGTCGCGTACCTCCTGTTCGGTCTGGGGTGCGAGGAATTCCCAGTTCTCGACATGATCGAGGACGATTTCCGCCCGATAGTGATGCTCGGCCGACAATTGATAGACGTGCCCCGGCGTGCTGGTGTTCGACACGTAGAACCCGGCGGATGCGAGCGTGTTCGGTGACCAGAGCGCGGCAAAGGTGCCGCCGCCACCATCGGTCACCCAGATGCTGGGATATTGGCCGTCGAAGCGCGCGCGGGGGTCGCCGAACCCGATCGGGCTCCCCTTGGTCAGCACGGTCCCGCCGCCGCCCTGGATCTTGACGTCGTTGACCAGCGACGCCTCGCCCGCGCGCCAGAGCAGCGCGGTCGCACGCGGATTGACACCCCCCGTCCACAGCCCGAGCCCGGACACGATCGCATCGCCCCCCTTTGCACTCTGGATCAACGCCTTGGCGCCGCCGACCCCCATATAGGCGGGCGTCTCGTCGGGCAGATAGACGTGCGTCAGGCTCGGATGCAGGGCGATCAGGACGCTGTCGGGGCGCAGCTTGAGCGTCTCCGTCACGCGGTACCGACCCATCGGCAGATACAGCACGCGGTGCGTATCGATCGCACGTTGCAGCGCGGCGGTATCGTCGGTCGTATCGTCGCCCTTGACGCCCAGATCGCGGACGTTCGCCCACGACCGTACCGGTGGCAGTGCGCGGATCGCAGGCGCACGCCGGGCCGGCAAGCGTGACAGCGGCGCCATGTCGATATCGGTCGCATAGGCGCCGATCGTCCCGAGACCGGCGAGCTTCAGCCCGTAAGAGAAGTCCTTGACGCGGTAGCGCGCGGCGGCACCGGCGATCGTCTTTCCGCTGTCGCGGAAGCTGACGAAGGTCGGGGTGTTCGCGGCGACCGCATTGTCGAAGCCGATCTGCGTGAAGACGCTGTTCTCGGCGGATATGACGACGCCCGCGCGGCTGACATTCTCGAACCGGACGTCCTTGCCCCACAGCGAGTCCGAATGGCCACGGTCGATCTCGATCCCGACCGGCGTGTTGCGGAACGCGACGTTCACCAGCGTCAGGTCGACCTCATGTTCCCGGATCGCCGCATCGCGCTGCCCGTCAAAGTCGGAATCGATCAGTGTGAACTGCCACGCCGGCGACGTCTTTTCGGACATGATCCCATAGCGACCGCCGAAGAAGCGAAGGTCCTCGAACTCGTTGCCTGCCTGATACACGCCCGCCAGACCCGAGCCGATATGGAAGTCGCAGTGCCGGATGAACCCGTGCTGCGCGACGCGAAACCGGACCGCGACCGCGCCGGCATTGCCCGTGCCGATGCGGAAATCGACGTTCGAGATCGCCGAATAGAAGGTGCTCGATGTCGCATCGAAGATGCTCGGGTCGAACGGCACGCTGGTGCGCGGCGGCACGGGCGCCTTGCCGACGCGGTACTGGTCCTCGCCCGTGAAGCTGACCATCGCCGCGACGCCCGACCCGAACCCCTGCGCGCCGTCGCCCAGCAGGATTTCGGGTCGCGTCGCACCGACGCCGAAAATTCGAACGGCAGACCGCACAAAGATCGTCCGGCTGATCCGGTATCGGCCCGACGGCAGGAACACGACCCCGCCCTTCCCGTCCGCCGCGGCGGCATCGATCGCCTGCTGGATCGCGGCGCTGTCGTCGGCCCGCCCATCGCCGACCCCGCGGACGGTGATCGCGCGCGGATCCCCCGGCGCACTGAGATAGACCGAGCTGGTCTTCGCCAGAGCCGGGGTCGGGAGCAGCAGCGCCACCCCGCAAAGCAGCCATCTCACATCCATCATCCGTCTCCCGTCGCTGGTCGCGTCGTGTAGGGCCAGGCCGTTCGCGCATAGTGTGCCCCGGCCGTAGTCGTCGTCGTCGTTCTCGTCGTCGGGCATGGCTTCCGTCCGGCGCAGAGCGCACCGGCCGCGCCACGCGGCGGTGCTAGGATCCGCCGATCGCAAGGCCCTGCGCGACGATCGCCGCCTGCGTCCGGTTGCGGACGTTGAGCTTGCGCATCAGCGCGGTCATGTGGACCTTCACCGTGGCCTCGGCGATCCCGAGGTCGAACGCGATCTGCTTGTTGAGCAATCCCGAATGAACGCCGCGCAGCACCTTGATCTGCGTCGGCGTGAGACGGGGCATCGTACCGTGCGCCCCCGGCGTACCGTTCGCGGCTGCGGCTGCGGCTGACGGATCGCGGATGTCGAATGCGGTCGCTTCCATGGTCATCCTCCCTGTTTTCGCGGCCTTTTGTGGCGGCGGCACATCACCGCGACCCGGCTTCGACTGTTGCTTCTGCGATCCGGTTGTGCGGATTCGGTTGGACAGGTTTTCGGTATGGCGCGTTCATTTGTTCCCAATCAAGCCTTTTTCTTGCCAGATTGAAAAAGTCTGTCGTACAGATCCCGCCGTAAGCGACAGGCGAAGACGCCGTCGGATCGAGAGGACATGCACGATGGCACGACCCCAGCAGACCCGATCTGCGCTGCCGACATCACCCCTGCCGGGCACGCATCGGTGATCGGCAGCGACTTGCGCCTAGTCATCGCGGCGGTCTCGGGGATCCTGCTCGCGGTGATAATGATCGTGCGCGGGCGGCTGCATCCGTTTATCGGCCTGCTATGCGGTGCCTTCACGGTCGGCCTCCTCGCCGGATTGCCGCTGCCCGACGTCGCCAAGGCGGTGCAGAAGGGCGTGGGCGACATCATCGGCGGAACCGGGCTCGTCGTCGCGCTGGGGCTTTCGCTCGGCGCAATGCTGCATCTGTCGGGCGCCGCCGCGTCGCTTGCCAAGGGGGCATTGCAGCTGACCGGCGCGCGCGCGGCGCCCTGGGCGACGCTGGGCATCGCGATCATCGTCGGGCTGCCGCTGTTCTTCGAGACGGGGCTCGTGCTGCTGCTCCCGATCGTGGTTGCCGCCGCCGAGGAAATGGCGGGCAGCGATGCGGCGGACCGCGACGCCGCCAAGCTCAGGCTGATCATGCCCGCGCTCGCCGGGCTGGGCGTGGTGCACGCGCTGGTCCCGCCGCATCCGGGGCCCCTGCTCGCGGTCGAGGCGCTCGGCGCCAATCTCGGGCGGACGATGCTCTACGGCATCATCATCGCCATCCCCACCGCGATCCTCGCCGGCCCCGTGCTCGCCCGGTTCACGACGCGCGGCGTGCGGCTGGTCGAGCCGGTGCTCCACGACGCCGGGCTGTCGATCCCTGCCCCGCCCCGCCCCTCCGCGCTGCTGATCGTCCTGCTCCCCGTGCTGATGATCGCGACGGGCGAGCTCGGCCAGATGATCCCCGGGCTCAAGGGCACCGCATGGCTGGTCGCGGCGAGCAACCCGGTGATCGCGCTGCTGCTGACCAACCTGCTTGCGCTGCCGCTGCTGTTCGGGCGACGCCTGCGCGAGGCGGCGATCCAGGACGCGGTGTGGCACGAGACGATGGGCGCCGCCGGCGCGATCCTGCTCGCGATCGGTGCAGGCGGTGCGCTCAAACAGGTGCTCGTCACCGCCGGACTGTCCGACCTGCTCGCGCGGACGGTGCTGATGTACGCGATATCGCCGTTGCTGCTCGGCTGGCTGGTCGCGGTCGGGATCCGCCTCGCCGCCGGGTCGGCGACGGTCGCGACGATCACCGCCGTCGGGATCATGCCGGGCGTCGTCGCCGGGTCGGGCGTGTCGCCCGAACTTGTCGTGCTCGCCGTCGGCGCGGGCTCGGTGTTCTTCAGCCACGTCAACGATCCGGGCTTCTGGCTGGTCAAGAGCTATGTCGGGACAAGTACCGCGGACACGTTCCGGACGTGGTCGATGCTGGAGACGACGATCTCGGTGGTGGGGCTCGCGATGGTCATGGCCATGAGCTATGTCGTCTGATTCCAATACCCTGTCTCAGGAGGCTCGCGTGGAACGGTCGCTCCCGGCCGAAGGTCGACTGGCGGATCGCGCCTATACCGCGATCGTCCAGATCATCGCGCGCGACGGGCTCGCGGTCGGCGACCGGCTTCCCGCCGAGGCACAGCTCGCGGCGACGTTCGGCATGTCGCGGACGATCGTCCGCGAGGCGCTTGCCCGGCTGGCATCGGACGGCATCACCCAGGCGCGCCGCGGTGCAGGCTCCTATGTGAAGCGCCGTCCGTCCGAACGGCTCGGCACGCATATGCCGATGGATGCGCTGGCAACGACGCTCGGGACGTACGAGGTGCGGTTCGTGCTCGAGGCCGAAGCCGCGCGTCTGGCGGCGCAACGCCGGTCGCGCCAGCAGCTCGATGCAATCGAACGGACGCTCGAGGCGCTTCGCGCCGCGCTGCTGTCCAACGCCCCCGCGCATGACGAGGACTGGCTGCTCCACCGCGCGATCGTCGAGGCCACCGCGAACGCAGCGTTCGTCCATGTGTTCGACCATCTCGAGGACGCGGTGATGCGGATCCTGCGTGCCGGCGTCGACATCTCGCGGTCGCGCCCGCCAGAGGCGATCAAGGCGATGATGGACGAGCATGACGCGATCGTCGAAGCGATCCGCGCACAGGATGCCGACGGCGCCGCGCTCGCGATGCGCTGGCACCTGTCGCAGGGGCGCAAGCGGCTGATGCCCTGACGACCCACCGGCCGGGCGCGACGGCCGGCCCCCGACCCAATTGCGACGTTGGTCGTAGATGCCCGATGCCCCGCCATATCGTACACCATCGCTGCAACGAAACGGGGTAGAACTGGACAGCCAGTCGACGTCCCCGTGCATGAAACGGGGATGGATGATGAAAACGCACGCCGGGCGCACTCTCGCAACAACATTTGGTACCGCTACCAGCCTCTATGTCCTCGCGACCGCGCTGGCCTGTGCGCCCGCCTTCGCGCAGACCAGTCCCGCGCCTGTGCTCCAGCCCACGCCCGCCGCCCCGCCGCAGGACAGCGCGGCAGCGCCACAAGCCGCGTCCCCCGCGGACATCGTCGTCACCGGCACGCGCATCACATCGAGCGGGTTCAACGCGCCGACGCCGACGACGGTGATCGGCGAGGATCAGATCCTCAAGAACGCACAGCCCAACATCTTCAACGCGATCGCGCAATTGCCCTCGCTTCAGGGATCGACCGGCGCATCGACGGGCACGTTCAGCACGTCGAGCGGTACGCAGGGGCTCAGTTCCTTCTCGCTGCGCGGGCTCGGTCCGATCCGCACGCTGACGCTGCTCGACGGACAGCGCGTCGTCGGCGCGAACGTGACGGGGGTGCCGGACATCAGCATGTTCCCGCAATTGCTGGTCAAGCGCGTCGACGTCGTCACCGGCGGCGCGTCCGCGTCCTACGGCTCGGACGCGGTCGGCGGCGTCGTCAATTTCATCACCGACACGCGGTTCACCGGGTTCAAGGGCAATATCCAGGGCGGCATCACCAACTATGGCGACGATCAGCAGGCGCTGGTCCAGGCGGCGTTCGGCAAGGCGCTGCTGGGCGACCGGCTGCACCTGATCGTCAGCGCCGAATACGACCATGAGGACGGCGTCGGCCCGGGCGATTTCGGTACCGATCTCGCCAAGGGGCGCGACTGGTACCGCGCGACGACGCTGGTCAACACGGGGCAGGCGAACAACGGCCTGCCGCAGTTCAACTACCGCGATTATGCGCAGCCCTATCAATATGCGCGGTTCGGGTTGATCAACAACGGCCCGCTCCAAGGCATCGCGTTCGACCAGAACGGTGCGCCGTTCAACTTCAACTACGGGTCGAACGGACGACCGACGGGCACCGGCGGCGTGACGGGGTGCTTTCCCGGCAACAGCTTCTGCGTCGGCGGCGATCTGTCGGGTGCGCCGGGATCGGGCGCGTCGCTCAAGTCCGCGCTCGAACGCCTCAACGGCTTCACCCGCGTCGGGTTCGATTTCGCCGACAACAACGAGGCGTATGTCACGGTCAACCTGGCGCAGGTGAAGACCAGCAACCAGCCAAGCCCGGGCTACAACCGCCCGAACCTCACCGTGCAGTGCGCCAATCCGTATCTGCCGCAGCTGGTCCGCGACCGCTGCGCGACCGCCGGCATCACGCAGTTCGGATTCGGCACCAGCAACGGCAATTTTCCCGATCCGCTCGTGCAGACCGACCGCCGCCAGTACCGGTTCGTCGGCGGGCTGAAGGGACGGTTCGACGTCGGCGGCACCGCGTGGAATTATGACGGCTATTACGAGCACGGCATCACGCTCGCGCATATCGATGTCGACAACACCGTGCTGCAGAACCGCTATGTCGCCGCCGCCAACGCGATCACGCTGAACGGCGCGATCGTCTGCGCGGACGCCGCCGCGCGTGCCGCCGGATGCCAGCCGATCAACATCTTCGGCGGCGCGCAGCCTTCGTCGGCGGCACTCGCCTATGTCACGCCCGCAAACGGTCCGCTGCAGCGGACCAAGCTGACGCAGGACGTCGCCAGCCTGAACTTCTCGGGCGAACCGCTCAGCCTCTGGGCGGGACCGCTCGCCGTCGCGTTCGGCGGTGAATATCGCCGCGAGTTCTACCGCGTGCACGGCGATCCCTACGGCGCCGGCGTCACGCCGCTCAGCCCGAACAGCGCCGACTATCCCGCAGACCCGCTGCTCAACTCGACGCTGGGGAGCAACTGGGCGGCGGGCAACTACAAGAACGGCGGCGGCAAGTACGAGGTATATGAAGGCTTTCTCGAACTCAACCTGCCGCTGTTCGGCAGCGACGCGGTCGGCCGCGCCAATCTGAACGGTGCGGGCCGCGTCACGCATTACAGCACGTCGGGAACGATCTGGGCGTGGAAGGTCGGCGGCACCTGGGAGACGCCGTTCGACGGCATCCGCCTGCGCGCGGTGACGTCGCGCGACGTGCGTGCGCCCAATCTGTCCGAACTGTTCGCCGCGCCGACCGTCACGACGCTGCCCAATTTCACCAACCCCTTCCCGCCCGGCGGCGGCGTCCAGGCGTTCCAGAACACCATCGGCAATCCGAACCTGAAGCCCGAAATCGCGCGCAATACCGAAGCCGGCATCGTCCTGTCGCATCCGTCCTGGCTGCCGGGGCTGGGCCTGTCGTTCGACTATTACAGCATCAAGCTCGACGGCGTGATCTCGACGCTGTCGGCGGACCAGATCGTCCGCTTCTGCTTCGAGGGCAATCAGGCGTTCTGCGGCGGCTTCGTCCTCAACAGCCCGACGCAGGGGGGCAATTTCATCAACGTCCAGCCGTTCAACCTCGCCTCGTGGAAGACCAGCGGGTTCGACATCGAGGCGAGCTATCAGTGGAAGCAGCCGCTCGGCCTGCCGGGCAATTTCACGATCCGCGCGCTCGGCACCAATGTCCGCGAATTCCTCGTGAAGGCCGGCATCGAAGGGGTCGCGACGGTTGATCAGGCGGGTGCCAACAATGGTGCGACCCCCGACTGGAAATGGCTTGCGACGCAGAGCTACGACAACGAGGTCTTCAGCCTGACGCTGCAGGAACGCTGGTTCTCCGACGGCAATTTCGGCAACCAGTATGTCGTCTGCACGACCGCCTGCCCGATCTCGACCGCGAACCATCCGACGATCGACTACAACACGATGAAGGGCGCCTTCTACTTCGATCTCGGCGGATCGGTGAACCTCTCCAAGCAGGTCAGCCTCTTCTTCAAGGTCGACAACATGTTCGATCACGACCCCGAGCCGGCACCGCAGACGAACACCGGGCTCGACGTCAACCCCGCGCTCTACGACACGCTCGGCCGCTTCTACCGGCTCGGCATGCGCGCGCGGTTCTGATCGCCGGCCCCGCGGTTGCGCCCGACCGCGGCCCGGTCCACCATGTCCTCGATCAAGTCGCATAGGAGAGAAATCGCCATGGACATCGCACGACGCGATCTCATCATTTCGGCAGCAGCGCTGACGCTGACCTCGGGGGCCTGCGCGGCGGAGCGTTCGGACAGGCCGCTCGGCTACGCGATCGTCGGGCTCGGCTCCTACGGTCTCGGCGTCATCATCCCGCAGTTCAAGAACTGCACGCACAGCCGGCTCGCGGCGATCGTCAGCGGTGATCCCGCCAAGGCGAAGCGCGTCGCGGCCGAGTATGGCCTGCCCGCCAGCGCGATCTATTCCTACGCCAATTTCGACTCGATCCGCGACAATCCGGACATCGACATCGTCTATGTGTGCCTGCCCAACGCGCTCCACGCCGAATACACCATCCGCGCGGCCAAGGCGGGCAAGCACGTCATGTGCGAAAAGCCGATGGCGGTCTCGGTCGCCGAATGCGAGGCAATGATCGCCGCGTGCAAGACCGCGAACCGCAAGCTGATGATCGGATATCGCTGCCATTTCGAACCGTTCAACGTGGAGGCGATGCGGCTCGCGCGGGCGGGCGCCGCGGGAAAGATCCGCTATGTCCGCTCGGAACATGGCTTCACGCAGGGCGATCCGTCGAAATGGCGTCTGAAGCGCGCCTTGTCGGGCGGCGGTTCGTTGATGGACATGGGCATCTACAGTCTGCAGGCGGCGCGCTACATGACCGGCGAGGAGCCAATCGCGGTGACCGCGCGCGAATCCACCGACCGCCGCGACCCGCGTTTCGCCGAGGTCGAGGACATGATCGACTGGACGCTCGAATTTCCCTCGGGCGCGATCGCCGGCTGCCAGTCGATGTACAGCGCGAACCAGAACCATATCCTGTTGATGGGCGACAAGGGGCGGATCGAACTCGAGCCCGCGACGCGCTACGAGGGCAACCAGATGTGGACCGGCAAAGACGGTCGCGAGCAACAGGTCACGCCGCCGCCCGGCCCCGCCAGGACGCAGTTCGCCGGCCAGCTCGATCACCTCGCGCAATGCGTTCGCAGCGGCCGCGAACCGATCGTGTCCGGCGAAGAGGGCTTGCGCGACATGCGGATCGTCGAGGCGATCTATCGCTCCGCGCGCGAGGGGCGGACGATCCGGCTGGGCGGCACGGCATGATCGCGGCGAACGGCCTCAAGGCCGCCGCACTCGCGCTGTCCATGGCGAGCGTGCCGACAATGGCGCAGACGGCCGACCCGACGAGCTTTGCCACCGGTCCCGACGTGACCGCGCAGGTCGCGGCAATGGCGAAGGCGATGAAGCCCGGTCAGGGCTTTGCCTGGCAACCGCTGGTCCGCGACGGCAGGACGGTCGCGGCGCTCGAATATTGGAAGGCGCCCGGCCGCCCCGCGGTACATCCGGCAGAGGCCGAATATGCGATCGTCATCGCCGGCAAGGGTACGCTGCTGTCGGGCGGAACGCTGGTGGCACCGCGGCCCGTCAAGCCGGAGCTGACCGAGGGCGACCGTATCGTCGGCGGCACCACCCGGTCGCTCGCGCCGGGCGACGTCCTGCTGATCCCCGCGGGCGTCCCGCATTGGTTTGGGATCATCGGCGACCGGCTCGTCCTGCTGGGGATGAAACTGCCCCGCTGACGCCGGCGATCAGCCCTGCCACCCCGCGCGCAGCGGCAGGCGCAGCACCCGGTCGTTCGCCGCCATGTAGAGCGCGCCACCACCCTCGCCGAACGCGCAATTCGCGATCGGTGCGCCGGTCGCGATCAGCGCGATCGGTTCCGCCTCGGGCGTCATCATCATCATGCCGCCGGGTACCGAGCAGACCAGGGTCCCGTCGCGCGCGACCTTCATCCCGTCGGGGAGCCCCGCGCCGCCAGCCGCCTTCATCGGTGCCGCGTCGAGCAGGACACGGCGATTGCGCGCCTGTCCGCGCGCATCGAGATCATAGACCATGATCCGCGGAGCGACCTCGTCCGACACCGATACATAGAGCCGCCGTTCGTCGGGCGACAAGGCGATCCCGTTCGGCCGCGTCAGCGTCGCGTCGAGCAGGTCGATGCGACCACCCGGCCACCGCCGGTACACGCCGTTGACGCGCATTTCCTTAAGCGGTGAATCATCCCCCTCTGCCAGCCCGTACGGCGGGTCGGTGAAGTAGATCGCACCATCCCGCGCGACGTGCATGTCGTTCGGGCTGTTGAAGCGTTTGCCCTCGAAACGCTCCGCCAGCACCGTCCGCCGTCGCGTCGCGAGATCGAACCGGTCGATCGTCCGGCCGCCGCTGTTCGCGAGCAACAGCCGACCCTGCCTGTCGAGTGTCAGCCCGTTCGCACCGGGTTCGCGAATGAGCTTGGGATCGGTGCCCCCAGCCCCGGAGGGCGTGAGGAAGACGCTTGTCCCCGATGCGCGCGTCCAGCGTCGCACGATGTTGGCAGGCGGATCGGAGAAAAGCAGATAGCCGCCGTCCGGCACCCAGACGGGCCCCTCCGCCCAGCGAATCCCCGTCGCGATGACCTCGACCCGCGTCCCCGGCGCCACGATGCGATCGAGCGCGGGCGACATGCGGTTGAGGGTCGGCACGCCGATTTCGGCCGCGCGTGCAGCCCCCCCGAGCAGCGCGATGCAGCCGACGGCCAGACCACTCCTCACGGCATCCGTAAGCACGCGGCGTCGATCGGGCGTGAACGGCAACTCGGTCAAATCTTCATCTCCTGCCATCCCCGCACAGGCGACCAGTCTAGGCATCACCGCACGCCCGCGCCACGGATCATTTCACGCGCCGTCGGCCCGAGGGAATTTTACAAAAGGTTCACCGCCCCGCCCAGTATTTTTATCTTGCTCGCCCGGCATGTCGCTGGGAACGCTGGTGTTCTCGCGCCGTTCAGAAAATGCGCGGCAATGGCCCGCAGGGAGTGGCCATGCTTAAGCGTACCGACAATATCACCCTGCCGGGCGAAACCGATCTCCGGCAACAGGCCAGCCTGCCCGCGATTGTCGCCGCGGACATCGTGGCAACGGACGCCGCACGCTGCATCCTCGTCGTCGAGGACGACCAGCGCGCCGATCTGATCGCGCGGCTTGCCGGCGCGTTTGCCCCCGACACAACGGTCGTCCATCTCGTCGCGAGCGATGCGCTGCCCGGCGATGACGCCCCCGCCAGCGCCGCCAATATCGGCCAACGCGTTGCCGCGCTGCGGCGGCTGCGGATCGCTGCGACGGCGTCGTCACCCGCCCCGATCCTGCTCGTCCTCTCCGCCGAGGCGAGCGCGGTCCGCTACGCTGCTCCGTCGGCATTCGACGAGGCACCGCCGCTGTTGAAGGTCGGCGAGCCGATTGATATCGCCGGCCTGCCCGATCTGGCCGAACATCTGGGCTATGTCGTCGACGACCGCGTCGACGAACCCGGCGAGATCGCGGTACGCGGCAACGTCGTCGACATCTTCCCTGCCGACCAGGTCCATCCGGTGCGGATCGCGTTCGAGGATGGGATCGTCACGAGCATTCGCCCCTATGACGCGGTCACGCAACGGGGTCTCGACGATGTCGCCGAGGTGATGATCGGTCGCGCAAACGAACCCGCGCTCGGCGAGGGTGTCTCGATCACCGACCATCTGCCCGACGCCGCGATGTATCTCGATCCGACCGTTGCTGCACGCCGCGCACGCTTCCTCGCGCTCGCGCTCGACGGTGCGGCGAAGCGGTCGGTGGCACCCAGGCTGGTCGACGCGGCGGCATGGGACGCATCGACCAAGGCGTCGCGCATCATTCGCGACGACGAGCCTGTCGAGCAGACCCCGCGCTTCGTCGAACGCCGCGATCCGGTCCGAGCGTTCCGCCGCTACGCCAAATCGGTGACCGCCGATGCACCGCTGGCGATCGCCGGGTCAGCACGCGACCTCCGCTTCCTGGCCCCGCGTCTTGGCATGGCGGTGGAAAGCGCCGCGACGCTCGACGACGCGCGCAAGCTACCGGCGGGCACGATCGCCTTGCTGTGCGCGCCGGTCGAGCGCGGGTTCGTGCATGACGGCCTGACGATCGTCGCCGCCGCCGACCTGCTCGGCAGCCGCGCGAGGCTTGACGATGGTCCGATCTCGACCGGCATGGGCTTCGACGAGGGACGTGCGCTCCACATTGGCGATCTGGTCGTCCACGAGGATCACGGCATCGGTGCGGTGCGGGGTATCGAGACCGTCCAGATGGACGAGACGACCGCGAGCGACGCGATCGTCCTCGAATATGCCAAGGGCGCACGCCGCCTCGTTCCCGTCGCCGAAGCCAACCGGATCTGGCGTTATGGCGCGGATGCCGATGCGGTGACGCTCGACACGCTCGACGGCGGCAGCTGGAACAAGCGGCGCGCAGGCATCGACGCGGCGATCGCCGAAAGCGCGCGTGCGCTGAAGGATCTCGCCGCCGAGCGCAGCGCGCGGACGACCGATCCGATCGCGCCGGACCCCGCAGCGTACGAGACGTTTGCGGCAGGCTTCAAGTTTTCCGAAACCCCCGATCAGGCGCGCGCGATCGCCGCGGTCCGCTCGGACCTCGCCAGTGGCACGCCCATGGACCGGCTGATCGTCGGCGATGTCGGCTACGGCAAGACGGAAGTGGCGTTGCGCGCCGCCGCGCTGGTCGCGCTGGCAGGCCGTCAGGTCGCGCTCGTCGCGCCGACCACCGTGCTCGTCCGCCAGCATCTCGATACGATGCGCGCGCGCTTTGCGGGATCGGGCTACGAGGTTGCGTCGCTGTCGCGCCTGTCGAGCACCGCGGAGCGCAAGCGGGTCTGCGCGGGTCTTGCCGACGGATCGATCGCGGTCGTCGTCGGGACCAGCGCGCTGGGTGCCAAGAGCGTCACCTACAAGGACCTCGCGCTCGTCGTGATCGACGAGGAACAGCGGTTTGGCGCGAAGGCCAAGCAATCGCTGCGCGAAATCGGCGCCGGGCACGTGCTCACGCTGAGCGCGACACCGATCCCGCGTACGCTCCAGTCGGCGATGGTCGGGCTTCAGGCGATCTCGATCATCGCGACGCCGCCAGCGCGACGCCAGCCGATCCGCACCACGATCGCCACGTTCGACGAACTCGCGGTCCGCAAGGCGCTGCGCCGCGAACGCGCGCGCGGCGGTCAGAGCTTCGTCGTCGTGCCGAGGATCGAGGATATCGAACCGCTGGCCGAAACGCTGCGCAAGCTCGTTCCCGAGCTAGGGCTCGTCGTCGCGCATGGCAAGATGGATGCGACCACGCTCGATGAGGCGATGGCCGGGTTCGCGGCAGGGGACGGCGACGTCCTGCTCGCGACTAACATCATCGAGGCCGGGCTGGACGTCCCCCGTGCCAACACCATGATCGTGCATCACGCGGACCGCTTCGGACTGTCGCAGCTGCACCAGTTGCGGGGCCGGGTCGGTCGCGGCGGGCGGCGCGGACAGATCCTGTTGCTGACCGCGGGCGACGCGACGATCGCGGACGCCACGATGAAGCGCCTGCGCACGCTCCAGGCATTCGACCAGCTCGGTGCGGGGTTCGCGATCAGTGCGCGCGATCTCGACATGCGCGGTGCGGGCGATCTCGTCGGCGAGGAGCAGGCCGGGCACATGAAACTGATCGGCATCGATCTGTACCAGCATCTGCTCGGTCAGGCATTGAAGGTCGCGCGCGGCGAGGCGGCGGATCGATGGCAGCCTGTGCTGAACCTCGGGATCGGCGGCATGCTGCCCGAGGACTGGATCCCCGAGACCGATCTTCGCCTGACGCTCTATGGCCGGCTCGCGCATCTGAACGACGTGGCCGCGCTCGACGCGTTCCAGGTCGAGCTCGAGGATCGGTTCGGCACGGTGCCTGACGCTGCTCTCCGTCTGCTCGATGCGGCGCGGATCGGCGCGCTCGCGTGTCAGGCGGACATCCGCCAGATCGACGTCGGCCCCGGGGCGATCGCGCTCACGATGGGCGATCCCAAGGCGACTCTGCCGCCGCCGTTCGAGGCGTCGAAGCGGCGCTGGCTCGTCCGCGAGCGGATCGACGACGTCGACCGCCGCATCGAGCGGACGCGCGAACTGCTCGGAGAGCTTACTGAATAAGCGCGATCGCACGCCGATCAGCAATCCCACGTCATCATATCCTTCGACCACCAAACCCTAGAGACGGACCGACACGGTGATGCTGGCAACGGGTGCGACCTGGGGTATCTGCGCTGCGGCGACGGCCGGGATCATCGCGCGGCCGTTCCGCTGGCCCGAGATGGTCTGGGCAGTATCGGGCGCGACGCTGCTGCTGCTGCTCGGCCTGCTGCCGGTGCCGCTGGCGCTCGTCGCGGTCGGCAAGGGGATGGACGTCTATCTGTTTCTCATCGGTATGATGCTGCTGAGCGAGACCGCGCGCCAGAACGGATTGTTCGACTGGGTCGCCGCCGCCGCGGCCCGCCATGCCGGGGGATCCAAGCCACGGCTGTTCCTGCTCGTCTACGCCGCCGGGATCGTCACCACGACGTTCCTGTCGAACGACGCGACCGCGGTCGTGCTGACGCCCGCGGTCTACGTTGCCGCGCGGCGTGCCCGAGCAGAGCCGCTGCCGTTGCTGTTCGCATGCGCGCTGATCGCCAACGCCGCGAGCTTCGTGCTGCCGATCTCGAACCCCGCCAATCTCGTGCTGTACGGCGGGACGATGCCGCCTCTCGGACAATGGTTCGGGTCGTTCGCGCTTCCCTCGGTCGCATCGATCGTCGTCACTTTCCTCGCGCTGCGCTGGGTCGAGCGCAGCCGGATCACCGGCACCTGTGCCACCGGGGATTCGCCGGACGCCGGGACCGCCACGCTGTCGCCGGGGGGGCAAGGCGGTCCTCGCCGGGATCGTCGCCACCGCCGCGATCCTGCTCGTCGCATCGGCGCGCGATGTCGAACTCGGCCTGCCGACCGCGATTGCGGGGATCGCGACCACTTTGGTCGTCTGCGCGCTGACTCGCAGGTCGGTGGTCGCCATTGCGCGCGACGTGTCGTGGAGCGTCTTGCCGCTGGTTGCGGGCCTGTTCGTGCTCGTCGAGGCGCTCGATCATACCGGCGTCATCGGACGGATCGCCGATACGCTGCGCACGATGTCCGCCGATCCCGTACAGGCGGCGGCGGTCGCGGGATCGACGCTCGCCTTCGGGTCGAACCTCATCAACAACCTGCCCGCTGGGCTGATCGCGAGTACCGCCGTCGTGCAGGCGCATCCGCCGCGGATCGTCGTCGATGCGTTGCTGATCGGCGTCGACCTCGGCCCCAATCTGTCGATCACCGGATCGCTCGCGACGATCCTGTGGCTGCAGGCGATCCGCCGCGAAGGCGAGGATGTCGGCTTCTGGCAGTTTCTCAGGATCGGCATCGTGACGATGATCCCCGCGCTGATCGCCGCGCTCGGCACCCGCTTGCTGATCGGCTGACGCATGACCCCGCTTTCCGCCCCCGTACCGCCCCCCTTTCCCGCCGCTGAGGATCACGCATGGCAACGCTAGCAACATCGGTTCCGTCGGGACGCTCCGCCCCGCCGCGCAAGACGCCGCGCAAGACGCCGGGCAAGACCCCGGGCAAGACGCCGGGCAAGACGCTCGATGCGCTCAACTTCTTCCTGGCCGACGTTCGCGATGGTCTCGGGCCCTATCTCGCCATCTACCTGATCGCGGTTCGCGGTCCCGCGCATGGCTGGAACGAGGCGACGGTCGGGCTGGTCCTGACGATCGCCGGGATCGTCGGGCTGCTCGCGCAGACACCTGCAGGCGGGCTGATCGATCGCAGCAAGAACAAGCCGCGGATCGTCATGGCCGCCGCTTTGCTCGTCACGATCTCGAGCATCTCGCTGCCGATCGTCTCGGGCTTCACCGCGGTCGCCGTGACGCAGTCGATCGCTGCGGTTGCCGGTGCGGTCTTCGCGCCGGCGATCTCGGCGATCACGCTCGGGCTGGTCGGCGCAAAGCATTTCGCCAAGCGGGTCGGGCGCAACGAGGCGTTCAACCATGCCGGCAACGCCGTCTCCGCGGCACTGGCGGGGGCGTTGGCGTGGAAGTTCGGCCCGGTCGTCGTGTTCTGGCTGATGGGCGCGCTCACCGTTGCGAGCATCTTCACCGCATCGCACGTCCCCAACGACCAGATCGACAACGCGGTCGCGCGCGGTCTGGACTGCGAACCGGAGGAGGATTGCGAGGAGGCGAGCGGCTGGAAGACGCTGGTGGAGAACCGTCCGCTGATGGTGTTCGCGGCGATCGCCTTCCTCTTCCACCTCGCGAACGCGGCGATGCTGACGTCGGTCAGCCAGCTGCTCGCCAAGACGCTGGGCAAGGATCAGGCGACCTCGCTGACCGCGGCCTGCATCGTCGCCGCGCAGCTGGTGATGGTACCCGTCGCGATCTTCGTCGGGCGGCACACCGAACGGATTGGGACAAAGCCGATCTTCCTCGTCGCCTTCGCGTTCCTCGCGGCGCGCGGCGCCTTGTACACGGTCTCGGACGCCCCCTATTGGCTTGTCGGGGTCCAGGCGCTCGACGGCATCGGCGCAGGGATCTTCGGCGCGCTGTTCCCGGTCGTGATCGCCGACCTCACCAAGGGCTCGGGCCGGTTCAACGTCAGCCAGGGCGCGGTGGCGACCACGCAGGGGCTTGGCGCGGCGCTGTCGGCGACGCTGGCGGGGTCGATCATCGTTTGGGCCGGCTACAGCGTCGGCTTCCTCACGCTCGCCGCGATCGCGGCCTGCGGCTTCGTGCTCTATCTCGTCGCGATGCCCGAGACGAAGACGCACGACTGATCCCGCACCGGATCATGCACGCCGCGACGCAGCAGATAGGTGTCCATGATCCAGCCATGATCCGCCCGCAGCCGGGCGCGTGCGCGCGTGATCGCCGGTCCCGCCTCCACCAGCGGACCGGCGATCAGCGCCTCGTGCGGCATGCCGAGATAGGCCCCCCACCAGATCGTAACCTCATCCGGCACCAGCGTGGTGAAGGCGCAGCCGCCGTCGAGCATCACCGCGAGCGTATCGATCCCGTCGGGCCAGCCCTCGTCGCGCAACCGGCGCCCCGTCGTGATCAGCACGGGCGCCGCGATGTCGTTGAGCGGTATGGCGTGCGCCGCGGTCAGCGCCTGCAGGCTGGTGATCCCGGGAATGACCCGCACGGTCAGCGCCATGCCACCCGCCCCCAGCCGTGCGGCGATGCGCAGGCTGCTGTCGTACAGCGACGGATCACCCCAGACGAGCAACGCGACGCGCCCGCCTCCGCGGGGGAGATGCTCCCCGATCCGCGCGGTCCATACGTGGGCGATGGCATCATGCCAGCGGTCGACCGCAAGGCGGTAGGGCCCGGCCTCGTCGCGTTGGGGCAGGTCGAACTCGACGATCCGCGTCGATGCCGGTGTCGTCAGCATTTCCGCGCAGATCGCGCGGCGCAGGTCGATCAGGTCGGACTTGCGGTCGCCCTTGCGCGGCAGCAGGATCAGATCGGCGGCATTCATCGCCGCGACCGCTGCACGCGTCAGGTGATCGGGGTTGCCCGTCCCGATGCCGATCAGGTCGAGCGCGATCACGGCTCCATCAACGGGCCGTAGAGGATCAGCGCGGGTTTGCTCGACACCGAATTCCTCAGGCTTTCGGCGAGCGATGCGATCGTCGCGCGCGTCAGGCTCTGGTCGGGGTGCCCGACATTCTCCGCCATCAATGCGGGCGTGTCGGGGGCGAGCCCGTGGTCGATCAGGCTGGCGGCCAGCGCGGGAAAGGTGCGCTTGGGCATGAACACCACCGTCGTCGCATCGGCATCGGCGAGCGCGGCCATGTTGCGCTGCTCGGGCAAATGGCCGGTGACGTCGTGCCCGGTGACGAACTGGACGCGCCGCGCCGCCAGCCGCCGCGTCAGCGGGATCGCCGCTGCCGCCGCCGCCGCGCTTGCCGCGCTGACGCCGGGAATGATCTCGAACGCGATGCCTGCGTCGCGCAGCGCGAGGATTTCTTCCTCCAGCCGCCCGAAGATCCCCGCGTCGCCGGATTTGAGGCGGACCACCCGAACGCCCGTCCGCGCATAATCGACGAGCAGTTGCGAGACGTGCGCCTGGCTTGGCGAAGGGCGCCCCGCGCGTTTGCCGACCGCTATCAGGTCCGCGCCCGTCCGCGCGTGGCCGAGCACCGCCCCCGATGACAGGTCGTCGAACAGCACCGCGTCCGCCGCTTGCAGCCGCGCGACCGCCTTGAGCGTCAGCAGTTCGGGATCGCCCGGCCCCGAGCCCACGAACGAGACGAACCCGGCTGCTGGCGTATCGGAGCCCGTATGGCTCTGCTCGGTCATCCGGCGGCTGCAATCATGTGGAAGAACGATCCCGTTGCGTGGCCACGATGCGATCCCGTCTCGGGCACCGCGGCGCCCTGCGCATCGGCGACACGGGCGAGCGGGGCATCGGGCTGTTCGATGATCGTCGAATAGTGGAATTCATGCCCCGCGAGCAAGTCGCCCGCGGCGAACCCCGCCATCGGCGCCTGCAACGCCGCGCGCCGATAGCCCAGGTGCATCTTGCGCTGCGCATAGCTGGTGACGAGGCCCAGCAGTCCCGCCATCCGGTGCGCGACACCGTCCGCGTCGATGAGAGCCTCGCCGAGCGCCATGTAGCCGCCGCATTCGCCGTGGACCGGGCGCGTGCGGGCATGCTCGACGAGCGTCGTGCGGAAATTTCCCGCCTGCGCCAGGCGACCGGCATGGAGCTCGGGATAGCCGCCCGGCAGCCAGACGATGTCGGCATGGCGCGCGGGCGCCTCGTCCGCGAGCGGCGAGAAGGGCAGGATCTCCGCCCCCGCATGTCGCCAGCCTTCGAGCACGTGCGCATAGGTGAACGAGAATGCCGCGTCCTGCGCCAGTGCGATCCGCTGTGCAGGCGGCCGCTGCCAAACGGCGGGCATGTCGGCCGCCTGGTTCGCGACCGCCGCCGCCGCCGCCCGCAGCGCCGGCAGGTCGACATGCGCGCGCAGGAAGGTGGCATAGGCGTCGATCTGGACCTCGAGCTCGGGATGCTCGATCGCCTGGACCAGCCCGAGATGCCGTTCGGGCAGCTTCAGGTCGCCGCGTCGCGGCAGCGCACCGAACACGCGGATCCCCGCCGCCGCCATCCCGCTGCGCGCCAGCCGCTCGTGCCGTTCGCTGGCGACGCGGTTGAGGATCACCCCCGCGACCGTCACGCTCGGATCGTAGCGGCTGAAGCCGAGCGCGGTCGCGGCGGCGGACTGCGCCTGCCCCGACACGTCGATGACCAGCACGACCGGCCAGCCCATCCGCCGGGCGATGTCCGCGCTGGCGCCGTTGCCGACCGCGCCGGGGGTCGCGACGCCGTCGAACAGCCCCATCGACCCTTCCGCCAGCGCGAGATCCGCATCGCTGCTCCGCGCCGCGATCGTATCGAGGATCGCCGGGGGCATCGCCCAGCTGTCGAGATTGTACGACGCCCGCCCGCTCGCCGCGCGGTGAAAGCCGGGGTCGATATAGTCGGGCCCGCATTTGAACGGTTGCACGACCAGCCCGTCGTCACGCAGCGCCCGCAGCAGCCCGAGCATCACGGTGGTCTTCCCCGTGCCGGAGGCGGGTGCGGCGACCAGCAGGCCCGGCGTCACGCCTCGTGCTCCGCAAACCGCGAATCCGCCGATTGCGGGCGGAAGCGGCGGTCATAGTCGACCGCGTACAGGCTGCTCTCGGCGAAATCCGTGGGGTCCAGCACGCGCCCGACGAGGATCAGCGCGGTCCGCTCCGACTGTCCCGCGACCGCCCCCTGGATCGTCGCCAGCGTCGCGCGGACGATGTGCTGGTCGGGCCAGCTCGCGCGCCATACCACCGCGACCGGGCAATCCGCGCCATAGGCCTGGGTCAGGTCGGCGACGACCTTTGCCAGGTTATGGACCGACAGGTGAACCGCGAGCGTCGCCCGCGTCGCGGCGAATGCCGCGAGCGTCTCCGCGGGCGGCATCGTGCTCGCGCGGCCCGGCGTCCGCGTCAGCACCACCGACTGCGCGAGTTCGGGGAGCGTCAGCTCGACCTCGAGCGCGGCGGCGGCGGCGGCGAAGGCGGGGACGCCCGGGGTGATCGTCACGGGGATTCCCAGCGCGCGCAGCCTGCGCAACTGCTCGCCCATCGCCGACCAGATCGACACATCGCCCGAATGCAGTCGCGCGACATCGTGTCCGGCGTCGTGCGCGACACGGATCTCGTCGATGATCTGGTCGAGCGACAGCGATGCGGTGTTGATCACCCGCGCGCCAGGCGGGCAATGGTCGAGCATCGCCGCCGGGATCAGCGAGCCGGCATACAGGCACACGCGCGACGCAGCGATCCGATCGCGGCCGCGCAACGTCAGCAGATCGGGTGCGCCCGGTCCGGCGCCAATGAAATGAACCGTCATGCGTGGAATCCTCGGCAAGTGCCCCGCGCGATGGCGCACGTCGCCATCCGGTCGGGAGAGATGTGGCGGCTGGTCAGCAACACCGCGTCCGGCCCTGCCGCGGCGAGGGCCGCCGCCTCGGCGACGCTCCCCGTCGCGCGGTGGCGGATGCTGGCGATCGACCGCGTCGGCGTCCGCATCGCCTGCAACGCGGCGGGCGACACGCCAATGACGGTCAGCGGACATCCGCGTGCTCCCTGCTCCGCACGCTCGGCCGCAACACGGTCGGCCGCGAGAAGGTCGGCAAGGGCCTGCACGAGCGCGATCTTGTCCTGCGGTACCGCGAGGATCTCGACCGGCGGGCATCCGTGCTGCGCAGTCGCCAGCGCCGCACGCAGCGCGTCGAGCCCCGCTGCGGCACGAAAGCCGAACCCCGCGACGATCACAGGACGACGCTCCATTGCACCACCGGATAGCGCGCCTGCCAGCCACGCCGCGTGCCGAGCGGAACCGCCTCGGCCAGCTCGATCCGCAGCAACGTCCCGCCGTGCACCGCATGCCATTCGCCGAGCAGCGCTTCCGATTCGAGCGTCACCGCGTTGGCGACCAGCCGCGTACCAGCGGGAAGCGTCGTCCACAAAGTGGTCAGCAACGCGCGCGAAAGCCCCCCGCCGATGAACACCGCATCCGGCGGGGCATGGCCTGCGAGCACTTCCGGCGCCCGCCCCTCGACCACCTCCAGCCGCTCGGCGCCGAGCGTTGCTGCGTTCGCACGCGCACGCGCGGCGCGCACCGGATCGGCCTCGAACGCCAGCGCCTGCATCGACGGATCGGCGAGCAGCCACTCGATCCCGACCGATCCCGACCCCGCGCCGATATCCCACAGCCGCTCGCCCGGCCGGGGCGCGAGCGCGGACAGCGTCAGCGCGCGAACCGGGCGCTTGGTGATCTGGCCGTCATGCGCGAACCAGCTTTCGTCGATCCCGGACGCGCGCGGCATCACCGCCCCCGCCCCGGCAAACACGATACCGACCGCGACCGGATGCGCGACGTCGTCGAGCCCGAACGTGGCGGCCGTCGTTTCGCGATGCCGTTCTCGCGGGCCCCCGATCGCCTCGAGGACGTGCATCCGCGACGCACCGAACCCCAGATCGGACAGATACTCGGCCAGCGCCCGCACCGCCGCGCCATCGCGTACGAGCACGATCGCGCGCGCATCGGGCACGACATGACGTCGCAGCCTCGTCAGCGGTGCGGCGTGGAGACCCAGGCAGGTCGTCGTCTCGATGCTCCAGCCGAGCCGCGCCGCGACGAGCGTGAAGGTCGAGAGCGCGGGATGCGCCACCCATTCGTCAGGCGACAGATGCCGCGTCACCGACGTCCCCGCGCCGTACCAGAACGGATCGCCCGACGCGAACAGGACCACCGCACGCCCGCGCTCGGCGAGCAGCGCGTCGATGCCGGACTCGAACGGGACCGGCCATGGTCGGCGCTCCGCCTTTCCTTCGCCGGCGAGGTCGGGCATCAGCGCGAGGTGGCGCGCGGCGCCGGTCACGATGTCCGCGCGCGCGATCGCCGCCTTCGCAGCGTCAGACAGTCCCGCTGCGCCGTCTTCGCCGATCCCGACGATCGTCAGCCAGGGAGTGTCAGCCATGCCGAATATCCTGATCCTGGGCGGCACGACCGAGGCCAGCGCGCTCGCCGCACGACTGGCGACGCGCGGCGATCGTGCGGTGCTGAGCTTTGCCGGACGCACGGCCTCGCCACGGGCGCAGCCGATCCCGGTGCGCATCGGCGGGTTCGGCGGCGTCGATGGCCTTGCGACGTATCTGCGCGATCACCGCGTCACGCATATCGTCGATGCCACGCACCCCTTTGCCGCACGGATGAGCGGCAATGCCGTCACCGCCGCGGCGCGGGCCCGCGTGCCGCTGATCGCGCTGACCCGCCCCGCCTGGGCACCCGCCGCGGGCGATCGCTGGACGCGCGTGCCGGATCTCGATGCCGCCGTCGCCGCGCTCGCCGAACCGCCGCGACGCGTGATGCTGGCGCTCGGGCGGATACATGTCGACGCGTTTTCGGCGCAGCCGCAGCACCAGTATCTGTTGCGCTTCGTCGACCAGCCGGAGCGCGCCCCCGCGTTGCCGGATCATTGCCTCGTCGTCGATCGTGGACCGTTCGACGTCGCCGGCGACCGCGCGCTGATGGACGCGCACGGCATCGACCTCGTGGTGTGCAAGAATGCAGGCGGGCCGGGCGCGGTCGCCAAACTCCACGCCGCGCGCGCGCGCGGCATCCCGGTCGTCATGATCGATCGCCCCCCGCTGCCCGCCCGACGCGCGGTGCACGGTGTTGAGGACGTCCTGCGCTGGCTCGATCACGACGCCGACCGCGGGGTATAGAGGATCGGCCCCACGGGCCGCGCGATGATGCGCGTCTGGCTCGATCCGACGATCACCATCGTCCGCATGTCTGCCATCGCGCCGCGCGCATCGGGCAGCGGCACGATGGCCAGCATCTCGTCCGGGGTCGACACCGCGCGCGCGAACAGCACCGGACGCGCGTCGCGGCAGGTCACCCGGAGGACCGCGAACGCGTCGTCGAGCGTGTCGGGCCGCGCCTTCGACCGGGGATTGTAGAAGGCGATGGCAAAGTCCGCCTCCGCCGCAAGACGTATCCGGCGCTCGATCATCCCCCATGGCTTCAGATTGTCCGAGAGGTTGATCGCGCAGAAGTCATGCCCCAGCGGCGCGCCCGCCCGCGCGCTTGCCGCGAGCATCGCGGTGATGCCGGGGAGCACGCGGATATCCAGCGCGCGCCATCCCGCCGGCCCCGCCTCGAGCGCCTCGAACACCGCCGCCGCCATCGCGAACACGCCCGGATCGCCCGACGACACGACGACGACGCGCCGCCCCTCGTCCGCCAGACGCAGCGCGTGCGCCGCCCGGTCGAGCTCGACGCGGTTGTCGCTGGGATGCAGCGTGAGACCGTCTCGCGCCGCGACCCGCGCGACATAGGGGACATAGCCGATCACGTCGGTCGCCTGCGCCAGCGCCGCGGTCACCTCGGGCATGACGAGGTCCGGATCGCCCGGCCCGAGCCCCGCGATCGCCAGCCACCCGGTCATGGCCGCCGCCCCTGTCCGTGGATCAGCAGGATCGAGAAATAGGGCGTCACCGCGTCCGCCTCGCCCAGCCGCGTGACCCGCTGGTCCTGCATCGCCGCATGCTCGACCAGCCATGCCTCGTCCTCGCGCCCCGCCGCCGCCACCGCACGGCGGAGCTTGCCCAGATGCCGGCCGATCTTCATCACCACCAGCGCGTCGGTGTCGCGGATTCGCCGGACGAGATCCTTCTCGGGCAGCGTCGCCATCAGCACGGTGAGGACGTCGTCGCCCCAGGTGATCGGCGCGCCGCTCGCGGTCCATGCGCCCGACATCCCCGTGATCCCCGGCACGACGCACACCGGCGCGATCGTCTGCAACCGGGTATAGAGGTGCATGAACGATCCATAGAAGAACGGGTCGCCCTCGCAGAGGACCACGACATCCTCGCCGCCGCGCACCAGGTCCGCCAGATGGTCGATACAGCCCGCATAGAAAGCGGACAGGCAGTCGTTGTAGCGCGGATCGGCGACCGCGATCTCGGTGGTGACGGGATATTCCATCGCGAATTCGGTGACGTCGTCGCGCAGCATGCCGTCGACGATCCTGCGCGCATGACCGCTGCGTCCGGCCTTGCGGAAATAGGCGATGTGGCGCGCACCGCGGACGAGGCGGTCGGCGCGCACGCTCATCAGGTCGCACGCCCCCGGCCCGAGGCCGACGCCGTGGATCGTGCCGCATCGCACCGCAGAAGGCTGCGCATTGCTCATTCCGCCGCGCTCGCCAGCGCGTTGACCGCGGCGACGGTGATCGCGCTGCCCCCCAGCCGACCCTCGACGATCACGCAGGGCACGGGTTGCGCCGTCCACAGCGCGTCCTTGGATTCAACCGCGCCGACGAACCCGACGGGACATCCGATGATCGCCGCCGGCCGGGGACATGCGGGATCCTCAAGCATCGTGAGCAGATGGAACAGCGCGGTCGGGGCATTGCCGATCGCGACGATCGCGCCCGCCAGATGCGGCCGCCAGGCCTCCAGCGCGGCGGCCGACCGGGTCGTCGCCATCGCGGTCGCGAGCACGATCGTCTCGGGCTGGTGCAACGTGCAGATCACCGCATTCTCCGCGGGCAGCCGCGCGCGCGTGATCCCCTCGCTGACCATCCGCGCATCGCACAGGATCGGCGCCCCGGCGCGCAACGCGGTGCGAGCGGCGTGGCCGAAATCGGGTGAAAAGCGGATATGCGCAGCGAGTTCGACCAGCCCGGCGGCGTGGATCATCCGCACCGCGACGGGCTCGTCGCCGGGCGCGAACCGCGCGAGATCGGCCTCGGCGCGGATCATCGCGAACGACTGGCGATAGATCGCCGCGCCATCGGTTTCATAGGCGTAGGGCATTCAGGCGGCTCCGAAATGGGCGAGGATCTGCGCGGCGTCGAGACCGGCATGCACGGGCGTCGCGCCGGCGCGCGCGTCGAAGGCGAGGTCGAACACCCCGTCGCGCGCCGTCAGCACGACATCGGCCGGCGCCGCGCGCGCGCATCCCTTCGCACAGCCAGAAACGTGGAGCCGGCCACCGACATGCGGCGCCACTTGTCGCGCCAGCGCGCGCGTGGCCGCATTCGCCTGCGGACAGGCGGGTGCGCCGACACAGGCATCGGCGCGCAGCACGGGGGCGATCGGGTCGACGATCAGCGCGTCTCCGTCGGCCGGGAGCCGGATCGCCGCAGCGGCTTCGCAGAGCAGCATGCGCCAGGGCGTCACACGCACCGCACTAATCGCCGGTTCGGCCTCCAGCCACCGCATGAACGCCGCCGCGGCGATCCGCCCGAACGGCAGCGCAACCGCCAGCCCGAGCGGATGGACGCCCGGCCGGATACGGGGCGCGGGCATCGCGGGCGGCTCCTGCTCGCGCGCCCATGTCGGCAGCGCCGCGGCATGCCGTGCCATCCGGCCGCTGTCCGCGCCGCCGGTCTCGACGAACCAGCGTGCGAGCGCGACCAGCGTATCGATCTCACGCCCCTGCTCGAGCGGCGTGCCGCGGTGCCGCCCCTCCGCACGCAGGATCAACCCGCCCGACGCCCCCCGTTCGATCCGGAAGTCCGCCGGTGCCTCGTGCAGCACCGACGCGGTCCCGGCATCGATCGCGAAGCCGACCTTGCCCGGCAGCTCGGGGAGCTCGGCGATGCGCGCATACATGGCCTGCGCGAGGCGGTGCGTATCGTCGCCCGGCACGTGATCGGGCGCGACGAGAAGTGCCGCGCGCGTCTCAACGCCGGGGGCGGGATCGATCAGCCCGAGCTCAAGCAGCGCGTCGATGAGCGCGCGCCAGCTATCGTCGCGGACGCCGCGGATCTGCAGCCCGGCCCGACTGGTCGCGTCGATCTCGCCATTGCCATGTCGCAGCGCTGCCCGGCACAGGCCAAGCAGCGCCGCACGCGGGACCCGCCCGAGCCGTGGCCGGACGCGCACGAGCAAGCCATCGCCCGCCATCATCGGCCGCCATGCATCGGGGCACCAGCCCTTGACGACGAACGCGCTCAAGCGGGCATGCCGAGCTGCGCGAGGATCGAGTTGCGCCGCGTCGGCCACAGATTGGCGGCATGCAGCGCGGCAAAGCGCGCGTGCATCGCCGCCAGTGCCGCGGGATTTGCGGCCTCGAGGAATTCCACGACCGTTTCGCGTGCCAGCGTCGCATCGAAATACAGGTCGATCAGCTCAACCGAGACCGCGTCGGCGAGGTGCGCGAACGCGCCGAGGTGATCGAGCGTCGCGGCGATCTCCGCCCCCCCGCGAAACCCGTGGCGCAGCATCCCGTCGACCCAGGCGGGGTTCGCCGCCCGCGCATGGACGACGCGCGCAATCTCTTCGCGCAAGGGGCGTGCGCGCGGTCGATCCGGGTCGCGCGCATCGAGGTGGTACAGCGCGGCGCTGCCACCCGCGACCGACTGCGCCGCCGCGAATCCGGCCTCGTGCGCCGCATAATCCGCGGCGAGCAGCAGGTCGGTCTCGGGCAGGTCCTGCACATGAACGAACGCGTCGGCCGCGGCAACGCGGTCGCGGATACCGTGCGGATCGGAGACGTCGCGCCCGTCCTCACCCCCTTCTCCGTCAAGCGCATGGCTCGAAGCCGCAAGCCATGCCTCACCCGCGGCAAGACGGGCGTCGGCGGTATAGGTCTCTGCCGCGTCCCCCATCGCCAGCCCGTAGCGACCCGGCCCAGGCCCATAGACGCGCGCGGTCGTCGCCTGTCCGACGAAGGGATTCCACGCCGGCGGCTCGTCACGTCGCCCAAGCGCGCGGACGGCCTGTCCGAACATCGCGCACAGCGTCGGGAATGCATCGCGGAACAACCCCGACACGCGCAGCGTGACGTCGATGCGTGGCCGGTCGAACTGCGCAAGGGGGAGGATCTCGATCCCCGTGACGCGGTCTGACTGCAGGTCCCACACCGGTTCCGCGCCGAGCAGGTGGAGCGCCATCGCGAATTCCTCGCCCGCCGTGCGCATCGTCGCCGACGCCCACAGATCGACCACGATCGTACGCGGATAGTCGCCGTGATCCTGCAGATGCCGCCGGATCAGCTCGTCGGCGAGCGTCACGCCCTGCGCATGCGCGGTCCGCGACGGCACCGCGCGCGGATCGGTGGTGTACAGGTTCCGCCCCGTCGGCAGCACGTCCGCGCGTCCGCGCCACGGCGAACCCGACGGCCCTCCCGCGACGCGCTCGCCTCGCAGCGCCGTCAGCAGCCCGGTGCGTTCCGCTTCGCCCTGCTCGCCGCGACCATAGACGTGCAGCCCGTCGCCGAACTGGCTCTCCTTCACGTCGCACACGAACGCATCGATCCGCGTGATCGCGTCCGCGGACGATTGCGTGGTGTCGAGGTTCAGCGTCGCGGCGAGCCCGGTCGCGTTCGCCTCGTCGCGGATGTCGCGTTGCAGCCGGTCGCGTCGCGCCGGATCGAGCCCGTCCGCATTCGAGAATTCGTCGAGCAACGCCTCGAGCCGGCCGAGCCCTGCGCCGCTCCGCGTCCGCTCGAGCGGCGGGGGAACATGGCCGAGCGTGACCGCGCCGATCCGCCGCTTGGCCTGCGCGGCTTCGCCCGGATCGTTGACGATGAACGGATAGATTACGGGCATGGCCCCCACCAGGACCTCGGGCCAGCACGCGTCCGACAGCGCCACCGACTTGCCCGGCAGCCATTCGAGTGTCCCGTGCGCGCCGACATGCACGAGCGCGTCGGTCCCCCGCGCCTGCAGCCAGAGGTAGAAGGCGGCATAGGCATGACGCGGACACCGCGACAGGTCGTGATACTCCTCGGTCCGCACGTCGCGCCGTCCGCGCTCGGGCTGCAGCGCGACCAGAATGCCACCATACTCGACCGCGGCAAACCCGAACGCGCCATCGACGCACGCGGGATCGCTGTCGGGCGCCCCCCAGCTCCGCTCGAGATCGTCGCGCACGTCGCGCGGCAGTCGCGCAAGCGCCGCCTGATACGCCGCGAGCGGCCACGTCATCCGCTTCGTTGCCAACGCGGACCCGGGCTTTTCGCGCGGTCCCTCGCCGAGCGCATACCCCGCCACCGCCAGATCCTCGAGGATCGCGTCCGTCGATGCCAGCGCATCGAGGCCGACCGCATGCGCCATCTGGTACGCCTTGCCCGGATAGGTCGACAGCACGATCGCGACCCGCCGCCCGGCAGCCGGCTTGCGCGCGAGACCGACCCAGGCCGTCACCCGCGCCGCGATCGCAGCGATCCGGGCCGGGTCGCCGCGGTGTTCGCGACGCGCATATTCGAGCGCGCGGTCGCGCGCGCCATCCTCCTTGAAGCTCGCGACGCCTGCGAAGAGTCGCCCGTCGACCTCGGGCAGCACGACGTGCATCGCGAGATCGGCCGGGGACAGCCCGCGGCTCGAACCGGCCCAGGCGGCGCGATCGGAGGTCGCCAATGCGATCTGGAACACGGGCACCCCTGCACCGTCGAGCGGTGTCGTCTCGCCTGCGCCCCGCGCCGAAAACGCGGTCGCGTTGACGATCGCCGCGGGTGCCAGCGCCGCGACCCAGCGCGCCAGCCACCCGGCCGCGTCGGGCGCCTTCAGCGACGGCGCGAACAGGCCCAGCACGTCAAACCCGTGTCCGGTGAGCGCGGCATGCAACGCCTCGATCGGATGCAGGTCCGCCGCCGTCAGATAGGAGCGATAGAAGATCAGCAGCACGCGCGGGCGCCCGGCGGTCAGCGCGAACGCCGCGGGGCACGACACGCCCCCGCCCGGCTGCCACCCACCGACCTCGGCGATCGTCCGCACGCCCGGCACCGGCCCCGCATACAGCCCCGCCGCAAGCGCGAACTGCGCGAGCGCCGCCTGCGCCGCGACCGTGCCGCCGGTATCGCAGAGCATCGCCAGCTGCCGGAGCGTCGATACCGGGATCGTCGATGCGGCATCGAGTCTCGGATCGATCCGCCCATCGGCCGACAGCACCGCCAGCGCGATCCCCTTTGCGCGCGCGAGCGCCTCGACCTGTTGCAGGCCATAGCTCCAATAGGCGCGGCCACCGATCAGCCGGATCAGCACCCCCTTCGCACCCGCCAGCGTCCGCTCGACATAGGTATCGACCGAGAGCGGATGCGCGAGCGTCGACAGGTTGGCGAGCCGGACCGACGGCAACGGGCTTCCCGCCGCATCCGCGCGCCGCCACCCCGCCGCGAATGCGCCGAGGTCGCTGTCGGAAAACGACAGGACGACAAGGTCTGCGGGGGTCTGCGCGAGGTCCTGCGGGACCGCGCTTTCCTCCAGCCCATGCGTCTCGCGAAAGACGACGTGCATCGCCGTCAGGCGTCCAGCGCGGCCCGGATCTGCACCGCGTCGATGCGATCATGCTCGGCGATGACGACCAGCTGCGTGCGCCGCGGCTCGTCCGCGCGCCACAACCGGTCATATTGCGTCCGCACGCGCGCGCCGACCGCCTGCACCAGCAGCCGCATCGGCTTGCCCGCGACCGCAGCATAGCCCTTCACGCGCAGGATATCCGCGCTGCGGGCCAGCGCCTCGATCCGCGCGGTCAGCGCGGCGGGGTCGGCGATCTCGCCAAGCTCGACGACGACGCTGTCGAAATCGTCATGCTCGTGATCATCCTCGCCGTCGTGATGCGAGGGGCGTGCGGCGATATCGTCCTCCGCCGCCGCGCCCAGCCCCAGGATCACGCGCGGGTCGATCACCCCGTCGGTCAGGTCGATCACCGGCAGCGGCCGTGCCGACTCCGCCGCGATCACCGTACGCGCCCTCGCCACGCCCTCGGGCCCGGCGAGATCGACCTTGGTGAGCAGCACCAGATCCGCGCACGCCAGCTGGTCCTCGAACACCTCGGACAGCGGCGTCTCGTGATCGACGCTCGGATCGGCGGCGCGCTGCGCATCGAGTGCGGCGAGATCGGGCGCGAACCGCCCGGCCGCGACCGCCTCGGCATCGGCGAGCGCGATCACGCCGTCGACCGTGATCCGCGAGCGGATCGCGGGCCAGTCGAACGCCTTGAGCAGCGGCTTGGGCAAAGCGAGCCCCGACGTCTCGATCAGGATATGGTCGGGCCGCGGGTCGAGCGCGAGCAGCGTCTCGACGGTCGGGATGAAATCATCCGCGACGGTGCAGCAGATGCAGCCATTGGCCAGCTCGACGACGTTCTCGGCCGGACAATCGGGAATCGCGCAGCCCTTCAGGATGTCGCCATCGATCCCGAGCGTGCCGAATTCATTGACCACCACCGCAAGCCGCCGCCCGCCCGCATTACGGATCAGGTGGCTGATCAGCGTGGTCTTGCCTGCCCCCAGGAACCCGGTGACGATCGTGACGGGAACCTTGGCCAGGCTCGGGGGGGCCGGATTCGGCTGGATATCGGACATGCTTGCTCTCCACGGCGTCGGAACGACGGCCACGGACAGACGCACGTCCGCAGCCACACGCACGCACGACCTTGCGGCCGCACATGTTCGTCGCTCAGACGGGTTACCGTGCCGCGACCATCCCCTGGATCAAGGCAAGAGCGACCATAACGCTGGCAGGTCTCCTGGCTCGCGGGTCAAAGCTCGATGCACGCCTTCCCAGGTCCGCGACCCAGTGGCTGCCCCCGCGCTGGAGGGCCCGTGCGTCTCGCTCACCGCTTACAGTTGCAGGGACAGCCGCGGCATTGGGAGCAAAGCCCCCGCACCGCATTCCCATTCAAGCCCCGAAGGGCACCGGCGCGATCAACGAGGATCGGTAGAACCAATCCTCGAGGACCAACTTAGAGCAATTCGCAAAGGCTGCCAATGCACATCGCCCTCACAATCCTCCCCCTGGCGGGGGAGGATCAGCGAAGACCCTACCCCCGCACCACCTCGATCTCGTCGAACCGCTTCCACCGATAGATCGCAAAGCTCAGCACCCAGCACGCCACGAACAGCGCGATGATCGCGAACCCGAGCCCGTTGAAATTCTCCCCCAGCGCGGCAGCAGCGTCCCACACGCCGCCGCTCAGCCCCAGCTTCGACCCGATCAGCGCCAGCGTCTCGATCCCCCCGATCGCGATCGCGACGATCGCCGAGATCAGCGTGATCGTGATGTTGTAGTACAGCTTGCGGATCGGCTTCACGAACGCCCACTCGTACGCGCCGAGCATCACCACCCCGTCGGCGGTATCGACCAGCGCCATCCCCACCGCGAACAGCACCGGCAGCACCAGCACTGTGCCGATCGACAGCCCGTCCGCCGCCTGGCTCGCGCTTAGACCAAGGATCGCCACCTCGGTCGCGGTGTCGAACCCCAGCCCGAACAGGAACCCGAGCGGCGCCATGTGCCAGCTTTGCGTCACCAGCCGGAACATCGGCCGGAACAGCCGCGCGAGCAGCCCGCGGTTGCCGAGCAACAGGTCGAGATCCTCCTCGACATAGGCTCCACCGCGCCGGACGTGCCCGAACGTCCGCCACACCGATCGCAGGATGATCAGGTTCATCGCCGCGATCGTGAACAGGAACAGCGCGGAGATCATCGTCGCGACGACGCCGCCGACCTGCTTGAACGCCTCGAACTGCGACAGCGCATTGGCGGTCAGCGCGATCGCGACCGCGGCGATCAGGACAATCCCCGAATGCCCGATCGCGAACCAGAATCCGACCGCGATCGGCCGCTGCCCCTCCTGCATCAGCTTGCGCGTCACATTGTCGATCGCCGCGATATGGTCGGCATCGACCGCGTGACGCAGACCAAGCCCCCAGGCGAGCAATGCGGTTCCGAGCATCAGCGGCTGTGCGTGGAACAGCGAGAACGCCCACCCCCACGCGGCGATGTTCGCGGCGACCAGCATCGCGAACATCACACCCACACGCTTACGCACGGAGCCTCGCACCGGTCGTTCGATCGTCAAGCTCGTCATGTCTACCCCCCGGCGTCCGACGCGGGCGGGGGCCTGCCGCGCGAACGGCCGGGACGTGCGCCGGCCGGACGCCATGAGCGGCCGGCACGCGTCGCCGATGCGGCCCCAGCCACATGGTCGTCGCTCAGACGGCGCAGGCCGTGCCTCGGTCACCCCCTGGACCGGGACAAGAGCGACCAGACGCCGGCAGGTCTCCTGGCTCGCGGGTCAAGGCTCGACGCACACCTTCCCAGGCCGGTGGCCCAGTGGCTGCCCTTTTTGAGGGGGCGCGTGCGTGTCGCTCGCCGCTTACAGTTGCAGGGACAGCCACGGCATTGGGGCGAACCCCGCACCGCATTCCCATTCAAGCCCCGAAGGGCACCGACGCGATCTGTGCCGATCCGGGTTGCGCCGGATCAGCCAATCCAGGTTAGCGCGCTTTGCCGCGGCTGACGACAGGATTTGCATGCGGCACCGTCGCGCACCGCGATCCGCAACGTCTCGGCGGGTCGGAACGTTATCGCACCATCGCCACCCGTAACGCGGCCCGCTATCCCCGTCCGCGGGGTCATACGAGTAGCCGCCTACCCCCATTTGCCTCCAGCCCCCGTATCCATCCCCCTGCATCCTTTCCCACGCCTGCCCACCGGAGCCTTCATGCCCCCTCTCGTCCCCGTTGCCGAAGCCCAGGCCCGCCTCTTCGCGATGGCTGCGCGCGTTCCTGCCGAGCATGTTCCCCTGCGCGCTGCGATCGGGCGCTGGGCGGCGGAGGATATCGTCGCGCGCCGGACCCAGCCCGCGACCGACCTTTCGGCGATGGACGGCTATGCGATCCGCTTTGCCGACATGCCGGGGCCGTGGCGCGTGATCGGCGAAAGCGCTGCGGGCCGCTCCTTTGCGGGCATTGTCGGCGCGGGCGAGGCGACGCGCATCTTCACTGGCGCGGCGATGCCCGCCGGCGCGGACACGGTGCTCGTCCAGGAAGAGGCCGCGCGCGACGGCGACCGCCTGTCGCTCGATGGCGAAGGCCCCGCGTACGAAGGCCGCAACACGCGCCGGAAGGGCCTCGACTTCGCCACCGGCACGCGGCTGATCGCCCAGGGCGACCGGCTGAGCCCGGCCCGCATCGCCGTTGCGGCAACCGGCGGGCATGGCGCGCTCCCCGTCGGGCGGCGCCTGCGCGTCGCGGTCGCCGCGACCGGCGACGAGCTCGTCCCCGCCGGTTCGACCGAGGATCCCGTCCCTTTGCCCGAATCGAACGGCATCATGCTGGCGGCGCTGCTCGCCGATCTGCCCGTCGACATCGTCGATCTCGGGATCCTGCCCGACCGTCTCGACACGCTGCGCGACGCATTTGCGGGCGTCGACGCCGACCTGCTCGTGACCACCGGTGGCGCGTCGGTCGGCGACCATGATCTTGTCCGCCCCGCGATCGAGGCGGCAGGCGGCAGCATCGACTTCTGGCGGATCGCGCTTCGCCCGGGCAAGCCGATGATGGCGGGGACGCTCGGTCGGACGATGCTGCTCGGCCTGCCCGGCAACCCCGTTTCCGCCTTCGTCACGGCGATCCTGTTCGTCCGCCCGGTCGTCGCGCACATGCTCGGCGCGCGCGATCCGCTCCCGCAGACGACGCACGCGCTGCTCGGCGAGGATCTGCCGCCGAACGAGTCGCGCACCGACTACATGCGCGCCGAACTCCGCGACGGTCGCGCCTATGCCTCGACCATCCAGGACAGCTCGATGCTGCTCACGCTCGCGCGGTCGACCTGCCTGATCGTCCGCGACGGCGACGCGCCCGCAGCGCGTGCGGGCGACTCGGCGGAAATCCTCATCATCGCCTGACGGATCGCTTGACGCCGGCCATTGTGTTCCATAGAAGTTCCTCGTCTGTTCCGGACGGAGAACCGCTATGCTCACGCGCAAGCAGCACGAGCTTGTCTGCTTCATCAACGATCGCCTCGCAGAGACGGGCGTTTCGCCCTCGTTCGAGGAGATGAAGGACGCGCTCGACCTGAAATCCAAATCGGGCGTCCACCGCCTGATCAGCGCGCTCGAGGAGCGCAATTTCATCCGCCGCCTGCCGAACCGCGCGCGCGCGCTCGAAATCCTGCGGATGCCCGAGCGCCCGGACATGCCCGCGACGAAATCGGCTGCTGCCAAGGCCACGCCCCCGGCCGCTCCGGCAAACGCCGAGCCGTCGCCCAGCGTGCGCCCGGCGCATATCCCGGTCGCCGCGAACGACGTCGTCGAGATTCCGCTGCACGGGCGGATCGCCGCAGGCGTGCCGATCGAGGCGTTCGAAGGCAGCTCGATGCTGGCCGTCCCCGCCGCCCTGCTTGGCTCGGGCGAGCATTATGCGCTCGAGGTGTCCGGCGATTCGATGGTCGATGCGGGAATTCTCGATGGCGACTATGCGCTGATCCGCCGCACCGAGACCGCCCGCGACGGCGAGATCGTCGTTGCACTGATCGAGGACAGCGAGGCGACGCTCAAATATTTCCGCCGCGAAGGCGCGATGGTCCGGCTCGACCCCGCCAACCGCTCCTATGATCCGCAACGCTACGCCCCCGCGCAGGTCCGTGTGCAGGGCAAGCTGTCGGGCATCCTGCGGCGTTACGACTGACTATGGGGTCCCCAGGAAGGTAGATGACGAAGCGGTCGACTCCCTCCTGCCCTTATCGACAGACGTCAGGACCGGGAAAGAAGAGCGCCTCACTCCAACTCCGGATCTGACTTACCCCCGTCATCCTGACGAAAGTCAGGATCCAGGGCCAAGAGCGTCGTCCCGTACGTCCCGGATCGGCAAACCTGTCGGCGAGGGCCCAGGCTCGATGCGGGAGCCGGAACTGATCCAGCCCGCACGATACAGCAAAGCCATTACGGCCAACGGTCCACCCGCCAGAAAATCTCGCCAGTAGTAACGCGAGCGCGTTGCCATCCCGCGCGTCAGTGCGCTCCGCTTACGACCAGGACCGGACCCGACGCCCGGCCTCGTGACCGAACCGCCCCGCGGATCGTTCGAGCGTCGGGGGCATACGCCAGGGATGCCGATCACCGGGTTCGAGGACCGTCGCCACCCGCCCAGTCCGCAACGTCAGCGCGACACCGCCGGTATGTTGCAGCGTCGACCGGTCAAGCCTCAGCCACCGCGGCTCGCACTTCCTTGGCAGCCCCCGTTCGCTGACGACGATATCCGCCGCGCGACACGCGGCGACGAGGTCGGCGATCGGCACGCGATACATGCTGCGCGTCGCCAGCACGCGCCAGCGTCGCCCGTCTGCCACGACATCCGTCATGCACAGGTCGCGGCTGCACCGCGCATCGGGCTGATCCGCCAGCAGCAACGGCTCGCCGTCGACCCCGCCATTTTCCGCCAGCGTATCGCGCACATACGCCCCCGCCCGGTCGCGCAGCAGCGCCAGCCCCGCCGCCGTCCGCACCGCGACGTGCCGCCCGTCGCCGGTTACCAGGATATCGGGCGGCGGCGTCGTCAGCGCCCAGATCGCGCCGATCGCGAGCGGGATCGCACCCAGCCGCCGCCAGCGCGTCCGCCAGACCGCGATCCACAGCCCGCCGGTCACCATCGCCGCGAACGCCGCGTCGGGCATCGCAGGCAGCGATCGGACCGCGCCGGGTGCCGCGGCAACCCGGCGTGCCAGCCAGAGCAGTGCGTCAAGCGGCAGCTGAACGAGGGGCCAGACGATCCCGCCAACCCCGACCCCGTCGAGCAGGAGCGCCAGCGCCTCCAGCGGCATGATCACGAACGTCGTCAGCGGGATCGCGACGATGTTGGCGAACGCGCCGTAAACGCCCGCCTTGTGGAAGTGATAGACGGCGATCGGCATCAGCGCGATCTCGACGACCAGCCCGGTCAGCAGCAGCGATCCGAGCCCGCGGGCGACCCGCGCCAGACGCCCCTCTTCGTGCGCACCGAAGAATTCCCGGATCGCAGGATGTTCGTGGAGCGCGATGATCGCCGTGATCGCGGCGAACGACAACTGGAAGCTTGGCCCCGCGGCAGAGTCCGGGCGCACCAGCATCACGCACATCGCCCCCGCCGCGACCAGCCGCAACGTCATCGCCTCGCGCCCCATCGCCAGCGCCGCGAGCACGAGCAGCGCGGCAACGCAGGAACGGATCGTCGGCACCTGGCTGCCCGTCAGCAACGTATAGCCGATCGCAGCGGCGGCCCCCGCCATCGCCGCGATCAGCGGCAGCCGGACGTGGCGCGCCAGCCAAGGGAACAACGCGAGCAACCGCATCACCACGAGCATCGTCGCCGCGACCGCCGCGGTGATGTGCAGTCCGCTGACCGACAGGAGATGCGCCAGCCCGGCACGGCGCATCGCCTGCGAATCCGCGTCGCTGATCGCCCCGACATCGCCCGTCGCCAGCGCCGCGGCGATCCCCCCCGCACTCCCCGTCAGCCGCGATTCGATATGCTGCGACAGCGTCACGCGTATCCCCGCCCCGCGACCGCTCGGCACGATCACCCGGACCGGCGCGAACCCCCTGCCGGTCGCGCCGATCTCCGCGAACCACGCGACGCGGGCAAAGTCGTAGGCGCCCGGAACGGCCGGCAACGCGGGCGGCATCAGCCGCGCGCGCAGACCGATGATCGCACCACGCCCGAGCGGCGTCGGCATGTCGTGCTCGGCGAGGTTGACGCGGATCCGGTAGGGCAATGCCACCGGCCGCCCTTGGCCATCCGCGCCCGCACCGTCGGGCAGCAGCGTCAGACGCACGAGTTCGCGGTCGACCAGCGGCTCGATCGATTCGACCCGCGCCCGGAACGTGGCGAAGGCCGGGCCGCCAAGCACGGGTCGCGCGACGCTGTCCGATCTCAGCCAGGTCAGCCCGAGGCCGAGCCCCGCGGCCAGCGCCCCGATCGCGAGCGCGCGCGCCGCGCGCCCGCCCTGCCCAATCGCCAGTCCCGCCAGCGATATCGCCGCCAGCATCAGCAACGCGACGCGCCACGCCGCCGGACCGGGCAGCGCGAACCACAACGCGATCCCGCCCCCCGTCATCACCGGCAGCCACAAGGCGAGCTGATCGCGCTCCGCCTCCAGCCAGCGCTCGACCGCGATGCCTGCCGCCACCGCCCATTGCGGCACGCCCATTTGTCGCCGCCACGGACGCATGCTAGGGGCGGCGACGGCTGTCATGGCCATCGTTTCTCCATCGTTTCTACAGTCTGGGAGCACCCGCGGTTGGGCGCAATATCTGATACGGATGCCGTCGGTTCGGCCGCACCCGTGGTTACCCGTTTCGCTCCGTCGCCGACGGGGTTCCTGCATCTTGGCGGCGCGCGCACCGCGCTGTTCAACTGGCTGTTCGCAAAGGCGAATGGCGGCAAGTTCCTGCTCCGGATCGAGGATACCGACCGGGTCCGCTCGACCCAGCCGGCAATCGACGCCATTCTGGACGGAATGCGCTGGCTCGGGCTCGACTGGGACGGCGATGCGATCATGCAGTTCGCCCGCGCCGACCGTCACGCGCAGGTCGCGCACCAGATGGTCGAGGCGGGGCACGCCTATCGTTGCTACATGACCAACGACGAGATCGCGGCGATGCGCGCCGAGGCGCAGGCGGCCAAGAAGCCGCTCCGCATCCGCAGCCCGTGGCGCGATCGCCCGGCGAACGAGGCGCCCGACCTGCCGCATGTCGTCCGCCTGCGCGCACCGCAGGAGGGCGCGGTCACGATCGAGGACCGGGTCCAGGGCGCGGTCACCGTCCGCAACGAGGAGATCGACGACCTCGTCCTGCTCCGCTCCGACGGTACGCCGACCTACATGCTCGCGGTCGTGGTCGACGATCACGACATGGGCGTGACGCACGTGATCCGCGGCGACGATCACCTCAACAACGCGTTCCGCCAATTGCCGATCTACCGCGCGATGGACGTAATCGAGGGCGGCTGGCCCGATCCGATCTACGCGCACATCCCGCTGATCCATGGGTCCGACGGCGCCAAGCTGTCGAAGCGCCACGGCGCGGTCGGGATCGAGGCGTATCGCGACGAGATGGGCATCCTTCCCGAGGCGTTCGACAATTACCTTCTCCGGCTCGGCTGGGGGCATGGCGACGCGGAGATCATCAGCCGCGATCAGGCCGTCGACTGGTTCGACCTCGGCGGCGTCGGCAAGTCACCGTCGCGCTTCGATCTCAAGAAGCTCGAAAACCTCAACGGGCATTATATCCGCGAGGCCGACAACGCACGGCTCGCGCAGCTCGCGGCGGATCGTCTCGGCCATGACCTGCCGACCGGCGGACTGGGCCTGCTCACGCGTGCGATGCCCGTCCTGAAGCCGCGTGCCGCCAACCTGAACGAACTGGCCGAGGGGTCGAATTTCCTCTTCAGCCAGCGTCCATTAGCGATGGACGACGCCGCGGCGAGCCTTTTGCAAGGTGAGGCGAGTGCGATTTTGGGGAACGCCCATGCTGAACTTGACGCGCTCGACCAGTGGGATACGGAGGCCCTCGAAGGCGCGGTACGGCGCGTGGCCGAAGCGCGGGGCCTCAAGCTTGGCCAGGTCGCGCAACCACTCCGCGCCGCGCTGACGGGACGCAAGACGTCACCGGGAATATTCGACGTGCTCGACCTGCTCGGGCGCGACGAGAGCCTCGGTCGGATCGCCGACCGGATGGCAAGCTGATAAGATTTCGAGGAAGGATACAAGCATGAGCGAGACCGCAAACCTCAAGGTCGATGGCAAGGAATTCGATTACCCGGTCATGTCGGGTACCGTCGGCCCCGACGTCATCGATATCCGCAAGCTGTACGCACAGACGGACAATTTCACCTATGATCCGGGTTTCACTTCGACGGCATCGTGCCAGTCAAAGCTGACCTATATCGACGGTGACGCGGGCACGCTGCTGCACCGCGGCTACACGATCGGCGAGCTCGCCGAGCAGTCGAACTTCATGGAAGTCGCCTATCTGCTTCTGAACGGCGAGCTGCCGAGCGAGGACGAGCTCGCGACCTTCTCGAACACGATCACGCGCCACACGATGGTGCACGAGCAGCTCGCGCAGTTCTTCCGTGGCTTCCGTCGCGATGCGCATCCGATGGCGATCCTGTGCGGCGTCGTCGGCGCGCTCTCGGCCTTCTATCACGACTCGACCGACATCCATGATCCGGCACAGCGCGTCATAGCGTCGCACCGCCTGATCGCCAAGATGCCGACGATCGCCGCGATGGCGTACAAGTACAGCGTCGGCCAGCCGTTCGTCTATCCGGACAACACGCTGAGCTACACGGGCAACTTCCTGAAGATGACGTTCGGCGTCCCCGCCGAGAAGTATGTCGTGAACCCGATCGTCGAGAAGGCGATGGACCGCATCTTCATCCTCCACGCCGATCACGAGCAGAACGCGTCGACCTCGACCGTCCGTCTGGCCGGGTCGTCGGGCGCCAATCCGTTCGCGTGCATCGCGGCGGGCATCGCCTGCCTGTGGGGCCCAGCGCATGGCGGCGCGAACGAAGCCGCACTCAACATGCTGCACGAGATCGGCACGGTCGATCGGATCCCCGAGTTCATCGCGCGCGCAAAGGATAAGAACGATCCGTTCCGCCTGATGGGCTTCGGTCACCGCGTCTACAAGAACTACGATCCGCGCGCGGCCGTCATGCAGACGACCGTCAAGGAAGTGCTCGGCGAGCTGGGTGTGACCGATCCGGTGTTCGACGTCGCGATCGAGCTCGAGCGTCTCGCGCTCAACGATCCGTATTTCATCGAGAAGAAGCTGTTCCCGAACGTCGATTTCTATTCGGGCGTCATCCTCTCGGCGATCGGCTTCCCGACGTCGATGTTCACCGTTCTCTTCGCGCTCGCCCGCACCGTTGGCTGGGTCGCGCAGTGGAACGAGATGATCACCGATCCCGACCAGAAGATCGGCCGTCCGCGTCAGCTGTACAGCGGCCCGACGCAGCGCGACTACACGCCGATGGCATCGCGTTGATGCGCGTCCCTGCCTCGAAGATCGGGTGCTGAGATGAAGTTCAGGCCGATCCTGATTGTCATCGGCGTGGTCTGCACGCTGATGGGGTTCCTCTGGATCGGCCAGGGCCTTGGCTACGTCCATTGGCCGCAGTCGAGCTTCATGCTCGATCAGCGGCCATGGGCGGACCGCGGCGCCGCGCTCGCCGTCTTAGGGCTGGTGCTGATCCTAGTCGCGCGCCGCCTGCGTCGGTAACGTCAACACGAAGCGCGCGCCCTCGCCAGCCGCGCTGTCGATTGTCAGGTCACCGCGCATTGCACGCGCCAGCCGCCGCGCAATATAGAGCCCCAGCCCGTTGCCGCCGGGCTCCGACGGATCGACCCGCTCGAATTTCTCGAAGATGCGCGTCTGATCCGCAAGCGCGACGCCCTTGCCCTCGTCCGCGACCGTTACCGTGGCGCGATCACCCTGCGTGCTCGCGGTCACGACGACCGTGCCCCCTTTTGGCGAATACCGGACCGCGTTGCCGATCAGGTTGACCAGGATCTGCAGCACGCGGCGGAAATCACCCTGCGCGGCGATGCTTGCGTCGAACGCCGGCCGCGCGACGCCGACATCCGCGTTCGCCGCCCTGACCGACAGCAAACCCGCTGCCCGACGTGCGATGTCGGCGACGTCGATCGGCTCCGGCAGCAGCGTGAAATCGGGTCGTTCCACGGCCTGCAGATCGACCAGGTCGTCGACGAGCGCGAGCAGATGACGCCCGGCATTGGCAATATCCGACGCATAATCCGCATAATCGTGTCGCACCGGGCCATCGGCCTGAGCATGGATGCTGTCCGCGTTCGCGACGATCCGCGCCAGCGGCTTGCGGAGCGCGCGGTCGAGCCCCGCGGTGAAGGTCGGCGACAGCTGATCCGACTCCGGTCTGGCCTCGACCACCCCGCGATCGCCGCCCGCGGTGAGATCGGTAACGACCTGAACGCCCCCCACATACCCGGCAAAGGCGCCGTGCGCGTCATGCCGCGTCTCGGCGGAAATACGGACCCGCAGCCCCGTCCCCTGAAACCGCGCGGGCAGCATCGCGAGCGCGCGCCGCTGCGACAGCGCATCGAGGATCGCCGCGCCCTCGTTCTGGTCGGCATCAAGCGCGACCATCGCCGAGATCGGCTGGCCGAGCAGCGCGAGCGGATCGAACCCGTATCTGGTCCCCGCGTCGAGCGAGACGAACGTCAGATGCAGGCTCGCGTCGGTCTCCCAACGCAGATCCGCCCCGGTAGCCTGAAAGTCGAGCACCGCACGGCGTGGCGAGGCGGGCGCCCTGGACGGCTGGACCTCGCGCCAGCCACTGACGGTCAGGCGGATATGGTCGCCATCGGGCTGCGCGCGGACCCACAGGTCGATATCGACATCGTCGTCGGCGATGACCGTCCCGCGCGAGACGATGATGCCGAGCCTTTGCGACAGTTTCGTGATCGCAGCGAGCTGCGGCACCGCGAGCGGCGCGCCGATCATGCCGCCCGCGCGCGTGTTCAACGCCACCAGTACCGGGTCCGCCGACAGCAGCACGCCGTCGCGCGCGACCGCGGCCTGCGCCACGGCCGGATCGTCGGCCGGGTGATGAAACGAAGCGTGCGTCGTCATTACCGGTCAGAACGCGTGAGCGCGCGCAACGCAACCCGGAAATCGCGGTGGAGCGAGAGCGGTGCGATCGCGGCCCGCGCATCCGCCTCGGTGACCGCCATGATGCCGTCCAGCGCCTCGGCGAAGCTCTCGACATCGCGCCGTGGATCCGCCTCGGACAGCGCAAGCCCGATCCGCGCGATCGTCTCGCGGTCGAGGTTGTTCGCGCGCAAGGCAAGCCAGAGCTGGTCGCCCTCGGGATCGACGACGATCGCCCGCGCCTGGTCGAAATCCATACCCGTCGCGGAGGCCAGCACCGCGATGAACAGCGCGAGCCGGCGGTCGCCCAGCGCCTCGACGAGCAACGCGGGCAGTTCGTCGGGTCGCGCGTCGATCGCGAGTGCGAGCCGCGCGGCGACCGCCTCGAGCCGCTCGCCTTCGTCGTGCGCCGCCAGGCAGCGCAACGCGGCGTCGGTGATCGCCCGGTCGCTCTGCACCACGCCCCCGGTCGCGGACGGTACGCCCGCATCCTTCATCAGGTCGTGAAGGCCCTCGCGGATCGCGGCCGCGACCCACCAGACGAGCCGGTGATGCAGTTCGGCGGGAAGTTCGCTCCGCGCGCCCGCCCCCGTCTCGTTGGCGGTACGCCGCCGGCTGTCCGCCACCAGCAGCGCGGTCGCGGCGGTCGCGACGATCGTATCCGGCACCGCGGCCAGCCGGACGAGCAGGCTGGCGGTATCGGGCCCGGAAATCGCGGTCGGCAGCGCCTGCGCGATCAGGTCGTGACGAACCCGCGCGATCAGTTCGCCCATCAGATCACGGTCGCGCAACAGTCCGGCGCGCGTGAGCCGCAGCATCGCGCCGCCCTGCGTCAGCATCGCCTCCGCGCGTGCAGTCTCTCCCGCCGCCACGAGCAGCCGCGCCGCATGCCGTCGGATATCGGTCTCGATTCCCCCGACAACACCGCGCAGCCACTGCGCGATCAACGCACGCGCGCGGTCATCCAGTCGTGCGGGCGTGTCGAGGAAAAAGTCGGCGATGGCGCCGTCGAGCCGATCCTCGCCGCGCAACCGCGCGCGCTCTGCACGCGCGATCGCATGCAGGCGGGAGAAAGCGGCATCACGCATCGGGTCAGGACCAACCGACATTTCGCCGGGACTAGCGGCTTGTCGTTAAAACGAGACTAAGGTTGAAGACGAAGTCGTTCGATTGCCGCGGCAAGTGTCACCGTTGCATAGGCCGCCGCGGCGGCGAGGCCGGCCAGCGGAAACCCGATGAGCTCGAACAGCGTCACGACCAGCAGATACGCCGGTGCACTACCCCACCACAGCCGTCGCTCGCGCTCGACGATCGCGCGTTCACCCAGCGCGGCGATCGCGACGAGCGCGGTCGCGACCGCCAGCATGGTGTTATCGCCGCTGTACCCGGTCGTGAAATAGGCGAATACCAGCACCGCCAGCGCGCAGACGACGCCGATGCCGCGCGTCTGGACCACGGCGACGGCTTCGTCGTCGCGCAGCCCGCTCAGCACCGCCCCCATCGCCAGCCCGATTCCCGCCACGCTCGCGAGCACGAGGCCCGTGGTCAGCCAGCCGAACCCCATCGCGACCAGCCCGACCAGCGCGACGCCCACCGCGCCGCCGCCGACCGCGGTACCCGCGACGTTCCGGTCGACCAGCATCGGCAGCGCGAGCCGCGCGATCGGCGCCAGTACATAGCGGTCGAACCAGCCGCTGCGTCCCGAGACGATCGTCGCGAGCACCGCGCGGCCACGCTCCTCGAGCGTGCGTGCCTCGCGTTCGATCCCGTGGCCGCTGCGAATCGCGTCGGTCGGCAACAGGATCTGCACCGCGCGCGCCTGCACCGCCATCCGAAGCAGCGTCGATTGCAGATCGTAATCCTGCGGCAGCCCCGCCACTTCGGCGATCCGCGCAGGGTCGAGACGTGCGACACCCGCCCAGGCCATCTGCCCGCCGACCCGCTCGAAGCCGGGCCCTGCATCGTCCTCGGGCACGACGAGCAGCGCATCGCCGCCCTCGTTGGCGATCGCGGCCACGATGCTTTCGGTCGTCACGAGCCCGTCGCCGAGCATCAGCACGCGTGCAAGCGGATGAAGCTTTTCCATCGCCTCGCTCGCGGACCGGACCGTGTCGACGGTAATGCCGCGGCGGTTGATGCGGTTGATCGCGCCGAGCAGTTCGGGAGTCAGCCGCGCGACGACGACGATCATCTGCCGTACGCCCGCGGCGATCAGCAGTCTGGCCTGATACTCGATCAGCGTTACGCCGCTGAACGGCAGGGTGGCGGCAAGACGATCGGGACGATCGTCGGCGTCATGAATAGCGAAGAGAAGCCCGGCAAGCATCTGCGGCTGTTAGGCTCCATAGCGCGAGATGCAAAGCCCGCGCAGCATGCCGATAGGACCGTTCGTCCGCGCGGGCCTGCCAAACGCCGGGCCTGATGCAGATCAATTCCGCATTATATCGCGCGCGGATGCGATCGGGCGCGCTAGAGACGCGCTACCTCGTGATGGATCCGGCGCATCACCTCGGTATCGTGCGGCGTGCTGTCGATCGCCGCCGTCGCCGCCGCCATCAACCGCACCGCACCAAAGCTTGCCGCAAGCCCCTTCATGCGCCGTGCGGCGAGCGTCCACGCGTCTATGTCGGTCGACATCCTCATTTGCGTCAGCGCCGCCTCGACGCTGGCAATGAACGCGAGCCGCAGCTCCGCGATCAGCAGCGGTTCGTCGCCCACCGCGGCCGCGAGCGCCGCATCGATTGCTCCGGGATCATACGCCATGAGCCGACCCCTAGATGCGATAGGCTTAAGAGGAGGTTGCGCTATTCGCTTTGTCGATCGCGAAATCATGGTAAAACCCAGATCATGAACGGGGGTTCTTCCATCATCGGCCTACGTGCGGAGCCCGCACCGGACCCGTTTCGTGCGGACGTCCCACCACCGCCTTTGAAGGGACCCGCGTCCGTGTTCACCGAAGACTATAACGATCCGACCGACGACGCATGGGACCAGGGCCGCACGCTCGCGCTCGTCGCGGGTGGCGTCGTCGCGGTCTGGCTCGGCAGCATGGCATGGATCGTTCGCGGCGCCATCGGCAGCATCGATCCGGTCACGCTCGTGCAGTTGATCGCGGCGCTGTGCGTCGTCCCCGCGCTGGTCGGCATCATCTGGCTGCTCGCGATGCGCACCAGCCGGAGCGAGACGCTGCGCTTCGGGGTGACCGCGCGCGCGATGCAGGACGAGGCGGCGCGTCTCGAGCGCACGGTTGCCGCGATCGCGGGAACGATCGACCGTAATCGTGCCGATCTCGCCGATCAGGTCGATACGCTGATGACGATGGGCGACACCGCGCATCAATTCCTCGGGGCGATTGGCGCCGGGTTCGCGACCGAGATCGAACGCGCCGATGCGCACACCCGCAGCTTGGTCGCGGCCGCGGATGCGACGCAGACCTCGCTCGGCGTCCTGCTGGCCTCGCTGCCGCGTGCGCAGGCGGAGACCGAAACGATGGCGGACAATCTCCGCCAGATCGGCCTGTCGGCGAACACGCATGCCGCCGCGCTCGACGCACAGATCGTCGCGCTCGCCGAGCGCGGACGCGAGGCGGATGCGATGGCGAGCGGTGCCGCACAGCGCCTCGCTGCGCATATCGTCCGCATGGAGGCGACCAGCGAGACCGCAGGCGCACGGCTCGAGGATGTCACTGATTCGATGTCCACCGCGGTCGACGCGCTGCTCGGCCGGACCGCCGACGCGGTCGACGAGGCGCGCAAGGGGATCGCCGCGCAGGGCGACGCGATGCTGGCGATGGTCCGCACCAACCACGCCGCACTCGACACGGCGACGCGCGAGAGCGCGGAGGCGCTCGCCGACCAGGTCGCCAGCGTCGAGGATGCGATCGGACGCGTCGCGCAGCGGCTCGACCAGCAACGCGCATCGGGCGATGCGATCGTCGACACGCTCAATTCCGGGCTCGGCGGCGTCGAGACGCGGATCGAGACGCTGCACCGCCAGGGGCTCGAGCGGACGCAGTTGCTCGCCGCATCGATCAGCGCGCTTGGCGGGTCTGCCGATGCGATGACCGAGGCGCTCAAGTCCGGCGAGGCGATGGCCAACCGGACGATCGGCACCACCGAATCGCTGCTGATCGCGCTCGACGCCGCCGCGCGCGAGATCGACGAGACGTTGCCCGACGCGCTCAGCCGTCTCGATGCGCGCGTGGGGCAAAGCAAGGCGATCGTCGTCGCGGCAAAACCCGAATTGCTCGCGCTCGTCACCGCCGCCGAGAGCACGCACGACGCGATCGATGCGATTGCCGGCGTCATCGCCGAACAGCGCCACGTCCTCGACCGGCTTTCGCACACGCTGATCGAAACGCTCGCCTCGGGTCGCGCGAAGGCCGATGCGCTCGGTCAGATGGTCGACGAGACGATCGGCCGCACGAACAGCTTTGCCGAAGACGCCGCTCCGCGCCTCGTCGAGGCGCTGCTGCGTGTCCGCGAGACCGCCAGTGCCGCTGCCGACAATGCACGCGAGACGCTGGCCAAGGTCATTCCCGACGCCGCGGCCGCGCTCGAGGCTGCCAGCAGCACCGCGATGCGCCGGGTGACGAGCGATACCGTCGACCGCCAGATCCAGGCGATCGCCGAATCAGCGGACGCCGCGGTCGATGCCGCAACGCGGGCCACCGAGCGGCTCGCACGACAGGTTCAGGTGGTTGCCGACCAGACCGCGATCGTCGAGACGCGGATCGAGGACGCGCGCAGCGAACGCGAGACCGCCGACCGCGACACGTTCGCGCGCCGCGTCTCGCTGCTGATCGAATCGCTGAACTCCGCCTCGATCGACATCACCAAGACCTTCGCGCCCGAGGTGTCGGACAGCGCATGGGCAGCGTATCTCAAGGGGGATCGCGGCGTCTTCACGCGCCGCGCGGTCCGGATCCTCGACGCGGGAGAGGTTCGGGCGATCGCGGGGCTGTACGACGAGGATGCGGGCTTCCGCGAGATGGTGAACCGCTACATCCACGACTTCGAATCGATGCTGCGCTCGATCCTCGCGCAGCGCGACGGCTCGCCGCTGGGCGTGACGCTGCTGTCGTCGGATATGGGAAAGCTCTACGTCGCGCTCGCACAGGCGATCGAGCGGCTGCGCTGACGCCGCGGGGCGTCGCTGGCGTTTAGCGGCGGACCATGTCGCGGGTGTCGAAGAAGTCGACCATCTGCGGCGTGACCCAGCCATAGTGGTAATTGAGCTGGAAGAGCACGAACAGCGCGGTCGCGACGATCGTCACGCGCCACGCTACGCGGCCTGCGCTGAATTCATGCGGTGCGCTTTCGGACTGGCCGGGGACATGATCGCCCCCGGCCTCGCGCGTCGTCCGCACGCCGAACGGCAGGACCAGGAACACCGAAAACGCCCAGAACAGGACGTAGATCGCAAGTGCCGAGGTCCAGCGCACGGGCTCAGCCCTCGATCAGCAGGACGTCGACGATCGGCTTCTTGCCCGTCCAGCGCGTCGAGACCTTGCGCACGGCGAGCCGGACCTGCTCGCGCAGCTTGTCGATGTCGCGCTTGCCGCCCCGCACCGCATCCGCGGTCGCCTTGACCGCATCCGCGACGAACGCCGCACGATCCTCCTCGACCGGCACGCCCTGAACGCGAACCTGTGGCTGGCCGAGCATCCGCCCGTCCTTGCCGATCGCGACCGCAACCGAGATCTGGCCGTTGATCGCAAGCTTGCGACGCTCGTTCAGCGTCGTGCCGTCGGCGGGCAGGATGACGTCGCCGTCAAGCACGAGGCGCCCCACGGTGGCGTTACCGATCTTGACCGGGCCCTTTGGCGCCAGCCGCACGATGTCGCCGTTGCTCTGCACCAGCGCGCGCGGAATGCCCTGTTCGAGCCCGAAGCGCGCATGCTCCATCATGTGGCGCATCTCGCCATGCGTCGGCACCAGTACGTCAGGCCGCAGCCAGTCGTACATCTGCGCAAGCTCGGGCTGACCCGGATGCCCCGAAACATGGACATGCGCCTGACGCTCGGTGATCATCCGGATGCCCTTGGCCGCCAACGTGTTCTGGATGCGGCCGATCTGCACCTCGTTGCCCGGGATCTGCTTCGACGAGAAGATCACCGTATCGTCGGGGTCGAGCGTAATCGTGTGGCTGCCATTGGCGACCCGTGCGAGCGCCGCGCGCTCCTCGCCCTGCCCGCCGGTCGCGATGATCAGCACCTTGTTCTTGGGCAGCCGCATCGCGGTGTCGGGATCGATCGTCTCGGGGAAGTCCTTCAGATACCCCGTCGCGCGCGCGACCTTGATGATCCGGTCGAGCGAACGCCCGGTGACGCACAGCTTGCGCCCGGTTTCCTTGGCCACCTCGCCGAACGTGTGCAGACGCGCCGCGTTCGATGCGAAGCTGGTGATCATCACGCGGCCCTTGGCCTTGCTGACCTCCTCGAACAGACCCTTGCGGACCGTGCTCTCGCTGCCCGACGCGGTGGTGTTGAAGATGTTGGTCGAGTCGCAGACGAGGACGTCGACGCCCTTGTCGCCGATCGCCATGAACCCCTCGGGCGTGGTCGGGTTGCCGATCACCGGGTTCTTGTCGAGCTTCCAGTCGCCGGTGTGGAACACGCGGCCATAAGGCGTGTCAATCAGCAGCGCGTTCGCCTCGGGGATCGAATGTGACATCTCGACGAAGGTGAAGCCGAACGGCCCGAGCTGGAAGCTGCCCCCCATCGGGATCATCTTGAGCTTCACGCGGTTAGCGATGCCCTCTTCCTCGAGCTTGCCACGGACCAGCCCCATCGTGAACGGCGTCGCATAGATCGGCACACCGAGGTCCTCGGCAAGATACGGCAGCGAGCCGATATGATCCTCATGCCCGTGCGTGATGACGATCCCGAGCAGGTCGTCGATCCGGTCCTCGATGAAGGACAGGTCTGGCAGGATGACGTCGACGCCCGGATATTGCGGATCGGCGAACGTGATGCCCAGATCGACCATCACCCATTTGCCCTGGCAACCATAAAGGTTGACGTTCATGCCGATCTCGCCGGAGCCACCCAGGCCACAGAATAGAAGTTCGTTCTTCGGAGTCATTGATTACTTTCGGTATTACATGGAAATGCGGCCCGCAGGCCGGTCGGCGCGAGCCCTAGTGGCCCTTGATATGGTGGCGCGCCCACATCATCGCCAGCCCCTGGATCGTCAGGTCGGCTTCGATGACGTCGAACACGTCGGTCTGTTTTTCAAAGAGTGTCGCAAGGCCGCCCGTCGCGACGACCTTCACGGGGCGACCGATCTCTGCCTTCATCCGCGCGACCAGCCCCTCGATCATCGCGACATAGCCCCAATAGATGCCGATATGCATCTGCGAGACGGTATTGACGCCGATGACGCTGATATCGCCCGGTGCCTCGATCGCGATCCGCGGCAGCTTCGCCGCGGCGGTGACGAGTGCGTCGAGCGACAGGTTGATCCCCGGCGCGATGATCCCGCCCTTGTACGCGCCGGTATAGTCGACCACGTCGAACGTCGTCGCGGTCCCGAAGTCGATCACGATCAGGTCGCCCTTGTGCAGCGCATGCGCCGCGATCGTGTTGACCGCACGGTCCGCGCCCAGCGATGCGGGCTCGTCGACGTCGATCGCGATCCCCCATTCGACCGGCGCCTGCCCCGCGATCAGTGCCGTCGTATGGAAATATTTGGACGCCAAGACCTGAAGATTGTGCAGCGCGCGCGGCACGACGGTCGCGACGATGACACCCTCGATCGTCGAGCGGTCGTGCCCGCCAAGCTGCATCAACTGGCTCAGCCACACCGCATATTCGTCCGCGGTACGCCGCGGGTCGGTCGCGATCCGCCAGCGCGCGACGATATCGCTGCCGCGCTCGGTCTGGTTGACGAGCGCGAACACGACATTGGTGTTGCCGGCATCGATGGCGAGCAGCATGGGGCCTTCAACCTTTCCGTTCGCGTCGGGCATAGGCCAGACGTCGGGCGATGGCGACTGGCGGCATCACAGCAGAAAGACGTCGGCGGCGTGAATGACACGGCGCTCGCCCGACGCCACGCGCAGGATCAGCGCACCGTCGGCGTCCAGCCCCGCGAACAGCCCCTCGACCGTGCTGCCGTCTGGCAGATGCGCGGTGAGCGCGGTGCCGACCGGGTGCGCACAATCGACCCAGCGCTCGCGCACCGGCGCAATCCCCTCGGTGCGCCACCGCGAGACCCAGCGCGCAACGCCATCCGCCAGGATGTCGAGGAACATGGCGGGCTCGACGACCACGCCGTGCGCAGCGAGATCGGTCGTCCGGCGATCGGGCAGATCGGGGTGATGGGCGATGTTCACGCCGTAGCCGATGATGACCGCATCATCCGCGCGCTCGAGGAGGATTCCGGAGAGCTTCGCGTCCGCAAGCAGGAGGTCGTTCGGCCATTTCAGCGCGAGGATAGCGCTGGAGTCAGTCGTGCCCTGACAGATGCCGGCGACGAGGAAGGTCGAGACGGTTTCCTGCAAGGCGACCGCCGCGACGAGCGCAAGGCTCGCCGCCGGCGGGTCGCCTGCGCGGAGGCGGACCAGCGTGCTCGCGTAGAGATTGCCTTCGGGCGAATCCCACGCGCGACCCATCCGCCCGCGCCCCGCGGTCTGACGGACCGCACGCAGCCACGACCCGTCCGCCGCACCACTGCGTGCGAGCGCCATCAGGTCGGCATTGGTCGATCCTGTCTCCGCAACGGTCCTGATCGTGGTCAGAACAGCGCCCGTGCCGCAGCCATCGTCCAGGCACCGATCACCGGGATCAACAGATAGCCCGCTGGCGACACGAAAATCGCCGCCAGCGCGATCAGGCCGCCCTCGACCTTGTTGTCCATCGGCGCGAACGCCGGGGCTGGATCGTCGAAGTACATCGTCTTGACGACGCGCAGGTAATAATAGGCGCCGATCACGGATGCGGCGATGCCGACCACCGCGAGCGGGAACAGCCCCGCGTCGACCGCAGCGCTGAACACCGCGAACTTCGCGTAGAAGCCGAACAGCGGCGGGATGCCGGCAAGGCTGAACATGAAGATCGCCAGCGCCGCCGCGAGACCTGGCCGTGTCCGCGACATCCCCGACAGGCTGGCGATGCTCTCGACCGGCTGGCCATCGTCGCCGCGCATCTGCAGGACGACGAGGAACGAGCCCAGCGTCATCACGACGTAGATCGTCAGGTACATCAGCACGCCCGACACGCCCTCGGGCGTACCCGCGGCGAGGCCGATCAGCGCGAAGCCGACATTGTTGATCGACGAATAGGCGAGCAGTCGCTTGACGTTGGTCTGGCCGATCGCAGCAACCGCGCCGAGGATGATCGAGGCGAGTGCCGCGAAGATCACGATCTGGCGCCATTGGTCCGTCGCCGGCCCCATCGCTTCGACCGCGACGCGCACCGACATGGCAAGCGCGGCGACCTTGGGCGCCGACGCGAAGAACGCGGTGACCGGGGTCGGTGCGCCCTCATAGACGTCGGGCGTCCACATGTGGAACGGCACCGCACTGATCTTGAACGCGAGCCCGGCGAACACGAACACCAGACCGAACAGCAGTCCGAGCGATGGCGTCCCGGCATAGGCATCGGCGATCCCTGCGAACACGGTCGTCCCGCTGAACCCGTAGACGAGCGAGATACCGTAGAGCAGGATGCCGCTGGCCAGCGCGCCGAGCACGAAATACTTCAGGCCCGCTTCCGCCGACCGTCCGTCGCGCCGCATGAAGCTCGCCAGGACATAGGCCGCAAGGCTCTGCAGCTCGAGGCCGACATACAGCGTCAGCATGTCGCTCGACGATACCATGATCCCCATGCCGCATGCGGACAGGAGAATCAGCACCGGATATTCGGGGCGCAGATTGTCGCCTTGAGTGCGCGCGAAGAAGCTCGGCGCCATCATGATCGCGACCGCGGAGGCGATGTAGATCAGGACCTTGGCGAACGTGCCGAACGCGTCGGCGCGGAACATGCCGTCAAAGGCATAACCACCCGACGATGCCGGGCCGGTCAACGCGATACCCGCACCGACCAGGACGAAGACGGCAGCGATCGAAATCGCACGTGTGGCCTTCTCCCCACCCCAGGCGGCGACGAGCATGAGCGCAATCGCACCGAGCGCCAGCACGAGCTCGGGCAAGGTCATTGCGATGTTAGCGGCGTAATCCATCAGTGTGCCTCCCCGTGCGCGGCGTCATGCACGGTGGCGGGCTTCCCCGCAGTTGGGTTCGAGTCGCTGGCGGGCTTGGCGCGGTCGACGCGGGCGAGCAGCACGCTCACGTCCTTGCGCATCGGTGCCAGGAAGCTCTCCGGATACACGCCCATCCACAGCACGACGGCGGCGATCGGAGCGAGCAACCAGAATTCGCGTGCCGACAGATCGACCATCCCGCGAACGTCGTCCGACTTGATCTCGCCGAACACCACGCGACGGTACAGATACAGCATGTACCCAGCACCGAGGATGATGCTCGTCGTGCAAAGCAACGCCGTCCAGGTCGAGACCTGATAGGTGCCCATCAGTGACAGGAACTCCGCGACGAAGCCGCTGGTGCCCGGCAGCCCGATCGACGCCATCGTGAAGAACAGGAACAGGATCGCGTAGCGCGGCATGTTGATCGCAAGACCACCATAGCGCGAGATCTCGCGGGTATGGAGCTGGTCGTAGATCACGCCGACGCACAGGAACAACGCACCCGATACCAGGCCGTGGCTCAGCATCATGATCATCGCGCCCTCGATCCCCTGCCGGTTGAACGCGAACAGGCCGATCGTGACGATCGCCATATGCGCGACCGACGAATAGGCGATCAGCTTCTTCATGTCCGACTGCACGAGCGCGACGAGCGACGTGTAGATCACCGCGACCGCCGACAGGCCGAAGATCAGCCAGGTCAGCTGGCCCGAGGCTTCGGGGAACATCGGCAGCAGGAAGCGCAGGAAGCCGTATCCGCCGAGCTTCAGCAGCACGCCCGCCAGGATCACCGACCCTGCGGTCGGCGCCTGCACGTGCGCGTCGGGCAACCAGGTGTGGACCGGCCACATCGGCATCTTGACCGCGAACGACGCGAAGAACGCCAGCCACAGCCACGTCTGCACATGCGCCGGGAAGTCGTAATTCAGCAGCGCCGGGATGCTGGTCGTGCCTGCGGTCTTCGCCATGTAGAGCATCGCGATGAACATCAGGACCGAGCCGAGCAGCGTGTACAGGAAGAACTTGTACGACGCGTAGATCCGGTTCGCGCCGCCCCAGATGCCGATGATCAGGTACATCGGGATCAGGCCGGCTTCGAAGAACACGTAGAACAGGAACAGATCCTGCGCCGCGAACGTGCCGATCATCAGCACTTCGGTGAACAGGAACGCCGCCATGTACTCGGGCACGCGAGTCGTGATCGAGCGCCAGCTCGCGCCGATGCAGATCGGCATCAGGAACACGCTGAGCATGATCAGCATCAGCGCAAAGCCGTCGATGCCGAGCGACCAGCTGAACGGGCCGAAGATGCCCGGAGCATGCTCGACGAACTGCCACTGCGCGCCGCCGATGTCGTAGTTCATCCACAGCATGATGCCGAGGACGAAGTCGATTAGCGTTGCCGCCAGCGCGAGCATCCGCGCGGTGTTCGCCGAGACGAACAGGCACGCGACGGCCGCGATCATCGGGACCGCGATCAGGACGGAGAGGATAGGAAAGCCGGTCATCAATAGAGTCCGATCGCCCAGGTGACGGCTGCGGTCAGGCCGATCAGCATGACAAAGGCATAGGTGTAGAGATATCCCGTCTGGAAGCGGCCAGCGACGCGCGCGCCGATCTGGACCAGCCAGGCCGACCCGTCGGGGCCGAACCGGTTGATCGTCTTCTCGTCGCCACGGTGCCACAGGAAGCGACCTATCGCGAAGGCGGGACGGACGAAGATCAGGTCGTACAGCTCGTCGAAATACCACTTATGCAGCAGGAAGTCGTAGAGCACGCCGAACTGTTCGATCACCTTGCCCGGGAAGGACGGGTTCTTGATGTAGGCGTACCAAGCAGTCAGCAGGCCAAGCAACATCGCGATCGTCGCCGACAGCTTGATGAACAGCGGCACGCCGTGCATCTCGTGCATCAGATGTTCGCGGAACGCGAGTGCGCCCTTCCAGAACTCTTCGCCCGCGCTCGGCTCGATGAAGTAACCGTGGAAGACGAAGCCTGCGAGCACGGCACCGATCGACAGGACGATCAGCGGGATCAGCATCGGCAGCGGGCTCTCATGCGGGTGATACCCGCCATCGCCTTCCGCCGGTGCATGCGCTGCGTCGTGATGACCGTGCGGCGCGTGCCCTGCGTCCTCGGCCTGGGCCGGATTCGCATGGTGATCGTCGACATGATGCGCGTCATGCGCATGGTCATGGCCGTGAGCGTCGTGGAGCGCATGCTGGATATGCTCCGATGCGGCCCAGCGCGGCTTGCCCCAGAAGGTCAGGAACATCACGCGCCACGAATAGAAGCTGGTAAGCAACGCGACGAGCACGCCGACGAACCACACGCCCGGCTCACCCGCGGCCCAGCTCGCCTCGATGATCGCATCCTTCGAATGGAAGCCGGCGAACCCGAACGCGGTGTTGCCGAAGATCCCGGGGATGCCGACGCCGGTGATCGCGAGCGTACCCGCCATCATTCCCCAGAACGTCACCGGAATCTTCTTACGCAGGCCGCCATAGTAACGCATGTCCTGCTCGTGGTGCATCGCATGGATCACCGAGCCCGCGCCCAGGAACAACAGTGCCTTGAAGAAGGCGTGCGTGAACAGGTGGAACATCGCCGCGCCGTACGCGCCGACGCCCGCTGCAAAGAACATGTAGCCGAGCTGCGAACAGGTCGAATAGGCGATCACGCGCTTGATGTCGGTCTGGACGAGACCGCAGGTCGCTGCAAACAGGCAGGTCGCGGCCCCGACCGAGGTGACCACGGTCAGCGCGACCGGGCTCATCTCGAACATCGGCGACAGGCGGCACACCATGAACACGCCCGCGGTGACCATCGTCGCCGCGTGGATCAGCGCCGACACAGGCGTCGGGCCCTCCATGGCGTCCGGCAGCCAGGTGTGCAGGCCAAGCTGCGCCGACTTGCCCATCGCGCCGACGAACAGCAGCAGGCAGAGCACCGTCATCGTATCGAGGCGGTAGCCGAGGAAGCCGACCGTCGATCCGGCCATCCCAGGTGCAGCGGCGAGGATCTCGGGGATCGAGACCGTGCCGAACACCAGGAACGTGCCGAAGATGCCGAGCATGAAGCCCAGATCGCCGACGCGGTTGACGACGAACGCCTTGATCGCGGCGGCGCTGGCCGATGGCTTGCGGAACCAGAACCCGATCAGGAGGTAGGATGCGAGACCCACGCCTTCCCAGCCGAAGAACATCTGGACGAGGTTATTCGCGGTCACGAGCATCAGCATCGCGAAGGTGAACAGCGACAGATACGCAAAGAAGCGCGGCTGGTCGGGATCCTCGTCCATATAGCCCCAGCTATACAGATGGACGAGCGCCGAGACCGACGTGACGACCACGAGCATCACCGCGGTCAGGGAATCGACGCGCAGCGACCACGCGACGTTCATGTCGCCCGACTGGATGAAGTCGAGCAGCGGCGCGACGGTCGCGGTGCTGGTGCCCGCCATGAAGCCGAGGAAGATCGGCCAGGACAATAGGCACGACGCGAACAATGCGGCCGTGGTGACGATTTTCGCCGGCACGTTGCCGATCGCGCGATTGCCGAATCCGGCAACGATCGCGGCCAGTAACGGCAGGAAGACGATAAGCTGGATCAACCGTATTACCCCTTCATCCGGTTGACGTCGTCGACCGCGATGGTGCCGCGACCGCGGAAATAGATGACGAGAATGGCGAGACCGATCGCGGACTCACCCGCGGCGACGGTCAGCACGAACATCGCGAAGACCTGCCCGACGAGATCGTTCAGGAACGCCGAGAAGGCGACCAGATTGATGTTCACTGCGAGCAGGATCAGCTCGATCGCCATCAGGATGACGATCAGGTTCTTCCGGTTTAGGAAGATGCCGAGCACCCCCATCGTGAACAGGATCGCTGCGACGACCAGGTAATGGACGAGACCGATCGTCACAGTTCGACTCCCTGCCCGACGACCGGGCTCGTGTTGCGCGTGGCGTCCTGCGGACGGCGCGCGTTCTGGCGACTGATATTCTGCGTCTTGACCCCGCCACGCTGACGATGCGTCAGGACGATCGCCCCGATCATCGCGACCAGCAGGACGAGACCGGCGACTTCAAACACGAACAGATAGCGCGTGTAGAGCAGGTTCCCGATCGCCTGGATGTTGGGCACGGTGTCGGAGATCGGCGCTGCACGGCGCGCGAGCTGGATCGGCCCGGTGCTCCATGCGCCGACCGCGATCATGACCTCGGCTGCCAGCGCGACGGCAAGTGCCAGACCGATCCCGAAATAGCGCGCGACACCCGCGCGCATCTCGGTGAAGTCGATGTCGAGCATCATGACGACGAACAGGAACAGCACCGCGACCGCACCGACATAGACGATGACGAGCAGCATCGCGATGAACTCGGCGCCGACCAGGATCATGAGACCCGCGGCGTTGAAGAAGGCAAGGATCAGCCACATCACCGAGTGGACCGGATTGCGCGACGCGATGGTCATCGCACCCGACAGCACGACGACGAACGCGAACAGATAGAAGGCGAGTGCCTGGATCACGGTATCACCCTCCGCGTCACACCAGCAAAAGCTGGGGCGTTCCGGTTGCAGAGCGCGCCCTCGCGGCACGAGATCCCAGCCTGCGCTGGGATGACGGAGTTAATCTGGGTCATCGCGGCGCTCGCTTAACGGTACGGCGCATCGGCGGCAAGGTTCGCCGCGATCGCGCTTTCCCAACGGTCGCCATTATCGAGCAGCTTCGACTTGTCGTAGATCAGCTCTTCGCGCGTCTCGGTCGAAAATTCGTAATTCGGCCCCTCGACGATCGCATCGACCGGGCACGCCTCGGCGCACAGCCCGCAATAGATGCACTTGGTCATGTCGATGTCGTAGCGCGTCGTCCGGCGCGAACCGTCGTCGCGCGGCTCGGCCTCGATCGTGATTGCCTGCGCGGGGCACACGGCCTCGCACAGCTTGCACGCGATGCACCGCTCTTCGCCGTTGGGATAACGACGCAGCGCATGCTCGCCGCGGAACCGCGGGCTGACCGGGTTGCGCTCGTACGGATAGTTGATCGTCGCCTTTTCCTTGAAGAAATAGCGAAGCGTCAACGCGTGCGCCTTCACGAATTCCCAAAGCGTAAACGACTTGATGATCTGAGCGACGCTCATGAACCCACTCCAACGCGCATCAGCATGAGATAGCCCGACACAAGGAAAACCCAGAACAGCGAGACGGGAAGGAAGATCTTCCAACCCAGCCGCATCAGCTGATCATAGCGATAGCGCGGCACGGTCGCCTTGACCCAGCTGAACAGGAAAAAGAAGAACAGGATCTTCGCGAACAGCCAGATGATCCCCGGCACGTAATAGAGCGGCGCCCAGTCGACGGGTGGCAGCCACCCGCCCCAGAAGAGCGTCGCGTTGAGCGCGCTCATCATGATGACGTTGGCATATTCGCCGAGCCAGAACAGCGCGAACGCCATCGACGAATATTCGGTCTGGTACCCGGCGACGAGCTCGCTCTCCGCCTCGGTCAGATCGAACGGCGCGCGCTGCGTCTCGGCGAGGCTCGAGATGAAGAACATCACCGCCATCGGAAACAGCAGCGGGTTGAGGATGTACCCGTTGAAGAACCAGACATGCGACTTCTGCGACAGCACGATCGTCGACAGGTTGAAGCTGCCCGACCACAGCACGACCGAGATCAGGATGAAGCCGATCGCGACTTCGTAGCTGACCATCTGCGCGGCCGCACGCAGCGCCGAGTAGAAGGGGTATTTCGAGTTCGACGCCCAGCCCGACAGGATCACGCCGTACACGCCGAGCGACGACGCCGCGAGCACGTACAGCAGCCCGACGTTGATGTTGGCCAGCACGACGCCGGTCTGGAACGGGATCACCGCCCACACGATCAGCGCCGTGGTGAAGGTGATGATCGGCGCCAGCAGGAACAGGCCGCGATTGGCCGCGGCCGGGACGATCGTCTCCTGCAGGAAGACCTTGAGGCCGTCCGCGAAGCTCTGCAGAAGGCCAAAGGGGCCGACGACGTTGGGACCGCGACGCAGCGCCATCGCCGCCCAGATCTTGCGATCGGCGTAGATGATCATCGCCACCGCGAGCATCAGCGGCAGCGCGATCGCCAGGATGTCGATGATCGTCGCGATGAAATACGCCCAGCCATAGCCGAGCGCCGGTTCGAACCAGGAGATCATTCGGCCGCCTCCGCAAAGTCTTCCCCGTGGAGAAGTTCTGCCGAACAGCGCTGCATCGTCGGCGATGCGCGGCAGATCGCGTTGGTCAGGTAGAAGTCCTTGATCGGATAGCCGGCGAGGACGCCGTGGGCACCCTCATTCCCGGCGTGCGTGCCCGAAGGCACCGCCCAGTCGAACGTCGCGAGCGCCTGGTGACGCAGCGCGGGAACGGCAGCGAACATCTCTTCGCGCAGACCCTCGAAGCTGTCGAACGGCAGCGTGTGGCCGAGCGTGTCGGACAGCGCGCGGAAGATCGACCAGTCGTCACGTGCGTCGCCCGGCGCGAACACCGCGCGCTCGCCGCGCTGGACGCGACCCTCGAGGTTGACCCACGTTCCCGACTTCTCGGCATAGGTCACGCCCGGCAGGATGACGTCGGCAGCCGCCGCGCCCTTGTCGCCGTGATGCCCCACGAACACCTTGAAGCCCGCGAACTGGCTGAAATCGACCTCGTCGGCGCCGAGGAAGAAGCCGAGCTTCGCCCCCATCACGTCAGCGATGCCGCCCGTCTGCGCATAACCGAGCATGAGCCCGCCCATCCGCGACGCCGCCATATGCACGACGTTGAAGCCGTTCCAATCGTCCTTGATGAGCCCAAGCGTGTCGACGAGCTTCAGCGCCGCCGTATGGCCACCCTTCAGCGCCGCGCCACCGACGATCACCATCGGACGCTCGGCCTTGCCGAACGCCTCGGTCACCGCGTCGGGCAGATTGCCAAGCAGCGCCAGATCGTCGCCGAGCCACTCGACCTTGTACGTCAGCTCGGTCTCCGGCCCGATCGCGAAGACCTTCGCGCCCTTCTTGATCGCCTTGCGCACCCGCGTGTTCACCAGCGGCGCTTCCCAGCGCAGGTTGGTGCCCACCAGCAGGATCGCGTCGGCCCGCTCGGTGCCGGCGATCGTCGTGTTGAAATTGACCGCGGCGATGCTCGACGTGTCATAGGCCATGCCGGTCTGGCGGCCTTCGAGCATCGTCGAGCCCATCTTCGCGAGCAGCGCCTTGGCGGCGTACATCGTCTCGCAATCGACCAGATCGCCCGCGACCGCCGCAACGCTCGACCCGGCGTTCACCGCCTTGATCGCCGCGAAGGCCTCGTCCCACGTGGCGGGAACCAGCTTGCCGTTCACGCGGACATAGGGCTTGTCGAGACGACGACGCACGAGACCGTCGATCGCGTGGCGCGTCTTGTCGGTCGCCCACTCCTCGTTCACGTCCTCGTTGATCCGCGGGACACAGCGCAGAACCTGGCGACCACGGCTATCGAGCCGGATGTTGGTGCCGACCGCGTCCATGACGTCGATCGTCAGCGTCTTGCGCAGTTCCCACGGACGCGCCTCGAACGCATAGGGCTTCGACGTCAGCGCACCGACCGGGCAGAGGTCGACGACGTTGCCCGACAGCTCGCTCTTGACCGCATTCTCGAGATACGAGGTGATCTGCATGTCCTCGCCGCGGAAGATCGCACCGATCTCCTCGACGCCGGAGACTTCCTCGGCAAAGCGGATGCAGCGCGTGCACTGGATGCACCGGGTCATGACCGTCTTCACGATCGGACCCATATATTTCTCGGTGACCGCGCGCTTGTTCTCGTCATAGCGCGAATGGCCGCGGCCATAGGCGACCGACTGGTCCTGCAGATCGCACTCGCCGCCCTGATCGCAGATCGGGCAATCGAGCGGATGGTTGATCAGCAGGAATTCCATGATGCCCTCGCGGGCATTCTTGACCATCGGCGAGTTGGTGAAGATCTCCTGCTTGTCCGCCGCCGGCAGCGCGCACGACGCCTGCGGCTTGGGCGGACCAGGCTTCACCTCGACCAGGCACATCCGGCAATTGCCGGCGATGCTCAGACGCTCGTGATAACAGAAACGCGGGATCTCCTTGCCGGCAAGCTCGCACGCCTGCAGCACGGTGGCGCCCTGCGGCACCTCGATCTCTACGCCATCGACTTTGACTGTAGGCATTACTCTGCGGCTTCCATCATCGGCGCGGTATCGCCACCACGTTCGCGGATACGGCGCTCCATCTCTGGGCGGAAATGCTTGATCAGGCCCTGAATCGGCCACGCTGCGGCGTCGCCGAGCGCGCAGATCGAGTGACCCTCGACCTGCTTGGTGACCTGCTGGAGCATGTCGATCTCGGACAGCTCGGCGTCGCCGGTGCGCATCCGCTCCATCACACGCCACATCCAGCCGGTGCCTTCGCGGCACGGCGTGCACTGGCCGCAGCTCTCATGCTTGTAGAAGTACGAGATGCGGCTGATCGCGCGGACGATGTCGGTCGACTTGTCCATGACGATGATCGCCGCGGTGCCGAGGCCCGAGCCGACCGCCTTCAGGCCGTCGAAGTCCATCGCGCAGTCCATGATCTGCGCGGCGGGGACCAGCGGCACCGACGAGCCACCCGGGATCACCGCGAGCAGATTGTCCCAGCCGCCACGGATACCGCCGCAATGCGTCTCGATCAGGTCGCGGAACGAGATGCTCATCTCTTCCTCGACCACGCAGGGCTTGTTCACATGGCCGCTGATCTGGAACAGCTTGGTGCCGCGGTTGTTCTCCGCGCCGAAGCTCGAGAACCACGCCGCACCACGCCGCAGGATCGTCGGCGCAACCGCGATCGACTCCACGTTGTTGACCGTCGTCGGGCAGCCATACAGCCCCGCGCCCGCCGGGAATGGAGGCTTCAGCCGCGGCTGGCCCTTCTTGCCCTCGAGGCTTTCGAGCATCGCGGTCTCTTCGCCGCAGATATAGGCGCCCGCGCCGCGGTGGACGAACACGTCGAAGTCGTAGCCCGACCCGCACGCATTCTTGCCGATGAAGCCGCGATCATAGGCCTCGGCGACAGCTGCAAAGAGCGTCTCGGCCTCGCGGATATATTCGCCGCGGATGTAGATGTACGCGGCGCGCGCGCGCATCGCGAACCCTGCGATCAGCGCGCCCTCGATCAGCTTGTGCGGATCGTGACGGATGATCTCGCGATCCTTGCAGCTGCCCGGCTCGGATTCATCGGCGTTGATGACGAGGAAGTTCGGCCGGTCGGGCTTTGGCTCCTTGGGCATGAACGACCATTTCGTGCCGGTCGGGAACCCTGCCCCGCCACGGCCGCGCAAGCCGCTCGCCTTCATCACGTCGATGATCGCGTCCTGGCCGAGCGCCATCAGGTCCTTGGTATTATCCCAATCGCCGCGCATGATCGCTGCGTCGATGTTCCACGGCTGGAAACCGTAGACGTTCGTGAAGATGCGGTCCTTGTCGGCGAGCATCAGGCCCACTCCCCCCGGTAATCGTGGTTCGCGTCGACCATCGCCTTGAGCGAGGTCGGGCCGCCTTCGGGGCAGCTCGCACGGCGGCCGAACTGCGGCCCCGGCGTCGGCGTACCGCCATTGGCGAGCGCCTCGAGGATCTCGGTCGTCTTGTCGTAGTCGAGATCTTCGAAGTTATCGTCGTTGATCTGCACCATCGGCGCGTTCGCGCAGGTGCCAAGACACTCGACCTCGGTCAGCGTGAACATGCCGTCGGGGGTCGTGCCGCCCTTGACAAGGCCACGGTTCTTGCACGCTGCCAGTACGTCGTCCGACCCGCGCAGCATGCACGGCGTCGTGCCGCAGACCTGCACGTGATAGCGGCCGACCGGCGCGAGATTGAACATCGTGTAGAAGGTCACGACCTCGTACACGCGCATGTACGGCACGCCGATCTGACGCGCGACAAACTCGATCACCGGAACCGGCAACCAGCCCTGGGTCTGCGTTTCCGCACCGACCTGTCGCTGCGCGAGATCGAGGAACGGGATCGACGCCGACTGTTCGCGGCCCTTGGGGTAGCGCCCGAGGATCTCGTTCGCCTTGACCTGGTTCTCGTCCGTCCAGGCGAACGAGCCCCAGCGTGCGCGGGTCTCTGCCTCGTCGGGGATTTTCGGAGCTTCAGCCATCAGCGGTCACATTCACCAAAAACGATATCCATCGCGCCGAGGATCGCGGTCGTATCCGCCAGCATGTGGCCCTTCGCCATGAAATCGAAGGCCTGGAGATGCGAGAACGCGGTCGGGCGGATCTTGCAGCGATACGGTTTGTTGCTGCCGTCGGCGACCAGATACACGCCGAACTCGCCCTTGGGGCTCTCGGTCGCGACATAGACGTCGCCGGCGGGCACGTGGAAGCCCTCGGTGTAGAGCTTGAAGTGATGGATCAGCGCTTCCATCGACTGCTTCATCTCGCCGCGCTTGGGCGGCACGACCTTGCGGTCGAGCGACGCGATCGGCCCCTCGGGCATGTCGCGCAGGCACTGCTTCATGATCCGCGCGGACTGACGCACTTCCTCGACGCGCACCATGAACCGGTCATAGCAGTCGCCGCGCGTGCCGACCGGCACGTCGAAGTCCATCTTGGCATAGACGTCATAGGGCTGCGACTTGCGCAGATCCCAGGCGATGCCCGAACCGCGGATCATCGGACCCGAAAAGCCCCATTTGACCGCATCGTCGCGGCTGACGACCGCGATGTCGACGTTGCGCTGCTTAAAGATGCGGTTGTCCGCGACGAGCGAGATCGCGTCCTCGAACAGCCGCGGCAGCCGCGTGTCCAGCCAGTCGCCGATATCGGCGAGCAGCTTGAGCGGCGCATCCTGATGCACGCCGCCGGGACGGAAATAGTTGGAATGCATGCGCGCACCGCTCACGCGCTCGAAGAAGTTCATGCAATCCTCGCGGATCTCGAACATCCACAGGTTCGGCGTCATCGCGCCGACGTCCATGACGTGGCTGCCGAGGTTGAGCATGTGGTTCGAGATGCGCGTCAGCTCGGCGAAGAACACGCGCAGATACTGCGCGCGCTCGGGCACTTCGAGGTCGAGCAGCTTCTCGACCGCGAGCACCCAGCTATGCTCCATGCACAGCGGCGAGCAGTAATCGAGACGATCGAAATAGGGCAAAGCCTGCGTGTACGTCTTGTACTCGATCAGCTTCTCGGTGCCGCGGTGAAGCAGCCCGACATGCGGGTCGACGCGCTCGACGATCTCGCCGTCGAGCTCCATGACGAGGCGGAGAACGCCGTGCGCCGCGGGATGCTGCGGACCGAAGTTGATCGTGTAGTTCTGGATCGTGACGTCGCCGGTCGTGGGATCGGCTGCATCCGCCTCGCCCAGAAGCTCCTCTACGTAGAGACTCACTGGTTCTGTCCTCCACCCTTGGTCGGGATCACGTCCGACTCCACGGGCTTGTCCTGCTTCTGGTTGCCCGGATCGGGCTCGCCCGCACCGCTCTGCGAGGTGTTCTGGACGTCCTTCCTCGCATAGGGCTCGCTCGGCGCGTCGGGCGCCTTGGTCGTGCTCTGCGCCGCATCCGCCTTGACGATCGTATCCGCCGAGAGCGGCGTCTGCGCGCCCTTGGCCTGTGGCAGCGCGCCCTTCTCGTCGCCCGGAAGGACGTATTCGGCGCCCTCCCACGGACTCATGAAATCGAACGTGCGGAAATCCTGCGCGAGCTGCACCGGCTCGTACACGACGCGCTTTTCCTCTTCCGAATAGCGCAACTCGACATAGCCCGTCAGTGGGAAGTCCTTGCGCTGCGGATGACCGCGGAAACCATAATCGGTCAGGATGCGACGCAGGTCCGGGTTACCGCTGAACAGCACGCCGTACATGTCGTACACCTCGCGCTCGAGCCAGCCGGCGACCGGCCAGATGTCGGTCACCGACGGCACCGGCTTGTCCTCGTCGGTCGCGACATGCACGCGCAGGCGGTGGTTCCGCGTCAGCGACAGCATGCAATAAACGACCTCGAACCGCTCCGCGCGATCGGGATAGTCGACGCCGGCGATTTCCATGAGCTGCTGATAGGCAAGCCCCGGCGTATCGCGCAGCGCGATCATCGCGTCGTACAGGTCCTCGCGACGGACGTGGAGGGCGACCTCGCCGACCTTGTCGACCGCGTCGAGCAGCATGCCGCCGAGCGCGGCGCGGGCCGCGTCGATGGTGCCGTCGTTCGCCGCATAGGCTGGTGCGGGCGCCCTCACCGTTCGATACTCCCGGACCGCCGGATCTTCCGCTGCAATTGCATGATGCCGTACAACAGCGCTTCCGCGGTCGGCGGGCACCCGGGGACGTAGATGTCGACGGGTACGATTCGGTCGCAACCCCGCACGACGCTATAACTATAATGATAATAGCCGCCGCCGTTCGCGCACGACCCCATCGAGATCACGTATTTCGGCTCCGACATCTGGTCGTAGACGCGACGCAGTGCGGGTGCCATCTTGTTGCACAGCGTGCCCGCCACGATCATCACGTCCGACTGACGCGGCGACGCGCGCGGCGCAGCGCCGAAACGCTCGAGATCATAGCGCGGCATGTTCACGTGGATCATCTCGACCGCGCAGCATGCGAGCCCGAACGTCATCCACCACAGCGAGCCCGTGCGGGCCCACTGGAACAATTCCTCGGTCGACGTGACCAGGAAACCCTTGTCGGTCAGTTCGCCATTGAGGCTGTCGAAAAAGCCCTGATCGGGTGGCACCAGCGAGCTGGGCGAACCGGGTGCGGGCTGAAGCTCTACTCCCAATCGAGTGCTCCCTTCTTCCATGCATAGGCGAGGCCGAGGGCCAGTTCGCCGATAAAGATCATCATCGAGATCCACGCGGTCCAGCCGAGCGTGAACACCGAGACAGCCCAGGGGAACAGAAACGCCGCCTCGAGATCAAAGATGATGAAGAGGATGGCGATCAGGTAGAAACGGACGTCGAACTGGCTGCGAGGGTCTTCGAATGCGGGAAAGCCGCACTCATACTCGCTGAGCTTCTCGGGCGTCGGCTTGTGCGACCCGGTCAGCCGCGAAACGGCCATCGGCAGGAAGACGAACGTGCTCGACAGCGCGATCGCGACGCCGAGAAACAGGAGGATGGGTAGATATTGCGACAGGTCGACCAAAGGGGTTCTCGCATGTGCGAACAGATGGGGAGCCTTTAGGCCGATGGGCCCCGTGGGGCAAGGCTGGGAGCCCGTGAGAATCACTCGCAACAGCTGTATCAGCCCGTCGGGACACCTGCGTTACCCGGTACGGGCGAGGTAGCTGCAGGCGTAAAAGCGGTGCGACGTCACCGGATCCGGCCAGCAATTCCCGGCCGGTTCTGGACCAAGCGGCAGGGCAGATCACCGATCCAGAGGGGACACGGGGCTGCTGATGCTGGCGGATCCGATCCTCCCCCGCCAGGGGGAGGTGTCGCCGGAGGCGACGGAGGGGGAGGACACGCGACCAAGGTGATCCCCGAACGCCCCCTCGGCCAGACCAACGCCCGCCCCCTCGCGGGAGCGGAACCGTCGTCCGGCTCAGCGCAGCGCGCCGGCCACCAGCTTATGCAGTCGCGAATGCAGCGCGTCGTTCGCGGCAAGGAACTCGTTGCGCTCCATCGCGCGGTCGCCGCCGCGGAAGTCGGTGACGTAACCGCCCGCTTCCTTGACCAGCAGCATCCCCGCGGCAACGTCCCACGGCTTCAGGTTGGATTCCCAGAAGCCGTCGAACCGCCCGGCCGCAAGCCAGGCGAGATCGAGCGCCGCGGCACCGAGACGACGGATCCCCGCGACCTCGGGCGCGACCGCACCGAAGATCCGGCTCCATTGCGCAAAATCGCCGTGTCCCAGAAACGGGATCCCCGTCGCGATCAGCGATTCGGACAGGTCGCGACGCGACGACACGCGCAGCCGCTGGTCGGTCAGCCAAGCGCCGCGCCCCTTCTCCGCCCAGAAGCTCTCGTCGGTCAGCGGCTGGTACACGAGCGCGGTCGTGACCTCGCGCTTGCCGTTCGCCATCGGCTCCTCGACCGCGATCGAGATGCAGAAATGCGGGATGCCGTGAAGGAAGTTCGACGTGCCATCGAGCGGGTCGACGATGAAGCGCGGCTTGTTGGGATCGCCGGCGACCTCGCCGCGCTCCTCCATCAGCATGCCCCAGTCGGGACGCGCGTGGCTCAGTTCTTCGAAGATAGTCTGTTCGGCGCGCTGGTCGGCCTGGCTGACGAAGTCGGCGGGCCCCTTGCGGCTGACCTGGAGCTGCTGGACCTCGTTGAAGTCGCGACGCAGGCGCGGCGCGGCCTTGCGGGCGGCGCGCTCGATGACGGTCATGATGCCGGAATGGCTTGGCATTTTAATCCTTTCAGCCCCTCCCCTTCAGGGGAGGGGTTGGGGTGGGGCAGTGCCGCAGACGCAGGCCGCGGGCAAAGCCCGCGTCGTCGGCCGGGCCATGCCCGCCGGCCGGGCCGGCGGGTCGTGCGGATAGCTTAAGCTATCCGTCTCGGCCGCTCGGCCTCAATCAGCACGCCTTACATAGGTCTGCTCGTACACATCGACGACGATCCGCGTGCCGGCACCGATATGCGGCGGCACCATCACGCGCACGCCGTTCTCGAGCACCGCGGGCTTGTAGCTTGACGACGCGGTCTGCCCCTTCACCACGGCGTCCGCCTCGACGATCAGCGCCTCGATCGTGTCGGGAAGCTGGACCGAGATCGGCCGCTCTTCCCAGAGCTCCATCACCACGTCCATGCCGTCCTGCAGGAACGCCGCGGCGTCGCCCAGGATGTCGGCGTCGAGCGTGATCTGCTCGTAATTGACCTTGTCCATGAACGTCAGCGCGTCGCCGTCGCGGAACAGATACTGGAAGTCGACGGTGTCGAGCCGCACCTTCTCGACGCTCTCGGCGGAGCGGAAGCGGGTGTTGTTCTTGCGGCCGTCGATGAGGTTCTTCATCTCGACCTGCATATAGGCCCCGCCCTTGCCGGGCTGCGTGTGCTGAATCTTGACGGCGCGCCAGATGCCGCCCTCATATTCAAGAATGTTGCCGGGACGAATCTCGACCGCGTTGATCTTCATGACCGATTCCTGCTGGAAAGAGCTAGGGGCCGTCCGCCAGGCAAGGCCGTGCGGAAACCCGAAGCCGCGCGCTTTAGCGGGATGCCCGGGTTCCGGCAAGCAGGGGGTACGGGTTGACGTCCTCCCCCTGCCACCAGCGGTCTTGCGGCTGCGTCCGCGTGACCGCGAAATGCAGATGGTAATTGCCCGGCCCCGCATCGCCGGTATCGCCGACATAGCCGAGGTGATCGCCAGTCTTGATCGCCATCCCCTCCCGGACTCCCGCGGCATAGCCCGCGAGATGCGCGTAATAATAGGTCCAGCGCCGGTCGTGCGACCGGACATAGAGCGTGATCCCGCCGAGCGTGCTGTCGAAAAGCTTCTCGACGCGACCCGGCGCGGCGGCGACGACGACGGTGCCGCGCGGTGCCATGATGTCGGTGCCGCGGTGCCCCCGCGTGCCGTCACCGCGCGCATCGTCCCAGCTGTCGGCGATCGCGCCGGCACGCACGCCAATCACGGGCACTGCCAGCCTGCCCGGCGACGCGCTGGTCGAGTCCTCCGCGGGCGCCGCTTCACCGGCTTCCCGCTCGACCGCCGCGGGCGCGCCGCCGCTGCCGAACGACAGCATCGATGCGAACCCGCCGCCGATCACCACGATCAGTCCGAGCATGATCCAGAACGTCCGGGTCATCGACTCAGGCCTGGAATTTCGCCTTGGTCCCCGGCTTGACCATCATCGACAGACGCGCGGCATCCCAGTTGGTCAGGCGGATGCAGCCATGGCTTTCGGCGCGACCGATCGTCTCGGGGCTTGGCGTCCCGTGGATCCCGTAATGCGGCTTGGAGAGGTCGAGCCAGACCACGCCGACCGGACCATTCGGCCCCGGCGGCAGCATCTCCTTCTGCTGGCCCTTCTTCGCATCCCAGAACAGCGCCGGGTTGAAATGGAACTTCGGGTTATAGTCCGCGCCCTTGATCGTCCACGTGCCCAGCGGCAGCGGATCGTGGCTCGACCCCATCGTCGCCGAGAACTGCGCGATCAGCTTGTCGTTCTTGTCGAGCACGCGCAGCACGCTGTCCGACTTGTCGACGACGACGTGATCCGCCTGCGGCTGCGTCGCATCGACGTTGAGCATGGTGAGCGTGGCCCGCCATTCGGGCGTGAGCTTCTCGTCATAGGCGCGCGATGACGGCAGCGCATTGGGGAACACGACCTTGGTGCCCGGCGCCAGTCGCGTGCCCGGCGCATTCAGTGCCATGATGACGGCCGGCGTCGTGTGGAACATCTCTCCCAGCTTCTCCATCACCGTTCGATAGCCGAGCGACGGCAGTTCGGCCTGCTTCGCCGGATCCTTGGGGAGCGGATTGACGAACGGTCCGGCCAGCATGTCGGGCGTCAGTGCGATCGTCACCGTCGGCCGCGCGGCGCGATAGGGATAAAGCGCGCGCATCGTCTGCGGATCGGACTTGCCCGTGATCGGCAGCCCCTTCGCTTCCTGGAACCCCTTGAGCGCGGCGACCAGCGACTGTCCGCCGCGACCGTCGAGCACGCCCGGCCCAAAGCCGAGATGATCGAGAATCACCTGCACATGCAACACGTTGCGATCGATCGGCACGGGGGCCGTCGATGCCTGCTGTGCAAACGCGGGCGGTGCGGCGCCCAGCAGACAGGCGGCAAGAACCGAGGTCTTCGTCAGAAATGCTGTCGTCATGCCATGGTCCCAAACCGTTACGCCTGTGGACCAAACGGTCGGCGCGTCGGTTGTTTCCAACGGCTTGGCGCGGCATGCCGAAGGCCGGCGGCGCAGCGTCCGCACCGCCCGGCCCGCACCCGGCTCAAGCCTTGGCGAGCACCTCGCCAAACGCCTTGATCGCGGCGACTTCGTCACCGTTCCAGACCGCGCCCGACACGGCGATGAAGTCTGCGCCCGCTGCGGCAAGCGGCGCCGCGTTCTCGGGCGTGATGCCACCGATCGCGACGCACGGCATCTCGAACAACGTCGACCACCAGGACAGCGTCACCGGCTCCGCCATATGCTCGACCGTCTTGGTCGTCGTCGGATAGAAGGCGCCGAACGCGACATAGTCCGCTCCGGCCTCGCCCGCTTCCATCGCCAGATGGCGGCTGCCGTGGCAGGTCACGCCGATCTGCGCATTGGGGCCAAGCTGCGCGCGCGCCTCGCGCGGATCGCCGTCGCCCTGCCCCAGGTGAACGCCGTCTGCATCGAGCCGCTTGGCAAGGCCGATATCGTCGTTGACGATGAACGCGACGTCGCGCTCGGCGCAGATCGCGCGCAGCGGCGCACCCAGCGCCGCCGCGGCATGCTGGTCGATGTCCTTCACGCGGAACTGGAACGCGGCCACCGGCCCGGCATCGAGCGCGCGCGCCAGCCGGTCGGGAAAGTCACCCCCGACGTCGAGCGGCGAGACGAGATAGAGCTGGCACGGCGGCCGTCGCATGTCGCGCCGGAAGTTTTCGGCGAAATTTGGATCGAGCGGGCCCAGCGGATCTTCTTCGGTCATATCGGCCCCCTAGCCGCTCGCACCTGCCGCGTCACCCCGGCGCAGGACCGGAATGACGCGCAGGCCGGCTGCGACTTATTCCTCGTTCTTGTAGATGCGGATGATGCGGTCGAGCATCGCCAGCGCCTCGTCGCGCGGACGCTGGAAGGTGTTGCGGCCAATGATCGAGCCGTTGCCGCCGCCATCGCGAATATCGCGCGCGTCCTGGAACACCGCATCCTCGCCCTTCGACGCGCCGCCCGAGAAGACGTTGATGCGCCGCCCGGCAAAGCTCGACTGGACGACGTGCTTGACGCGATCCGCCTGCTTCGACCAGTCGGCCCCGGCGTAAAGCGACTTGCATTCCTTCTGCTCGATATGATCGGTCGGCAGCTTGGTCTTGATGATGTGCGCGCCGAGCAACGCCGCCATGTGCGCGGCATAGGCGCCGACGTCGAGCGCGAGCTCGCCGTCCTTGGTCAGCTCGCCGCCGCGCGGATAGGACCAGATCACCGTCGCGATGCCGACCGACTTGGCCTCTTCGCTCAGCTCGCGGATTTCCTCGACAAGGTCGAAGAACTGATCCGCACCCGGATAGATCGTGAAGCCGATCGCCGCCGAGCCGAGCCGTACCGCGTCGGACACGGTCGCGGTGACCGCCTGGTCGATCGAGGTTGCCCAGCTGTTCGAGCTGTTGCACTTCAGGATCGTCGGGATCTGCCCCGCGAACGTGTCCGCGCCCGCCTCGAGCATACCGAGCGGGGCCGCATAGGCGCTGAGCCCTGCGTCGATCGCGAGCTGATAATGGTAATGCGGGTCGTACGCCGCCGGGTTGACCGAGAAGCTGCGCGCAGGGCCATGCTCGAAGCCCTGGTCGACGGGCAGGATCACCAGCTTGCCGGTGCCGCCGAGCTTGCCCTGCATCAGGATGCGCGCAAGGTTCGCCTTCACCGCCGAACTGGTGGCTTCGTACTTGTCGAGGATGGTCTTGATCTGCGGTGTGATCGTCGTGGTCATGGTTGTTCCTTCAAAGCTCGAGCCAGCGGCGCAACGCATCGTCGACGCTGGTCATGGTGGTGATGGGAATGGTGCCGACAATCTTCACGATCTCGTCGCGGGCGAGACTATCCAGCTTGTCGACCTGGATTTCGGCGGCGTCGTGAAGCCCGGTGTCCGGGGATGCCTCAAGGGGCACGCGGAACAGATTCGTATCGCTGGTGACACAGGTCAGCGGGCAGACGGAAACCGTCGCATGTTCGGCGAACACATCCGACTGGACGACGAGAAAAGGCCGCGGTTTTCGGGGGGCGTCGCCCCGCCCCGACCCGACCACGATCATGCCACGCAAGATCCTCACGCGGAGGGCGCCGAGATCAGGAAATCCCAATTCTCGTCCTGTACCGCGCGGTCGCGCGCGGCAGCCTTCATCGACTGCCGCCGCGCCTCCGCGAGAAAAGCCTCGTCGTGGCGCTCGACATAGCGTCGCACGGCTTCACGCGCGATATCGCTCTTGCTGCGCCCCTGGGTACGCGCAACCGCCGCGAGGCGTTCTTCGAGTTCGCTATCGAGCCTGACGCCGAGCATCCGAGTCTCCGTTTAACATGTTAAACATAGCTCGGATGCCGGCGCATTTCAACCGTGGAGCGCGGCGACCCCGGGAAGAGTCTTGCCTTCCATCCATTCAAGGAACGCGCCACCCGCGGTCGACACGAACGTGAATGCCCCCGCCACTCCGGCGTGGTTGAGTGCGGCGACCGTATCGCCGCCGCCTGCGACCGAAACGAGCGAACCGCCCTCGGTCAACGCCGCCGCGGTGCGCGCGAGCGCCACGGTCGCGGTATCGAACGGCGGTGTCTCGAACGCGCCGAGCGGGCCGTTCCACACCAAGGTCCGGCAGTTCTTGAGCACGTCACCAAGCGACTCGACCGCCGCGGGGCCGACGTCGAGGATCATCTCGTCGGCGGCGACCTCGTGGACGTTGATCGTGCGCGTCGCGGGGTTGGGCTTGAACTCCTTCGCGACGACGACGTCGTAGGGCAGATGGACGGTGCAATTCGCCTTGTCGGCGGCGTCCATGATCTGTTCGCAGGTGCTCGCCAGCTCATGCTCGCACAGGCTCTTGCCGACATCGACACCGCGCGCGGCGAGGAAGGTGTTGGCCATCCCGCCGCCGATGATCAGGTGATCGACGCGCGTCACCAGATGCCGCAGCACGTCGAGCTTCGACGACACCTTCGCGCCGCCGACGACCGCTGCGACCGGATGCTCGGGCTCGCCCAGCGCCTTCTGGAGCGCGTCGAGTTCGGCCTCCATCGCGCGACCCGCAAAGGCGGGAAGGACGTGCGCCAGACCCTCGGTCGAGGCATGCGCACGGTGCGCGGCGGAGAAGGCGTCGTTGACGTACAGGTCACCGAGGCTCGCAAAACGCGCGACGACCGCCGGATCGTTGGTCTCCTCGCCGCCGAAGAAGCGCGTGTTCTCGAGCACCGCGATGTCGCCGGGCTCAAGCGTCGCGACCGAGTCCTCGGCACCTTCCCAATCGATGTAGCGGACTTCGCGACCCAGCACTTCGCTGTACGGTTTCACGACCTGCGACAGCGAGAAGTCGGGGCTGGGCTTGCCCTTGGGCCGCCCGAAATGCGCGAGGACGAGGACGATCGCGCCCTTGTCCGCCAGTTCGCCGACCGTCGCGACGGTTGCCCGAAGGCGCGTGTCGTCGGTGACGCGACCCTCGGCCATCGGCACGTTGAGGTCTTCGCGGACGAGCACGCGCTTGCCCTGGATGTCACCCATATCGTCGAGAGTCTTGAAAGGCTTGGTCATGGTTTCTCGATCCTGATCTCGTCACCGACGGCGATCCTGCCGCCCATCAATACGCGGGTACACGCCCCGCCCCGCCAGTCGGGCGTGAGCGCGGCGAACAATCCTGGCGCCAGAGCCTCCATCCGTTCGCATGGATCGGTGTGCCGCGTCACCTCCAGCACGACGTCCGTGCCGATGCGCAGGCGCGTGCCGGCTATCTGGGGAAGGTCGAAGCCGTCGACGAGCAGGTTCGCACGACGTTCGTACCAGGGAATATCGCAGCCGACCTCGGCCATCGCGGCATCCCAGTCGACACGCTCGAGCAGCGTGACCTGACGCCGCCCCTTGCCGCCGGGCTTCACATAGCCGCGAAAGTCGCCGTGCAGGCCGGCCTCGACGGTGATCTCGACATGGTCGATGACCTCCATCGGCGCTTTCGCACGGGCGTGCCGCGCGATGCCGGCGATCGTGCCCGTCACGGCTTCAGCCATGGTCCGTTGCCCAATGGACACCCTTACTCCGTCCCAATGCCGTCACCCCAGCGGACGCTGGGGTCTCCCCATGGGCGCACGCCGCGGCCCGAACCGGGAGATCCCAGCTTTCGCTGGGATGACGGCTTGGAGCGGGATGACGGACTAGTGGAATGGAACGCAGCGTCCGTCCGCCTCAGATGAACTTCGCCATTGCGGTCGCGGTGTCGACCATGCGGTTCGAGAAGCCCCATTCGTTGTCGTACCAGCTGACGACGCGGACGAGCTTGCCGTCGATCACCGCGGTCTCGAGGCTGTCGACCGTCGACGACGCTGGCGTATGCTGGAGATCGATCGAGACGAGCGGCTCGTCCGACCAGTCGAGCACGCCGACCAGCGGGCCGCTCTCGGACGCCGCTTTCAGCACCGCATTCACCTCTTCGCGCGTCGTGTCGCGCGACGGGGTGAAGGTCAGGTCGACCAGCGACACGTCGGGCACCGGCACGCGGATCGCCGACCCGTCGAGCTTGCCCTTCAGTTCGGGAAGCACTTCGGCGACCGCGCGGGCAGCGCCCGTCGTGGTCGGGATCATCGACATCGCCGCGGCGCGCGCGCGGCGCAGGTCGGGATGGATCTGGTCGAGGATCTTCTGGTCGTTGGTATAGGCATGGATGGTGGTCATCAGCCCGCGCTCGATACCGATCGCGTCGTTCAGCACCTTGGCGACGGGCGCAAGACAGTTGGTGGTGCACGACGCGTTCGAGACGATCGTGTGCTCGGCGGTCAGCTGGTCGTGGTTGACGCCGTACACGACGGTCAGGTCGACGCCCTTGCCCGGTGCCGAGATCAGCACCTTCTTCGCGCCCGCGTCGAGATGCTTCTGGCAGCTCGCCTTGTCGGTGAAGAAGCCGGTGCATTCGAGGACGATGTCGACGCCCAGTTCGGCGTGCGGCAGGTTGGCAGGGTCGCGCTCGGCGGTGACGCGGATGCGCTTGCCGTCGACCACCAGTTCGTTGCCCTCGGCCGATACCTCGCCCGGATACTTGCCGTGGACGCTGTCGCGCTTGAACAGCCACGCATTCGACTTCGCATCGCCGAGATCGTTGATCGCAACGAGCTCGAGCGCGCTGTCAGCCTGTTCGAGCACCGCACGCGCAACGAGACGGCCGATGCGCCCGAAACCGTTGATCGCAACCTTGACCGTCATGGCTTTATCTCCGCTACGCCCGTGAGTCCGTTCCGGGCGCGCTGCCTTTGCGGGGCGGCGGGCCGCCCTGTCAACACCGTGGGTTGGTCTAAACTGTTCCAATCCAGGCTTGTCGCGCCTCCCTGCCATGCTATCTCGCATGGCATGTCAGACACACTTCCCGACGCGCCGACGGCCGTCGACCGGATCGACGCCGCGATCGGGCGAATCGAAGCTGCGATCAACGCGCGTGCCGAGAGCGGCGCGGCGCTGGCGCGGCGCCACGCTGCGCTGAAGGCACGGATGGCCGAGGCCGTCGCCGCGCTGGACGACGTCATCACCCGCAGCAGCGCCAACTGATGGCGCAGGTCATGCTCGATATCGGCGGCCGTCCGCACGCGGTTGCCTGTCGCGACGGGGAGGAATCGCGTGTCAGGATGCTCGGCGCGATGCTCGCCGAGCGCTGGCCGGTGGCCGATCGTGCCGCAGGCGGGCTCAGCACCGAGCGCGCGATGCTGTTCGTCGCGCTCATGCTCGCCGACGATCTCGACGAGGCGGCGCATCGCCCGCCCGAAGGCGCCGCGGTGAGCGAGATCGCGCTGACCCGGATCGCCGATCGGCTCGAGGGCCTCGCGCAGGCGCTCGAGCAAAGCCCCCTTGAGCAAAGCCCCCCGAGCGCCTAGATTGAGCATGGCGGGTTCTGCCCGGTACGAGCCTTTATTATCCCTGAGGCTATTCATCATCCATAGGGGGCTGTCCCTGTTAGGATCCTGGTCCGAAGCACATGGTCCCCACCTGACGTACCGTGCGTCAGTGGATAACCCGGCACACGGCCATGGTGGGCCCGCCACACCACCCCCTTTCGACGGCTTGCGTGCATGACCGACAAGAGCGTGCTCAGAGCCTCGCTACGCGCCGCACGAGATGCGTGCGCCCCAGTCGCTATCCCCGTGCCCTCGGCGTTCCTCGCGCGGCTGAAGCCGGGAATGACCATCGCCTCCTACGTCCCGTTCGGGGGTGAGGCCGATCCGTCCCCGTTCGCGCGCGCCGCGGTCGACGCGGGCTGCGTCATCGCGCTCCCGCACGTGGTACGTCGGTCGCTACCGATGCGCTTTCTGGCATGGGAGACCGAAGCCGCGCTGATCGCCGGCCCGTTCGGCCTCCACCAGCCTGCCGAGGACGCGGCCGAACTGGCGCCGGACATCATCCTGGCCCCGCTTGTCGGCTTCGATCGCAGCGGCAACCGAATCGGCCAGGGCGCCGGCTATTACGACCGCGCGTTTCTTGCGCACCCCGATGCGTGGCGCGTCGGGGTTGCGTTGTCAGTGCAGGAGGTCGAAATGCTGACGCCCGATGCGTGGGACGTCCCGCTCCACGCCATCGCCACCGAACGCGAATGGATCATGCTATGACGCCGACCTGGCGCAAACCCGTCGGGATGCTCGGCATCCTGCTCTTGATCATGCTCTGGTGCGTGGCGATCGTGAGCCTGTCGACCATCGTCGGCAGCTGGCACTGGCTGGCGCAGCTGGTGTTCTATCTGTTTACCGGCCTGATCTGGATCGCACCGTTGAAGCCGGTGCTGCGCTGGATGGAGATCGGGCGGTAGCCAGGCACCCCGCCCGCCCCTTGCCCGTTCGTCCTGAGTAGCCGTCGAGTAGTCGCCGCAGGCGGCGTATCGAGAGGGCGTATCGAAGGACACGTTGGCGCGCGGCTACGTTGCTTCGATACGAGCCCTCGATACGCTTCTGACGAAGCTACTCGGTCTCTACTCAGCACGAACGGCATGTGGGGGGAATGCTCGCAGCACTCAAAAATCTGGAAGGGATCTCGGCCACCCTGTCGAGGGTGGCGCGAGTGACGGGACTCGAACCCGCGACCTCCGGCGTGACAGGCCGGCGCTCTAACCAACTGAGCTACACCCGCTGAAACAGCGTGGAGGCGGCAACTAGGCGAGGGTTCGGATACCGTCAACCCCCCGTTTCACGTTGTTGCTCGGATGCGTCGCCGCGACGTCGATTTCGCCCCGTCTTGTTCTGTACCAGCGTGCCGTGCTCGAACAGGAACCCCGCGATATCGGGCTTCCCCGCCGCCCCCAGCACCGTCTGCAGGATGATGAGAAGCGGCACCGCGAGCAACGCCCCGAGCGTGCCCCAGACCCATCCCCAGAAGCTCAGCGAGATGAGGATCAGCAACGGGGAAATCGTCAGGCGGTGACCGACGATGAACGGCGTGATCGCATTCGCCTCGACCAGATGGAGCCCGTACATCAGCGCGGGCGGCAGCATCGCCATCCAGATGTCCGAGAACGTCATCAACCCGCCCAGCCCCAGCAGGAACGCGCCAATCACCGGCCCGAAATACGGGATGTAGTTCAGCAACGCGACGATCCCGCCCCACATCGCCGGATAGGGCATGCCGATCGCCCACAACGCGACCCCAGTGACGATGCCGAGCGTGACGTTGATCAGCGTGATCGTCCCCAGATAGGCGGAGACGTCGTCGACGACGTCTTGGATCACGCGCGCCGTCGCCATCGCGCCGTCGAAGCTGGTCCGCCCGGTGATCGTCTGCCGCCGCATGCCGGTCCATCCCGACAGGAAGAAGAACACGATCAGGATACCGAACAGCAGCTGGACGATCACCGCCGGCGCCGAGGTCGCCGCGAATTCGAGGATCGAGCTTGGCGCGGCAACGCCCGCCGTCGCCGGTTGCTTGATCGGGGTCGATGCGACCTGACGCAGCGTCCGGTTCACATATTTTTCGAGACTCGAATACAGGTCGAGCAAAGGCGCAAGATTGCTCTGGATCCGGTCGAGCCGCGTCGGCAGCAGGCGGAAAAAGTCGGTCGCCGGGACCAGGATCGCCGCGATCGCGATGTTCGCCGCGACGAGGAACACCAGGATGCACGCCAGCGCCGCGATCGCCGAAGGAACGCCGCGCCGCTCGAGCCATTCGAGCACCGGGATCAACGCGACCGCAATCACCAATGCGGTCGTCAGCGGCAGGAAGAATTCGGCGCCAGCCTTGAGCGCGAACGGCATGGCGATGACCAGCCCGACGCCCGCGGTCAGCGTCAGCGCGGCGAGCAACCGGTCGCGTCGCTGTGCGATCCGCATCGCGTCCTCGACGCCGACGCCGATCGGCAATCCGAACGCACCATCCGCGCCGCTGCCCGGTGACGAACCGTCTGCCACATCCCGGTTCTGGCCAACATCGGCGGACAAGGCCGGCTCTCCGGAAGATTCGTCGTTCGTCATGTCGCCACCCTCTGCTTCCCCCTCTCCTTGTCGCAATCGCAGCGGGTTACAAGCAGGGATAGAGGCGGCGACCACAGGCGACGATCAGCGCGCGGCGGGCACGCGACGCTTCCCCGCGCCCGTCATCGTCGCCGGATGGTGACACGCCGTCTCAGGCGCTCGCCATCGCACGGTCGGCAAACAGCGACTGAAGATCCTTTTTGAGAATCTTGCCATTGGCGTTGCGCGGCAGCGTCTCGCCGACGAAATGGATCGCGACGGGTGTCTTGAACGCCGCGAGCCGGGCGCGCACCCATGCCTGAAGCTCCGCCTCGGTCGCGTGCGTCCCGGGCGCCAGATGCACCACCGCCGCGGGCTCCTCGCCGAGTGTACGGTGCGGGATGCCGATCAACGCGCAATCGGTCACCGCAGGATGCTCGTACAGGACGTTTTCGACCTCGGAGGAATAGATGTTCTCGCCGCCGCGGATGATCATGTCCTTGGCGCGGTCGACGATGTAGCAGAACCCCTCCTCATCCAGCCGGGCAAGATCGCCGGTTCGCACCCAGCCGTCGATGAACGTCGCCGCGGTCGCGTCGGGCTTGTTCCAATACCCCTTCACGATCATCGGCCCGCGCGCCCATAATTCGCCGACCTCGCCCACCGGCAACACGGTGGCGCCGTCCTCGGCGACGATCTTCAGGTCGACCACCGGCGCGGGCGGACCTGCGCTGGTCGGGCGGTTGAGATAATCCTCCGCGCCGTGATGCGTCACCGTCGCCATCGTCTCGGTCATGCCCCAGCCATTGCCGGGCAGCGCGCCGAGTTCGGCATGGATCCGCTTGACCAGTTCGGGTGCGGATGGTGCCCCGCCATAGGCGACCGATTCGAGCGACGACAGGTCGTAGCGATGGCGGTCGGGATGCTCGATCAGCTGCCACGCGATCGTCGGCACACCCCCGGTCACGTTCACCTTCTCGCGCTCGATGATCTCCATCGCACGCACGGTGTCCCATTTGCGCATGAAGATCATCGTGCTGCCCGTCGCGATCACCCCCATCATCCCCGCCGAACAGGCGGTGACGTGGAACATCGGGATTACCGTCAGGCTGACGCGGGGTGTCGGTTCGGGTGGCGTTTCGCCGCGGCGCAACGCCGACCGCGCCCCCGAATACCCGCCCGTCATGATGTTCGACATCATGTTGCGATGCGTCCCGAGCGCCCCCTTTGGCGCCCCCGTCGTGCCGCTGGTATAGAAGATCGTCGCGTCGTCGTCGGGCGCGATCGTCGCGTCGGGGAGCGGCTGCTCGGGCAGCGTCGCCCAGGCCTGTGGTGCGCCGATGATCTCCTCGAGCGGCGACGCGATTCCACCAAGCGGCTCGGCCGCACGGCTGACGAGCACATGCTCGAGCAACGGCAGCGTGGCATAGGCGGTCTCGAGCCGGTGATGCCGTTCGTCGTCGGCGATCAGCACCCGCGCACCGGAATCGGCAAGCCCGTATTCAAGCTCGGCGCCCGTCCACCACGCATTGAGCGGCACCATGATCGCGCCGATCGCGGTGGCAGCAAAGAACGCGACCGGCCATTCGGGCAGGTTGCGCATCGCCAGCGCGACGCGGTCCCCGGGCCCTACCCCGAGCGCGCGCAGATGCGCCGCGAGCGTCGTGACCGCGCGCCATGTCGCCTCATAGCTCACGCGCTCGTCCTCGTAGATCGTGAACAGACGCTCGCCATGTCCGCGGGCCGCCTCGATCAGATAGCGCAGTGACGGCGGTGCGTTCTTCCAGATCCGCGTCTCCACGCCGCCTATCGTCACGACGTCCATCTCGAACTTGCTTCCGGCCGCGGTCAGCAACCGCTCGGTCTCGGTCATGGACATGACGGGCCAGCGCGGGTCCAGGGCGATGATCGGTTCTTGTACCAAGGCCGGTCCACTCCAAATATGAATTTCGGGTTTGGCTTATCGCCCAACTGGCAGTGGGTTTAGAGTTGATTTACGCCGCGCTCAAGGCAATAGCATGAACAATGTTCGAACCGGGGGTATGGTACATCATGAGGCATGCGCGATGACCGGCACGATCCTCGGCGATCCCGAACGGCATGGCTTTGATCCTGCACGCCTTACCGCGATCGATACGCTCCTTCGCGACCGATATGTCGCGTCGGGCCGGCTTCCCAACGCGCAGCTGCTGATCGCGCGCGACGGCGAGATCGTTCATTTCTCGCATCAGGGGCTCGCCCGCGAGGGGGGCGCGCCGATCGACGAAAGCTCGCTGTTCCGGATCGCGTCGATGACCAAGCCGATCACCTCGATCGCGTTCATGATGCTGGTCGAGCAAGGGCTGGTCGCGCTCGATACGCCCGTCCACCACGTCCTGCCCGAATTTAAGGGGATCGGCGTCTACAATGGCGGCGGCGCAGGCGTGCCGTTCGCGGTGAAGCCAACCGCCGAACCGATGCGGATGATCGATCTGCTGCGCCATACCTCGGGGCTGACCTACGGGTTCCAGAACCGCTCGAACGTCGATGCCGCGTATCGCGAGGGCAAGATCGAGAACTGGCACGGCAACCTCGATCTCGACGGTTTCGTCGGCGCGCTGGGGGCGCTGCCGCTCGAATTCTCGCCCGGCACGTCGTGGAACTATTCGGTCGCGACCGACGTGCTGGGGGCGGTGATCGAACGGATCGCGGGCGTGAAGCTCGACACGTTCTTCACCACGCGAATCTTCGTCCCGCTCAAGATGGACGACACGTTCTTCCAGGTCCCCGCCGACAAGGTCGATCGTCTGACCGACTGTTACACCGTCGCGCCGGGCAAGGGACGGACGATGCTCGACCGCGGCGAGAAGAGCGCGTGGAGCCGTCCGCCGACATTGTTGTCGGGCGGCGGCGGGCTCGTGTCGACCGCGCTCGACTATCACCGCTTCTGCCGGATGTGCCTCAACGGCGGTACGCTCGACGGCGCGCGCATCATCGGCCGCAAGACCCTCGACCTCATGACGCAGAACCATCTGCCCGGCGGGGCGGATCTCGCGACAATGTCGCAGTCGCTGTTCAGCGAGGCGGCCAATGCCGGCACCGGCTTCGGTCTCGGCTTTGCCATCACGATCGATCCCGCCAGGTCGATGATCGCCGGTTCGAAGGGCGAATATTACTGGGGCGGGATGTTCTCGACGGCGTTCTTCATCGATCCGGTCGAGCGGCTGTCGATGGTGTTCATGACGCAGGTTTCGCCGAGCAGTCTCTACCCGATCCGCCGCGAACTCAAGACGATGATCTATGCGGCGATGACCTGATTTGCCGACATCCAGATATTCCGTCACCCCAGCGAACGCTGGGGTCTCCCCGTTACGAGGAGATACCAGCTTTCGCTGGCATGACGTTCAAACCGCAGGAGAGAAGAATGACCAGCCCGATCCGCACCGAACGCCATGACGACGTGCTCGTCATCATCTCGAACAACCCGCCGGTCAACGCACTCGGCGCAGCGGTCCGCCAGGGGCTCGAAGCAGCGATCAAGGAAGGTGTCGCCGATGCGAGCATCACTGCGATGGTGATCCGCTGCGACGGCCGGACCTTCTTCGCGGGCGCCGACATCACCGAATTCGGCAAGCCGATGATCGAGCCCGGCCTGCCGACCGTCGTCGACATGATCGAGGCGTCGTCGAAGCCCGTCGTCGCCGCGATCCACGGCACCGCGCTCGGCGGCGGGTGCGAAGTCACGCTCGGCTGTCATTACCGCGTCGCCGTCCCCTCGGCGAAGATCGGCACGCCCGAGGTGAAGCTCGGCCTGCTCCCCGGCGCGGGCGGCACGCAGCGCATCCCGCGCATCGCCGGCGTGAAGCTCGCACTCGAGATGACCGCGAAGGGCGATCCGATCTCGGCGAAGAAGGCGCTCGACGCCGGCCTGATCGACAAGATCGTCGGCGAGGACAGCCTGGAGGCGGACGCGATCGCGTTCGCGCGCGAGATCGCGACCAAGCGCCCCCTGCCCCGCGCCTCCGAGAAGACCGCGCAGGCCGATCCCGACGTCGTCGCCGCGTTCAAGAAGGAAAATGCCCGCCGCTTCCGCAACTTCGACGCGCCCGCCGCCAACATCGCCTGCGTCGAGAAGGCCGCCGACGGCTCCAGCTTCGCCGAGGGTATCGCGTTCGAACGCGAACAGTTCATGGCGCTCATGATGGGCGTCCAGTCCGCCGCGCAACGCCACATCTTCTTCGCCGAACGCCAGGCCGCCAAGATCGACGACGTCCCCGCCGACACCAAGCTGCGCGAGATCAAACGCGTCGGCGTGATCGGCGCGGGCACGATGGGCGGCGGCATCTCGATGAACTTCCTGTCCGCGGGCATTCCCGTCACGATCGTCGAGATGCAGCAGGACGCGCTCGACCGCGGCACCGGCGTCGTCCGCAAGAATTACGAGGCGACCGCCGCCAAGGGCCGGATGAAGCCCGAACAGGTTGAACAGGCGATGGGCGCGCTGAAGCCCACGCTCGACTTCGCCGACCTCGCCGAATGCGACCTGATCATCGAGGCGGTGTACGAGACGATGGAGGTGAAGAAGGACATCTTCACGCGTCTCGACGCGATCGCCAAGCCCGGCGCGATCCTCGCGTCGAACACCTCCTATCTCAACATCGACGAGATCGCGGCCTGCACTAAGCGTCCCGAGGACGTCGTGGGCATGCACTTCTTCTCGCCCGCCAACGTGATGAAGCTGCTCGAGGTCGTGCGCGGCGACAAGACCGCGGACGACGTGCTCGCGACCGTCATGGCGCTCGCCAAGAAGATCAAGAAGGTCGCGGTCGTGGCGGGCGTCACCTACGGCTTCATCGGCAACCGCATGTTGATGCCGCGCCAGGTCGAGGCGACCAAGCTGTTGCTCGAGGGCGCGAGCCCCGAGCAGATCGACAAGGTCCATGTCGCATTCGGCATGCCGATGGGCCCGTTCCAGATGAGCGACCTCGCCGGCGTCGATATCGGCTGGCACCGCGACCCGAGCCGGATCGAGAACATCCGCGACGCACTCGCCGCCGAGAACCGCTGGGGCCAGAAGACCAAGGCGGGCTTCTACGATTACGACGAGAAGCGCACGCCGTCCAACTCCCCCCGCGTCGCCGAGATCATCGACGATTTCCGCGCCAAGTCGGGCGTTACCCCGCGCGAGATCAGCGACGAGGAGATCGTCGCGCGCACGCTCTACACGATGGTCAACGAAGGCGCACTGATCCTCGAGGAGGGCAAGGCGCAGCGCGCGTCCGACGTCGATGTGGTGTGGATCTACGGCTATGGCTGGCCCGTTTATCGCGGCGGCCCGATGTTCTGGGCGCAGTCGGAAGGCTTGCCGAAGGTCGTCGCTGGGCTCGAGAAATACGGGTTCCCCGTCGCCAAGTCGCTCAAGGACGCCGCCGCCAGCGGTGGCAGGATCAAGTAACTTCTACTCTCTCTCCCCTCGGGGGAGAGGGCCGGGGTGAGGGGCGGCCAAGCAGTGCTCCGCCCCTGACAGCCCCTCACCCCACCCTCCCCCCGCAGGGGAGAGGGAGAAAGGATGACCCGATGACCGACCTCGACACCTTCCGCACCGAAACCCGCGCCTGGCTCGCGGAGAACTGCCCGCCCGAGATGCGCAAGCCGGTGCGATCGGAGGACGACGTCTGCTGGGGTGGTCGCCAGTTCAAGCCATCGAGCCCTGCGCAAAAACAGTGGCTGGACCTGATGGCGGCCAAGGGCTGGACCGTCCCCGACTGGCCCAAAGCCTATGGCGGCGGTGGCCTGTCGCCTGCCGAGACCAAGATCCTGCGCGAGGAAATGGCAGCCATCAAGGCGCGCAACCCGCTCAACAGCTTCGGCATCTCGATGCTCGGACCGGCACTGCTCAAATATGGCACCGAGGAGCAGAAGCTCGATCACCTGACCAAGATCGCGCGCGGCGAGATCCGCTGGTGCCAGGGCTATTCCGAACCCAATGCGGGCTCCGATCTTGCAGGGCTCGCCACCTCGGCGGAGGACAAGGGCGACCATTATCTCGTCAACGGCCAGAAGGTCTGGACCAGCTACGCCGACAAGGCGGACTGGATCTTCTGCCTCGTCCGCACCGACAAGACCTCGAAGCAGGGCGGGATCAGCTTCGTGCTGTTCGACATGGCCACCCCCGGCGTCTCGACCAAGCCGATCCTGCTGATCAGCGGCAATTCGCCGTTCTGCGAGACCTTCTTCGACAATGTCGAGGTTCCCAAGGTCAACCGCGTGTACGAGGAGAACAAGGGCTGGGACGTCGCCAAATATCTGCTCGGGCATGAGCGCGAGATGATCTCGGGGATGGGGCTCGCCTCGTCGGGCGGCAACCCGCTGATCGACGGGGCGATCGCCACGGTCGGGCTCGGCCATGACGGCCGCCTCGCCGACCCGCTGTTGCGTGCGTCGATCGCGCTGTTCGAGGTGCGCGCCAAGGCGTTCGGGGCGATGTCCGAGCGGTTCATCGACGAACTGAAGGCGGGCAAGGCGCATCCCGCGCAACCGAGCATGATGAAATATTACGGCACCGAGCTGAACAAGTCGCGCTACGAACTGATGATGGCGGCGGGCGGCTCGGATGCGCTCGAATGGGACAGCGACCGCTCGCGCGGCGGTGCGATCCCGCGCTCGTGGCTGCGCACCAAGGCGAACTCGATCGAGGGCGGGACGAGCGAAATCCAACTCAACATCATCGCCAAGCGGATCCTCGAACTGCCGGCGTAAATTCATTCCCTCTCCCCACCGGGGAGAGGGTGCCGCAGCGAAGCGAAGGCGGGTGAGGGGCAGTGAGGCTCGGACGATCCGCCCCACCACCCCTCACCCCGCCCCTCTCCCCGGCGGGGAGAGGGAGCAGAAGGAACAGAAATGCCACTCTATCTCGACGACGACCAGACCGTCCTTCAGGACACGATCCGCGACTTCGTGGCGGAACACGCCCCCGTCAGCCATATGCGCGCGCTCCGCGATGCCGAGGACGAGACCGGCTTCTCGCGCGACCTGTGGAAGCAGTTCGCGGAGATGGGCTTTACCGGCATCCTGATCGGCGAGGACCAGGGCGGGCTCGGGCTTGGCCATGTCGAGGCGGGCGTCGTGCTCGAACAGATCGGTCGCAACCTGTCGCCCTCCCCCTTCCTGACCACCGCCGTCGCCGCGGTCGAGGCGCTCAAGGGCACCGGCCAGGCCGAACGCTGGTTCCCCGGCATCATCGCCGGCGAGACCGTCGCCGCGCTCGCGATCGACGAGGCTGCCAAGCACCGCGACAGCATCGCGATGACCGCCGAACGCGCCGGCAACGGCTTCAGGCTGACCGGCGCCAAGCGCTTCGTCGCGCATGGCCACACCGCCGACCTGATCATCGTCGCCGCGCGTACCGCAGGCGGCGCGGACGATGCGGACGGCATCACTCTGTTCGCGGTGCCGAAGGACGCCGCCGGGCTCAGCGCGAACGCCGAACGCCTTGCCGATGCGAGCCTCGCCGCGCGCCTCGACTTCGACGGGGTCGAGGTCGATGCCGACGCGGTGATCGGCGAGGTCGATGCCGGCCGCGCGCCGCTCGACCGTCTGCTCCGCGCAGGCCGGACCGGCGCGTCTGCCGAACTGCTCGGCGTCGGCGGCGGCGCGATGGACATGACGATCGGTTACATGAAGCAGCGCAAGCAGTTCGGCACGCTGATCGGCAGCTTCCAGGCGCTCCAGCACCGCGCCGCGCATCTCTACTCCGAGATGGAGGTCGCGCGCGCCGCGGTACTCAAGGCGCAGCAGCTGCTCGACACGGGAAGCGACCGCGCGGACGAGGCTGTCTCGGTCGCCAAGGCGATGACCGCGCTCGCGACGACGCTCAGCGTACAGGAAAGCGTCCAGATGCACGGCGGCATCGGCATGACCGACGAATATGACATCGGCTTCTACATGAAGCGCGCCCGCGTACTGGCCGAGCTGTTCGGCGACGCCAACTTCCATGCCGACCGACTGGCCATCGCCGCGGGCTATTGACGCTACGTTGTACCCCCGCGAAGGCGGGGGCCCAGACTGGGCTCCCGCCTTCGCGGGAGAGCATGGAGGTCAGATACGCGTGGATACTGCCGATACGTCCCCCGAAGCCCTCGCCAAGGGCCTTGTCGACCTGCTCGAGATCGAGGAGGTCGATACCGACCTGTATGTCGGCAAGCGCCAGCCCGGCGGTGTCGGTCGCGTGTTCGGCGGTCAGGTGATCGCGCAGGCGCTGCAGGCCGCGCAGCGCTCGACCGAGGCGCCCAAGGCGGCGCATTCGCTCCACGCCTATTTCATGCGCCCGGGTAACGAGGATTATCCGATCGTCTACCGCGTCGTCCGCGACTTCGAGGGCCGCAGCTTCGCGACGCGCCGCGTGATCGCGATGCAGAAGGGGCAGCCGATCCTCAACATGGCGGCATCGTTCCAGACACCCGAGGACGGCCTGCACCACCAGGACGTGATGCCCGACGTCGCGCCACCCGAGACGCTTCGCTCCGATCGCGACCTGCGGCTGGAGAATCTCGACGGCATCCCCGAGAAATTCCGCGCGCACATGCTCCGCTGGCGCCCGATCGAGGTCCGCCCGGTCAACCCGCGCAGCTGGATCGATCCACCCGCGCAGGCGCCGAACCATGCCAACTGGTTTCGCATCGTCGCGCCGATCGGCGACGACCCGGCGATGCATCGCGCAGTCCTGTCCTATGCCTCGGACATGGCGTTGCTGGGGACCGCGTTGCTGCCGCACGGCGTCAACTGGATCACGCCGGGGCTACAGACCGCCAGCCTCGACCATTCGCTATGGCTGCACGAGGATTTCCGCGCCGACGACTGGCTGCTCTACACCTGCGATGCACCCTGGTCGGGCCACGCGCGGGGCTTCAACCGCGGCAAGATCTTCTCGCGCGACGGCCGGCTGGTCGCAAGCGTCGCACAGGAAGGACTGATCCGGATGCGGCGCTGAGCCGACAGCGCCCCGCCCGCCCCCGGGACCGCGTCAGACCGCGGTCTTGCCATAGTCCTGACGCGTCACCGGATGGCTCGACGACAGCCCGCCATCGACGGCGATCGCCTGGCCATTCACATAGCTGGCATCGTCCGACGCGAGGAACAGCGCGACCTTGGCGAGTTCGTCGGGCTGCGCGCCGCGGTGAAGCGGATTCAACCGACCGACGCGGTGCATCTTGTCGGATTCGCGGGCATAATCAAACACCGGTTTGGTCATCCCCGTCTCGGTCAGGCCCGGGCAGATCGCGTTGACCCGGACGTTGGACCCCGACAATTGCTGTGCCGACACCGCGGCAAGGTTGATCACGCCGGCCTTGGAGGCGGAATAGGCGGGCGAACCGGCACCCGACCGGATCCCCGCGACACTCGCGGTCAGGATGATCGCCCCCTTGCCGCGCTCGCCGATCCGCGGTGCGGCATGCTTCACCGCGAGGAACGGCCCGATGAGGTTGACGCGAAGCACCTCCGTGAACAGCGCCACGTCGGTATCGAACAGGTTCGCCATCCCGCCCGAGATCCCCGCATTGGCGAACATCACGTCGAGCCCGCCAAAGCTGTCGCACGCCAGCGTCACGGTGCGGACGACATCCTCCTCGGACCCCGCGTCCATCCGGATCGCGCTTGCCGTCCCCCCCGCATCGGTGATCATCCGCGCCGTCTCGTCGGCGCCCTCGGTGAGGTCCGCGACGACCACCCGGCCGCCCTCCGCAGCGAACAGCAATGCCGCGGCCCGACCGATGCCCGAGCCCGCGCCGGTGACGACGATCGACCTGTCCTGAAAACGCATGATGCCCTCCGTTAAATCGTGACCCCGCCATCGAGGACCATCGTCTGTCCCGTCATGAAGCTGCTCGCGGACGATGCGAGGAACACGACCGCGCCCGCTATCTCGTGCGGCTCGCCGATCCGGCGCAGCGGCACGCGCGTATTCGCGGCCTCGATCCGGTCGGGGTGTTCCCACAAGGCGCGCGCGAAATCGGTCTTGATGAGGCCGGGCGCGATGCAGTTGACGCGGACGCCCGACGGCCCGAATTCGACCGCGAGATTGCGCGCAAGCTGCATATCGGCGGCCTTGCTGATGCAATAGGCGCCGATCACCGGCGAGCCACGAAGACCGCCGATCGACGAGATGATGATGATGCTCCCGGCGCCGCGCTCGATCATCTCCGGCGCGACCATCTGGATCAGCCAGTGGTTCGAGACGATGTTGTTGTCGAGGATCTTGCGGAACTGGTCATCGGCGATACCCGCCTGCGGCCCGTAATAGGGGTTCGAGGCCGCGTTGCAGACGAGGATGTCGATCCTGCCGAACGCCGCCCGCGTCTGGTCGACCAGCGCCTGCAATCCCGCCTTGTCGGAGATGTTGGCCGCGATCGCGATCGCGGTGCCATCACCGTGCCGGGCATTGATCTCGCCCGCCACACTATTGCACGCGTCCTGCTTGCGGCTCGAAATGACGACCTTCGCGCCGTGCTCGGCGAGTTCGCGTGCCGACGCAAGGCCGATGCCCCGCGACGATCCGGTGACGATCGCGACCATTCCGGTCAGGTCGAATTGCGACATCTGCTTGCTCCCTCTTCCGTCGATTGACGGCGTGAACGCCTACCGCTTCTCCAAACCCGTCGTCAGCGAAGACTGAGTCTCGCCAAAGGACGGGACGTCATGTCGCGCGTCTCACGCCCCCGCCTTGACCGCGAAACCCCAGGCCGCGTCCGCGAGACCGTGGATCTTCGCCACCGTCTTCTCCGCCTGCGCGCTCGACGCCGTGCCGTCGATGATCCGCCGCTTGATCCCCTGGACGATCCCCGTCAGGCGGAAGAGATTGTACGCGAAATACCAGTTGAGATCGGGAACGCCGTCGCGCCCCGTTGCCGCGCAATAGCGTTCGACGACCTGCTCGATCGTCGGGATCCCCGTCTCGTCCCCGGTCATCCCGAGCACGCCGGAGCGTCCCTCGGGCTCGGTCACCCAGCTCATCAGCAAGTACGAAAAATCGGCCAGCGGGTCGCCGAGCGTCGACAATTCCCAGTCGAGCACCGCGATCACCCTGGGCTCGGCGGGTGCGAAGATCATGTTGTCGATACGATAGTCGCCGTGCACGATCGACGTCCGCGTCTGCTCGGGCAGCGTACGCGGCAGCCAGTCGATCAGCCGCTCGACCGAATCCATCCGCTCGGTCTCCGCCGCGCGATATTGTTTGGTCCACCGCCCGACCTGTCGCTCGAAATAATTGCCAGGCTTGCCATAGGCGCCGAGCCCGGCCGCGACGTGATCGGTATTGTGAAGCGCGGCGAGCGTGTCGACCATCGCGTCATAATGCGCCCGACGATCGGCACGCGTCGCGCCGGGCATCGAACCGTCCCAGATGGTCCGTCCTTCGACCATCTCCATCACGTAGAACGCCGCGCCGATGACGCCGGGATCCTCGCAGAGCCCATATGGCCGCGGCACCGGAAAGCCCGTCGGATGGAGGCCGGCGATCACCGTATATTCACGGTCGACCGCGTGCGCGGAGGGCAGGATCGGCCCGAACGGTTTACGTCGCAGGACGTACGCCCGCCCGGGCGTGTCGAGCCGGTAGGTGGGGTTCGACTGACCGCCGGCGAACTTGGCGTATGTCAGCGGCCCGGCAAATCCGTCGACGTTCGTGTCCATCCAGGCCGTCAGCCGGTCGAGATCGAGCCGGTCCTTCTCGCCGACCGCGATCGTACCGACCATCGTGCTGGCTGCGTCGCTGCTCATGCGAAGGTGATCACGCTGCGGGTCGTGTCGCCGCGCCGCAGTTCGTCGAACGCGTCATTGATCCGCTCGAGCGGCATCCGGTCGGCGATGATCGTGTCGAGATCGAGCAACCCGCGCATGTAGAAGTCGACGAGCCGCGGAATGTCGACGGGAAACCGGTTCGACCCCATGAACCCGCCCTGCAGCCGCTTGCCCGACAACAGGTCCATCGCCGAAAGCCCGACCTTCTCGCCGAGCGGCATCATCCCGAGGATCGTCGCGGTCCCGCCGCGGCGCAGCACCTTGACCGCGGTCGCGGCCGACTGCGCCCGGCCGACCGCCTCGATCGCGTGATGAACGCCGCCTTTGGTGATCGCGACGACCTCGTCGGCGGCGGTATCCGACAACGCGTCGATACTGTGCGTTGCGCCGAGCTTTTCCGCCATCGCCCGCTTTTCAGGGACGGGATCGAGCGCGATGATCTTGCCGGCGCCGGCGATCTTCGCCGCGTTCACCGCCGCGAGCCCGATGCCACCGCAGCCGACGACGCACACCGTCTCGCCCGGCGTCACGTCGGTGGTGTTGAACACCGCGCCTGCCCCGGTGGTGATCGCACACCCCAGCAACGCGGCGCGATCCATCGGCATGTCGCGGTCGATCGCGACGCACGCATGTTCGTGAACCAGCATCATCTCGGCATAGGCGGACAGGTTGAGCATCTGCGCGATCGGCCGGTCGCCAAGCATCAGCCGCGGCGCGGCGCCTTTGGGACGACGCACCGAAGCGTCGATGCAGAGCGCCATGCGCCCGGTGACGCAGAATTCGCAGTGGCCGCAGAACGCCGACAGACACGTCACGACATGGTCGCCGACCTTGACCATGCCGACCTCGTCACCGATCGCCTCGACCACGCCGCACGCTTCGTGGCCGGGGATCGTCGGCATCGCATGCGGATAGGCACCGTCGACGAAGTGCAGATCGGAGCGGCAGACGCCCACCGCCATCGTCCGGATCAGGACCTCGCGCGGGCCGGGCTTCGAGACGGTGACGTCCTCGATGCTGAGCGGGGTATTGGCTTCGAAAAGGACTGCGGCTTTCATGGGTCGATGCGCTCCGGATCAAGACCGTCATCCTGACGAAGGTCAGGACCCGGAGCCAAGGTCGTTGCGCTTTTGGCTCTGGGTCCTGGGTCGAACCCAGGATGACGAAGGCAGACTAAGTGAAGGCGTTGCGGGTTTACCGGCTCACCCCGATATCCCCGCTCGATACGCCACCCTTGCGGAAGTCGCCGTATTTCCCGAACTCGTTGCGCGCGATCGAGCGGTTGTGGACTTCGTCCGGACCATCGGCGAAGCGCAGCGTCCGCATCGCCGCCCAGTCGTGCGCCAACCGGAAATCGCCCGATACGCCGCCGCCGCCATGCGCCTGGATCGCGTCGTCGAGGATCCGGAGCGCCATGTTAGGCGCGGCGACCTTGATCATCGAGATCTCGATCTGCGCGGACTTGTTTCCCGCCTTGTCCATCATGTCCGCCGCCTTGAGGCACAGCAGCCGCGTCATCTCGATATCGATCCGCGCGGTGGCGATCCGCTCCTCCCACACCGAGAAGTCCGCGATCCGCTTGCCGAACGCGACGCGGGTCAGCAGACGCCGCGCCATCGCCTCAATCGCGGTCTCGGCCACACCGATCGTCCGCATGCAGTGGTGGATGCGCCCCGGTCCAAGTCGGCCCTGCGCGATCTCGAACCCGCGTCCCTCGCCGAGCAGCACGTTCTCGACGGGCACGCGGACATTCTCGAGCACGACCTCGCCATGCCCGTGCGGCGCATGATCATAGCCATAGACCGACAGCATCCGCTTGATCGTCACGCCGGGCGTGTCCATCGGCACGAGGATCTGGCTCTGCTGCTGGTGACGCGAACCCTCGAGGCTCGTCTTGCCCATCACGATTGCGATCTTGCACCGCGGATCGCCGACACCCGACGACCACCATTTGGTTCCGTTGATCACGTAATGATCGCCGTCGCGCACCATCGACGTCTCGATGTTCGTCGCATCCGACGACGCCACCGCGGGTTCGGTCATCAGGAACGCGGACCGGATCTCGCCGCGCATCAGCGGCCCCAGCCACGCCTCCTTCTGTTCGCGCGTGCCATAGCGGTGGAACACCTCCATGTTGCCCGTATCGGGTGCGGAACAGTTGAAGCATTCGCTCGCCCAGCTGACCTTGCCCATCTCTTCCGCGCATAACGCATATTCGAGATTGGTCAGCTGCGTCCCTTCGAACGCGAAGGAATCATCGACATGCGTCTGGCCCGAATGCGGCGGCATGAAGAAATTCCAGAGCCCTGCAGCCTTGGCCTTTTCCTTCATCTCCTCGATGACCGGAATCACCTTCCAGCGCTCGCCCTCATGCGCCTGCGCGTCATAATCGGACTGTCGCGGACGGATGTTCTGGTCGATGAAATCCCGCACCCGGTCGCGAAAATACGTCTCTCGTTCGCTCAAGGTGAAATCCACGTGCGGCCTCCTTCGCAATCCCGTTTCATGACCCGGGTAAACCATACCGCATCTTCGGTAAAGCATCGAACGAGGCGTCAGACACGCCTTTTACAAGCCACGGCGAAAGCACCTAAAAAGCACTGTATCTTCAAATTGAAACTGTTAGGGTGTTTCGATGAAGATTCCGGCAGCGGCAGGCGACGAGGGCGAACAGGGCACGAAGCGCTTCCGCGCGAAACGTGACGCCATACTTGCCGCAGCGGCAGAGGCGATCAACGAACAGAGCGCGAAAGGCATGACGTTTGCAGACGTTGCGCGCCGCGTCGGCCTCAACACGACGAGCGTTACCTATTATTTCAAACGCAAGGAAGACCTTGCCGCCGCAGCGTTCGAGAACACGCTCGACTATCTCCTGCGCATGCTCGACGAGGCGATGGAGGAAGCGACGCCGCGCGAACGCGTCGCGCGCTATCTCTCGCTCAACATGGCCCGGCTCGGGCGCGTGCAGCGCGGCGAGGAAAAGTCGTTCGCCGTGCTGTCCGACCTGCGCGCAACCGAGGATCCAATCCGCAGCCGGTTGATGGCGGGATGGCGCGAGGTGTTCCGTCGGACGCGGCTGCTATGGGGTCCATCGACGGGCCGCGCACAGACCGACATCCAGAGCGCGCGTGCGCACGTCCTGCTCGAAAACACGTTCTGGCTGCCGATCTGGCTGACGCGGTACGAGCCTGACCAATATGCGCGCGTCGAGACGCGGCTGATGGACGTGTTCGCGCACGGGATCGCGGGCCCCTCGGCGCGCTGGTCCCCCAAGCTGATCGACCTGAGCCACGACGATGCCGAACCGGGGCGCGAGGCCTTCCTGCTGGCGGCGACGCGGCTGATCAACGAGCTCGGCTATCGCGGCGCCTCGGTACAGAAGATCGCGTCCGAGCTGAACGTCACCAAGGGCAGCTTCTACCACCATCTCGATGCGAAGGACGACCTGGTCATCGCCTGCTACAAGCGGAGCTTCGACACGATCGCGGATGCGCAAGCGCGTGGCGAGGCGCAGGGCGGCACCTATTGGAACCGGCTGTCGAGCACGCTGGCGACGTTGCTCGACGTCCAGTTCGCCGAGAGCGGCCCGCTGCTTCGCACGACCGCGCTCAGCGGCCTCCCGCCCCGCGTGCGCGATGCGATGGTCGAACGGTCGAACGGGATCGCGCGGCGCTATGCCGGCATGATGATGGACGGCATCGGCGAGGGATCGATCCGTGCGGTCGACGCGCTGATCGCCGCGCAGGCGCTGATGGCCCTGCAGAATGCGGCGTTCGACATGCGCAAATGGGCAGCGACGATGCCGCGCGAAAAAGCAATCCAGCTCTATGCCTCGACCATCCTCTACGGCCTGTTCGACGAGCGCATGGGCCAGGACTGACACGGCACGTCCCCATGACCGGTGGTTTGACGCGGACCGGGCATCCGCCCGCCCCGCGCCAATCTGTCAGTGTCCTCGCGCGGCGGTCACGATGTCCTCGTCCCGCTTGAGCAGCACGCCTGCACGCCAATAGTGGAACAGCGCCCAGGGCGTCATCATGACGACGATGACCAGCGCATAGCGAAGCGAGTCTTCGCCAAAGCCGGGCTTCAGGATGTCGCTCAGCCAACCGACGATCGTCGGGCCGAGGCCCAGCCCGATCAGGTTGATGACGAGCAGCGTGATCGCCGCCCACATCGCCCGGATCCGCAAGGGGGCGAGATGCTGGATCAGCGCGAAGCTCGGTCCCAGATAGGAATTGGCGAAGATCAGGTAGATGAAATAGCTGCCGATCGCGATCGCGGGCACGTCGATCATGTAGAACGCCAGCGCAAACGGCAGCGCGAGCGCCTTCATCACCAGCACCACCCAGGACTGGACATGCAAGCCGTGACGCTTGGCGAGCACGTCCGCGATCTTGCCGCCTGCCAGCGCGGAGATGGCGCCGAACAGCGCCCCCGGCAGCGCGATATAGCGCGACACGTCGAGCATCGAGATCCCGAGCGAGCGTTGCATGAAGCTCGGCCCCCAGCCCGTCAGCGCATACCCGATCATCGACGTGAGCGTCACACCCATCACCAGATGGCGCGCCGGCGCGCTCGCCCACATCGATGCAAAGCCCTGCGCGATGCTCGGCATCGCCTGTTGCTCCGCCACGCGACTGACATCCGACAGGCCGCGCCGCGGCTCGACCATGAACAGCCGGACCACCACGGCAAGGACGATGCCGGGCAGCCCGACGGTCATCATCGCGATCCGCCAGCCATAGGCATGCGCGACGACACCGCCGATCAGCGTGCCGAACCCCGCCCCGAGGACGACGCCGAGCGAATAGACCGCCATCGCGCTGGCACGCTTTTCGGGTGGATAGAGATCCGCGATGATCGAGTGACTCGGCGGGCTCGACCCCGCCTCGCCGATCCCGACACCGATACGGAACAACATCAACTGTGTGAAATTCTGCGCTAACCCGCACAATGCGGTCATCGCGCTCCAGATCGTCAGGCTGACCGCGATGATGTTGCGACGACTGGTCCGGTCGGCAAGCCGAGCGACGGGAATGCCGAGCGTCGCATAGAAGATCGCAAAGACGAGCCCGGATAAAAGCCCCAGCTGCGTATCCGTAAGGACGAGATCCGCCTTGATCCGCTCGAGCAGGATCGCAAGGATCTGCCGGTCCATGTAACTGAAGAAATAGGTCAGCGTGAGTAGGGTGAGCGTCAATCCGCGACGCTTCATGGCCAATGCGTCTGCGATCTCGGGGTGCGTCTTGAACGCTGTCGCCATGATCATCCTCTCAACTCGTTACTGGCCTCGCGACCTGCTTGGACCATACCCGATGCAGGAAAGCGAGGCCAGTTGTCGAGAAAATCAAAATCGTTGCGACAAACCGACTTTTGCGGTGAAGCCCAGCGGCGATGCCGTGAACGGATCGTAATTCTGATCCAGTCGGGCAAAGGGCGGGGCACGATCGAAGATGTTGAGCGCGGACAGCGAGATCGTCGATCCCGTCGGCAACGCGATCCTGAGCGTTGCGTCCATCGTCTTGAACGCACCGATCTCCTTGCCCCCCGTGACCGAAGCACCGGCCAGCGCGCCGAAGTTCGGCCCGAAGATCGCCGCCCCGCGCTGGTCGGTGTAGCCATCGATATAATTGAACTGAAGCCGAAGGCTGGCGATGTCATAGTCGCCCTGGACGTACCAATTGCCCTTGATCTCGGGCACCGGATAGGCGGTCGTCTGGTAGTTGAGCAGTCCGACGCCGTTGAACGCCGGCTGCACGACGACCCCCTCGACCGTCACGTCCTTGGTCTTGTATTCGATGACATAGGTGCCCGTCGCGCCGACGGTGACGGTCGCGAGCCCGATGTCGCCGCGATAGGTCGCCTGGACGTCGAGACCCGAGGTCGTCACGTCCGCGCTGTTGACGTACACCGTCCGCAACCGCTGCACGTTGGCGACACCACAGCCCGCACCGGTGAAGGTGAACCGCTGCTGGAGCGCCGCAAACGCCGCATTGCCGCAGTTCGCGATGCCGCTCGCGCCGAACAGCGCATTGACGATGCCTTGCGTTGGCTCCTGCTCGATCGGCCCCTTCAGGTCATAGCGGAAATAGTCGACGCTTGCGTTGAAGCCGCCGATGTCGACGATCACGCCACCGCTGTACGTCGTCGCCTTCTCGGGCGACAGATTGGGGTTGCCGTTGATATCGACCGCGCGGAACGACGTACCGATGATCTGCAGCGCGGTCAGGTTGCCCTCAAGCTGCTGCGCAGGCGGGCCGCGGAACGTCGTGCCCGCACCGCCGCGCAGCGCGAGCCACGGCGCAACCTGGACACGCAGGCGCCCCTGCGGGTTGAACGTCGATCCGACCGCGCCGCCATAATCCTCATAGCGCGCCGAAAGCTGCGCGTTGACCGCCTGGAAGATCGGCAGCTGCAGTTCGGCGAACAGCGCCTTCACGTCGCCGACCGACGACGCATTCCGGTTGGTCCCGAGAAAGCCGAGCGCGCCCGTCTGCGGCGTGCAGGTCGCATTGGGGTTGAGCGGCGAGCCGGGGCAAGGGTTGGTCGCGAGGTTGCTGTCCGCGTTGTAGTTCACCGAATAATGATTGCGGCGATACTGGCCACCGATCGCGAAGCCGACATCGCCACCGGGAAGCCGCAGCCCGGTCCGCCCGCCAAGGACGAGGTCGCCGACGAACAGCTTGGTGTCGTAGACGGTGCGCGTCGTGCGGAAGAAATTGTCGACCGTCGCAACGTCGTTGACCAGCCCGGCGCCCGGAGTCGTGCTCAGGCCGTTGGTGCCGCGCGATCCGGCATAGGCGGGATTGGCCTGCCCGGTGACGGGGTTGACCGCGACCGCGGTCGAGAAGGGATTGAAGAAGGTACAGCCGTTGGTGCCCGCGAGCGCCGCGATCTGGGCAGCGCTGAGCCCCGCGCGCGAGGCGGTAGTCGCGAACGCGCAATTCGCGCCGCCAAAACCCGCGATCGCGTTCTGGAGCAGGTCGCCGAACGTGTCGGTCCCCTCATTCTCGCGATAATATTCCGAATAGGTGCCGCTGGCGGTCAGGTTGATGCGGTCCGTGACTTCCCAGGACAAGTCGGCGGTGAAGCGCATCGAGTCCGACTGACGCTTCGAAAACGCCGATCCGCGATCATTGTCGCCCCCCTGGAAGACGGGATTGCCACCGAGCAATGCGGGCCGGAACAGGACGGGGAACGCCAGCGCAGGCGCGAGTGGCGCTCCGTTCGCCGTGAGACACCCCGCCGCAGTTCCATAGGTCTGGCAATAATCACGCAGCGCGGGCGCGTAGGTCGGCACCTGGAAGAACCCTGAACCCCCGCCGGCGGCGTTGGCCGAAGGCGGCAAGGTCGGCAGATAGGTCGGCGACGTGGTGATCCGCGTCGAGGTCGACCCATACAGCGCGCTGGCGGTGAACTGCAGCGAGCTCGTCAGGTCGATCGCGAATTCGGCATAGGCCTGATAGCGATCCTCGGGCTCGACGAGATTGCCGAACTGCCCGTAATTGTTGAAGCACCGATCCGTCGGCACCGCGATCGTGCCGACCGCGGTCGGCGTCGGCGTGCTTGACCCGGGCGTGCTGCGGAATCCGCCGAGCGATTCGCACCCGAGATCGCGGATGAAGTTGACACCGTTCGACGCGCCGGTCGCGCCATAGCCGGTGAACAACCGGCCGGTTGCGGGGTCGACGAACGGCACCGTCGCGTTGAAGTCGAAATTGCCCGGGTTGCCGCCCCCCGTCCAGCCGCCCTGCGGATTGTTGGCATAGGGCTGGATCGTGAAATCGCGGTCGGTGGTCCGCAGTTCCGACCGGTGCTGATATCCGAACGAGGCGAGCATGCGAAAGCCGTTGCCGCTATGGCCATAGCTGATCGCGGTGCCGTAATCGCCCTTGGAGCCGTCGATATAGCGATAGTCGCCGGAGACGAGGAAGCCCTTCTGGTCGGTGCGCGTGATGAAGTTGACGACGCCGGCGATCGCATCCGAGCCATAGGTCGCGGCGGCCCCGTCCTTCAGCACCTCGACGCGCCCGATCGCACCCGACGGGATCAGGTTGATGTCGACGATCGGGATGCCGCCCCCGACCGGCACCAGCCGCTTGCCGTTGAGCAGCACGAGCGTGCGCTGCGGGCCGAGCCCGCGCAGATTGACCGACGCGACGCCCTCATTGCCCTGGCTGCGGCTGTCGAACTGGTTCGCGTCGCCCGTGACGCCGTTCGATGTCGGCAGATTCTTGAGCAGCTCGACCGCGGTGGGCGCGCCCTGTTTGGCGAGCTCGTCCCCCGAAATCACGTCGACCGGCGCGGCAGCATCCTCCGACGATCCGCGGATCAGCGATCCCGTGACGATGATGTCGGGGCTGCCGTTCTGCACGGCATTCGACGCCGCCGCATTCGACGAACTGCCGAGCGTCGCGTCGGCGCCCGTTTGCGCCCCGGACTGCCCCGCCGAGCCGACAGGTCGCGGATCGCCCCCGACCTGCGCCACAGCCGGCGAAACGAGTGCACATGCGAGTACGGAAAATGCGCACGCGACGAAATAGCGCTGCTTGGCCACATCTCTCTCCCTGTCCGGCCGGAGCACTGATGGCCCGTACCGCAACTTCGAATAGATGCCTCGCAGCGACGATCGTCAAGCGGTAAAAGCGTAGCAAATTGCTACGTAATATTACGGATCCAGGGCCGAACGACAGCCCGTGAAACGTCCGGGTCGGCCAAAACCGCTCTTCGAAATCCTCTGAGTGTCGATGGGTGGGACGCTGCGCCTGAACCGATCCGGGAATGACGTGCATTCCGCCTGGATGTGCGACTGATGTGTGCAGGACGTTGGGAAACAGAAGGACGGCGGAAGGTCCGGCCATGCCGGCCTTCCGCCTTATCCCCTCTCCAACCTCGTTACCGGGCGCGACCTGTTGGCCTGCATGCCCCTGGAATGGCCGGACATCGATCATGTCGACGGCACATTGCCTCCGTCACTTCGCTTCGCCTACGAAACTGAAGTTCGGGTATGCGGGCTTCATGGCAGCTTTGCAAACGTGTTGCAAAGGAAGTTTCGGCAATCTGGATCATCCCCGACCAAAGTCGTGGCCGCCGCCTCGATATTGCCCGTGCTGCACGCTGCTAGGCCTGCGCGCTGGGCCGCGCGGTGGCCCGGCGGTGCCAGTCCGTGAGATTGTCCAGCTCGCCCGGCACGGGGATGCCCACGAAGGTCGCGAAGTCGATCGTGGTCAGCAGCACGATGTCCGCGATCGTGTACCGCACGCCGTCGAGCCACGACCCGCCGCTCAGCGCGTGGTCGAACTCTGCCATCGCCGCCAGCACGCGCGGGCGCTGCGTCTCGCCGAACTCGGTATATTGCGGCTTCACGATCCGCGCGGTCCACGGATGCGTATGCTGCCAGACGAGCCCGAGCGGCGTCATCAACCGCATCTCGCCGCGGCGCGTCCACATGTCGACCTCGGCGATGTTGAGCGCCCCCTGCCCGAACAGCGGCGGGTCAGGATGCAGCGCCTCGAAATAGCGGCAGATCGCGACACTCTCGGTCAGCACGCGGCCATCGTCGAATGCGAGCGCCGGCGTCTGTCCATGCGGGTTCACCGCGAGATATGCCGCCGCCTTGTGCTCGGCCTTCGGAATCGAGACCTGCGCCATCGGCACCCGGACGTGCTTCTCGGCGAGGAATATCCGGACCCGGCGCGGATTGGGGGCCGGTGACGCGCTATCGTAGAACAGCATGGGCAAGAGCCTTCACGATTCGGGTTTTCGAACATGGCGTATGGCATTCGCGCGATAATTCGCATAGCCAGGGATCGATGACGACCGCCGCCGACATGCTCGCCACGGGCTTTGCCACGCTCCCCGATCTGATCCGCGCGCATCGCCGCGAACGCGGAAACTCGCTCGCACTCGCGGATTCCCGCCATGCGATCGACTATGCGACGCTCGACCGCCTGATGGACCGGGTCGCCAGCGCGTTGCGTCGCGACGGCGTTGCCAAGGGCATGGCGGTTGCGATCGTCGCTGCGCCGTCGGTCGAGTATATGGCGGTTTTCCTCGGTGCGGTACGCGCGGGCTGCGTCGCGACGCCGATCGCACCCTCCGCCACGCCCGAAGCGATCGGCGCGATGATCGCCGACAGCGGCGCGCCCATCGTCTTCGTCGATGCCGAGCAGGCGGACGTGCTTCGGCCGATGCATGTCCCCGCGCGGCCTATCTTGCTTCCGCCCCCCGGCCCGACCGATGCCGATCCGCAGGCCCCGTCCGGGCCGCAGCGGTTCGAGGCGTGGCTGGCCGCGGAGGATGCGGTCGCGCCAGACGTGTCGATCGTCCCGGAGGACGCGTTCAACATCATCTACTCGTCGGGCACCACGGGGACGCCGAAGGGGATCGTCCAGAGCCACGCGATGCGCTGGGCGCATATCGCGCGCAACGCCGCGGCCGGGTTCGACACCGCGGTCACGATGATCGCGACGCCGCTCTATTCGAACACGACGCTGGTCAGCGTGCTGCCGACGCTTGGCTGGGGCGGGACGGTCGTGCTGATGGGCAAGTTCGATGCGCGCACCTATCTCGTGCTTGCCGAGCGTCACCGTGCGACGCACACGATGCTCGTTCCCGTCCAGTATCAGCGGATCATGGCGCTGCCCGATTTCGACGATTTCGACCTGTGCGCATTCCGCTTCAAGACCAGCACCAGCGCGCCCTTCTCCGCCGCCCTCAAGGCCGATGTCGTCGCACGGTGGCCCGGCCTGCTCGTCGAATTCTACGGCATGACCGAAGGCGGCGCGAGCTGCGCGTTGAACGCAAGCGCGAACCCGACGAAGCTGCACACCGTCGGCCAGCCGATGCCGGGACACGAGATCAGGCTGATCGACGACGACGGCAACGAGGTCGCGCCGGGCGAGACCGGAGAGGTCGTCGGCCGGAGCCCTGCGATGATGAATGGCTATCATGGTCGGCGCGAGGCGACGCGCGAGGCGGAATGGTATGATGCGGCGGGCAACCGCTACATCCGCCACGGCGATGTCGGGCGGTTCGACGCGGACGGCTTCCTGACTTTGCTCGACCGCAAGAAGGACCTGGTCATTTCCGGCGGCTTCAACGTCTATCCGTCCGATCTCGAGGCGGTATTGGCCCGCCATCCCGACGTCGCCGACTGCGCGGTGGTGGGCATGCCGTCCGAGGCCTGGGGCGAGACGCCGGTGGCGATCATCGTTCCGCGGACGCGCGATGCCGACCCCGCCGCGATCCTCGCCTGGACCAACGCGCAGCTCGGCAAGACGCAGCGGCTGGCGGGCATCCACGCCGTCGCCGAGCTGCCGCGCAGCGCGATCGGCAAGGTGCTGAAGCGCGAGCTTCGTGACCGGTTGCTGGGCGCATGACCAGTCTCGGACAGGCCATCGCGGCGCTCGAACCCGTCGACGACGGCTGGCGCGGGAGCATTCCCGACAACTGGCTGCAGGGGCGGACCGCCTATGGGGGCTTTTCGGCCGCGCTGGCGCTGCACGTGGCGCAACGGTCCGACTCCGACCTGCCGCCGCTGCGTTCGGCACAGATCGCGTTCATCGGTCCCTTGTCGGGCGCGATCATGCTGCGCGCCAGCCGGTTGCGCCGCGGGCGGAATGCCGCGTTCATCCAGGTCGACGTGGAAAGCGCCGCAGGTCTCGGGCTGCGCGCGACGTTCGTGTTCATGCGTGCGATCGAATCGGTGATCGATCACCGGACGGGCGCGACCCCCGAGTTTCCCGCACCCGATTCCGAAACGGCAACCTATCGCGGGCATCGCGGCGTCGCCTTCTCGCAGAATTTCGACCTGGTGGACCGGCGCGACGATGGGGTCGGCGCGGCCGAATGGCTGCGCTGGGCGAGGCTTGCCGATCGTGACGGGCTCGACCCGATGGTGGAACTGATCGCGGTGGCGGATTGCCTGCCGCCCTCCGCGCTCAAGCTGCTCGGCGGCCCCGCCCCGCTCAGCTCGATGACCTGGCTGCTCAACATCCTCGGACCGCAGCCGACGACGCGTGACGGCTGGTGGCTGCTGCGTGCGACGACCGACTATGTCCATGCCGGGAGTTCGAGCCAGACCATGGCGATCTGGAACGCCGACGGGCTGCCGATCGCCGAACAGATGCAGAGCGTCGCGATCTTCGCCTGAATCGCGCACGGAGCCATCACTCCGGCGCGCACTGAACCTGCACTGGGACAAGTTGCGACACTTTGCCGACGGGGTGACATAGCCATGCGACAGCCAGCGCCCAGACGTCGGACATTCGATGGGGATCGCCCCCACCCGACCGGAGATCGCAGATGCGCAAGACCATTTTGACCCTGGCGTTTACCGCCGGCACCATCGCGGCCACCGCCTGCGCCGCGCAATCCGCCCCCACGGCACCGAACAGCCGCGCCGACACCGCCGCCGCCAATCGCGCCGCATTGTCGGCGACGCTCGCCACACAGACCCAGGAGACCACCGCCCCGGCTCGCCCGGAGATGATGAATCGCGGTCCGCAACGGCGCGGTGGCGCGATGCGCGCGGTAACGCGCGCCGAGGCGATTGCGGACGCCGATGCGCGGTTCGCCCGGATGGACTCGGACGGCGACGGCATCCTGACTGCGGCGGAGCGACGCAGCTTCCGCGAAGAACGGCGTGAGGCGATGCGCGAGCGCCGCGAACAGCGCATGGCGGCGCAGGGCGGGGCTGCGGGAGCGGATCACGCCAATGCTCGTCGCGACGCTGATCGGGGCGCACGGGGCGGCATGGGCCGCGCAGACCGCCAGCGCGCCGGCGCCGGCCGCGACGACGGCGTGGTGACCCGCGCCGAGTTCAGCGACCGCGCCGCGCAACGCTTCGACCGGATGGACGCCAACCGCGATGGCCGCCTCGACGCAAGCGAGCGCCCCAGTGGTCGCGCGATGCGTCGTGGTCCCGGCCGCGGTCGGCACCATGCGATGGGCGCGACCGCTTCGCCGACTCTGGACGAGGCCGATCGGGCGGATGCGGCCACGACCGGCGAGTGACACCCACGCGTCGGACGGATCGAATCCGTCCGACGCTTCACATGGACACGCACCATGCTAGACGTCGCCCCCATGGGAGACATGCCGCATCTGTTGCTCGTCGACGACGAGCGTTCGATCCGTGAGCCTTTGGCTGCCTATCTGAGCAAGCAGGGGTTCCGCGTCACGCAGGCGGGCGATGCGGAAAGCGCGCGGACGCGGCTGACCGCCTATGCGATCGATCTCGTCATCCTTGACATCATGATGCCGGGTGAGGACGGGCTGAGCCTGTGCCGGCACATCGCCGCGACCAGCGACGTCCCCGTCATCCTGCTGACCGCGCGTGCGGAGGAGACCGACCGGATCATCGGGCTCGAGATGGGCGCCGACGATTATGTCGTGAAGCCCTTCTCGCCACGCGAACTTGCGACGCGCGTGAAGGTCATTCTCCGCCGTGCGACGGCAGGCGGTGCACGGCAGCACGCCCCCGAGGCCAATTCCTACGCCTTTGCCGGCTGGGTGCTGAAATCGGGCGAACGCGCGCTCGTCGATCGCGAGGGCGTCTCGGTGCCGCTGTCGACCGGCGAATACAACCTCCTGCTCGCGCTCGTCACGCGACCGCGCCAGGTCCTGACGCGCGACCAGCTGCTCGACCTGACACAGGGGCGCGAGGCCGCGGCGTTCGACCGCGCGATCGACAACCAGGTCAGCCGCCTGCGCCGCAAGATCGAGGCGGATGCGAAGACGCCCGAACTGATCAAGACCGTCTGGGGCGGCGGCTATACGCTCGCCGCCGAGGTCATCCGCCTTTGAGCCGGTCCCCCGCGATCCGCACCCGCCCCTGGCCGCGCAGCCTCGCGGGCCAGATGGCGCTGCTCATCGCGATCGCGCTGTTCATCGCGCAGGCGATCAACTTCACGCTCATCTTGCGCGACCGTGCGGAGTTTCGCCTCGCGCAGGCGACGCGTCCGGTCGCGACGCGGATCGCCGATGCGCTCGACCGCGAGGCGCATGGCGGCCGCGTTCTCACCGCAGACCGCGGGCGGATCCGGCGCCTGCCCGCCAATCCGATCAGGCACGGCACGACCGAACGCCATCCGGAGGTCGCCGCGGAGCTTCGCCGTCAGCTTGCTGATCAAGGCGTGGTGGTGGGGCGGATCGATACCGGGCTGCGCCCCGAGGACGATGACTCCGACCGGTCGCGGCACCGGAACGGCCAGAAGGCATCCGATACCAGCTCGGCGGATCACCGGTCCGACCGGCAGGGCAGCACGTTGCTGATCGCGGTCGAGCAGCCTGGCCATGGCTGGCTGGCGATCACCGCGCCCTGGCCGCAACCGGGCTGGCGACTTCTGATCGCGGTGCTGACACAGACCGCGATCCTCTACGGCGTCGTGCTGCTTCCCGTGCTCTGGATCGTGCGGCGGATGTCCCGGCCGCTGCGCGACCTGCGCGAGGCAGCGGAGCGCTTCCGCCCGGGCGAGCCCGGCGTGCCGCTGTCGCCGCACGGGCCTGACGACGTCGCCGCGTTGATCGTCGCCTTCAATGCGCTGCGACTGCGCATCACGGCGATGCTCGACGAGAAGGATCGGATGCTCGGTGCGATCGGCCACGACCTCCGCACGCCGCTCGCGGCGTTGCGGGTCCGCATCGAATCGGTCGACGACGATACCGATCGCGCGCGGATGACCGAGACGATCGCCGAGATGAACCGCACGCTCGACGACATCCTGTCGCTCGCGCGGCTGGGTCGCCCGAGCGAGCCGCCGACCGATGTCGATCTGGCCGCACTGGTCGACGCGGTGGTCGAGGATTTCCGCGATATCGGCGACGAGGTGACGTTCGTCGAGGCGGACCGGCTGCGGATGCACCTGCGGCCGTCGCTGATCCGTCGCGCGGTCCGCAACCTGATCGAGAACGCGGTCAAATACGGTGGATCGGCAGAGGTCCGCGTCGAGGCGGACGCGCGTTCGGTCGCGATCGTCGTCGCCGATCAGGGACCCGGGATCCCCGAGGACCGGATGGGCGACGTGTTCGATGCGTTCACCCGGCTCGAGACGTCGCGCAATCGCGAAACCGGGGGGATCGGGCTGGGGCTAGCGCTCGCCCGCGCCATCATCCGCGAGGCCGGCGGCGAGATCCGCCTGGTAAACCGCGTGGGCGGCGGGCTCGACGCGATCATAGAATTACCGCGCTGAGGCTAGGCCGGGCGCGCACGCCTGCCCCGATCCGTCATCCTGGGCTCGGCCCAGGATCCAGAGCCACGACCGCTACGTCGTTGGGCTCTGGATCCTGACTTTCGTCAGGATGACGGAGTGGGTGTGCAGGCGTCAGTCCTCGACGATCTGGCTGTTCGTCCGCGTATCCTTCATCCGCAGATACACGACCAGCGAAACCGCGATCATCCCGGTCACATACCAGTAGAAACCGCGCTCGAAGCCGGCATCCTTGAACTTCAGCGCAACGACCTCGGCGGTCCCGCCGAACAGCGTGTTGGCGAGCGCATAAGGCAGAGCGACGCCCAGCGCGCGGATATGCGCGGGGAACAGCTCCGCCTTCACGACCGCGTTGATCGACGTATAACCCGTCACGATCACCAATGCCGCCATCACGAGCAACCCGGCATAGATCGGGTTGGACGCAGTCTCGAGCGCGGTGAAGATCGGATAGGTGAACAACACCCCGGCAATGCCGAACGCGATCATCAGCGGCTTGCGCCCGACCCGGTCCGACAGACCGCCCGCGACCGGCTGCAACAGCATGAACACGAACAGCGTGGCCGCGTTGATCTGGCTCGCCACTTCGCGGCTGAACCCGCTGGTGTTGACCAGGAACTTCTGCATGTAGATCGAGTAGGCATAGAAGGCGAGCGTACCGCCTGCGGTCAGCAGCATCACCGTCATCGTCTCGCGCGGATGCTTGGTGACGAGCTGGAGGAAGCCCGACTTCGGCTTGCCGTCGCCCGCCTCGGACTTGGCGTTCTCGAAACTCTGCGTCTCGGCGAGCCCGCGGCGAATGTAGAACACGACCACGGCCAGCACCGCACCGATCGCGAACGGAATGCGCCAGCCCCAGGAGTCGAGCGCCGCTTCGCTCATCGTCGACTGCAGCACCAGCAGCACGCAGATCGCGAGCAACTGGCCCGAGATGAGCGTGACATACTGGAACGACGAGAAGAAGCCGCGGCGATCCTTGCCCGCCATCTCGGTCAGATACGTCGCCGACGCGCCATATTCACCGCCGACCGACAGCCCCTGCATCAGGCGCGCGATCACCAGCATGATCGGCGCGAACACGCCGATCGTCTCGTATCCCGGCGTACACGCGATGATCAGCGAGCCTGCGCACATCAGCGTGACGGCGACCGTGAGCCCCGCCTTGCGGCCGTGGCGATCCGAATAGACCCCCATGATCCACGCGCCGATGGGCCGCATCAGGAAGCCCACCGCAAAGATCGCCGCCGCGCTCAGCAACTGAGCGGTGCGGTCCGTCGACGGGAAGAAATGCGGCGCGAAATACAGCGTGAACGCCGAATAGACATACCAGTCGAACCATTCGACGAGGTTGCCGGTCGATCCGCCGATGATCGCCTTGAGGCGCGTTTTCTGATCGGGTGCCATCAGTTTGCGCCCTTCCCGGCCTGCGTGGGATCAAAGCCCCGTTTCTTCAGCAGTGCGTTGACGTCCGGATCACGGCCGCGGAACGCGCGATACGCTTCGGCGCGATCGGTCTCGTTCCCCGTCGACAGCAGGATGCGCGCGAACTTGTCCGCGGTCGGCTTGTCCCACGGGCTGCCCGCTTCTTCGAACGCCGCGAACGTGTCGGCATCCATCGTCTCGGACCACAGATAGCTGTAATAGCCCGCTGAATAGCTGTCGGACGAGAACAGATGCTGGAACTGCGGCACGCGGTGACGCATCACCAGCTGCTTGGGCATGCCGATCTCGGCAAGCGTCGCCGCCTCGAACTTGTCCGGATCGATCACGCCGTCCGCGACGGTGTGGATCTTCATGTCGACGATCGCCGACGACAGATATTCGGCGGTCGCAAACCCCTGGTTGAACGTCCGCGACTTTTCGATCTTGTCGAGCAGGTCCTGCGGCATCGCCGCCTTGGTCTGGTAATGCCGCGCATATTTGTCGAGCACGTCGCGGGTCAGCAGCCAATGCTCGTTCACCTGGCTCGGATATTCGACGAAATCACGCGGCGTGCCGGCGAGCCCCGGATATTCGACGTTCTGCAGCATCGCGTGGATCGCGTGGCCGAATTCGTGGAACAGCGTCTGCGCATCGTCGAGGCTGATCAGGATCGGCTCGCCGGGTGCGCCCTTGGCGAAGTTGTTGTTGTTCGACGACAGCACGAGCTGTGCCGGGGCAAGGCCGCGCTGGCCGCGATAGGTGTTCGCCCAGGCGCCCGACCGCTTGCCCGTCCGCGCGAAGTCGTCGCGGTAGAACAGCCCGACATCCTTGCCGGCCTTGTCCGTCACACTCCACACGCGCATGTTCGGCTCGAACACCGGAACGGTCCCGGTGATTTCCTTGAAGGTCAGCCCGTAGAGCCGGTTGGCGGCATAGAGCGAACCCTGGATGATGTTGCCGAGCTCGAAATACGGCTTCAGCTGCGCCTGATCGAGATCGTAGCGGCTCTTACGCACCTTCTCCTGATAGAAGCGGTAATCCCACGGCTCGATCGTCAGCGACGCGCCGGCGATCTTCTGCATGTCGGCCACCTCCTCGGCGACGCGCCCCTTGGCGGCGGGCCAGACGCGCATCATCAGGTCCATCGCCGCGGCGGGCGTCTTGGCCATCGTGTCCTGCATCCGCCAGTCGGCATGCGTCTTGAACCCGAGCAGGTGCGCGCGGTCGGCGCGCAGCTTGACGATCTGCGCGATCGTCGCGTTCGTGTCGTTCGCGTCGCCATTGTCGCCGCGGTTGACGAACGCGCGCCACACCTTCTCACGCAGCGCGCGGTCGGTGGCGTAGGTCAGCACCGGATCGACCGCGGAGCGGGTGTTGACGATCGCGTAGCCCGGCAGCTTGCGCTCGGCCGCCGCCGCCTTGGCGACCGCCTTCACGCTGTCGGGAAGCCCGGCGAGCTGTGCCTCGTCGGTGACCGAGATCGCCTTGCTCTCGTCCGCGAGCAGCTTCTCGCCGAATGTCGAGAACTGCGTCGCGAGTTGCTGGTTGTACTGCGACAGCTGCGCCTTCTGCGCGTCGTTCAGCTTGGCGCCCTGACGGACATAGCTGTCGTAGATCCGCGTCACGAGCCGGATCTGCTGTGCGTTCAGCCCGCTCGAATTGCGCGCGTCGTAGATCGCCTGGATCCGCGCGAACAGCGGCTTGTCGAACGTGATCGCATCCGACGCGGCAGAGAATTTCGGCGACCATTCGCGGTCGAGCTTCTGATACGCGGGCGTGTTCATGTTGCTGGTCATCACGCCGAACAGCGTCATCACCTGGCCATAGCGCTTGCCGACCAGCTGCATCGGCACGATCGTGTTGGCGAAACTCGGCTTGGCCGGATTGTCCGCGATCTTGCGATATTGGGCCGTCCGCTCGGCGAGCGCGGTCTCGAACGCCTGTGGGAACAGCTCGGGTCGAACCTTGTCCCAGGGCGGCACGCCGCCGGTCGGGCCCGTCCAGTCGGCGAGCAGGGGGTTGGCGGCGGGCGCGACGGGCGCCGCACCGGTTTGCGCGATCGCGGACGTAGACGCCATCAGCGCAGCTGCACTGAAGACGAGAGGTAGAAAATGCACATGGTTCTCCCGGACGATGTTGGCCGCAGCATAGCAATAAAGTTGCGTGGCGAAACCCCGTGCACCGGCCGCGTCGAAAAGCGGGCGGTGCGCGAAGTCGTCGCGGCGCGGTTAATAGGGCGTCATCGAATAGGGACGCGCAGCCTTGCTCGTCGCCCATTTCACGTTGGGTTTGGCTTGCATGACGAACCGCAATTCGCCGCCGGCGAGGATTTGCGCGTGGGTGACAACGCTTTTCGCGAGCGGTTTTCCGTTCAGCGTGACGCGCCCGACATAGGCGTTGGCAGGCGTCAGTCCGTCCGCAACCATCGTGAACGTCTTGCCGCCGGGGACCGTCAACACCGCGCGATCGACGAACGGGCGGCCGATGACATATTCGCCGGTGCCCGGCGCCACCGGATAGAAGCCGAGCGCGGTAAAGACGAGCCACGCGGACATCTGGCCCAGATCGTCATTGCCCGACAGCCCGTCCGGCGTCGGCTTGTACTGGCTCTCGACGATCTGCTTCAACCGCTCCTGCGTCCGCCAGGGTTGTCCTGCAAAATCATAGAGATAGGCGACGTGATGACTGGGTTCGTTGCCATGGATATATTGGCCGATCAGCCCGGCGATATCCTCGGCATGGCTGTAGTCGATCTTTGAATTGTCGTAGTCGAACATCGCGTCGAGCTTGGCGACGACCTTCCTGTCGCCGCCGAGCAGGCGGAACAGCCCGCCCTGGTCGTGCGGCACGAACCAGGAATATTGCCAGGCATTGCCCTCGGTATAGTCCGATCCGTAATTGATCGCGGTCGGGTCGAACGGGACGCGAAAGCTGCCGTCGCTTTTGCGCGCGCGCAGGAACCCGGTCTTGACGTCGAAGCTGTTGCGCCAGTTGCCCGCGCGCTTCTCGAACCGCGCGGCGACGTCGTTCCGTCCCAGCGCGCGGGCCATCCGCGCGATCGTCCAGTCGTCATAGGCATATTCGACCGTCTTCGACGCCGCCTCCGGCTCCTTGTCGATCGGGACATAGCCCTGCGCGATATAGTCGCCGAGCCCGCCATAGGGGGCATAGTCCGCGCTCGCGACCATCGCGTCGAGCGCCGCATTGCCATCATAGCCCTGCACGCCCTTCAGATAGGCATCGGCGATGACGGGAACCGCATGATAGCCGATCATCGTCCACGTCTCGCGTCCGGCGAACTGCCATACCGGCAGGATCCCGTGCGGGCTGAACGTCCGGCTTGCGATTAGCGACCGGACGATATCGTCGCTGGTCCGTGCGGGCTGTACGAGCGTCAGCAGCGGATGCTCGGCGCGGAACGTGTCCCATAGCGAAAACGTCGATCGGACGGTGTAGCCGTCGGCCTTGTGCACCTGATCGTCCGGACCGCGGAACCGGCCATCCGCATCGCTCCAGACGCTGGGGGCGAGCAGGCTGTGGTACAGCGCGGTATAGACGTTCGTCCGCATCTTCGGCGCGGCGGCGATCGCGACCGCGTCGAGCGCCTGGGTCCAGGCGGACCGCGTCGCGGCGCGAACCGCGTCGAACCCGCCCGGTTCGCTGTCGAGATTGGCGATCGCGCCCGCCTCGTCGACCCCCGACACCGCGACGCGCACCTCGAGCGGCGCATCGAGCGGCCCGAAATCGAGCCGCGCCTCGAGCGCGCGACCGAGCAGCTCGGGAACCGCATCGGTGCCGCGCCCCGGTCCCTGGAAGCCCCTATACGGTACGTCCGTCTCTCGGTTGACGAACGCGTGCGCGGTGATCGGCTTGGAAAAGCGCATGGCGAAGAACAGCTTGCGCCCCGGCGCCCAGCCGCGGGTCTCGCGCATCCCGGTCAGCGTCCCGTCGGCGCGCAGCCGCAGCGACGACCAGAGGATCTTGCCGGGATATGCATAGAGCGAACTGCGCAGGTCGATGATCAGATGCGCGGCGGTTGCCGCGGGGAAGCGATAGCGATGCACGCCGATCCGCGTCCCCGCGGTCATCTCGGCACGCACCTTCGCGTCGTCGAGCGTGACCGCATAATAGCCCGGCTGCGCGATCTCGCTGGCATGGCTGAACCGCGACCGGTACCCCGTCCCCGGTTTTGCCGGATCCCCCGGCTCGAACGACGTCGTGTCGCCCGACATCGGCATCACCAGGATGTCACCCAGATCGGAATGCCCGGCGCCCGAGAAATGCGTGTGGCTGAAACCCTGGATGGTCGGGTCGTCGTAGCGATAGCCCGCGGCGTGCGCATAGCATTTGCGGATCTCGCACCCGGTATCGGTGTCCGGGCTCAGCTGCACCATGCCGAACGGCGCGCTGGCGCCCGGGAACGTATGCCCCTCGCCGCCGGTGCCGATCATCGGGTCGACGCTGTCGTACGCCGAAGACCGCGCCGCTGGTGCGGCAGCGGCCTCCTGTCCCGCCGCTGGTGCGGCCGCAGAGACGGCGACGGCGAGCGGCACCATGCTCGCCAGGCCGCGCCAGGAGAACCGCCGTGTTCGATCCGCCTGCCGGACCGTAGCCCTCAGGCTATTCGTCACCCTCGTCGTCATCGCCATCCCCCACATCGCCACCGGGGGCCATTGCAGCATCCCTGCGCTGCTTGTCGGCCATATCGGCCGCCTGGATCAAGCGCTGACCCGTTTCGCGCGCTGCCGCGGGGCTGAAGGTGATCGCCACGCCATCGGGGCCGTCCAGCGTCACTTCGCCGCTTTCCGCGGCGGCAACGCCCGGCGTGTCTTCGGATTTCATTCTATCGATCATGTGACGCTCCCGACTCGGTTTCGGCCTTGCCATACAGATAGTCCGGGACGAATTCGCCGATCTTGGCAAGCGCCGAGAAGTCGATGATGTGTCCAGCATTTGCCTTGAAAGTCAACAAGTTGCGCTCGCGCAGCATCCGCAGGACACGATTCACATGGACCCCGGTGATGCCGCAGGCCTCGGCTAGGTCCGGCTGCGTCATCGGCAGCGTGAACCGACCGTCGCTGGCCAGCCCGACCATCTGCAACCGCGTATAGATCTCGCAGAACAGGTGCGCGATGCGGCCTTCCGCGCCCAGTCGTCCGATCCGGAAGATCCATTCGCGATGCTGTGCGGCATCGAGCAACGTGCTGAACCACAGCATCCGCGTGAGATGCGGGTGGTTCTCGGTGATCGTCTGGAGCGTGGCATGTTCGAACAACGCGACCTTGACCGGTCCCAGCGTCGCGACGTCGTGATCGAGCCGCTTCATCGGGAAGGCGTGCAGGTCGACGAAATCGCCGGGGACGTGCACCGCGACGAGCTGCCGTAGCCCGTCGCGATCGTCCATGTAGCGGCAGATGAACCCCTCGAGCAGCAACGTGCTCGTTTCCACGGGTTCGCCCGCGCGGACGAGCCGGAACCGGCCGGGCATCGTCTTGACGTCATGGACGCTGTTTTCGAGGATCATGGCCTCGTTTTCGGTCAATTCATCCCGACCGCGACCTAGTAGAAACTTACCTGTCAGCATCCCCATCCCTTTGCGGTCGCCATCGCCCGTCCACCCCTGCCTGTAAGCCGCCGGCTGTCTACGCCTGCCTGTACGAATTGAAGTATGCCGGCTGCAAGTTTTCTGACTGATCGAGGTCAACGACTCCGCTCACAGATGAAACCTTGTGCGTCGTGGACTGTTCGGCGTCGGCATGTATCTCCCCCAGACACAAAATGACCACCCTCTCGCCCAGGCGTTCATCGCGACGGTTCAGGCTACCGCCTTTCCGTGCGTCGGCGCCAAATCCGCGCTCGGCCGCGGGCAGATGGACATCGTCGTCGCCCGCGATGTGCGCTCGGCCTGGGACGATCTGCGGATCCTCCCGATGCTCGCCGACACGGTACGAAAATACCAGAAGGATCGCGCCATCTTCCGCACGATGGTGGTGCTGTTCGAAGGCCCCGAGCAGCTGAGCGAAGAGGAATTCGAGGCGCATCTCTGGGCGCGCGCGCAATCGCTCAGCGACAAGGACGAATGGCTGGGCAACCGCCCCGATCCGTCGGTGAGCGCCGATCCGGATGATCCGCATTTCTCGCTGAGCTTTTCGGGCGAGGCGTTTTTCGTCGTCGGGCTTCACCCCAATGCGAGCCGCCCCGCGCGGCGGTTCCAGACGCCGGCGATGGTGTTCAACCTGCACGACCAGTTTGAGGTGCTGCGTACGCAGCAACGTTATGACAAGCTGCGGACGTCGATCCTCGATCGCGATCTGCAACTGGCGGGGACGATGAACCCGATGCTCGCGCGTCACGGCGAGTCGAGCGAAGCGCGCCAATATAGCGGCCGGGTCGTCGACGACTCGTGGAAATGTCCCTTCAAGCGGAGCAGCGCACATGGTTGATACGATCGCACCGCGCTCCGGCGCCGGGTTCACGCTCGATCGCGGCCAGACACTGACCGTGATCGATCCCGAAGGCCGTCAGGTCGCAGATCTCCTCGCGTACAGCCGTGCGGACATTCGCGAAGTGATCTCGTCGGGGCGTACGCTCGATTACGCCAGCCGACTGTACCTCACGACCGGTGACCGGCTCTATTCGAACCGCAGCAACGTGATGCTCGACATCATCGGCGACGACGTGGGGCGGCACGATTTCCTGTTGACGCCGTGCTCGCGCGAAACCTTCGCCATCATCTACGGCGATACCGATCCGCACCGCGGATGCTTCGGCAATCTCGCCGAAGCGCTGGCGCCTTATGGCGTGGAGCCCGACGCCATCCCCACCGCGTTCAACTGTTTCATGAACGTGCCGATCGACGGGTCTACGGGCGCGTTCACGGTAGAGCCGCCACTCAGCCGCGCCGGCGATACGATCACGTTCCGCGCCGAGATGGATCTGATCATCGGACTGACCGCGTGCTCGGCGCTGCAGTCGAACGGCGGATCATTCAAGCCGATCCAGTATTCGATCAGCTGACCGTATTTTTCGGTACAGCTATAGCAGCGCGTCCAGCAGGCCGATCAGCGGCTTGTCGGCAGGCGGCATCGGCAGGTCGTGCATGTCACGCGGATAGACCCACCGCAGCGCGTCCGCCTCGAGCGCGCGCGGAACGCCCGTCCACTTCCGCGTGACGAACAGCAGCAGCAGCAGATGCCGGTCGCCCAGCGGCGCGCTCGCGAAGACCGCCGGCGCGAGGCACGCGTGCGGCACCATGATCGCCAGCTCCTCCTCGAGTTCGCGGATCAGCGCGTCTTCGGGCGTCTCGCCCGGCTCGATCTTCCCCCCGGGAAATTCCCAGAGCCCGGCAAGCGATTTTCCCGCGGGTCGCTGCTGCAGCAGCACGCGGCCATCCGCGTCGACCAACGCCGCCGCGACGACGGGCAACAGCGCAGTATCATTGGCCATTCGTTAAGCTCCTGACTCTATTACGACGCGGCATGAGACCGAAACTCCGAAGCGTAAAGCCAGTCTGTGCCAGCGTCCTGCATGCGGCCACCACGCTGCTCTCGAACCTTCGTGGCGCGACGGCGGTCGAATACGGCCTGATCCTGGCTCTGGTCGTGCTCGGCATGATGACGGGGCTTGTGGTGCTCGCCGACAGCACCTCGTCCCTGTGGAACATGCTTCACACACGGGTCGCTGCCGCCCGCTAAGCATACGAAAGATTTGCGGTTTTAAGAATTTCTCAACCGCTCACGCCTAGGGATCGGATTGCTGTTCCGGTCGATCCGGGCCGGCCGGGTGACTGAAGCTTTTTAACGATGGAGACCGGAATGCAGATGATCCGCAAGCTTTTCAAGGACAACAAGGGCGCGACCGCAATCGAGTACGGCCTGATCGCCGCGCTGATCGCCGTCGCAGCCATCGCCGCGATGCAGGGTCTGGGCACGAGCCTGAACAAGACCTTCAACAACGTCAGCAGCAAGATGACGGCTGGTTGAGCCTCTGCGATCCTTTACCGGATTGCACAGCGAATGGGCGGCGGATCGCAGGATCCGCCGCCCATTTTCGTTTGGACGCCCTGCCCGGCCGGAACGCTCAGAGGCGTCCCATCTTGAGGAACTTCGCCTGACGCTCCTTGCGCAGGTCCCCCGCCGATAGCGGCACGAGCTCGTCGAGCGCGGCCGAGATTGCGGTTCCGAGCGCGTCGATCGCCGTTGCCGAATCGCGGTGGGCACCCCCGAGCGGTTCCGCGACGACCGTGTCGATCACGCCGAACGTCTTCAGGTCCTGCGCGGTGATCCGCATCGCCTCGGCCGCCTCGGGCGCCTTGTCCGCGGTCCGCCACAGGATCGAGGCGCAGCCCTCGGGGCTGATCACCGAATAGACCGCATGTTCGAACATCAGCACGCGATTACCCGCGGCCAGCGCGACCGCGCCGCCCGACCCGCCCTCGCCGACGATCGCCGAAACGATCGGGACGCCCGCATTGAGGCACGCTTCGGTCGAGCGCGCGATGGCCTCGGCCTGGCCGCGTTCTTCGGCCTGGATCCCGGGGAACGCGCCCGAGGTGTCGACCAGCGTCACGATCGGCAATCCGAAGCGGTTCGCCAGCTCGACCAGACGGATCGCCTTGCGATAGCCCTCGGGCTTGCCCATGCCGAAATTGTGACGGAGACGGCTGGCGGTATCGTCGCCCTTCTCGTGCCCCAGCACCATGATCCTGCGCCCGCGGAACGTCGCGAACCCGCCCAGGATCGCCTGGTCGTCACCGAACGCCCGGTCGCCCGCGAGCGGGATGAACTCGTCGAACAGCGCGGCGACGTAGTCCTTGAAGTGCGGACGCTCTGGATGACGCGCGACCTGAGTCTTCTGCCACGGCGTCAGCCGGGCGAACGTGTCCTTCAGGAGCTTGTCCGATTTGGCCTGCAGACGGGCGATGTCGGCGGACAGATCGACGCTGCCGTCGGTCGCGGTGTCACGGAGTTCGTCGATCCGCCCCTGCAGTTCGGCGATCGGTTTCTCGAAGTCGAGGAAGCTTGGCATCCGCGCCGGTTACGGCTCGCGGACTTGAACGTCAACGCGGGGCGGATTTGCGGCGTCGTTCAGCGGGTGGCGCGTATTGACCAGTTCGACCAGTTTGTTCGATTCGACATGCGTATAAATCTCGGTGGTGGCGATATCGGCATGCCCCAGCATCGCCTGCAGCGCGCGCAGATCGGCCCCGCCGGCAAGCAGGTGCGTGGCAAAGGCGTGGCGCAGCACGTGCGGGCTGACGCGATCGGGCGGCACCCCCGCCTCGGCGGCGAGCGCCTTGACCAGCTGGTACAGCCGGATCCGCGACAGATGCCGCTTACCCGAGGGGAACAGCCAGGGTGAGTCGACGGGGACATGCGCACGCCAGAGCGCGACGGCGGCGCGCGCGCGATCGGATATGGGCACCAGCCGCTCGCGCCCGCCCTTGCCGCGCAGGATGACGAACGGTCGATCGGGGTGAACCGCGTTGCGCGGCAGGCTGATCAGCTCGGTCGCGCGCAGGCCGGAGCCGTAGAGCAGCTCGATCAGCGACGACAGTCGCACGTCCCGCGGGTCGGGGGGATCGCGCCCGATTCGCGCGACGATCGCCGCGAACAGCCGATCGACGTCATCATGCCCCAGGATCTTGGGGAGCGACCGGGCCGTTCCGGGCCGGGGCAGCGCCTTGCCCGGATCGTCGTCCCGGTGCCCCTCGTCGGCAAGAAATCCGTAGAACCGCCGCAGCGCCGCCGATTTCCGGCTGATCGTCGCGCGTGACAGGTCACGCCACGTCGCCGAGAGCCGGATGAGCGCCTCGCCATCCGCGGTCGCCAGATCGCCATCGAGCATCCTGGACGCCAGCGACAGGTCGCTGCGATAGGCGGCGATCGTGTTCGCAGCCGACCCTGCCTGCGCCGCCATCATCTCGAGAAACCGGTCGATCAGCGCACGGTCGGCGAGGTCCGCGCTCCTCCCCGACGCAAGTGGGTCGGCGGAGACGCCGTCGTCGTCGCCGTCATGCATCGCGAGGCCCTCGCGCACGCGGTCGGGCCGGCGCCGCGGTCACGCGCGCGCGATCGCCTCGGCGGCCAGCATCCGCGCCTCGCCCTCGAGCCCCACGGCCCGCAGCGCGGCGACGATCCGGTACAGCGCCTCGGGCGGGACACCATGCCAGCGTGCCGTCTGCAGACCGGTTGCGGCCAGAAGCGCGACGGTTCCGGGCTGTCCCGCGCGCGCCGCGCGATCGAGCGCGCGCGTCCAGGCATTTTCCGTCCCGATCGGCACGCCGAGCGCGTGCGCCGCCCGCTCGATATCGCCCGCGCTCAGCCTGCCGAGCCCCGCGAGCCCCGCGAACAGCATCCGCTGCTTCAACGCCGAATCGCCGGGTCCGCCCGAATAGGAGGCGAGATCGCCATAGCTCAACCGGGTCCCCGGATTGGGGTCGGCGAGCACGAGCATCGCCCACGCGTCCCCGCCGCGATCGACGACGCCGAGCCAGCGTGACGCGCTGTGGTCCAGCCCCGCGGACAGCATCGACGCGACCAGCTGGTCGGCGTCCCCCTTGCCCAGCGCCGCCGGGATCCGCACCGCGGCCCGCGCCGTCAGCACCAGTCGCGCATAGGCGGGTGCTGCATCCGTGCTCGCCCCCCAGATCGATCGCAGCGCGGTCAGCCGTGCCTCTGCGTTGCGATCGGCATAGGCGGTGCGCAGGTCCTGCGCGGTCGCGGTGGCCGCGCTCTGGACGCTGTCGTCGCCATCGGCTGCCCCGTACAGGTCGACCAGTGCGGCATTCGACAGCACACCCTGCGCCGCTGCTGCCTCGGCCGCCGCCAACCGGTTGCCGATCGTAAGGCCGGGGGACAAGGCACGCCAATAGGTCGCCTGCGGTCCGACCGTGGCGAACAGCGGATCGGGGACGACCACCCCCGTCGCCATCGCGAGACCAAGCCGCCACGTCGTCAGCTGGTCGACGCCGTCCCACTCGATCGTCACCGCCTGGCGTCCCTGCCCGCCGGCGCCGACGACCTTCTGCGCCAGCAGCATGTCGACGCCGCTGGCGACGTTGCGCCGCCGCGCCGCGGTGATCAGCGTCCCCGCCCGCGACGGTTCGCCCGACAGGCCCGCGCACATCGCCTGCGCCAGCGTCCAGCTTCGCGCCGGCACCCGCTGTATCGCGCCGTCGACCAGCGGACACAGACCGCCGGGATCGCCCGTCGCCAGCGCGGTGTTCATCGCCACCTGATAAAGTTTGGGTGTGTAGTTGGCGGTGTCGACGCCCTGCACGACCGCGCGCGCCGCGACCGACTCGCCCATCCGCAGCAGCAGCCAGCCGCGCTCGGCGGCGAAATCCGCGCCGTTGACGCCGGCCGGTGTCTCGACGCGCGATACCAGCACGCGCCGTAGCAGGATCGACATCCACCGTGACGGCAGCGGCGCGGTCAGCCGGCGCATCAGCGTCTGGAGATACGGGCCATCGGCCGCACCGAAGGCGTCTGCCGCAACGCCGCCTTCGGTCTGTCCGATCGCGCCGACCCGATCGAGCGAGCGGCGCGCGAAGGTCGGCATTTCATATTGCGCGACGACCGCGGGATCGATCGGCGCGGGCGTGCCGACCGGGGGCACGATCGGCGCCCCGTCCGGCCCCGTCGGAGGCGACGAGGGCGGCAGCGGCTGGATCGTCGCCAGACCGCCTGGTGGCGCGGGAACGGGTGCCGCTGGTTGTGCGGGGGCTCCGGGCTGGCCGGACGGAGCCGGCCGGGCGGGCTGGGCCGGTGAGCCCGAGGACGGGGCCCGCGGGGTCGGCGCCGGCGTCGGCGTCGTGTCACCGAACCCGGGGGGCAGGATCGATTCGGGACGATCCTGCCCGATCGCCGGCGCCAGCGCCGCGAGCGCGCAGGTCGCGGCCAGCGCCGCCAGCGTGACCTTAGGAAAGGTTCGCAAGCGTCACGGCCTTCTCGACTTGCGTCTGGGGGCGTTCGGTGGCGCGCCCTGCGAGCAGGAACAGCCCGCCGATGACCACGACCAGAACGACGACGACCGAGACTATCAGGCGGGACATACGCAAAACCTTGTTGAGACGGATACGAAGAAGGCGAACAGAGCAATTACGCACGTGGTTGGCGTTTCCCCCCGCGCAGCGTCGCTGTATAGCGCGGCCCGCGATGTTGCAAAGCCACAACCCGATTGCCCCCTGGAGCGGCCGCCCCCTCGTCCTCGTCGGATTGATGGGCGTGGGCAAGACGACGGTCGGCCGCCGCCTCGCGCAACGCCTCCGCCTGCCGTTCGTCGATGCCGATCACGAGATCGAGGCGGCGTCGGGAATGACCGTCAGCGAGATCTTCGAAAAATACGGCGAAGCGTATTTTCGCGACGGCGAACGCCGCGTGATCGCGCGGCTGATCGACGGCAAGCCCAAGGTCATCGCGACCGGCGGGGGTGCGTTCATCAACGAGGAAACGCGCAGCCTGATCCTCGCGGAAGCGACCGCAATCTGGCTCAGCGCGCATCCCGACATTCTCGTCGAGCGGGTTGGCAGGCGCAATACGCGGCCGTTGCTGCGCAACCGGGACGCGGGCCAGGTGCTCGCCGAACTCGCGCGGGTCCGCAACCCGATCTACGCCAAGGCGCATATCCACATCGCGAGCAACAAGGCCCCGCATGAAGCGACCGTTGCATCCATCCTGAAAGCCATCGGACTATGACGACGATCACCGTGAACCTCGGCGCCCGGAGCTATCCGATCCATATCGAGGCCGGATCGCTCGCCGCCGCCGGCGCGCGTCTCGCGCCGCTCGCGCGCGGGCGGACGATGGCCATCGTCACCGATGCGAACCTGACCGGTCATCTCGCGACGCTCCAGGCCTCGCTGACGCAGAACGGCGTCGCGAGCGAGGCGATCGTCCTGTCGCCCGGCGAGGGATCGAAAAGCTGGGCGACGCTCGAGGCTCTGTGCGACCGGCTGCTCGACCTCGGCATCGAACGCGGCGATCACGTCGTCGCGCTGGGGGGCGGCGTGATCGGCGATCTCGTCGGATTCGCCTGTGCGATCCTCAAGCGCGGGTGTCAGTTCGTCCAGATTCCGACGTCGCTGCTGGCACAGGTCGACAGCTCGGTCGGCGGCAAGACCGCGATCAACACGCGCGCGGGCAAGAACCTGATCGGCGCCTTCCACCAGCCCGCGATGGTGCTGATCGATCCGCAGCTGCTCGACACCTTGCCGATACGCGAGCTGCGCGCGGGCTATGCCGAGGTCGTTAAATACGGCCTGATCGACGATTTCGCGTTCTTCGAATGGTGCGAGGCGAACGGCGCTGCCCTGCTCGCGGGCGATGTCGCGCTGCGCACCCACGCGATCGCGCACAGCGTCGCCGCCAAGGCGCGGATCGTGGCTGCTGACGAGCATGAGACGACCGGGACACGCGCATTGCTCAACCTCGGCCATACTTTCGGCCACGCGCTGGAGGCCGAGACGGGCTTTTCGCAGGCGCTGATACACGGCGAAGGCGTGGCCGCAGGATGCGCGCTCGCCTTCCGCTTTTCCGCGGCGCAGGGCATCTGCCCGGGCCAGGACGCGACGCGCGTCGCGGCGCATTGGCGTGCCGTCGGGCTCCCCGATGGCCTCGGCGCCGCCGGGATATCGGCGTCCGGTGCCCGGCTCGTCGACCATATGCGCCACGACAAGAAGATGGCGGCAGGCACGCTGCCGTTCCTGCTCGCGCGGGGCATCGGCCAGACCTATCTCGACAAGACCGTGAACCTGTCGACCGTCGCCGGTTTCCTTGACGCGGAGGCGCGATAATGCCCAACGGAATCGCCAAGCAGAACCTGCCGACCAAGATTTGTCCGGCCTGCGAGCGTCCGTTCACGTGGCGCAAGAAATGGGCGCGCGATTGGGACAACGTCACCTATTGCTCGGACGCCTGTCGCAAGAAGCGCTAGGCACGCCGGAGCGGAGCCCCTCAGCCCCGCGCGCTCCACGCCAGCCAGAGCCAGCCAGCGATGAGCAGGACGCCGCCGATCGGCGTGACCGCGCCCAGCCAGCGCGGCGCCCCAAGCGCCATCGCATAGAGAGTCACCGCGAAGATCGCCGCGCCGCCGACGAACAACCAGGCCGGGCCCCGCGCCTCCATCCGTATCGCCACCAGCGCAGCGACGACATGGATCAGCTGATATTGGGCGCCGGTCTTGAGCCATTCGACCGCCGCCCCGCTCGCACCATGCGCACCGAACGCCCCCGCCGCGACGGCGATCGCACCGGACAGCGCAGCGGCGATCACGAGGAATGAAACGGGTATCATCGCGGATCATTCCCCCATGGAAAGCGCTGCGCGGTCTCGGCCCGCGCCGCGCCGATATCGGACGCCGCGACCTGGATCCGCAACCGTTCCTTGTCGCGCGACCGGTACCGCTCTTCCGCCCGGTCGATCTCGGCGGGCGTGACACCCAGCCCGCGCAGCGCCAATCGCGCCATCTTCACCGCCGATTCGAGAACCTCGCGCACGACATAGTCGGCTGCCGACGTCTTGAGCTTGACCAGCGCGCGCCGGTCATAGGCGCGCACGTAAAGCGCCGCCTTCGGGAACGCCTGATGGATCGTATCGAGCATCTCGGCATCGAGCTGGTCGCCGTCCATGCAGAAGCAGATCAGTTCCGCCTCCGCCGCGCCCGCCTGTCGCAACAGGTCGAGCCGCGTGCCGTCGCCATAATAGACCTTCGCGCCGAACTCGCCGGCGATATCGATCATCTCGATATCGGTATCAATCAGCGTGACGGGGATGTCCTGCGCCAGCAGCATCTGCCCCACCGTCTGACCGAACCGGCCATAGCCGACGATGATCGCGTTCGATCCGTCCGCCGTCGGACCATCGCGGTCGCCACCCGCCGCGATCGGCTCGGCGCGGAACCGGCGCGTGATGCCCATCAGGAACGGCGTCGTCGCCATCGACAGGGTGATGATCGCGCCGAACAGGCTTGCCGCCTCGGGATCGATCAGCAGCCCGGCCTGCGCCTGCGCGAACAGCACGAACCCGAACTCGCCGCCCTGGCTGAGCAACAGGCCGAGCGCGAACGCCTGTCGCCAGGTCATCTTGAACGCAAGGCCGATCGCCATGATCACGCCGGTCTTGGTCGCGATCAACGCCATCGCCATCGCCAGCACGAAGAAGGGCCGCTCGGCGATCGCGCCGAGATCGAGCAGCATGCCGACCGCGAGGAAGAACAGCCCGAGCAGGATCGAACGGAACGGCTCGACATCGGCCTCCAGCTCGTGCCGGTACGGGCTGTCCGCCAGCATCACGCCCGCGATGAACGCGCCGAGCGCGGTCGACAGCCCGAGCCATTCCATCACCGCCGCGCTCGCGATCACCGTGAACAATCCGGCGAACACGAACATCTCGCGCTCGCCCAGATTGCCGATCAGCCGGAAGAACGGCCGCAGCAGGAAGCGCCCCGCGATGATCAGTCCGCCAACGGCCACGACGGTGTAGATCGCGAGCAGCCATCCCGGCGGCGCGTTGGCGTCGGCGGGATTGCGGCTCATCGCTGCGACGATCGTGATCAGCGGCACGATCGACAGATCCTGGAACAGCAGGATCGAGAAGGCGCGCTCGCCGAACGGCGTCCGCATCCGGCCGGACGACTGGAGCATCGGCAGCACCTGCGCGGTCGACGACAGCGCGAGCGGCAATCCCAGCGCGAGCGCGGCAGGCAGCGAGAAATGCGCGAAGATCCACACGATCGCGGTGATCGCCAAGCCGCACGCGACCACCTGCATCAGCCCGAGCCCGAAGATCTCGTGTTTCATCCGCCACAACCGCGTCGGGTTGAGCTCGAGGCCGACGATGAACAGCAGCAGCGTGATGCCGAGTTCGGCGATCCCGAGCTTGGCCTCCGCATCGCCGACCAGCCCAAGGACATGCGGCCCGACCACCGCGCCGGCGACGAGATATCCGAGCGTCGCGCCGAGCCCGATCCGCCGGAACAGCAGCACGAAGACCAGCCCGAATCCGAGCAGGACCACCCCGTCCCGCAGCAGTGACGGCGTCGTGCCGTCGTGCATCAGACGTCGACCCCGGCGGAGGCGGTCGCCGATCGCCGGTCGGCATCCTTGCCGTCACCGCGCTGCGTCGCAGCGGCGGCAGCGGCATCGGCAGCCGCTTCGAACGCGAGCCGGATCGAGGGATGGCGCGCGGTATAGTCGAGCGCGGGAACGAAGATGTCGAGCCCCGGCCATTCCGGCAGATCGCCCTCGCGCGCGAGCCATGCGGTCAGCGAATCGCGGATCGCGCCGAGTTCGGCGGCATCGCGCCCGACGATGTTCGCCGCCAGCAGCGACGACGACGCCTGCCCCAGCGCACAGGCGCGGACCAGCAACCCGACCGTGTCGACGCGGCCATCGGCGTCGACGGTCACGTCGACCGTCACCCGGCTCCCGCAGATTGGCGAGCGTCGCTCGGCGGTCGCCATCGGCGCGGACAGCCGCTCGTTGTGCGGGATCGACGCGGCGAGGCGCAGGATCTCGGCATTGTACAGCGTGGCACTCATGACGTTGGCTCACTTGCGTTTTCAGAGGGCGATGCCGGCGTTCGCGCGCCGAACACCGGTTTGCCGCGACGACGACGATCGACGAAGTCGGCGATGCTGGCGCTCGTCGCATTCAGCAGCGGATAGGTCCGCGACCCCGTCATCCACGACGGCCGCCGCGCGGGCCCGCCGCCCATCGTGTCGATGACCAGCGTCGCCAGCAGGAACACGAGGCTGGCGAGGATCAGGCCCTTGAGCGCCCCGAACCCGAACCCCAGCGCACGGTCGACAGGGCCCAGGATCGAGGTCCGCGTCCGCGCGCCGATCGCGTTGGCGACCAGCCGTCCGCCGATATAGGTCGGCCCGGTGATGATCGCGAACGCCAGCACGGCCGCCCCGCTCACCGTCCCCACCAGGGGGGTCAGCGCGGCGGCGACCGGGATGTGGAACAGCTTGAGCATCGCCACCATCGCGACCCACGCGAACATCGACAGCACTTCGGTGACGAACCCGCGCAACAGGCCGAGAACAGCCGAACCGGCAACGGCGAGCAGGACGATCACGTCGAGGGCGGACAGGTTCATGGCTCTGGAATAGGGACGTGCGCGGGCATCCGCTAGTGCGGCGATGCGGCTTGTCGCCGCCAGCGTCGTCAGCCGCGCCCGAGCATGTGGTCGACGAACGCGGCGAGCGTCTTGAATCCCGACAGCTTCATCCCGCTCTTCTCCCCCGTCATCGATGCCGGGACGAGCGCGCGGTCGAACCCGAGCTTGCTGGCCTCCTTCAGGCGCAGCGGACCATGCGCGACCGGGCGGATCTCCCCCGACAGCGCGACCTCACCGAACACGACCGCATCGACGGGCACCGGCCGCTCCGCCATCGCCGAGATCAGCGCCGCCGCGACCGCGAGATCCGCGGCAGGATCCTGGACGCGGTATCCCCCGGCAATGTTGAGATAGACTTCGGCGGTCGAGAAGCTCAGTCCGCACCGCGCCTCGAGCACCGCGAGGATCATCGCCAGTCGCCCCGAATCCCATCCGACCACCGCCCGCCGCGGCGTCGCGCCCGACGCCAGCCGCACCGTCAGCGCCTGGATCTCGACGAGCACCGGCCGCGTCCCCTCCAGCGCCGGGAACACCGTCGCGCCGGTCATCGCATCGTCGCGGTGCGTCAGGAACAGCGACGACGGGTTGCCGACCTCGGCTAGCCCCTCGGTCTGCATCGAGAAGACACCGATCTCGTCGGTCCCGCCAAAGCGGTTCTTGATCGCGCGCAGGATGCGGTACTGATGGCTGCGCTCGCCCTCGAAGCTCAGCACCGTGTCGACCATATGCTCGAGCACGCGGGGCCCCGCGATCGAGCCGTCCTTGGTGACGTGCCCGACCAGCACCACCGCGGTGCCGCGCTCCTTGGCGAACCGGATCAGCTCCTGCGCCGACGCGCGGACCTGGCTGACCGTGCCGGGCGCGCCCTCGATCAGGTCCGAATGCATCGTCTGGATCGAATCGATCACGAGCAGCGCGGGCGGTCGCGTCTGGAGCGTCGTCAGGATGTCGCGCGTCGAGGTCGCCGCCGCGAGCTGGACGGGCGCATTGCCGAGCCCCAGCCGTCGCGCGCGCAGCCGGACCTGATCGGCCGCCTCCTCGCCCGAGACATAGGCGACGGACTGCCCCGCGAGCGCCATCTTGGCCGCGGCCTGCAGCAGCAGCGTCGACTTGCCGATCCCGGGATCGCCGCCGATCAGCGTCGCCGACCCCTCGACGAACCCGCCGCCCAGCGCGCGGTCGAGTTCGGCGATGCCCGTCGCCATCCGGTCGGGCAGCTTGATCTCGGCATCGAGCCCGACGAGCTGGATCGCGCGGCCACCGCTCTGGAGGTTGTGCTTCGAATGGAACGGCGTCGCGGCGGTGTTCGCCTCCTCGACCAGCGTGTTCCACTCGCTGCAATCCGCGCACTGCCCCGCCCAGCGCGAGGCGACCGAACCGCAGGCCTGACACACGTAACGCTTCTGGATCTTTGCCATGCCGGCGGTCTAGCCCAACAGGAACGATAAGGGAACATCGTTCGCCCCGATGCGACCCGGCGGCGCTTCGCGGCCGGATTGTCTGGCGCTTGCGGGCGGGCGACGCTATCCGCCCGGGTGATGCAGCCGACCGATCTCCGCGTGGCCCTCTTCAGCGGCAATTACAATTACGTCCGCGATGGCGCGAACCAGTCGTTGAACCTGCTCGTCGGACATCTTCTCTCGCGCGGCGTCAAGGTCCGCGTCTATTCGCCGACCGTCGCCAAGCCCGCCTTCCCCGCGATCGGCGATCTGGTCGACGTCCCCGCGATCCCGCTCGTCGGCGGGCGCGGCGAATATCGCGCTGCGCTCGGGATCACGCCGCGCGTCCGCCGCGACATCGACGCGTTTGCGCCCAATATCGTCCATGTCTCCGCGCCCGAATTTCTCGGCCACGCCGCGGTCGCCTATGCACGCAAGCGCGACATCGCGACGGTCGCCTCGTTCCACACCCGGTTTGAGACCTATTTCCGCTATTACAAGATGGGGTTCCTCGAGCCGCTCGCGAAAAAGCGCCTGACCCGCTTCTACAATCTGGTCGACGAGGTCGTCGTGCCGGGGCCGAGCATGGCCGACCTGCTGCGGCACTGGGGCGTCAAGTCGTCGATCGGCATCTGGTCGCGCGGGATCAATCATGACCGGTTCAATCCTGAACGACGCGATCTGGCGTGGCGCCGCTCGCTCGGGATTGCCGATGACGAGATGGTCGTCGGGTTTCTTGGCCGGCTGGTGAAGGAAAAGGGGCTCGACGTCTTTGCCGACGTGCTGACCGAACTGCGTCGCCGCGACGTCCGCCACCGCGTCGTCGTGGTCGGCGAAGGCCCGGCGCGCGACTGGTTCGCAGGGCGTGTCCCGGACGCGGTGTTCACCGGGTTCCAGTCGGGTGACGCACTTGGCCGCGCGGTCGCGTCGATGGACGTGTTCTTCAACCCCAGCGTGACCGAGACGTTCGGCAACGTCACGCTCGAGGCGATGGCGGCGAGCGTTCCCGTCGTCGCGGCGCGTGCGACCGGCGCAGTCGACCTGATCGACGACGGCAGCACCGGGTTCCTGGTGCCGCCGACCGACATCGCCGGCTATGCCGACGCGATCGGCCGGATCGTCGCGGAACCGGGCCTGCGCCACGCGATGGGCGATGCCGGGCATGCCAAGGCGGCGGGCTATCGCTGGGACGTGATCAACCAGACCGTGCTCGACACCTATCTCGCGGTGATGGCGCGTCGCGAGCGCGACTGATCGACCGCGGTCGGCGGGCCCGTCAGCGTCAGACGGCCACCCAGTCGAACGTCAGCGGCGCCTCGCGAAAGGCGAAGCGGTCGAGGTGGCTCGACACCACGCCGCGCATCCGCTCGACATCCTCGCCGTCCGGCACCGTCAGCGCGACGTCGAGCGTTTCGCTGTCCGCGCGCATCTCGAGCACCGCGCCGTTCGGGAAGGCGATGCGGCCCTCCTCTTCCGACATCGTGACGTCCATCTTGTGGCTCCAGTGCTTGGCAAGCTGCTGGAGATACCTGCTCGCCGAATGCGTCGGCACGCGTGCGACCGAGACGTTCACTTCAGACGCTCGATCTTCTGCGCGACCTCGTCGATCAGAGCGGCCACGTCGTGCAGCGTATCCTCGTTGACGTCCTCGCGCATCAACCGGTGCTGGAGCACCTGCCGCAGATTGCCCATCGCCCGCCGGATCGGCGCGCCATCGGTCCGCTCCGATTCCGCGCCCACCGCCGCCAGCCGCGCGAACAGCGCATCGACGACCGCGCTGTTCTCGGCGAGATGCGTGCGACCCTCGTCGCTTGCCGCAAAGCGCTTCTTGGCGCCCTCCGATTGCTGCTCCTCGATCAGCCCCATCTCGTCGAGCATGCTGAGCGTCGGATAGACGACCCCCGGGCTCGGCGCATAGCCGCCGCCGGTCAGCCCCTCGATCTCGCGGATCAGGTCGTAGCCGTGGCGTGGTGCATCGGCGATCAGCTTCAGCATCACAAGCTTCAGCTCGCCGCCATCGAACAGCCGGCGCCGACCGCCGGGGCCTCCGCGATGGCCGTGCCGTCCGTGAGCGTCGTGACCGCCCCGACCGCGCGTTTCGCCGTCGCCACGCGGGCCACCGGTCCAGGCGCCATATCCCATACCAAAACGCATTTGAGTGTTCTCCGATATATCTTAGTTCATTGCATGAGATATATCGCAGACTATTTCCCATTCAAGGGGCCGGTCAAAAGTTATGCGCGCTTATGCGTCCGGCAACAAATAACGATCCGTAGAGGGAGAACGCGCATGGATGGGCAAACCGCCCCCCCGCCCCTATCTTTGCCGCATGGCCGACCTCTTCGCGGGCTTCGAACCCGCCGCCCCTACCGAAACGCCCCCCGAGAACGCGCCGCTCGCGGATCGCCTGCGCCCGCGCACGCTCGACGAGGTGGTCGGGCAGGACCACATTACCGGCCCCGAGGGTGCGATCGGCAGGATGGTGTCGGCAGGGCGGCTGTCCTCGATCATCCTGTGGGGCCCGCCCGGCACCGGCAAGACCACGATCGCGCGGCTGCTCGCGGATGCGGTCGACCTGCGGTTCGTCGCGATCTCGGCGGTGTTCTCAGGTGTAGCCGAGCTGAAGAAGTCGTTCGCCGAAGCACGCGAGCACGCCAGGATGGGCAAGCGCACCTTGTTGTTCGTGGACGAGATTCACCGCTTCAACCGTGCGCAGCAGGACGGCTTCCTGCCCTATGTCGAGGACGGCACGGTCACGCTGGTCGGCGCGACCACGGAGAATCCGTCGTTCGAACTCAACGCCGCGTTGCTCAGCCGCGCGCAGGTGCTGATCCTCGAACGGCTCGGCCGCGGCGCGCTCGAACAGCTGCTCGACCGGGCCGAGGTGGTGATGGAGCGCCCGCTGCCCGTCACCCCGCCCGCCAAGGACGCGCTGATCGCGAGCGCGGACGGCGATGGCCGGTTCCTGCTCAACCAGGCGGAGACGCTGTTCTCGGTCAACCTGCCCGAGCCGCTTGATCCGGCGGGGCTGTCGAACTTCCTGCAACGCCGCGTCGCGGTGTACGACAAGGATCGCGAGGGGCATTACAACCTCATCTCCGCGCTCCATAAATCGATCCGCGGCAGCGATCCGCAGGCGGCGCTCTATTATCTCGCGCGGATGCTGACCGCGGGCGAGGAACCGCTGTTCCTGCTGCGCCGTCTGACGCGCGCCGCGGTCGAGGATATCGGGCTCGCGGATCCGCAGGCGCTGGTCCAGTGCATCGCGGCGAAGGACACCTACGACTTTCTCGGCAGCCCGGAGGGCGAGCTCGCGATCGCGCAGGCCTGCGTGTATCTGGCGACCGCGCCCAAATCGAACGCGGTGTACAAGGCGCAGAAGGCGGCGTGGAAATCGGCGCGCGAGACGGGGTCGCTGATGCCCCCCGCCGCGATCCGCAACGCCCCGACCAAGCTGATGCGCGATATCGGCTACGGCAAGGGCTATGCGTACGACCATGATGCCGAGGACGCATTCTCGGGGTCGAATTACTGGCCCGACGAGATGACGCCGCAGAGCTTCTATGTGCCGACCGATCGCGGCTTCGAGAAACGTCTTGCCGAGCGGCTCGCCTGGTGGGACGACCGGCGCCATGCGAAAGACAGCTAGCCGCGCGCTCGTCCCCCTCCTCGTCCTGACAGCCCCGCTCGCGACGGCGACAGCGACGGCGACGGCGCAGCAGATCCCGGCCGCCGCCGCGACCACGCACGACCGGGCGATCGCGGCGGGGTACAAGGCGGCGATGTATTGTGCGGGGATGTTCAACGCAGGCCGGACCGCGGGCCAGATCGACCGGGACGAGCTTCGCGGCATCTACCCGCAATATGACGCGATCGTGCCGACGCTGACGGCGCAGGTCGACCGGGCGCGCGGCGTGGTGACGGTCGCCTATGATCCGGCGATGCCCCCGCGCAGGGTCAGCTGGACTGCCGCGAACGGCTGCACCGCCGCGCCGATCGGCAGCGTCGCGGGTCGCAGCGCGGCCCCGGCGGCGGCGCCCCGCCCCGCCGCCGCCGCCGACCCCCGCCGCTGGCCGCTCGGCGATGCCGGGATCACGCCCTCGACGAGTCCGACGCTCCACACGGCCGTCGCGACGGCGTTCGACCGTGCGACCTATGGCGCGGAGTCGGAAACGGTCGGCGTCGTCGTGGTCAAGGACGGCAGGGTCGTCGCCGAGCGCTACCGCGACGGGTTCGGGCCGTTCGTCTCGAATCGGACTTGGTCGGTCGGCAAGAGCATCGCCGGCACGCTGCTCGGGATCGCGCTCCACGACGCGAAGCTGACGCCCGGCGCGCGCACGACGAACTGGCCGCTTGCTGACGATCCGCGGGGCGCGATCACCTATGACCAGCTGCTGCGGATGGCGAGCGGGCTGCACAGCGACACTGCAGGCAACCGCACCGACGCGATCTATTTCGGCGGGACGACCGTGACCGAGCAGGCGACGGCCTGGCCGCTCGAGGCGAGGCCCGGCACGCGCTTCCGCTATGCGAACAACGACATCTTGCTCGCGGTGCACAGCCTGCGCGGCGTCATGCGCGACCGGTATCGCGGCTTCCCGCAGCGCGCGCTCTTTGCCCCGCTCGGCATGACGCACAGCGTCGCCGAGACCGACTGGCAGGGCAATTACGTCCTCTCCAGCCAGGTCTGGAGCACCGCGCGCGATCTGGCGCGGCTCGGCCAGCTGTGGCTCGACGATGGCGTCTGGAACGGCACGCGCCTGCTGCCGGCGGGGTGGATGACGTACATGACCACGCCGAGCGGCCCGCAACCTGCGACGGGCCCCGGCTATGGCGCGACCATGTGGCTGTTCGGCGAAAAGCAGGGCCTGCCCGCCGGCAGCTACGCTGCGCAGGGCAATCGCGGGCAATATGTCATGGTCGTCCCGTCCGAGCATCTCGTGGTGGTCCGGCGCGGCGAGGACCCCGGTGCGGCCCGGTTCGACGTTGCCGGGTTCACCGCCGCGATCCTTGCGGCAACGCTTGCGAGCAGCCGCTGAGGGTGATCGCTACACCCGCGCATTTCCGGCAGTTTGCGGTGATCGACTGGTCCGGCGCAAAGGGCAGACGCCACAAGGGGATCGCCGTCGCGCTGTGCGAGCAGGGATGCGCGGCACCCGTGCTGGTCCCAGCGCCCGACGGCGTCTGGTCGCGGACCGCCGTGCTCGACTGGCTGCTCGTACAGCGCGACGCACCGTTGCTCGTCGGGTTCGATTTCAGCTTTTCCGCACCGTTCGTCGAGCGGGGCGCACACCTTCCCGGCGACGCCGCGACTTCGGATGCGCGGGCATTGTGGGCGAACGTCGACGCAGAGAGCGACGACGCCGACCTGGGCGCCGCTTCGTTTATCGAACGGCGACGCGGCACGCATTTCTACCTGGGCGCAGCGGATGGTACCAAGGCCGACTTCCTGTACTGGCGACGCTGCGAGATCGCGAGCGACGGGGGACGCAAACCGTCGACGGTCTACGACGCGATCGGCGCCGCACAGGTAGCCAAGGCGAGCTTTGCGGGCATGCGCCTGCTCCACCGTCTCGATCGGGCAATACCCGTCTGGCCGTTCGATCCGCCGTCGGCGACCGGAGCGACCATCGTCGAAATCTATACGAGCATCGCCGCGCGTGCGGCAGGATTACCGACGGGACGCAGCAAGATTCGCGACCCCGGCGCGCTCGATGCCGCGCTCGCGGCGTTCGGTTCGGCGGCGCACGCCCCGCTTCGCCAGTATGACGATCACTCGACCGATGCGATCGTCGGCGCGGCATGGCTTCGTCGGCACGCGTGTACGGAAAAATTCGGGCACCCGCCCGCAATGACGGCGCATATTGCGGCCACCGAAGGCTGGACCTTCGGCGTCACCTGACGCATGAGGCGATTCAGGCCGGTTTAGCTCAGTTGGTAGAGCGCCAGTTTTGTAAACTGGATGTCGCGGGTTCGATTCCTGCAACCGGCACCATCACCGTGATCCAGGCACCCGCCGCCGCCGGAATTCCCGATGGCTTCGCGCGAAGACGGTGCCCGCGCCTGCACGGTCGATCCGGCTATTTCCGTGTCAGCCCCGATCCCTCGTCCTCCGCCAGCGGGTCGTCCTCGAGCCCTTCGAGCGGCGTGCGGGCGACATAGGTTGCGCGCCCGAGCAGCTGCGCCCCCAGCGGCAGCGTCACGAGCAGGAAGATGATCGTCAGCAACCCCGATTGCGGGCGTGCGACTTCACCCGTGAGCATCGCGCCAAGGATCACCAGCGCGGTGCCCAATGTCCCTGCCTTGGTCGCGCTGTGCATCCGCTGCAGCGCATCGGGCAGCCGCACCAGTCCGATCGCGGCGACCAGCAGGAACAGGACGCCCGCCCCCATGAGGATCAGCCCGAGCACCGTCATGAGCGCGTCTTTCGTTCGAGGAAGAGCGCAAACGCGGCGGTCGCGACGAAGTTGACCAGCGACAGCACGAGCGCGACGTCGAGAAACCCGCTCCTGCCCGACGCCACCGCGATCAGCGCGGAGAACGCGACCGCGACCGCGGTGAGCATGTCGAACGCGACGAACCGATCCGCGGACGTCGGACCGCGGAGCATGCGCCACGCCGCCAGGCCGGTGACCAGGCACAGCATTGCCATCATCCCCCAGACGATCGCGGAAAGGTCGAACGCCATCATGCCTCCAGTACCTTGACCCAGCGTTCGTAGAGGCGGCGGAACCGCGCGATCGTGGCGGCCGGGTCGCGCGCATCGAGGACGTGCAGATACAATGTGCGCCGGTCGTCGGAGACATGAAGGCATGTCGAACCGGGCGTCAGCGATGTCAGATAGGCGAGCAGCGCCACCGCCCATGGGCGTCGCAGGTCGGTGACCAGAACCAGGATCGCGGGGTGAGTCCGTACCGGTCTGCCGAGCACGATCGCGGCAACGCGGAACGACGAGACGACGAGATCCCAGAGAAAGACGAGCAGCAGCGCGGGCACGGCGACGAAAAGGCGGAGAGCCTTCATTGGCCGAGCTCCATCAGCGCGCGCGCGGACGCCTCCGCAACGATCCAGAGCGGTTGCGGGAACAGTCCGATCGCGATCGTCGCAATCGACAGCACCGCCATCCCCGCGCGCATCGCATGCGGTATCGCGCGCGCCTGGCGCTTGATAGGGCTGGCCTTCCAGCAGGCCTCCGCCCACAGATTGGCGACCGACACGATGGTCAGCATCGCGGCGATCAGCGCGACGAGTGCCATCCAGCCCATCCCACCGGCGACCGCCGCACGCAGAATGAAGAGCTTCGCCCAGAAACCGGACAGCGGGGGGATCCCTGCCAGCGACAGCATCGGAACCGCGAACAGGAACACGAACATCGGATCGGAGCGGACCATGCCGCCCGCGCGCTTCAGGTCCCAGCTGCCCGTCGCACGCCGGATCGCGCCGATGCCGAGGAACAGATTGGCCTGCACGATCATCGAATGCACCATGTAGAAGCTCGCCGCCGCCAGCCCGGCCGCCGAACCGATCGCAAGCCCGGCCGCCATATACCCGACCTGCGCCACCACATGGTAACCGATCAGGCGGCGCATGTCGGATTGCGCCAGCGTCGCGAGCGCGCACAGCAGCATCGTCGCCGCCGCGAGGATCGCGATGACGGGCGACAATTGCGCCGCCCCCGCGCCGAAAACGCCGGCCATGACCAGCAGCAGCGCGTAAAATCCCATCTTGGTCATCAACGCCGCGAACACCGCGGCCACCGTCAGCGGCGCGGATGCGTAGGATGCGGGCAGCCAGACGTGAAACGGCGCGAGGCCCGATTTCAGCGCGAAGCCGGACAGCAGAAGCGCCGCCGCGACGCTCGTCGCGACGCTTGGCGGTTGCGTCTTGAGGATCGCGGCGAGGCTCGCAAGGTCGAGCGTTCCGGTGGCGCCGTAGAGAAGCCCGATCCCCGCAAGGATCGCGGTCGCGCCGACCATGCCGAACACCGCGTACCGCGTCGCGCCGCCGACCTGGTGACGCCGCCGGTCGAGCAGGATCAGGCCCAGCGCCGCGACCAGCGCAAGCTCGAACCACACGTAGAGATTGAACAGGTCGGTGGTCAGAAGCGCACCGTTCACCGCGCCGACAAGCGCGAGCATCAGGGCGTCATAGCCCGCCCGCCGGCGACGCGCGCCGATATCGGCGATCGCGAAGATCGCCGCCGCGGTTGCGACCAGCGCGACGACGACGACGAGCACGGCGCCCGGAAGCCAGGCCGCAAAGCCGATGCCGATGCCTTGCGGCCAGCCGCCAAACACGACGATCGCGAGCGGCGCCGGATCGATCGCGCGCGCCAGCAGCGCTCCCGCTGCCAGCAGCGTGAGCACGGTCATCAGCCCCGACCAGGCCCTGCACAACGACGCGTGGTTCCGCAGCAGCGCTGCGATGGCGGCACCCGATAACGGCACGGCGACCGGCGCCAGCAGCGTGACGGCGTCGTTCATGACGCTGGCTCGATGGATTCGGCGTCGCGCTGTTGCTCGGTGGCTTCGAGATCGCGCGCGTCGAGCGACCCTGTCGAACGCCACCCGCGCAGCACGATCGTCGCCAGCACGATCGTCAGCGCAAAGCCGATGACGATCGCGGTGAGGATCAGCGCCTGGCTGGTCGGGTCCGCGGATGGCCCAAGGACCTGCTCGCCATCGCGTATCAGCGGCGGCTGTCGCACACCGTTTCCGCCGACGACGAACAGCATCACGTTCACCCCCGTCGCCATCAGCGCGAGGCCGAGCAGGATACGCACGAGGTTGCGCGACAGGATCATGTACAGCGCGCAGGCGATGATGACCGCCGCTGCCAGCGCATGGAGAAGGATCATCGCGCCGCCTCCCGCTGGAGCCCGAACAGATAGGTCAATACAGCCCCCAGAACGACGAGATAGACGCCGACATCGAACACGATGGTGGTACCCATCTTGGGCAGCCAGTTGTCCGGCTCCCACCACAGATGCGTGAGGTAGGCGTCGCCCGCCAACATCCCCGCCAGCCCGCTTCCGATCGTCAGCAGCAGCCCGACACCCACCAGCGTGATCGGCGAAACGCGCAACGTGCCCGCTGCCGCGACGGGACCGCGGGCGAGCGACAGCACGGCAAAGGCAAGCGACCCGACCAGGCCACCGATAAAGCCGCCGCCCGGCTGATCATGCCCGCGCCACAGGATCACGAGCGACGCGGCGATGAGCAGGATGAAGAGGGGTTTGGCGGTGGTCGAGAAACTGAAATGGACATCGTGCCGCGCATCGCCGTCATTGGCATCGTTGCCCCGGAGCAACGCCGCCCCCAATATCGCTGCGGCGGCGATGACCACGGTTTCGCCCAACGTATCGAACGCGCGGAAGTCGACGAGGATGACGTTGACGACGTTATGCCCACGCCCGGCGATATAGCTCATTTGGCCGAAGAAGTCGGACGCAAGCGCGGGATGGTCGATCGCCGCGGCGTCGAGCGTCGCGACGAACAGGATCGTCCCCAGTGCCGCCCCAAGAAGCGCGTCGACGCCGCGTTGCGACACCGTTCGCGTGCGCGATCCGACGAGCGGCAGAGTCGCGAGCATCGCGGTCAGCATGACGACCAGCAATGCCTCGACCGCAAACTGGGTGATCGCCAGGTCGGGTGCGCCGCCGGCCATGAATAGAATCGCGGCCGCAAAGCCCGTCAGGCCGACCCCCAGCATCGTCGTCAGCAGGTTTGCCGACCGCGCGGCCACGACCGCACCGGCAACCGCGAGGAGCGCGATGAGGATATCGGCGAGATGGGGCGCAGCACCCGGGGAGATTCGAAGCGGTCCCGCGCCGGCAACGATCGCCCACCCGGCGATCCCCGTGATCGTGGCGATGACCACTCCCAGGAGCACGCGGAGGTCGCCATGCTCGGTCCACGCCACCGTCCGGGCGCTGAATGCCATCATCGCGCGCTGACTGCGTTCCCAGAACTGCTCGATACCGAATTGCTCGAACCGGTCGCTGCCGCGCAGCATCGTATGGATCGGCGCCCAAAATACCGCGATGACGACGCCCACCAGCACGACGAGGCCGCTGAGCATGAGCATCGGCGTGATCCCGTGCCACACCGCGACATCGACATCGATCGGCCGGCGATACACGGCAGCGACGGCAGGCCGTATCACCACGCGCTCCATCCAGCTCGGATCGAGACTGAGCAGCAGCCCGAGCATCGCCAGCAGCAGCGGCGGCACGCCCAGCGAGATGCTCTCGCGGTGGCGCATCTCGACGGGTTCGGCGGATGCGAGGAAGAACGGTCGCAGCGTCACCACCGCCGCGACGCCCACCATCACGGCGTTGACCAGAACCGCGATCGCGATCGGGACGCTTTCCCAGCTGCTTTCGATCTGCGCCTGGAACAGGAATTCCTTGGTGATGAAGCCGAAGAAGGGCGGGATTCCTGCCATCGAAAGACTGGCCCCCGTGCACGCGATCGCGGTCATCGGCATCCGGCGCGCAAGCCCGCCGAGCGAGCGGAGCGACCCCTGCCCCGTCAGGTGAAGCACCGAGCCCGCACAGAAGAACAACGCGGCCTTGTAGAGCGCGTGCGCAATCAGGAAGCCGATCATCGCGACCGTCGCGGTCGGCCCGTCGAGCCCGATCAGCAAGACCAGGATGCCGAGCGAGGCAATCGTGGAATAGGCGAGCGCCGCCTTGAAGCTCTCCGCCCGCAGCGCCTGGACCGCGGCGATCACCATGGTCACGCATGCGACGACGATCATGACCGTCCGGCCCCATCCGGTCGCGGCGATCAGCGGCTCGAACCGCGCGAGAAGGTAGATGCCGAGCTTCACCATCGTCGCCGAATGCAGGAACGCGGATGCCGGCGTCGGCGCCTGCATCGCGTTGGGCAGCCAGAAGTGGAACGGAAACTGCGCCGACTTGGTGAAGCCTGCGATCAGCACCGCGATGACGATCGGCGTCGCCCAGGGCGAAGCGGCGAGTTCGCCGCTGCGATTGACCGCCTCGGCAAGCGAATAGCTTCCCAGGACATGGCCGATCATCACCACCGCCGCGACCAGCGCCAGCCCGCCACCCGCGGTCACCTGCAACGCCATCACCGCCGCACGACGCGCGCGGGCGGACCGGCTGTCGAACCCGATCAGCAGGAACGACAGGATGCTCGTCGCCTCCCACATCGTCGCCATCAACAGGAGGTTGTCGGCGAGCACGGTCCCGAGCATCGCGGTCATGAACAGCAGGATCAGCGTGAAGAACCGGGAACGCTGCCGCTGTGGCTTGCCCGTCAGATAGCCGCCCGAATAGGCCATCACCAACGTGCCGATCCCGGTGATCAGCAGGCAGAAGAGAAACGAGAAGCCGTCGAGGCGCAATGTCAGGTCGAAGCCGATCTCCGGCGACCAGCTGCGCTGCTCGGTGCGCACCCAGCCGCGTTCGACGATGTCGGACATCCGGACGAACGCGACGAACAGCCCGAGCGGAAACAGCGCGACGACAAGCCCCGCCCCGCGCGTCATCACCCGCGCGATGAGGGGAAGCAGGCAACTTCCGATAAGCGAGACGGCGAGAAGTACGAGCATGGGATTGCCATGCAGCACGCTGCCCCGGTGCGCAAATCAAACGCTTGATTACGACGCTGACCACCACCCCCGCCGGCGGATCGCGCGGTACACGAAGCAAGCATAGCCCGGAAGGTTGTTGGTCCCCGGGCGGCAAGTCTAAGAGTTGATTTGCGCCTGTCGACGAATTGCGCCGCGGCATCGCCGAGATCATCCATCGGCGACGAGCATTCACCTTGCGTAATACTGTGACGCTCCAAGGATTTGCGATGGCAGCGGTAGAGCCTGCACAATCTCCGACGCGCGCGGTCGTCCCGGATATTTTCCTATTGATCGATATCAACAACGCCTGCGATCATGGATGAGATGTGTCATCGGCGCGGTGAGTAGAACGCGCACCGAACGCGCCGCGTCGCCTCATCGCGCGTTGACCGCCTGACATTGTTACAGGAGATCGGGCATGGCATCCGCTGACGTCACAAAGGCCGCTCAGCATGGCGACGACGCGCCACCGACCACGTGGAAGCATGGCGGCGGCACCGAGGTCGCCGGCTTCGCCGCGGGAGAGGGTGAACCCTTTGTCGGACGCGCGGTGACGATCAACCGTCCGGTCAGTGACGTGTTTGCCTATTTCCGCGATTTCTCGAATCTCCCCAGTTTCATGGAAAATGTCGAGCGCGTCGATCTGCTTGACGACAAGCGCTCGCACTGGGTCGTCAAGGCGCCCGCCGGCAAGACGGTCGAGTGGACCTCGCAGATTACCGACGAGGCCCCGGACGGCTTCATCGCGTGGCGATCCGAAGACGGCGCCGATGTCGCAAACAGCGGCCGCGTCGAGTTCCGCGACGCCGGCGCGCGCGGCACCGTCGTCACCGTTTCGATCCTGTACGACCCACCCGCCGGTGTCGTGGGAAAGCTCATCGCCAAGATGTTCCAGCGCGAACCCGCGATCCAGGCACGCCGCGACCTGCGGCGGTTCAAGCAATTGATGGAAACCGGCGAGATCGCGACCGCCGCGATGAACCGCAAGCAGCATGAAGAGGAGACCGCCTGATGCGCGCGCTGGCCTGGCACGGCAAACACGACGTCCGCGTCGATACCGTCGACGATCCCGAAATCGTCAATCCGCGCGACTGCATCATCAAGGTCACCGCGACCGCGATCTGCGGATCCGACCTGCATCTCTACGACAACTACATTCCAACGATGCAGGCCGGCGACATCCTCGGCCACGAGTTCATGGGCGAGGTCGTCGAGGTCGGCGCGAAGTCGACGTTGAAGAAGGGCCAGAAGGTCGTCGTGCCGTTCACGATCGCGTGCGGCAGCTGCTATCACTGCGGCAAGCATCAATATTCGGCGTGCGACAACGGCCTGCCCGCCGACAACCAGGACATCGCGCAGGAACTGTACGGCCAGCCGATGGCGGGGCTGTTCGGCTACAGCCACATGACGGGCGGCTATGCGGGCGGTCAGGCGGAATATGTCCGCGTGCCGTTCAGCGACGTCGGCCCGATCGTGATCCCCGACGGCGTCGACGACGAGAAGGTGCTGTTCCTCTCGGACATCCTGCCGACCGGCTGGATGGCGGCGGAGAATGCGCAGATCGAGCCCGGCGACACGGTCGCGGTCTGGGGTTGCGGCCCGGTCGGGCTGTTCGCGGTCCAGTCGGCGTTCCTGATGGGCGCCGAGCGCGTCATCGCGATCGACCATTTTCCTCGCCGTCTCGAGCTCGCCAAGCGGTTCGGCGCGGAGACGATCAACTATGAGGAAAGCGCGGTTTACGAGGCGCTGATGGTGATGACCGGCGGGATCGGCCCCGACGCGGTGATCGACAGCGTCGGGCTGGAGGCGCACGGGTTCTTCGTCGACAACGTGCTCGACCAGATCAAGGCGTCGACGTTCCTCGGCACCGATCGCGCGCATTCGATCCGCCAGGCGATCATCGCCTGCCGCAAGGGCGGCCGCGTCTCGATGCCGGCGGTCTATGGCGGGTTCATCGACAAGTTCCCGCTCGGCGCGCTCATGGAAAAGGGTCTCACGCTCAAGACCGGCCAGACGCATGTCCAGCATTACATGCCCGCGCTGCTCAACGCGATCATGGAAGGCAAGATCGACACGACCTTCCTGATCTCGCACCGGATGGACCTCGAGGACGCGCCCAAGGGCTATGACATGTTTAAGAACAACCAGAACGAAGTGACAAAAGTCGTGCTCAAGCCCGGCTTCAATTGAGAGGATACGAGACCATGGCTGATAAATTCGCAATCATCACCGGTGCCTCGACGGGCATCGGCTTCGAACTCGCGACGCTTGCTGCAAAGGACGGTTACGACATCCTCGTCGTCGCCAACGAAGCGCTGATCCAGTCCGCCGCCGCCGACTTCAAGCAGTTCGGCACCGAGGTGACCGCGGTCGAAGCGGACCTTTCGACGATCGAGGGCGTCGACGCGCTGCTCGCCGCGACCAATGGCCGCAAGGTCGACGTGCTGTGCGCGAACGCCGGCCAAGGTCTCGGCCACGGCTTCCTCGACCAGACGCTCGCCGACTGGCGCAACGTGGTGGATACCAACATCACCGGCACGCTTTACCTCGTCCAGAAGGTGCTGCCCGCGATGGTCGCGCGCAACGACGGCAAGGTGCTCGTGACCGGGTCGGTCGCAGGCTATATCCCCGGCGCGTTCCAGGCGGTCTATAACGGCTCGAAGGCGTTCATCGACAGCTTCACCGAGGCGCTCCGCAACGAGATCAAGGAGGCGGACGGCGTCACGCTGACGACGCTGATGCCCGGCCCGGTCGATACCGAATTCTTCGACCGCGCCGACATGAACGATACCGACGTGGGCACCGATCCGAACAAGAGCGACCCCGCCGACGTGGCGAAGGACGGCTGGGACGCGCTGATGGGTGGCAAGCCGTCGATCTTCTCGGGCTGGAAGACGAAGATCCAGGGTGTGCTTGCCAATGTCACACCGGGTTCGGTGCTCGCGGAACAGCATCGCAAGATGGCGGAACCAGGCAGCGCCAAGGACTGAGGCGTTCGCCCGGATTACCAACGATACCGATTGGCCCCGCCATGCTTGACGGGGCCAATCCTGTTTTGAGCGGGCGTTCGCGCGGGAACGTCGGCGCCTCGCACAACACCGCCAACCGTTTCACATGTCTATGTCGTGATGCCGTAGGATGTCCGCTGATCGTTCGGTGAGCGCGTCACGGCACCACGAGGACGTCCTGCGTTCCCCTGTTCGACATGATCGGGCGACACGGCTGTGCCGCCCGATCGAGGCATCAACGACGCGGCGCCGCTGCGAATGCCGCCTTCAGCCGTGCCACGGCAAGGTCGTTGGCATCTTTGGCGCCGCGTACCACCTTGGCCATGCCGAAGAACTCGTGCGTCACACCCGGGAACGTCTTCTGCTCGACCTTCACGCCCGCAGTCCGCATCGCGGTCGCCAGAGTCTCGCCGTCGGACCGCAGCGGGTCGATCTGCGCGTTGATGATCGTCGTCGGCGGGAGCCCCCGCAGGTTTGCCGCAACGAGGTTCAGACGCGGATCCTGCGCATCCGCCGGGCTCGTCTGGTAGTAATGGCCGAACCAGTTCAGCATCGCACCGTTCAGCGGCTTGGCATTGGCCGAATCGCGGCGTGACGGAAGCGTCTTGCTGCTGTTCGCGATCGGATAGACTGAGACGATGTGCCGCGGCAGGGTCAACCGGTTGTCGCGCGCGTAGATCGCGGTGGCGACCGCGAGGTTACCGCCAGCGCTTTCCCCTGCGACCGCGATCTTCGCGGGATCGGCACCCCAGCTCGCGGCATTCTGCAGTGTCCAGCGATAGGCTGCCGCCGCATCGTCGTGCTGCGCCGGGAATTTGAACTCGGGTGCGTGGCGATACTCGACCGACACGACGACCGCATTCAGCGCCTGTGCCATCGCCCGCGGTGCCGCGTCATAGGTGTCGACGTCCGCGATCACCCAGCCGCCGCCGTGATAATAGACGATCACCGGCATCGGTGCGCCACCGGCGGGCGCCGCGGCAGGCTTGTAGATGCGGGCGAACTGCTTCGGGTCCGAGCCATAGGGCACGTCCTTCGTCGTCACGGCGGCATCGGGCGTCGTCGGCATGCCCTTCTTCGCCATCACCGCCTTCGCGCCGTCGGCAGCGGACGGCTGCATCCGGGCTTCGGCGGGGGTGAGCGTCTCGATCGGCTTGCCGCCCAGACCCGCCAGCGCGTCCAGCACCATCTGCATGTCGGGCGCCGCCTTGGGAGGCTGTGTCGCGGTTGCCGGCGGCGGCGGCGGTGGTGGTGCGCTGGGCTGGCGAGCGGACTGTGCGAGCACGCCCGCGGACGCGGTGAGCAGGCTTGCCAGGACGACCGCACGAGCGGACGAACGCTTCGAAATATTGAACATATCTTACTCCTGTTGTGCGACATGAACAAACGGGAGGTGTCCACGTTTCTGTACGGAACCGTGCCAATCAGTCGCGCCGGTAATCAACGGAGACGGCGTTGCCACCGATTGTCAGCCTTCAGCACACGATGTTTGCAGCGGGATCCCCGCGGCTCGAAGGCCGGTCGAACAACCGGCTTCTGGCCAGCCTGTCCGATGCCGACTTCGCGCTGTTGATGCCCCATCTCGAGCCGGTCTGCTTTGCCGCGGGCGATTTCGTCACGCGCGCGGGCGATCCGATCGAGAGCATCTACTTTCTGGGACAGGGCATTGCCGGGGTGCTCGAAACGCTCGACGGCGATCGAAACTATGCGATCGGCCTGGTCGGGGTCGAGGGGTTCATCGGCTGGCCACGCCTCCTCGGCACCGACCGGTCACCCTATGACGTCACGGTGCGGGCCGAGACCGGCCATGCGCTGTGCGTGTCGTCGAAAGCATTGATCGCGGCGGTCGATCACAGTGCGACGCTGCGCGCGGCGCTGCTCCGCTTCGTCCACGTGTTCATGCTGCAGATGGGGCGCACGATCGTATCGTCGCTCGCCCACTCGATCGAGCGGCGCATGGCGCGGTGGATATTGCTGTATCACGATCGCGTGCAGGGCGACGAGATCTGCATGACGCACGAGGAATTCCGGCTGATGCTCGGCGTTCGCCGCAGCAGCGTGACGGACGCGTTGCACCGGCTCGAGGAGGAACGCGCGATCCGCGCGATCCGCGCGCGAGTGGTCGTGCAGGACCGGGCAAAACTCATCGCGCTCGCGGGCGGGACCTATGGGCGCCCCGAGCAGGAATATTCACGGCTGTTCAGCGTGTAGCGATCGGTCATCTGGGTGCGGTGGACGCGCTCAGGTCACCGGCTTCGACGCGTTCGGCACCAAGGTCACGCGAGGCTGCGGCATGACCCTCGCCTCGCCCGACACCCGGTTACGCCCCGCCGCCTTGGCACGATACAGCGCGCGATCGGCGCGTTCGATCAGGTCGGTGGCGAGCAGATCGGTGGTCAGCCGCTCCGAGCCGAGCGACGCATAGCCCGCGCTCACCGTCAGCACCGCTTTCGACGGATCGGGATGCTCGACCTGCAGCGCCTCGATCGCGGCGCGGATATTCTCCGCGACGATCGCCGCCGTGCGCGTGGTCGCGTTGGGCAACAGCACGGCAAACTCCTCGCCGCCAAAGCGCGCGACCAGATCGCTGGCCCGCCGCACGACGCCGCGGATCGCATTAGCGACAGCCTTCAGGCACGCATCGCCCTGCTGATGGCCATAGCTGTCGTTGAAGGTCTTGAAATAGTCGATGTCGACGAGGATCAGCGACAGGTCATTGCCCGTCCTTGCCGCCCGGCGGATTTCGTCGACCAGCGTCATGTTGAACCGCCGCCGATTGGCAACCGCGGTCAGCGCGTCCGAAAACGCATGGCGCGTGGTCTCGTTGTGAAGCTCGACGGATTCGGTGATGTCGGTCGCGATCTTGACGATCCGGGTGGGCTTGCCGTTCGCGTCCAAGATCGGGTTATAGCTTGCCTGCAGCCAGATCGGGCGGCCGTCGCTGCCGATCCGGCGAAATTCCGAACGGATGAATTCGCCACGGCGAAGCCGCTCCCAGAACCGGTCGTAGCTCGGATCATGCGCGTCTTCGGGGGTGAGGAACATGCGGTGGTGACGGCCGCGGATGGCGAACTCGGTATAGCCCGTGATCGCCAGATAATGTGCGTTGGCGGACAATATCGTGCCATCGAGCGCGAACTCAATGATCGCCGTCGACCGCGAAATCGCCTCGAGCATGCTCTGATGATCGGCAGCATGTTCGCGCGCGTTCGTCACGTCCTGCGCGATCTTCAGGATCTCGCGCGGCTCACCGACGGGGTCGCCGATCGTCATGTACGTCGCCTGGAGCCAGACCTCCCGACCGTCCTTTCCGACCCGGCAGAACTCTGACTGCATCGACCGCCCGGTTCGCAACGTATTCCAGAACATCGCATATCCGGCGCTCGCCGCTTCGTGCGGACGGATGAAGACGCTGTGATGCCGACCGATGACATCGACCGCGTCCATACCGAATATGTTCAGATAGCGATCGTTCGCGAACAGCACGGTCCCGTCCAGCCCGAACCGGATGATCGGCATCGTTCGCGCGATGGCGTCGACGACGTGTCGGGACTCGGTCATGTCCCAGCAAGTCTCTGTACCGGTAAGGTTATCGATCGCGCTCATGCCGACACTCATGGAAATGGGCTTCAAGACCCCCGCCCCACCTCCTTTATAGACTGCACGCGCACCAACCCGACGTCATCGCCATCTTTCAATGCTCGTGGCGCTGCAAGCGCGTGGCGAATGCGTATGCCGCAAGCATGCACAGAATCGCGCCGCAACCAATGAGCGCCCCCGGCAGAAAGATCATCGCCGCTGCAATATGCGGCATGTTCTTGTACAAAAGATAATAGGGTCTGTCGGATATGTACAAATACAGGCCGCTCAGAATAAGCGCCGCAGACAAACATATGATAGATGCCGGCATCGCGACATCCCATCTTCTCTGCATGGCAACCGCCTCATCGCCCTCGCCTTCGGAAATGACGGATAGCGCATATGTCGCTGAGAATCCGAATACTATTCCTACAATAAGTATGACGACAGGCATGTCCAGAATAAGCGAGCAGGCAAGTACAAAGCCGGTCGGAACCATGATTCCTAGTGCAGTGCACAATATAATTGTGAGAAACCTCATTTTCATGGCTCGTCATGTAGCATGCGCCTGATCCATCAGACTGCTCATGTAGATATACGTACGGCAAATAGTCGCAACTGTTAGTTTGTAATGACTTTCATTTTCAGGAAGCCTGCCAGGCAGCTTGCGCGCCCGACGCCGCGATCGCCCCGTCTGTGCAAACCCACGCAGCGCCACTGCGCGTCCTGTTGGGCGTGCACCCCATGGGGCGGTCGCAAGCGCGACGAACGGCCCGGCCGCGGCCTTGCACTTGCCGGGTTCGTCGGCTATGCGCGCCAGCTTCCAACATCCGATGGTGGAACCTGCGGGAGGCGCGCGTCGTACGCGAGCCGTCATTACCGCTAGACTCGAAACCGGGCGGAACGCGATTGTGTTCGCAGCCCCTATCAAGAGAGTGACATGGCTAAAAAGATTACCGGATACATCAAGCTGCAGGTCCCTGCAGGCGAGGCAAAGCCCGCGCCGCCGATCGGGCCTGCGCTGGGTCAGCGCGGCGTGAACATCATGGAGTTCTGCAAGGCGTTCAACGCCGGCACGAGCGAACTGAAGAAGGGCATGCCGATCCCGACCGTCATCACGGTCTATGCGGATCGCTCGTTCTCGTTCGAGACGAAGACCCCGCCGGCATCGTACCTGATCAAGGAGGCCGCCGGTCTCAAGTCGGGTTCGAAGGAGCCGGGCAAGGTCGTCGCAGGCAAGATCAAGCGCAGCCAGCTGAGCGAGATCGCCACGACGAAGATGAAGGACCTCAACGCCAACGATATCGACGCTGCGACGAAGATCATCGAAGGCAGCGCCCGCGCAATGGGCCTCGAAGTGGTGGAGGGCTGATATCATGGCAAAGCTGACCAAGAAGCAGAAGGCCGTCACGGTCGACACCGTCAAGCTGCACGCCATCGACGAGGCGATCGCGCTCGCACGTTCGGGCGCCACGTCGAAGTTCGACGAGACGATCGAAGTCGCGCTGAACCTCGGCGTCGATCCGCGTCACGCCGACCAGATGGTCCGCGGCGTGGTGACGCTGCCCAAGGGCACCGGCAAGACCGTCCGCGTCGGCGTGTTCGCCCGCGGCGCGAAGGCTGAAGAGGCTCTCGCAGCAGGCGCAGACGTCGTCGGTGCCGAAGACCTGATGGAGACCATCCAGGGTGGCACGATCGATTTCGATCGCTGCATCGCGACCCCGGACATGATGGGCATCGTCGGTCGTCTCGGTAAGGTGCTGGGTCCCAAGGGCCTGATGCCGAACCCGAAGCTCGGCACGGTGACGATGAACGTCGCGCAGGCGGTCAAGGACGCCAAGGGCGGCCAGATCGAATACCGCGTCGAGAAGGCCGGCATCATCCATTCGGGCATCGGCAAGGCGTCGTTCCCGGCCGAAGACCTGCGCGCGAACTTCGACGCGCTGGTCGACGCCGTGGTCAAGGCCAAGCCGTCGGGCGCCAAGGGCAAGTACGTCCGCAAGGTCGCGATCTCGTCGACCATGGGTGCAGGCATCAAGGTCGACACGACCGAAGTGGCTGGCGCCTGAGCCTGAGCCGCACGTGGCTGGCCTGAGCCAGCGACGTGCGGTGAAAGGCCGGCCGGCGCGGTTCCACCGCGACCGACGAGGACGGGATTTACGCCCGTCCTGCCTCAGACATGAGAAAGGGCCGGGAGCGATCCCGGCCCTTTTCTTTGTCTGGAGCTATTGGCCCCGCGCAGCGAGCAGCGCTTATTCCGGGAAGTCGGCACCGAGACTCACGTCTCGCGCGCCCTCGATCGCCTCGAGCCGCTCCTTCAGCTTGGCGGTGATCGCGTCATAGCCCCATTTGCCCAGCACCAGATGCCGCGGCGGGTTCGCCTGCTCGACCGCCGCGATGATCGCCTCGCCCGCGCGCACGGGGTCGCCCGCCTGCGTGCCGCTGACCTGCCTGGTCCCCTCCATCCGCGCCTTAGCGGTATCGGCATAGTCGGCGATCCGGCTTGGCGTCTGACGCAGCGATCGCCCTGCCCAGTCGGTGCGGAACGGCCCCGGCTCGACGCAGGTCACGCCGATCCCGAGCGGGCCGACCTCGGCGAGCAGCGCGTCGGACCAGCCTTCGACCGCGTGCTTCGATGCCGCATAATAGCCCGATCCCGGAAACCCGACCAGCCCGGCGACCGAGGTGAAGTTGACGATGTTGCCGCTGCCCTGCGCGCGCATGATCGGCAGGACCGCGCGCGTGATCGCGAACAGCCCGAACACGTTGGTGTCGAACTGGGCGCGGATCTCGGCCTCGTCGCCCTCTTCGGCGGTCGCCTGATAGCCATAGCCTGCATTGTTCACGAGCACGTCGATCTGCCCGAACTTCGCGTTGGCCGCGGCAACCGCTTCGTCGACCTGCGCCTGGTCGTTGACGTCGAGCGCGAGCGCGAGCGCGGTCTCGTCATGCCCCTCGACGAGGTCGGCGACCCGGTCGGCGTCACGCGCGGTGACGACGGCACGCCAGCCGCGATCGAGCACCAGCCTGGCGAGATCGCGGCCGAAGCCGGTGGAGCAACCCGTGATGAACCAGACGGGCGATGCGGGGAGAGTCATGGACGAACCTTTCCGGAGACGCAGGATGCGCGTTCGGGACAGGTAACGCCGGACGCGGGGGACGGGTCCGTGACATGACCCGCCCCCTGCCCGGCTTACAGCCCGACGATACCGCCATCGTTCTTGGTGATGACGATCGTCGACGAGCGCGGACGCGACGGGGTCGCGACTGCACCGGCCTGGTTCGCGGGCCAGCTGCTGGTGATGTTGGTGGGACCACCATTCTCGCCGGGATGCTGGATGTTGACGAACAGCGAGCGGCCATCCGGGGTCGAATGGATGCCCGTGATCTCGCACTCCTTCGGCCCGACCAGAAAGCGGCGCAGCGTCGTGGCCGGCGCCTTGCCGATCCGCGTCGTCACGGTGTTGCTGGTCCCGCCGAGCGTGCTCGTCACGGCGCGCGTGCCGCCGTCGCCGACACGGCCGGGTATTGCCGCGAGCAGCATGCAGTTGGTGACGTCGGTATAGGCGCCGTCATCGGTCTCGATCCACATCACCGGGGTGACGTTGCCGGTCGGATTGCTCGGCAGACCGAACCACAGGCCATCGGGCGACGAGAAGTCGTTGGTCGCATCGAGCCCCGACAGGTTGATGTTGGTCGCATCGAGATCGCTGCCCGCACCGAATGCGTAGATGTCCCAGGTGAAGGCGGTCGCCTCCGACGTGTCGCCGGTCTCGCGCAGGCGGATGACATGGCCGTTGGCGTTGCCGGTGGTCTGGCCGCCGGTGGTCTTGGGGTCGGTATAGGCGCGTGGGTTGGACGCATCGACATTGCCCGCGGTGCGCGACGAGTTGTTGGTCAGCGTGCAGTACATCTCGCCCGTCGCCGGGTTCACCGCGGTCCATTCGGGACGATCCATCTTGGTCGCCCCCAGAACATCGCCCGCCAGACGCGCGTTGATCAGCACATCGGCCTGATCCGCAAACGGATAGGTCGTGTTGGCGCTGGTCAGCGCGCCCTGCCCGAACACCAGCGGCAGCCACTGGCCCGACCCGTCGGCGTTGAGCTTGGCGACATAGAGCGTGCCCGAGTCGAGATATTTGTCGCCGATCGCGAGCCGGTTGGTCGCGCTCGCATCTGCCGCCGACCAAGGCGTCGCGGACACGAACTTGTAGATATATTCGTTCTGCGCATCGTCGCCCATGTAGAAGGCGGGCTTGATGCCCGCGATCGTCCGGCCGATCTCGCAGCCCTCATGGTTCATGCGGCCGAGCGCGGTGCGTTTGCGCGGGGTCGAGGCGGGATCGAACGGATCAATCTCGACCACCCAGCCATATTGGAACGCCTCGTTGCGGAAATCGCCGGTGGCATCGGTCGCGGCGGTCGTGGTGACGTTCCAGCGCGCATAGAGCGTGTTGGCGGGATCCGCCGGCACGACCGACGCCCAGCCGTAATTGCCGTTGAACGTCGTGGCATTGGCGGTTTCGCGGATGCCGTAGCGCGCGAGCGAGATATTCTGCTTGGCGGTCGACCCGCCGCGTGCGGCAACGTCACCGAACTGGCGGCGGAAATAGCCCGCCCAGTTCTCCTCGTTGGTCAAATAGGTGTGCCACGGCATCGTGCCGTTCGCGCAGTTGTTGATCGTGCCGCGACCCGCGGTACCGTCGGCCGAATAGCGCGTCCGGAGCAGCGCGTTGCCGCGGACCGGACCGCTGAAGCTCATCGGCGTCAGTGGGGTGATCCGGCGATTGAGCGCCGAGGCGGGGACATAGCTCCACGCGGTGGCGGACCGGCTGATCTCGATCACCGAAACGCCGTGGCATTCCATTTCCTTGAGCGCTTCGGCCTCTGGGCGGACACCGCCGACGCCGATCGCGCCGCCGGTGGTCGTTGCGCCGTTGACGTGCAGATAGGGCTGGCTGATATTCTCGTGGTTGAGCACCAGCAGGCCGCGCGAATTGCTGTTGGCGTCGGGGGTGCTCCCGGTCGCGGCGAGACCGAAATAGCTCATGCCGTCGTGATGGTCGCCCGCGCGACGCGCGAAGTTCGTGTCGCTGCCGTCATTGGCATAGGCGCCGACGCCGCTCGCGATCGGATCGCCGAGGCGGTAGAGCACGGTGACGCTGTAGCCGGCAGGCACGGAGACGACATCCGCGAGGCTTTTGGGAACCGCGGTGAAGTCGAGCCGCGCGGGGCTGACCGTGACGCTGGTCGTCGTTTCGCTGCGGATATTGTCGCTGCTCGTGCCCGTGAAGGTGAAGCTGAGGACCGTGTCGCTCGCAACGCTCGGCGCGGTGAAGGTCGCCGTGGCCGCATTGGCATTGGCGAGCGTCACCGTGGGGCCGCTGACCTGCGCCCAGCCGACGCCCGTCGCGGTACCCGAGGACACCGTACCCGTCAGCGTCACGGTCTTGCCCGCCGATGTCGCGCCGCTTGATCCCGCCTCGATCGTCACCGCGCGCGCGGAGGAATCCTCGTCGCAGCCCGCGAGCAGCATGCCACCGAACACGGCCGCAGTCGCCGCCGACAGCCCGCCCATCAACGTCTGGCGCCGCGAATAGCGCACCGCGATCAGGTCGTTGAGGTGCGGATTGGCGCTGGTGTTCGTGTCGATGTCGCCATCGTGATAGGCCATGGTTGCGTTCGTCGGAATCTTCATACGTCCCCCCGGAGCGGCCAGACTGGCCTCTGCGCCGACCTTGTGGCGCGTGAAAAAGGCAGCGCGGTTAAGGTACGAAGACGTCACGACGTCGGTTCGGTTACGGTTTTGCGTCGCGCCGCGATGGTGCGGTCCTTACGGGGAATAAGTCGGCGCGTGGGGAAAGCGCGCTTCGTCCCGGAACGCGATCGGCGAAACGTTGACTTTGCCCGTGATTCGTCTATGCGGCGGCTTCGTTCGGCGGGCCTGCCCGTCGAACTCCGTCCGAGACAGTGGGTGCACCGGGTTTGCCGGCGCTTAATCTCCCACCTAGACGGGGAATGAGATTTTGTCGGCCCATCTGCGCGCCGCCCCTCTCCCATGCCCCATCTGGGATCCCATCAAAGTATTACTTTGATGGGTGCCCTGTCGAGACACCCGGAAGCGCGGGCTTGTCTGCGCCTCCGGTTAGTAACCGGGTCCACCATGCAAATGGTGAACCTGAAAACGTGGAGAATGGCATGGATCGTGATCAAAAGACCGCGGCCGTAGCCGAGCTGAACCGCACCTTCTCCGAGGTCGGCGTCGTCGTTGTGACGCGCAACCTCGGCCTGACCGTCGCACAGTCCACTGTGCTGCGGAACAAGATGCGCGACGCCGGCGCGACCTACAAGGTCTCGAAGAACAAGCTTGCCAAGATCGCAATGGACGGCACCGACTACAGCTCGCTGGGCGACATGCTCACGGGTCCGGTCGGTCTGGCCAGCTCCATCGATCCCGTCGCGGCCGCCAAGGTGGCCGTGGAATTCGCGAAGACGAACGACAAGTTCGAAATCGTGGGTGGGGCGATGGGCGCGACGACCCTCGACGTCGACGGTGTGAAGGCGCTCGCAACGCTGCCCTCGCTGGATGAACTGCGTGCCAAGATCCTCGGCCTCATCGTGGCACCTGCCACGAAGCTGGCGACGATCACGCAGGCTCCGGCAGCGCAGCTTGCGCGCGTGCTTTCCGCCTACGCGGAGAAGGAAGCCGCCTGATCTTGCAGGCTCTTTCGTTACTTTTTGAACTGATGGGGCATGTGCCCCGAGATGGAGATTTATCATGGCAGACCTGAACGCGCTCGTTGAGAGCCTGAGCGAACTGACCGTTCTCGAAGCAGCTGAGCTTTCGAAGCTGCTCGAAGAGAAGTGGGGCGTTTCGGCCGCAGCAGCGGTTGCAGCACCGGCAGCAGGCGGCGGCGCAGCTGCTCCTGCAGCAGAAGAGCAGACCGAATTCGACGTCATCCTGACCGGCGACGGTGGCAAGAAGATCAACGTCATCAAGGAAGTCCGCGCGATCACGTCGCTCGGCCTGACCGAAGCAAAGACGCTGGTCGAGTCGGCTCCCAAGGCCGTCAAGGAAGGCGTGTCGAAGGACGAAGCCGCCAAGATCAAGGCACAGCTCGAAGCAGCTGGCGCGACCGTCGAGGTCAAGTAAGCCGCAGCGGGAGAGACGCTTCAGCCACGCTGAAGCGCACTCCCCGCAAGGCCGGCCGGCGGTGCCTGCACCGACCGACGAAGCAGGGGCTCTGCCCCTGCTGGCCGCAGCTACAGAAAAAGGGCGGCCCCAGCGATGGGGTCGCCCTTTTTCTATTGCGGCCATGACGAGCCGCGCGGGAGCCGCCTGGCTGGCCCGAAGCCCGACGGCGCAGCCGACCTCAGCGGTCGACGGCAACCGCATGCGGACGTGCGGCGATGTTATCGTACATCCGCGCGGGCGCATCGAGCCAGAACGGCGCGAGCTTGGCGGAGTCGACGCGCTCGACCCCGATCGCCCAGGCCCGCGCGGTCTGCGCCGGACCGTCGCCACTGTCGTACAGGATGTTGACCGCGACGATCGGCACGAACATGGGCCGGTTCGCCGCGGTCATGCCGTGGATGGCATCGCGCGGTATCGCCGAAACCGTGCGCACCATGCGGCTCTCGCCCGCGGCGAGCGCGAAGGGCGCGGTCGCGGGCCGGGTCACCGGCGCCGCATTGATCGCTGCGAGATCCGCATCCTGCCCGGCATGCGCGGTCAGCAGGCTGGCGTGAATGCGAATGCCGCCTGCGGGCTCGGTCCCCGTGTTGGTGACGACGATCTGGCATTCGGCCGTCGCGCTGAGCAGGTTGAGACCGGCCCGGAGCGGGCGAAGCTCGACCGAAAGACGCGCGCGTGCCCGCGTCGGTGCACGCGGCTCGAGAAAGCGTGGCGCGGCCGGCTCGGCTGCGGCTGCGGCTGCGGCTGCGGCTGCGGCTGCGGCTGGTGGAATCGCGACAGCGGCTGGCATCGCAGGCGTGACGGGCCGGGGCGGCGACGGCGTCTCAGCGACGTCCCCGCCGGTTTCTGCAGGCGGCTGGACGATCGAAGCGTCCGGCGCTGGATCAGCCGTTTCCCGCACGTCCGCCCGATGATCTTCGAGCTTTGCGGTCCGGGGGCGCCGCTGCAGCAGCCAGACGACGCCGCACACCAGCGGGATCACCGCGAGCCATAGCCAGAACGGCATCGACCGCCCGGTTTCGGGGGCCGCGATGGAGGTCTGCGAGGGAGCCGCAAACTCTGCGGCGGGCGCCGGCGACGGTGCAACCTGAGTCTGCGGTTCCGATGCAGAGCCGGCTGGCGGCGCGGTCGCAGGCACTGACGCGGGCACGCGCGCTTCATCGGGCTGCCGGACGTCCTGCTCGACCCGCGCTGGCTGTGGCTCAGGCCGTGCGGCGGGCGCAGGACTGGCGCGGTCGCTACCCGTGCCGGGACGCGGTTCGCGAGCCGCTGTCGCCGGTTCGGACCCGCGCTGCTGCCGATCGGTCGGCGACGCCGGCGCGGCCTGCCGTGGCTGGCGCTGGGTCGCGGGATCGCGCGCGGGCCGCGCCGCACTGGGCAGCACAAGTGTCGGCGTATCGGGGACCGGGATCGGCGTGTTGCCATTCGCCTGCAGCGCTTCGAGGCCCCGCACGGGTTCGGTCGTGGTCGGCGACGTGGTCTGTGCGCTGCTTGCGCTCGCCAAGGTCAGCAGAAGCATGGCCGGCGGGATCAGCCCTGCCCCACCCGGTTTGGTCAACATCGTCGGAATTCCCTCACGCAAGACTGCGCGGGGACCCGGAACCCGGGACGACGGCAAGCCGGCATGCGATGAGTTGCACGGCACGAACGACCAGACGATCCGCCTCTCCGCCGCTCAATAGGGCCGGATATGCGCGAACGTCCCTGCCGGCATCGGCCGCCCCCAGTAAAAGCCCTGCGCGAGCGTTGCGCCCAGCCGTCTGGCGACGACGAGATGCTCTTCGGTCTCGATCCCTTCGATCACGGTCTGGACACCGCGTTGCCGACACGACCGGATCACCTGCTCGAGAATGCCAAGACGATCGGGATGTTCGAGACATTGCCGGAAAAAGCCCCGGTCGATCTTCACTTCCGAGATCGGCAGGTTGAAGACACGATCGAAGTTCGTCGCGCCCTTGCCGAAGTCGTCGAGCGAAAACCGGATCCCGGCCTCGCGCAGCGTCGTCATGTCGGTGACCAGGGCGGCGATCGGCACGGGCCGGGCGTCTTCGGTGATCTCGATGAGCAATACGCCGACCGGCATCGCGCGGTCGCGGACCTCGCGCTGCAGCGCCTCCTGGAATCCCGGATCGGCGAGGACCGCCTGGCTGCAGTTCACGGCGACCGCCGCCGATCGCTGTTCGATGGCGAGCGCACGCCACAGGGTCAGCGCGGCCCGTACCGCGCAAAGCGTCGCCGCGATCTCGAGCGGCAGGTCCATGACCGCGGTGAACAGGATCTCCGGGTTGATCGACGGGAGGTTGCGCAGCCTTGCCAGCGCCTCATAGCCGGCGATCGTGTCGCGGCGGAGATCGATCTTGGGCAGGAAGTCGTAATAGAGATTGTCGAGCAGGCAGCGTCCGTCAGCCAGCGCATCGAGCATCGCGCGCTCGAGCACCGCAGCGTCGCGCCGCTGCGGCGTGACGGCCGTCAGCATCTCCGTCAACGCATCCATCTTGTAGGCCTGGTCGAGCACGCCGAGCACGAGATGCGATCCGCCCGCGGGGCGTCGATCGGGCGCTCGCCCGGCAGGCCCAGCCGGCTTGATGACGACCATCGGGCACGTGCCACCCAGGGCGGCGAGGAGCTCGTCTAGACGCCCGCCGAGCGCGGCACGATCACCGACGACCACGTCCGGTCCAAAGGCAACGCCCGCCGCGATCTCCTCGCCGCGGCCAATCCACGCGACTGGATAGCCGATGCCGCGAAGCTCCACCTGGGTCTGACGCGACACGGGATCGTAATCATGGACGAACAGGATGCGCGGCAGGCCGCTCGCATACGGCACGACGTATCCCGGCGCCGTCCGGGCATCGCTCGGGAGTGGCGAGAGCCGGGCGGGGATCGGCGGCAAGGGCTTCGGGAATTTCTCGTGGATCACCGGCATGCCCCCTGCTGCGCGAGTATCGCTGTCGCGCTGGAGCGCATGGTTTTGGGAGAGGTCACAAACGTCGTGCTCGTCGCGGCAACGGGCCAGTCCCGGTACACCCTTCCCACCTACTGATCCGAATTAGTACTGTCATCCCTTCTCCTCAGTTGCGAGGCGGATGTCTGCGCGCGCGATGAGCAAAACGTTGCCGAATAACCCTTTTTATTTTTACAATTCGGCCGCGCGGTCCCGGTGGCCGGGATGCGTCCGCGCCGCACCGTCGACGGGAGCCGCCCGCGGCACAGCAGCACGAGGCTTTTGACAGCGCGGTTCGCATCACCTATATGGGTCTCTCACCACAGCATCCGGGAAATGACACGCCGTCGCGCAGCATGTCGATCGTATTGGATGCCGGGGTTTCATACGCCGAAAGCCGCCGCACCTGATGCGCGCGGCCTTTTGTCGTTAATGCACGTCCCGTCCGGGGGTTCCCGGGCACGAAATTACGGCTGACCCGTCAGTTTATTGAGGGCAAATAACCTATGGCTTCCAAGGCGATCAACGAAGGCGGCACGGCCAAGCGCCGCATCCGCAAGGTTTTCGGCAACATCCACGAAGTCGTGCAGATGCCGAACCTGATCGAGGTCCAGCGCGAGAGCTACGAGCAGTTCCTGCGTTCGGACAAGTCGATCGGCCATGTCTCGGGTCTTGAGAAGACGCTGCGCAGCGTGTTCCCGATCCAGGATTTCGCCGGCACCGCCTATCTCGATTTCGACGATTACGTCCTTGAGCCGCCGAAGTTCGACGTCGAGGAATGCCGCCAGCGCGGTATCACCTACGCGGCGCCGATGCGCGTCACGCTGCGTCTGACCGCGTTCGAGGTCGATCCGGATACCGAGGCCAAGTCGGTCATCGATATCAAGGAACAGGACGTGTACATGGGCGACATGCCGCTCATGACCGAGAACGGCACGTTCTTCATCAACGGCACCGAGCGCGTCATCGTCAGCCAGATGCACCGTTCGCCGGGCGTGCTGTTCGATCACGATCGCGGCAAGACGCACGCGTCGGGCAAGTATCTTTTTGCTGCGCGCGTCATTCCGTATCGCGGTTCGTGGCTCGATTTCGAGTTCGACGCCAAGGACATCGTCAACGTCCGCATCGATCGCAAGCGCAAGCTGCCCGTGACGGCTTTGCTCTACGCGCTCGGCATGACGTCGGAAGAGATCCTCAACTATTTCTACAACCGCGTGACGTTCGTCCGCGGCCAGGGTGGCTGGATCGTTCCGTTCCAGGCCGAGAACTGGCGTGGCCAGAAGCCGATGTTCGACATCGTCGATTCGAAGACCGGCGAAGTCGTGTTCCCGAACGGCCAGAAGATTTCGCCCCGCGCGGCGAACAAGGCGTTCAAGGACGGCCTGACCGACCTGCTGATCCCGACCGAGGAAATCTTCGGCCGCTATTCGGCATACGACCTGATCGACGAGTCGACCGGCCGCATCTACATCGAAGCCGGTGACGAAGTGACCGCCGAGAACCTCGAACTGCTCGACCAGGCAGGTATCGAGCGCCTCGAGCTGCTCGACATCGATCACGTCGCGACCGGCCCGTGGATCCGCAACACGCTCAAGGTCGACAAGGCTGAAGAGCGCGAGCAGGCGCTGTCCGACATCTACCGCGTGATGCGCCCCGGCGAGCCGCCGACGCTCGAGACCGCCGAGGCATTGTTCTCGGGTCTGTTCTTCGATCCGGATCGCTACGACCTGTCGGCCGTCGGCCGCGTGAAGCTCAACATGCGTCTCGACCTCGACGTCGAGGACACGGTCACGACGCTGCGCACGGAGGACATTCTCGAGGTCATCAAGACGCTCGTGAACCTCAAGGACGGCAAGGGCGAGATCGACGATATCGACAACCTCGGTAACCGTCGTGTCCGTTCGGTCGGCGAGCTGCTCGAGAACCAGTACCGCGTCGGCCTGCTCCGCATGGAGCGCGCCGTGAAGGAGCGCATGTCGTCGGTCGACGTCTCGACCGTCATGCCGAACGACCTGATCAACGCGAAGCCCGCGGTTGCCGCGGTCCGCGAATTCTTCGGCTCGTCGCAGCTGTCGCAGTTCATGGATCAGACCAACCCGCTGTCGGAAGTCACCCACAAGCGTCGCGTGTCGGCTCTTGGACCAGGTGGTCTGACGCGTGAACGTGCTGGCTTCGAAGTCCGCGACGTTCACCCGACGCATTACGGCCGCATCTGCCCGATCGAGACGCCGGAAGGCCCGAACATCGGTCTGATCAACAGCCTCGCGTCGTTCAGCCGCGTCAACAAGTACGGCTTCATCGAGACTCCGTACCGCAAGGTCGTCGACCACAAGGTGACCGACGACGTCGTGTACCTGTCGGCGATGGAAGAGGCCAAGCACACGATCGCGCAGGCCAACGCCGAGCTGACGTCGGACGGCGGCTTCACCGAGGAGCTCGTCTCGTCGCGTCAGGCTGGCGAATTCCTGATGGCGCTGCCCGACAACATCACGCTGATGGACGTCAGCCCCAAGCAGCTCGTCTCGGTCGCCGCATCGCTCATTCCGTTCCTGGAAAACGATGACGCCAACCGCGCGCTGATGGGCTCTAACATGCAGCGTCAGGCCGTGCCGCTCGTCCAGGCCGAGGCGCCGTTCGTCGGCACCGGCATGGAAGAGACGGTGGCACGTGACTCTGGCGCCGCCATCTCGGCCAAGCGTGCGGGCATCGTCGACCAGGTCGACGCGGCGCGTATCGTGATCCGCGCGACCGGCGAGATCGATGCCGGCAAGTCGGGCGTCGACATCTACACGCTGATGAAGTTCCAGCGCTCGAACCAGTCGACCTGCATCAACCAGCGTCCGCTGGTGAAGGTGGGCGACGTGGTGAAGGCCGGCGACGTGCTCGCCGACGGTCCGTCGACCGAGTTCGGCGAGCTGGCGCTGGGTCGCAACAGCCTCGTCGCGTTCATGCCGTGGAACGGCTACAACTACGAGGATTCGATCCTGATCTCCGAGCGGATCGTGAAGGACGACGTGTTCACGTCGATCCATATCGACGAGTTCGAAGTGATGGCGCGCGACACGAAGCTCGGGCCCGAGGACATCACGCGCGACATCCCGAACGTCGGCGAGGAAGCGCTCCGCAACCTCGACGAGGCGGGCATCGTGTACATCGGCGCAGAGGTCGAGCCGGGCGATATTCTCGCGGGCAAGATCACGCCGAAGGGTGAATCGCCGATGACGCCGGAGGAGAAGCTTCTCCGGGCGATCTTCGGCGAGAAGGCCAGCGACGTGCGCGATACGTCGCTTCGCCTGCCGCCGGGCGTGTCGGGTACGGTCGTCGACGTTCGCGTCTTCAACCGTCACGGCATCGACAAGGACGAGCGCGCGATGGCGATCGAGCGCGAGGAGATCGAGCGGCTGAAGAAGGATTCGGACGACGAGCGTTCGATCCTGAACCGTGCGACCTGGTCGCGTCTCCGCGAGATGCTGCTCGACCAGACGGCCACCTCGGCGCCCAAGGGCGTCAAGAAGGGCGTCGTGATCGACATGGATCTGCTCGACAGCGTCGACCGCCACGAATGGTGGAAGTTCGCGGTCGCCGACGACAAGATCCAGAGCGATCTGGAAGCGGTCAAGATCCAGTATGACGATGCCGCCAAGCTGATCACGGACAAGTTCCACGATCGTCGCGAGAAGCTGGAGCGTGGTGACGAGCTGTCGCCGGGCGTGCTCAAGATGGTCAAGGTGTTCGTCGCGGTGAAGCGCAAGCTGCAGCCGGGCGACAAGATGGCTGGCCGTCACGGGAACAAGGGCGTCATCAGCCGCATCCTGCCGGCGGAGGACATGCCGTTCCTCGCCGACGGGACGCCGGTCGATATCGTGCTCAACCCGCTGGGCGTGCCGAGCCGCATGAACGTCGGGCAGATCTTCGAGACGCATCTGGGCTGGGCCGCACGCGGCCTGGGTCAGTCGATCACTGCGGCGCTCGAGACGTGGCGCGAGGAGAATCCCGAGGCCAAGGCCGGCGCGATGCCGGAAGCGGTCCGCGATCGCCTCAAGACCGTTTACGGCGAGCAGTATCACGCCGAGATCGACGCCCGTTCGGGTGACGAGATCGTCGAGCTGGCCAAGAACCTGAAGGGCGGCGTGCCGATGGCGACGCCGGTGTTCGACGGTGCGCGCGAGGCGGACGTGTCGGCGATGCTGGAACTGGCGGGTCTCGATCCGTCGGGCCAGTCGGACCTGTTCGACGGACGTACCGGCGACAAGTTCGATCGCAAGGTGACGGTTGGGTATATCTACATGCTCAAGCTCCACCATCTGGTCGACGACAAGATCCACGCACGCTCGATCGGGCCGTACTCGTTGGTCACGCAGCAGCCGCTGGGTGGTAAGGCGCAGTTCGGTGGTCAGCGCTTCGGCGAGATGGAGGTCTGGGCACTCCAGGCCTACGGCGCGGCGTATACCTTGCAGGAAATGCTGACGGTGAAGTCGGACGACGTGGTCGGCCGCACCAAGGTCTATGAGGCGATCGTCAAGGGCGACGACACGTTCGAGGCCGGCATCCCGGAGAGCTTCAACGTGCTCGTCAAGGAAATGCGCTCGCTCGGCCTGAATGTGGACCTGAAGCAGTCGGAACCCGGCTTCGACAGCGACGGCATCCAGATCGCGGCGGAGTAACGTCCGAGGCCCTTCTCCTCCCGGGGAGAAGGGTTTGGATGCGGGGGCGCTGGCGCAGGCCGCCCGCCCCTTCATCCTCCCCGCCCGCTTCGCGGGTGGGTCCCTTCCTTCTCCCACAAGGGGAGAAGGCCAAGAATTCTACAAGGACAGCTCATGAACGAGATGACCCCCTTCGCCAATCCGGTCGCCAAGACCGAGACGTTCGACCAGATCCAGATCGGCATCGCGTCCCCGGACAAGATCCGCTCGTGGTCGTTCGGCGAGATCAAGAAGCCCGAGACCATCAACTATCGCACGTTCAAGCCCGAGCGTGACGGCCTGTTCTGCGCGCGCATCTTCGGTCCGATCAAGGATTACGAGTGCCTGTGCGGCAAGTACAAGCGCATGAAGTACAAGGGCATCGTCTGCGAGAAGTGCGGCGTCGAGGTTACCGTCTCGAAGGTCCGCCGCGAGCGGATGGGCCATATCGAGCTCGCCGCCCCGGTCGCGCACATCTGGTTCCTGAAGTCGCTGCCGTCGCGCATCGGCCTGCTGCTCGACATGCAGTTGAAGCAGCTCGAGCGCGTGCTGTACTTCGAGGCGTACATCGTCATCGAGCCGGGCCTGACCCCGCTCGAGAAGTACCAGCTGATGACCGAGGACGAGCTCCTCGACGCGCAGGACCAGTATGGCGAGGACGCGTTCTCGGCCGGTATCGGTGCCGAAGCGGTCCGCATCATGCTCGAGTCGCTCGATCTCGAGGGTGAGCGTACCACGCTGCTCGAAGAGCTCGCGGTCACCAAGTCCGAGCTGAAGCCCAAGAAGATCATCAAGCGCCTGAAGGTCGTCGAGAGCTTCATCGATTCGGGCAACCGCCCCGAGTGGATGATCCTCGAGGTCGTTCCGGTCATTCCGCCCGAGCTGCGCCCGCTGGTGCCGCTGGACGGTGGTCGTTTCGCGACGTCGGATCTCAACGATCTGTATCGCCGCGTGATCAACCGCAACAATCGCCTGAAGCGCCTGATGGAGCTCCGCGCGCCGGACATCATCGTCCGCAACGAGAAGCGCATGCTCCAGGAGGCCGTCGACGCGCTGTTCGATAACGGTCGCCGCGGTCGCACGATCACGGGCGCCAACAAGCGTCCGCTCAAGTCGCTGTCCGACATGCTCAAGGGCAAGCAGGGCCGCTTCCGCCAGAATCTTCTGGGCAAGCGCGTCGATTACTCGGGTCGTTCGGTCATCGTGACCGGGCCTGAGCTCAAGCTGCACCAGTGCGGCCTGCCGAAGAAGATGGCGCTCGAGCTGTTCAAGCCGTTCATCTACGCACGCCTCGATGCCAAGGGTCTGTCGATGACCCTGAAGCAGGCGAAGAAGTGGGTCGAGAAGGAGCGCAAGGAAGTCTGGGACATCCTGGACGAGGTGATCCGCGAGCATCCGGTCATGCTGAACCGTGCGCCGACGCTTCACCGTCTGGGCATCCAGGCGTTCGAGCCCGTTCTGATCGAGGGCAAGGCGATCCAGCTTCACCCGCTGGTCTGCTCCGCGTTCAACGCCGATTTCGACGGCGATCAGATGGCCGTGCACGTCCCGCTGAGCCTCGAGGCCCAACTCGAAGCGCGCGTCCTGATGATGTCGACGAACAACATCCTGTCGCCTGCAAACGGCAAGCCGATCATCGTTCCGTCGCAGGACATGGTCCTCGGTCTCTATTATCTGTCGATGATGAAGGAGAACGAGCCGGGTCAGGGCATGATGATTTCCGACATGTCGGAAGTCCATCAGGCACTGAACGCGCAGTCGGTCACGCTGCACACCAAGATCATCAGCCGCGTTCCGCAGACCGATGAGAAGGGCAAGCAGTACCTCAAGCGCTACGAGACGACCCCGGGCCGCATGCTGCTGGGCGAGTGCCTGCCGCACAGCCACAAGGTGCCGTTCGACACCGTCAACCGCCTGCTCACCAAGAAGGACGTGGGCGACGTGATCGACGAGGTCTATCGTCACACCGGCCAGAAGGAGACCGTGCTGTTCGCCGATGCGATCATGACGCTCGGCTTCCGCCACGCCTTCCGCGCCGGCATCTCGTTCGGCAAGGACGACATGATCATTCCGGACGCCAAGGTTGGTCTGGTCGACGACACCAAGGCGCTCGTGAAGGATTTCGAGCAGCAGTATCAGGATGGTCTGATCACGCAGCAGGAGAAGTACAACAAGGTGATCGACGCCTGGAGCCGTTGCGGCGACCAGGTCGCGAACGCCATGATGGACGAGATCCGTGCGGTGAAGGTCGACAAGGAGACCGGCCGTGAAAAGCCGATCAACTCGATCTACATGATGGCCCACTCGGGTGCGCGTGGTTCGCAGGCGCAGATCAAGCAGCTCGCGGGTATGCGCGGCCTGATGGCCAAGCCGTCGGGCGAGATCATCGAGACGCCGATCATCTCGAACTTCAAGGAGGGCCTGACCGTCCTTGAGTACTTCAACTCGACCCACGGCGCGCGTAAGGGCCTCGCGGATACGGCGTTGAAGACGGCGAACTCGGGGTATCTCACGCGTCGTCTGGTCGACGTGTCGCAGGATTGCGTCATCATCGAACCCGATTGCGGCACCACGCGCGCACTCGAGATGAAGGCGATCCTTCAGGGTGGTTCGACGATCGCAAGCCTCGGCGAGCGCATCCTCGGTCGTACGACCGCGGAAGACATCGTCGATCCGAAGACCGGCAAGGTCATCATCCCGTCGGGCACGCTGCTCGACGAGCCGATGATCACGACGATCGAAGGCCTCGGCACGCAGTCGTGCAAGATCCGCAGCCCGCTGGTCTGCGAGTCGAAGATCGGCGTCTGCGGCAAGTGCTACGGGCGCGATCTCGCCCGCGGTACGCCGGTGAACATCGGTGAAGCTGTCGGCGTCATCGCCGCGCAGTCGATCGGTGAGCCGGGCACGCAGCTGACGATGCGTACGTTCCACATCGGTGGTGCAGCGCAGCTCAACGAAACCTCGAACCTCGAGGCGCATGCCGACGGTACGGTGCAGTTCCGCGATCTGCGTATCATCGTCGACCAGCGTGGCCGTCGCGTGGTGCTCAGCCGCTCGGGTGAAATCGCGATCGTCGACATGGACGGCCGCGAGCTCTCGGTCGATCGTATCCCGTACGGCGCGTACGTGCTGTTCGACGATGGCCACATCGTGTCGCGCGGCGACCGGATGGCCGAGTGGGATCCGTTCACCATGCCGGTGATCACGGAGAACCCGGGCACGATCAAGTATGTCGACCTGATCGAGGGCAAGACGCTCACCGAGCAGACCGACGAAGCCACGGGTATCGCCCAGCGCGTCGTGATCGAATATCGTGCGGCGACCAAGTCGAAGGAGGATCTGCGTCCGCGCATGACCCTGCTCGACGAGACGTCGGGCGAGACCGGCCGCTACATGCTGGCGATCGGTGCGACCTTGTCGGTCGAGGATGGCGCACAGGTGTTCGGCGGCGACGTCGTGGCCCGCGTCAGCCGCGAGAGCGCCAAGACGCGCGACATCACCGGTGGTCTGCCGCGCGTCGCCGAGCTGTTCGAGGCGCGTATCCCCAAGGACTCGGCGATCATCGCCAAGATCTCGGGCCGCGTCGTGTTCGGCAAGGATTACAAGGCGAAGCGCAAGATCGGCATCCAGCCCGAGGATGGCGGTGACGTCGTCGAGTATCTGGTGCCGAAGTCGAAGGTCATCGACGTGCAGGAAGGCGATTACGTCAAGCGCGGCGACAACCTGATCGGCGGCTCGCCCGATCCGCACGACATCCTCGAGACGATGGGTATCGAGCCCCTCGCCGAGTATCTCGTGTCGGAAATCCAGGAGGTCTATCGTCTCCAGGGCGTGAAGATCAACGACAAGCACATCGAGACGATCGTTCGTCAGATGCTGCAGAAGGTCGAGATCACCGACGGCGGCGACACTACGCTGCTCAAGGGCGAGCAGGTCGATCGCGAGGAAATGGACGCGACGAACGACAAGCTCGACAAGAAGCAGGCGCGTGCACAGGGCAAGCCCATCCTGCTCGGTATTACCAAGGCGTCGCTGCAGACCCGCAGCTTCATCTCGGCGGCATCGTTCCAGGAAACCACGCGCGTCCTCACCGAAGCGGCTGTCCAGGGTAAGCAGGACATGCTGATGGGCCTGAAGGAAAACGTCATCGTCGGCCGGCTCATCCCGGCAGGCACCGGCGCTGGCCTCAACCGTCTGCGGGTCGTGGCGAACAGCCGCGATGCGTCGATGCGCGTCGCGCAGCGCAAGATGGCCGAAGCCTCGATCATCGCGCCGAAGTCGGCGAAGGAAGAGCATGACGCCGAGCTGGCCCGCTCGCCGCGCGACTCCGGCGGCGCGGGTGAAGACCCGCTCGCAACCGTCGTCACGTCGGGCACCGGCACCGATGCGGATGCCGGCGACTATCTGAACACGCCCGAGTAATCGGGCGCGTCAGACACTGACGGCAAAAAGGCCGCCGTCCGGGAAACCGGGCGGCGGCCTTTTTCATGGTCCCGGTCGCGGCGGACGCGGACTAGGCGGGGATAGTGTCCAGCGTCCGCGGGATCGTTTCGAACGCACCGCCGGTGACGCGGATTTCGTTGAACGCCGCGGGGCTGCCGCGAGTCCGCTTCGACAACGTCCCGGCACCGATCATACGGACGGTCCGACCGCTCCGCTCGACGGGCACGTCGAACGGATCATGGACGTGTCCCGACAGCACCGCATGCGCGCCCGCATCGGCCAGCGCAGTCAGCGCGACGTCGCCGTTGCGCGTCTTGCCCGTGGCGCTGGTCCCGCCCTCGATCAGTGGATGATGCGCGGCGACGAAGATCAGATTGCCCGCGGGCACCTGTCCCATCAGCGCGAGCGCGCGCGACAGGGATCCCGAGCCGACGCGCCCCTTCGACCAGTTCCACCGCCACTGTGCGCGCGCAGTCGTCTTGAGCGGGACGATGGTTATCCCGGGCAGTTCGAGGGGCCGCTCGATCATCGTCTCGACTGCCGCATAACGCTGATAGGGGGCGAACAGGCGACGGAACGGGTCCCAGTAATATGGGATGTCGTGGTTGCCGACTTCGAGCGTCACGGGCACGCCGAGGCTCCGCAGCCAGTCGCCGCCCTGCTGGAACTCCGCCTTGGTCGCGCGCATCGTCAGGTCGCCCGTCATGATCACCGCATCGGGACGCTCCGCCTTCACGCAGGTGGAGAACCACGCGATCGCCGCGGGGTCTTCCGCACCGAAATGCACGTCGCTGACGTGAAACAGCGTCAGGCCGCGACCACCTTGCCCCGCCTGGTCAGGCAATGTCGGACATCCGCGACGGCTCATGGATCGGGCAGCCGTTGAACGAGCCCCGGAAATCCGCCGACAATTCGTAGGTTTCCTTGCGCGCACGGTTTATGCCGCCGAGCGGCTGGTGATCGGCGACACCGTGCCAGACGCTGAACGACAGCGAGTCCTCGGTCTTTTCGCTCGCGCCGTTCTCCCACGACACCTGCGGTTCGACGGTGAGTTTGCCGACCGTCACGAACGGACTTTGCGCCTGGTCCCATTCCACCGACGCATCCTCGATCGGCATCGTCTCGAGATCGGTGTTGAGCTGGACACGCAATTCCCACGTGCCGCCATGCTCGATCAGTTCCTCGCGCACGACTTCGCGCAGCGCATCGGGACGCGCGGTGATGTCGACGATGTCACCCGTCAGCCGCGTCAGTTCCGGGGCGACGGGGAACAGCGCGAACTTGGCGATATATGCGCCGTAGCGGAACGGCGTCTGCGAGAAATAGGTCTCACCAAGCGGATGGACGGGCTTGGCGCCCCCCATCGTCTTCAGCGTCGCCGACTCGGTGCCGACGGCTTCCAGCGCGGATTCGACGACGCGCAGCGTTGCCGACATCGCCTTCTTCAGACCGTCGAGCCGATCCGTCGTCTTCGACAGCAGCTTGAGGTTCTTCGAGAATGCCTTGGCATCGGGTGCTGCAAACGCCGGTCCGTTGACCATGATGAAATCCTGCGTGGTCGCGTTCTCCGCACCCGGCAGCCGGCTTCCCTCGACGTCGAGGATCTTCAGCGCGATGCCACGCGGCAGGCTCACGCTGTCGTCGAGGATATCGCCCGCGTTGGTCGAAATGCGCAGGATCGCGTCGTGCGTGCCCGGCGTCGCGAAGATTCCCTGCGCGAGGACCGGGGGCAATCCCTCGGCGACGGTGAACACGCCCCGGACGATGCCGTGCGCCTTGGCATGCACGGCGCGGACCGCATGGCCATAATCCTTCGACGTCGTGTCGAGAATCTCGCGGAAGCTGTCCTTGAGCGATGCAAGCGTCTCCGCCTCGTCGTCGGCGATCGTCTCGACCGAGGGGTCAAAACGTACGGGCTGTGTGGCCATGGCGAATCTCCTATCGTTACCTAGCCGTAACCCTCCGCCCCATCACGGCGTTCCCGTTCAACACGTTGCGTACGGTCGCGCACCGTCGCCGTCCCACCGGGCAATGCCCTGCCGGACGGGCCTGCCACAGCGTTGCAATGCCGGGCCGCGCGGTCCAACGCGCTCCGACCCGAGCCCGGGCTATCGGAGGAGAACCAGATGCAGTGTCCCGTCGTCACCGCCCCCACGATCGGAATCGCCGGCGCGACCGATCGCTTTCCCGTCCGCAGGATCTTCTGCGTGGGTCAGAACTATGCCGATCACGCGCGCGAGATGGGCTCCGATCCGGAGCGGCAGGAGCCGTTCTTCTTCTCCAAGCCCGCGGATGCGGTCGTGCCGGGCGGCGGCACGCTGCCCTATCCCAGCATGACGCAGGACCTGCATCACGAGGTCGAGCTCGTCGTCGCGCTCGGTGCCGGCGGAAAGGACATCGCTGTCGATGACGCGCTCGCGACGATCTTCGGCCATGCCGTCGGCATCGACCTGACGCGGCGCGACCTGCAGGGCGCTGCGAAAAAGGCAGGGCGCCCGTGGGACATGGCAAAGGGGTTCGACCGGTCCGCCCCGATCGCGGCACTGACGCGCGGTACGCCGCCCGCGGCAGGACCGATCGCGCTGACGATCGACGGCGAGCCCCGGCAGGCCGGCGATCTGTCGATGATGATCTGGTCGGTAGCCGAGGTGATCGCCGCGCTGTCGCGCTTCGTCGAGCTCGCGCCGGGCGACCTGATCTTCACCGGGACCCCCGCCGGCGTCGGCCCGATCACGCCCGGCCAGCACGTTCGCGCAACCATCGCCGACCTCGAACCACTCGAGATCCGGTTCGCGGACTGATCGTCGCGGCGCATGCGATTGTCCCGGGCCGAGACCTAAGTCGGGTTTCTTTTCGTACAATCCGCCCGCATGGGTGATCGCAATAACTAAAGGATGATGATCATGGCGGATGGATTGACCGGGGGCCTGCTCGACCGGGCACGCACGGTGGCGAGGCCAGGCTTCAATCGCTGGCTGGTCCCGCCCTGTGCGCTCGCCATCCATCTGTGCATCGGCATGGCCTATGGCTTCAGCGTCTTCTGGCTGCCGCTGTCGCGCGCGATCGGGATGACCGATCCCGTCGTCTGCGAGAACATGACGCTCGTGCAGGCGCTGACGACGACGACATGCGACTGGCGGGTCAGCGATCTTGTCTGGACCTATACGCTGTTCTTCGTCGTGCTCGGCGCGGCCGCCGCGATCTGGGGTGGCTGGCTCGAGCGCGCGGGTCCGCGCAAGGCGGGCGTGGTCGCGGCCTTTTGCTGGTGCGGCGGCATGGGGATCGGCGCGATCGGCGTGTCGATGCACCAATTGTGGCTGATCTGGCTCGGCTCGGGCGTGATCGGCGGCATCGGCCTCGGTCTCGGCTATATCTCGCCCGTCTCGACGCTCATCAAATGGTTTCCCGATCGCCGCGGGATGGCGACGGGCATGGCGATCATGGGCTTTGGCGGCGGCGCGATGATCGGCAGCCCGCTCGCCAACGCGCTGATGAAGTATTTCGCCAGCCCAACGGGCGTCGGCGTCTGGCAGACGTTCCTCGTCCTCGCGGTCATCTATTTCGTGTTCATGATGGCCGGTGCGCTCGGATATCGTGTGCCCGCCGATGGGTGGAAGCCCGCAGGCTGGACGGCGCCAACCGACGCGAAGGCCGCGATCAGCCGCTTCAATGTCCATCTGAAGGACGCGCACAAGACGCCGCAATTCTGGCTCATCTGGGTCGTGCTGCTGCTCAACGTCTCGGCGTCGATCGGTATCATCGGCGTTGCCTCGCCGATGCTGCAGGAGATATTCGGCGGGCGGCTGATCGATGCACCCGGCGTCATCTTCACCGCGTTTTCGGAAAGCCAGAAGGTCGCGGCCGCCGCAGTCGGCGCGGGTTTCGTCGGTGCGATCAGCCTGTTCAACATCGGTGGCCGCTTCTTCTGGGCATGGTTCTCCGACCGGCTGGGGCGCAAGCCGCTCTACGCGGTCATCCTCGCGATCGGTGCCGTGCTCTACGGTATCGCGGCACCCGCACTGGCGGGCAGCAGCCTCGGCCTGTTCATCCTCGTCTTCTGCATCCTCGCCTCGACCTATGGGGGCGGCTTTGCGACGGTGCCCGCCTATCTCGCGGACATATTCGGGACCAAGTTCGTCGGCGCGATCCATGGCCGCCTGCTGACCGCATGGTCGACGGCCGGCGTGGTCGGGCCGCTGCTAGTCGCCAACATGCGGGACGGCCGGATCGCCGCGGGGATTCCGCGCGATCAGGTCTATCAGCCGATCTTCCTGATGCTCGCCGCGATGCTCGTCGTGGGCTTCGTCGCGAACCTGTTCGTCAAGCCAGTCGCCGACCGTTTCCACATGCCGGCGGACGAGACCCCCGCTCCCATCACCGTTGACGGGTCGACGTCCGCGGCCGAGGCGCTCGAGGCGAAGACCGGATCGAGTCCCATGGTCGTGTTTGCCTGGGTCGCGGTCGGGATCCCCATCCTGTGGGGCATCTACATGACCGTGTCGAAGGCGGTCATCCTGTTCGAATAAGCTATCCCGGGCGCCGTCTCACAGAGGCGGCGCCCGTCTTTCGCAGACGCGTTTAGAGAACGCCCTGCGGCTCAACGTTCCAGATCTCGGGGTTTTCGTAGCGGCGACTGGAGCGGGTGAAGGGAATCCGATCCACAATATAAGCACGCCGGATCCCACAGAAATCCGCAGTTCTAGGTTCGTCCGGTAGCCTGTGTGCTACAGGTAGGTGCACAGTTCAATGCACATTCCCGAGCTGGCATCGGTAGCGTGGAGGTTTGCGCCCTGAGCCGCTTACTTGGGGCTCAGCGGCAGTAAGTCGTGTGCGAGCAGGAGAAACGACCGCGCTGATGCGAGCGACGGAAGGAGCCACGGTGCGAAGTCACCTAATAGATCGATGGCCGCCAACAGGTTCCTCACTTCCGCACCTGGGCTGGCCCCATACGCGAAGCTCGCCATGTATTCGCCGGTCTTGCGGGCGCAAAGGTCGATGTCCGCGTTGCTCGCGCCGCCCAGCATCGCCAGCCTTGCGGGAGCGCTGACGTCCGTCAAACCTCCGGCCGCCTTTCGCGCGAGCGCGAGGTCTACAATCCGCTCGCCGAGATCGGCGGCCTTCCATCGCGCGGCCAGCTGAAGGGTCGTGTCAGCCGCAAGCGTGAACGTGTCGTCCGGGAGCCTCGCAAGGAGTTTTGGGACGGCTTCGCAGAACTCGGACCTCCATTCGGGCGTGAGCTCGAACGCGACCGCTAGGTTGAAGAGATCGCTCAGTCCCCGCTCGTCCTCCTCGCCCGATTCCATTCGCCCGATCGTCTCTCGGGCCATCTCGTTGGTTAGCTCGATCTGCCCGGCCCAATCGTCCTCGAACGGGTCGGTCGGGCCCGGCGCGAGCAGAAAGAACGCGTCGGGACGGTCCGCCGCAGCCGCGGTCGCAGCGGCCACCGCTTCGATCCATTCCCCAGGGCGGGCATCCTCCGCCAAGTCGGCGACGAATCGAGTAACCCGGGCAAGGATCACCGCCCGTAGGCGCGCCGGCGAGATAGCGCCCCACAGGCCGAACGGCGCTGTCCGCGCGTCGCACAGCTCGACTAGGCGGTAGTTCCCCTCGAGCGGGATACCGATTGCCCGACGCATGCCTTCGGCATCGATCGCGCCGCCGCCGAACGACCGCACGAGCATGCTCGCATGCAGATACCACGCCAGGCGCCGCGCGTATTCCGGCCATCGCCCCATCGCGCCTTGCCTCGCGGAAACGGTGGCCGTGAGGACCACGGCCGAGGACAGCAGTGAGAGGCCGGCGGCGGCCCGCTCGTCGGGCTCGGTGATCAAGGCCAGAAGGACGCGGTCCGCGACGGCCCTGAACTCCGCATCGCTGGCCCCAGCCGCCGCGATCTCAAACCCGGCAAGCTGGCAAAGCGGATCCGGCGCCTCGGCCAGGAAGCGGGCGAGGCGCAGGCGAACATCGCGATCGAGGTCGTCTGCCGCACGCGCGACCATGTCGCCGCGGAGTATCGCCAGCGGCGCGGTTAACGCAATCCAACGCGCGCGCCGGACCGGGTCGAGCGCGGCGGTCCTCGCGAGCCACGCAGAGCGGAATTCGCCCAGCGTCGCGCGCGGCGCGCCGCCCAGCAGCTGCTCGAACAGCCGGACCTCCGTCGGCACAAGTGCGTCGTATGTGACACCCTCGGCTGCCTCGGCGGCTAGACGCCGGTAGACCGCCTTCGGGGTCGCCTCGACGATCGTCTCGAGCTCGACGAACAGCTCCTCGCCAATGGGACCCTTCTCGACCGCGGCTTGTAGGCGTGCCTCGTCCCCAAGTTCAAGGTCCTCGGCGACCAGCACCGTCTCGAGGGTCCGGCGCCGCACCTCGCGATCGTCCGACAGCAGGCCGACGGCGGCGAACCTCGCGCCCTGGTCGCCAGCGACCATGACGGCGGCACCGTCCGGCTCAAGGCGACCTTCCACGATGCGCACCGCGCCGTTCACCGAACTCAGATCCGGTGCGGCGCCGTTCGCGATGGCGCGCAGCGCGTGCATGACCGCGTTCCCGTCGAACCGGGCTTCGAATATTCCCAAGGTGCCAGCCGCAGGCAAGCTCAACTGGGCCCTGGTGATTTCTTCGGCCAGCATCGCCCGGGACAACGCCTCCGGCATCCTCTGCAGCATCACGACCACGAAGGCTCGTCGCTCCTCGTCGAGCGGTTCCGCCTCAGCCGACATCATCGCCGTCTAGGTCTATTGGCTCGATCATCGATGCGTAGAGGGTCGCGGCCACCGCCGCAATGGCGCCCGGATCGCGGACCGAGGCGAGGGACTCGACCCGGGTCTCGAACCACCTGCGGTGCCGCTCTATTCGGGGCTCGCGCAGCTCGTATACGACCGCGAACGCCCAAATTGAGAAGCGGGTGACTTCCGCGATCCAGTCCTGACGGTCCGGGGACTGGTCGTGCGCGCTCAGCGCCGCCGGATCCGGCAGCAGGTCAAGGAGGTAGTTGGCGGCCCGCTCGGCCTCGTCGTCGTCCTCGATCTCGATCCACGCACTACGAATCGAATACGCGATCGCGAGCGACACCGCCCGAAGCCACGGCCGCTCCTCCGGCAACTGAAGGACCTTACGTGCGATAGGCAGGTGAATGGAGTCCCGGATGGCGCGAAGTTCGGCGTTTGGGCCGACTCTCCAGTCGGACGCTAGCGTCGCCTGCTTGAGCTCCAGCGGATCGATCGGCACCATGCCCGCGCCCGACCGGCGGAGACGCTCGCGCGCGGACTCCACGGCATCCTCGTCGATGACGTCGATGCCCCGTAATATTCCGAGAAGGTCCGCCGTCGTTATGAATGCGACCTTGTGACCCGTGCGGTCCGCCGTCTCCAGATATTTGTTCATCGCCCGGTCGTCGCACACGAAGGCGTCTACGCCGGCGGCGTCGCGCAAGACGCTCATCACCGGGCTCATGCGGACCAGGCTCTCGCGCCGCCCCGGCTCGCGCGAGTCTTCGTCCTCCAGCCTACGAGCGGGACCGACGCGCGCCCGGCCGTCGGCGATCGCACGCGCGAGCGTGGCGCGGACGCGCTCGATCCCGGCCCTGATCACGTCGGCTACGGCGCCACCGGCGATTTCCCGATCGGCGTGCTCGATGGTCGCTTTCGAGGTGCGCAACTCGCGCGCATAGGCCTTGAGATCGGGCAGGAGCCCCGCGTCCGAGAGATACTGCACGGCGAGGCCCGACATGAACAGTGGCCGACCCCGGTCGAGAACGGGTTCGGCGTCGAACGGGCCACCGCTTCCCGCGACGGCGCTCAACGCGACGCTTGCCGCGGACCGGCTGATCGTGCCGGTCGCGGACAGGGCGGCTACGACCCCGGCGGGGCTGAGAAGCCGGTCGGCATAGGGCGACGGGTCGACCGTCACGTCCAGCCGGCCAGTGGGATAGAGCGGCGCCGTGTCTACCACGTATCCGTCCCGCCCGACCGCCGCGGCGTGGAGGGCCGCGAACTCCTTGTCCACCCCCTCCGCGTCCGTACCGCCAGACCAATTGCTGGGCTGCGCGTCCTCGACGATGATCAAGCCGCCCGAGACCGCGTCGCGAATGGCTTGTGCCTGTACGACCCTGCTCGGTTGCGAATGCGCCGCTTTGGCGAGATCCTCGAAGAAGCTGTGGAGCGTTCCCGAGGGAAGCACCACCTCGTCGAACGCGTTGATCGCGATGTCGAGCAGGCCAAGTTGATCCAGGACCAGAATCGAGAGGGGATCGAACGAGATCGACGTTGGCCGCAGATCGTAGCGCAGGGCGCGGTTCCCCGCGAAAAGCGGGACCACCGACCTACGACGGCTATCCGTCTCCGCCGCGTTGCTTGGCATCTGTCGGATAACGAGGGCGCTCTGCGTGCCGCCCATCGCGCCGATGCCCATAAACATCGGCACCGCGGCGGTGTTTATCAGGCCGCTGATCCGGTCGGCCTCGGAACGAGAACTCGACATCATCTCGATGACTTGGTCAAGGCCCGCCGACTGCACAAGCCCGCTACGTTCCTTGTCGGCGAGGGCAGTCCCAAACCAGCCGCCCACCTCAGCCGAGCGCTCGATACCCGCCTCCGTCGCGATCCAATAGGCGTGGACGGCGATGCGCCCGTTCGTGGGGTCCTTCGCGACCGCGGCGCGCAGCAAATCGACGGTCGCGGGGCTTCCGATCGCCCTCGCGATTCGCGCCGCGACCAGCAGCTCGTCGGGCTCCCGATCGGCGCGCGCGGCCAGCTGTGCTTGGACGTGCGGCTCGAGCTCGCGCCATCGACCCGTCTCGATCGCGATCATGACACTCAGATGGCGCGTGTTAGCATCGTCCACGCCCATATCATCCAAAGCCTTGAGCTCCGCTTCGGCCTCGCCGAGCAGCCCCTGACGATACCGGGCCCAGGCAAGGTGAGTCCGCAATCGCGGATCGGCCACCGCCTCGTCGTCGATTTCCTCGAGGAAGGCCTCGGCCTCGCGCTCCATCCCGGTTTGGATGAAGGCATCGCACGCGCGACGCGCGTCGTCGACCTGCCGCCGCACTCGCCACAGCTTGGCGAGATAATTGCCGAGTCGCGAGTCCTCGCTGCGGCCCATCGTTCCAACGAGCACCTCGAGATCATGCGTCGAGCCAGACCGCTCGAACTGGTCTAGGCGTGCCTGCACCGTGTCGGCGCCCGCCAGCTCCGCGAAGGTGGTCTCGAGGAACGTCGCGGTCTCTTCACCCAACGTGGCCCGCTCGGCCTTGAGCAGAGCGATCGCCTCCGCCTGACGCCCCGCCTTGGCCAGCGCCTCGACCTCGATGGCTACGACGGTGCCATGCGTCGAATAGGGCTCGAGCCGCTCGCGATGGCGGTGGACGAAGTCGGCGACCTCCGCCGGCTCGGCTTCGTCCATGATCATTGTGAAAGCAGCGCGGAGCTGTGCGTCATCGAGACCGCCCAGCTTCTCAGCTTCGGCGAGCGTAGCCCGGATAGGCGCCCAGTCGAGTTCCACGCCATACATCCTCGCGACCGGCGCGAGGTGCATGGCCTCGGTAGGATCGGCCATCCGGGCGACGAACTCTGCCCTGGCGACCTCGCGTTCGGCGGAGTCAGCCGCATTCAGCCGAAGGGCGATGAGGTTCACATCGACGAACGCGCCGAAGTCGGGCGCGCCCAAGGCCGGAAGGAGAGGCGCGAGGCGCTTGAGGTCGCCCACCACCTCGGCGAGCAGACGCCTGCCTTCGACATCATCGCGCAGGTCGGTGCGGCGCGGCAGCATGCCCTCGTGTTCCATCAGCCTGCGGCCGATGTCAGATGGAACCGCGCGCGAGAGCCGGTGCCGCGCGCGGATGTATAGGAGGACCGGGTTCTCGTCGATCTGCGCGTCGGTGGCGCCGTCAAGCAGCTCGGCCGAACCCGTCGCGTCTCCGGTGAGCAGCATGCGGGTGGCGGTGGCCTGCAAGGCGTGCCCGGTCAGGTCCTGCCCGCGGAAGTTGTCGTTAAAATGAGCCAGCGCCGCCGCGTCACCGTCACGCTTGGCGATCGCGTCAAGAAGGAGGCCGCGCGAGAGCGGATCCCTGCGGTCGCGCAGCAATCGGAGTGCGTCGTCCACGCGATCTTCAGACATCGCCACCCGGGCGCGCTCGTTGGTGACATCCGCCCCGACGGACTCGGCGTCCGCGAGCCACGCCAACGCCTCCTCGGCCCGCCCCGCGCGGATTAGCAGTGCCGCCACCTCGCGGAAGGCCTCGCCGCGCACCTCGGAGGACGCCAGGCGCAAGCCGGTCCTGACACGCTGGCCGAATGCGACGGCCTCGTCCGGCAAATCCGTGATTGAAAGCATACGCCGCCGCCTCAGCCCCATCGTCCCAGCCGTGACGACATCGTCAAACGCCCCCCCCTCGACCGGCGCGGCGAAAGGCGATGCCTTGAGGGCGTCAATACCCTCGATCACCTGCGCGAAGCCGCCCCGCATTTCGCCCCCAAGATCGACGATCAGTTCCATCGCCTGTCGGTCGGCGGGCGTGAGATGGGCGAGGAGGGACATCGCCGCGAACGCAATCGCGTCCTCGACCAGGCTCTTGCCGTAAATCCCGTCGCCTCCGAAGATCTCGGCGTGCAGTTCCCGCGCGCGCTCCCGTTCTTTGTCGATCTCGCGTCCACGAAGGAGACCGCGCGCTCCAGACTTTACCAGTTTAACGACCCGCCCATCGCCGATGAACACCCTGGATTCATGGTCGGCGAAGCTGTCGGGACGGTCGGAAATCCACCCCTTCAGCTTGGCGACGATCGCTGTGGGCAGGCTCGATGAGCCGCCGCGCAAGATGGCGAGCGCCTCGTCCAATTCCGGATCCGCGGTTCCGAGGGGCGTGAGTTCGGCGAACGCGGCCCCCCTGCGCGCGATCTGCTTGCGCAAGAATCCAACCGTCGGCTTGATAGCGGCGCTGCTCGCGGATTTCGCGATGCCTGTCGTCAATGGGTCGAGGGCCATTCCGTTACGGTCGTTGCTCCCTAAGAGACCTACATAGAAAACGTGCCGTCGTGCGGCAAGGTAAAGCAGGGGACGTTCCAGGGATAACGGTTCACCGGGACCGGTGATACAGCGGGTCGCCAGTCGATTATCTTTGAAAGTCTTGGGGCGGTGCCGACGCACGTCGCCGCTATGCTCTGACAGGCCATCCTACCAGCCGGACCGAGCCAAGCAAGGCGAACCCAGAAAACCGCGTCTAGCAAGGCCGCGGTAACGCCGTTCGTCCAGCCGAGACCGTCCTGAAGTGGTATTCGCCATCACCCTCAGGCCGCTCCCTCTCTACGTCATACTTCTCCATCATGCGGCCGGTCTCGGCGTAGATACGGGACGTCTCGCAAACTTCACCTTATATCGGCCTTCCTGCCGACGAGATGACGAGGAAAAGCACGTGGCCTACGTAAGCCTTATGATCGATCGCTGTCGCAGCATGATCGCCGCGCAGGCCGGTTACACGTTCGACCAGACGCTGCTCGACGTCGACCAGCACGCCCAGAACTGACCTGCGTGATGGACGCGGACTGGAACTCTTCTGACGATGTTAAGAGCAAAACGACCGTCAGGCTGGCCCCGCAGCGCAAGCGCCACCACTTCGTCCCCGTGACCTACCTGCGGAGCTGGACGGACTGCAGGTCGAAGCTGCACGCGTATCGCGAGATCGGCCCAGAAGCCGAACCGCTTCACCTTAAGCCCGCGGAGATCGGATTCGAAAAATACTATTACAGCCAGAAGCGGCCCGACGGAACGCACGACAACGACAGCTTCGAACTACTGTTCGGGCGGGCGGAAACGCACTGGCCATCCGTGCTCGCCGCCCTGCGCGATGAATCCCTGGGACCGACAGACCTGCATTGGCTCTACACGATGATGACGATGATGCGAACGCGCGTCCCGGCCGCCCGCGACTACAACGAGGCCTTGATGGCGCTAGAAACAAGGGAGGGCCTGAAGACGCTCAACGCCATCGGCAAGCTACCGGCCAAACTCCGACGTTACGAGGACGAGCTCGACACGGTCGAGGTCACGGTCAACCGGCAGCGGACGTTGGGCACGATGAGCGACGACATGCGGAGGTTCTGCGACATGACGCGCCGCCTCGGGTTCGAGATACTCCGCGATAAGACGGGCACGGGGTTCCTGACCTCGGACAATCCCGTCGCCTTCTTTGACCCGCGCGACCGGGGGATCCGGGCGCCATACATCGAGAACGAGAAGGTCGAACTCTACTTCCCGCTCACGGCAGAGCTGGCGCTCCATGGAGCGAATAGGCTGCGGAAGCACGGGCCGGTCCCGCGTTTCCGCAGCCTGACTGATGCGCGAGACGTCCGCGCGATCAACCGCATCTCGGCCCGCTTCGCATATCGCCTCGCCTTCGCGCGCGACCGGACCCACGACGCCCTCATTCGCCAGCATGCCGCCACGTCGCCGGTGTTGGAGGCACGCGTCGTGAACCGGCCCGGCGAGTTGCAGTTTCACATCGGCCACAAGTTCGGTCCCCGGCCCTCCCTGCCCAAGTTCCGCCCCGCGATGTGCGAGGATGGCCTCTATCCCGAGGATATGGTCCCATGATGCCGCAGCGTCCGCCGGATGCACTTCAACGTCGGCGCATGCCCCGCCGTCGGCTCTGAAGGTCGCGGTCCCGCACCGGATCGGCGTCGATACCCTCGTCGCCGATTCCGATCTTGGTGAACTCGATCCCCTCGCGCTCGCACACCATGTGGAGCGTCTGGAACAGGGCTTGGTTCATGCGGTGGCCGGCTATTACTCGCCGGATAGGGCGTTCGAGGTCGTAATACTGCTCGGGATTTAGGATGCGAATCTCCTGCTCGTAACGCCACTCGTCGTTCTTTGAGAACAGGACCGTCCGCGCCGCCGCCTCCTCGTCCTGCAGGTCGTTCCGGTCGAGGAACGCAAACACGCCGCGGTATTGCACCTCGCGCACCCGCGGGTCGTCGTCGGGCAGGTCCACCTCGATCGCAAGCCCGTCGAATCCGCCAGCGTAATGGGCCCAGAGCAAATGCGACTGGAAGTCACGCGACAGCGAGCAGACCCGGTAGCGCGACTTGGCGCCGCCGATACCCTTGACCGCCCGTTCCGCCCAGCTCTCTTGACCGTTGGTTGCGTATACGAAGAGACCTTCCATCGGATCGTTCAGGGCGCGCCAGTCAGCACAGTGCAGACGGCGGTTAATCAGGATGTCGAGCGCGAACTCGATCTTACTCGAAGATCTGAACTTGAAAGCACGCATCCGATTCCCCTGCCAGTCCGTCGCACGTTCGCAGATCGCCGCCCCGATGCCCAGTCCGGCAATGACGGGTTCGCACTCGCCGTTCCGGACGCCAAGGATATCGACGACGGATCGCTCGTCGCCCTCCTGCAGCCCTTTTGCGCCGTCTACGATCCGCTCCGTATCTACTATCCCGCCGACGACTCATGCCGCCGAAGCTGAGGGCGTTCATCGAGTTAGCACGCGACCGGACGCTGTGGCGCTAGCGTTCGGCTAAGTTCCGTCGACCTGTGTCCCCGCGTCGCTTACGTCGCCGAGTGGCGCCACGACCAGGCCGTCGACCCCGGTGATGGCGCGATCCCCGATACGCTCCCGAGTCCGGGGCGTCAGCTGTCGACCTTGGCGGTAGTCGTCGAACAGTCCCTGCTCGATGCCGATAAAACGCACCATGTCGGGATCCGGCAGGACCGAGCTCAGGGCCTTCGCCTGGCCGACGTCCAGATCGAGGAGCCCGAACGGGGTTATGACGGCTCCCGCAAACAACCGTTTCTTCTGGTCGCCGTTCACGCGGACGGTGCGGCGCGGCGCGGACAGCAGCGTCTCGTCGACACGCTTCAGCAGGCCAAGTCCCAGCGACGTCTGCTCTACGTAGGTGCGAGCGACGGCCTGAACGAGATCTTCGCGCTCCTCCTCCGTCAGTTCCTTGCCTTCCGTTTTGGGATCGAGAGCGTAGAGAAACGGTGCTCGCGACGGATTGGCCACGCCCCACCTCGACATAACCGCCCATCCCTTCACTGAGCGGTTGTGCCACTGGAGCCCCCGGATGGTGCGCGTCCGCTTCTGGACCCTGACGCCGCGTATCTGTCCCTCCGCGGTCCTGATTGGACCAGGCCGGGTCGTGCCCGTGGCGTTGCCCTTCTGGTGCGATCCCTTGGCTTCCGCGATCGCAAGTTGGCCCGGCTTCGCGCAGATCCAGTCGGGCATCTCGGCCTTGGTCGCGCGCTTTACGCGCCAGTGCGGCGACAGCGGGAAGTTGTCGCCGTCGATGGCCACGAACCAGGCGAAGTCGTGATGTACCTCGAGGTAGGCGCGCGCGAAGAAGCGTCCGAACAGGCCCGAGAACGACCGGCGCATCTCCGTGCCCTGGCCTGGACCGCTCCCACGCCAGACCAGTTCAGAACTCGGTTCGAGGAGGTCCTCGAGAAAAGCGAAAATTGAGCTGGACGCCGGCGCGGTCTGAAGTATCTCGCCCCATGCAGCCCGGGCGACGTCGTCCATGTCTAGATCGACCTTGTGAGGCGGGAGGCCGCCGACGCGCAGATGGGACGGACAAGCGCGGGCCGGCGAGATGATGTAGCGTTGCGAGCGGACGGTCATTGCCTCTCCCAGCTAGAGGAACCGATGGATCGTCATCGCGCCTGCGGCGCCTGAGCCGATCCAGCGTTCAGAATCGTCTGCGGTCAACTCGAGCGCATCCTGCTCGGAATTGACGCAGACCAGGGTCTGAACCTCGGGGTCGTCGAGTGACGCGAGCCCGGTCACGAGGCGACGCTTGTTCGCCGCGTCGAGCCCCAGGAACAGGCTCGAATCGACGAGCAGCATCCACGGTGTCGGCCGCGGATCCGCACGGATCATCCGCAGCACGACATCAAAGATCGCGAATGTCAGTTCGGACCCGGCCAGGCCGTTCGTGCCGCAGAAATAGTCGCTGCCGGTAGCCCGGACCTCCGCGCGGTATTCGCCGATCCGCCTGATGCGCGAACCGAAGGTCGAGCTGCAGAACAGCTCCTCGCGCAGCGAGTCCCACACTTGGTCCTCGCTCATGCCGAGCTGCGGCGCGAGCGCGCGCAACTCTCGCCGGAACGGATCCTTCACCTGGTTGGGCCCGAATTGACGGCTTTTTAGATAGACGACGTTGAACAATGACCGCGGCCAGTTCGACGCGATGTTTCCGTCAACCTCGACATGAAGCCGCGTATGATGCGCCGCCGGCACGTGCTTGAGCAGGGTCGCCTCCTCGGCGAGCCTGACCGTCGTCCTCACGCCCTGCACCGACACGGCGGCCTCGATCGACATGTTGGGCGACTTAGGACCGAAAAGCCGCCAGCGCTTGCGGAAGTCCTCGAACGCCGCGCCACCCGTGAATGCGGCTATGCTCTCGCACAGGCTCGATTTCCCCGCGTTGTTGCTGCCGAATACGACGTTGTGCCTCGCGAGCGGGACAATGGTGCGTTCGCGCAGAGGGCCGACGTTTCTAACGGTCACGCTGGTCAGTCCGTGTTTCAGGACGCTGTCGGCCGAGGCGACGCGCCGGAAAACCCATTCGCCGTGCTGCTTCTTCCAGCGCCGCAGCACTGCGACGGTGTGGCGGCTTGCAGTGTCGTCGATCAGCTTGCCATGCCTCTGGCACAACCAGATGCCGTTTTCCTCGCTGGACCGGTCCTGCGGGGTCAGGCTCGCGTCGTAGCGCGGGCCGCCTGGTGACGCGGCGGTAATATGCGCGGCGACACCCACCATCGTGATGCGGCCGACCCGGTCCTCAGAGGGGCCGACCGTCAACTGCCTGCAATCTGGCTGGGCGCACATATAACCGGCGCGCTGCGCTAACGTCCTCGTGGTCGCCGCTGAGAAGTCGTCGCGCGTTCCAGCCAATCCTCACCACTTTCTGATCCTGCCCGGCCCCTGCGGCTCGCTGAACGAAGCGCTACCCCTAGCCCGTCACGTGTCAAGCGGTACCCGTTACCAACGCCGCCGTCTCCGGGTCATAGGTCATCCCGGCAAGTGTGCCGTTTGCGACCCGACCAACAATCTGGTCGATGATGGATAATGGCACGAGAAACCATTCGCGTGGGCGAACCAGCTTGCCGAAGCGGTCGGGGATTTCGGCATCGAAGCGCACGGCGTCAAGGACGCGGTGGATCAAGGCTTCCAGGCGGGGACGATTGACGTCAAACAGCTTGTAGGTGGCCACCACGTCCACGCCGGCGAGGAGATAGGTCGCGTCGTCGGCCGCCCCAGCGATCCGCGCCTCGACCGATCCGCCGGTGATGCCGATCTTATGGATCAGATCGCGGTGAGCAGCGATCGTCGGATGTGACGAGCGACTGCGCAGGACATAGAGTGTGCCTGTTGGTAGCTGATCCGGCTCCACTGGTTCCGGAGCTGCGTCGGCGAAGAGCGGGCCGGCGGTGGGTTCGGTGATCCGGCGGCCGCCATCGTCCTTGTACAGCGCGCGCTGAAGCGAGCGAAGCAGCAGGTCGCTCTCGGTGCCGTTGGAATATATGACACGCAGGCGGGCATCGGTCTCGCCGTTAGGCGCCACGATCGGATGGCCCATGTTCGCCACATAGGCGACCTGACCGCCGACAATGAAAAACTCGCCGAGCTTGATGTCGGCCTTTGACATGCCAAGGTCACGCACGAACGGCCGGGTGGTACGGGTGCCCGCCTCAAGATCGGCTTGAACCTGATCTAACAGCGGTTTGAAGGTCGAAAAATCTTCGCAACGTTTGGCGCTGGCTATGTCCTCGGCCGCCTTGCGGTCGGCGTTGGAGCGGACGTTGCGCAGCTGCGTGACATCATCCGCCGTCTCTACCTCGATACCCAGTTCGGCCAGGAGCGCGCCGTCTTCGAGAGCTTCGATCGGCGATGCCGCGTCTGCGGCGTCGAGCAGGCCATGCGTATCCATCTTCGCCAGCAACTCGCGGCATTCCGGTTGCGCGCGCAGCCGGTCGAGGCGCACCGCATAAAGGCGCTCGAAAATGTCGCGGTCATCGCCGTGCTGCGGCACGCGGCCGTGCTCATCGCGAAACCTGACGATATCCTCGAAGCCGGCGATTATCCGTTCTTCGCGGGGCGTGCGGGCGCGGGCTTTCTTGGGTGTCAGGTCGACGCCCAGTTCGGCGAGGATGTCGTCGTCAGTCATGTCAGCCATTTGCGACGGTCCCCGCAGCCTGGGCCTTGGCACGGTAGCGGGCGAAGGCAGCGACGCCCTCAGCCAGCTGGCGCTCCCACGGGTCTTGGGACGTCACCTCCGGTGCCCGCCCACGCTCGCGTTTCCACTGAACGGCCCGAACGGCGAAGGCCCGCGCTTCTTCCTCTGTCAGCGTCGTCTTGCGTGCTCCGATCGCCGCCTGCACTTGGCGCAGGGTCGTCTCGTTCATCGCCTTGGCGAGGATTGCATAAGCGGCGTCGAACGGGTTGATGCGATCGATAAGGTCGATGTCCAGCTCTCGCACGTTCATGAACTTGCGGACGCCGTCGACGAACGACGTGTTGATTTTTAACTCGCCATCACCATCGTCGGTCGCCGTCTCGGTGACGATCTTGGCCGCCTGTTGGGTGATGTTCAGTGCGGCGATCGCGTGCTGGCGGATCGCCTCCTGGTCCGTATCGCTAAGGTCGGGATAGCGGTCGCGCACGATCTTGCCCATTCGGACCTGCGTGAGCTCTTCGGGCACGACTTCGGGGTCGAACAGGCCGCGCTCGATCGCCTGTTTGTCCTGGATGAAGCTGGTGATGACCTCGTTGATGTCCTCGGCGCAGATACGCTTGCCCTCGGCCGAGCTCGGCAGCACCAGATCCTTCAGTTCGAAGTGGAACTGGCCGCGGTCCTCATTGAACCCGACATTGCAGCGACCTTCCTGATACCCGTCGGGACCATAATTGAACCCGTCCTTCGGGCCGACGTTCTTGGGCGTGAAATCGAACCGCGGGGCTAGCACCTGCTCCATCAGCAGGCTGGCGGCGATCGCCTTCAGCGTGTCGTTGACCGCTTCCGCAACCACGTCGTCGGCGGCGGCCGGCTCGGCGATGAGGTTCGTGAACCGGGCAACGGTCTTGCCGGGCGCATCGCGGGTGGCGCGGCCGATGATCTGGATGATCTCGGTCAGGCTGGAGCGATAGCCGACGGTCAGCGCATGTTCGCACCAGATCCAGTCGAACCCTTCCTTTGCCATGCCCAGCGCGATGATGACGTCGACATGGTCACGGTTGCTCCGCGCCTCCGGGCTTTTCAAGGCCGACGCCACGCGATCGCGCTTGGCGGGATCGTCGTCGACCAGATCGGCCACCTTGATCGTGGCGCCCCCCACCGTCTCGATCAGGTGAAAGCCGGTGACCGGATCGGTGCCCTTCCAGCTGCCGAGGTGATCCATGATCTCCTCGACCTCGCGATGCTTGTCCTTGGTGCTCTCGCGCGCGTTGACGCTGGGGATGTGGACGATCGTCTTAATCGCTGGGTCGAGCACAGCGTTGATCTTGTCGATGTAGCGGCCCGTGTAGAAGCTGTACGCGATGTCGAGCGTCTTCAAATAGCGATAGCCGTTGAGTTGCTCGTAATAGGTGTAGGTGACGGTGGTGAACTTCGTCTCGTCCTCAGGCGACAGCACCGCGACGGCGTCGCCGCGGAAATAGCTGCCGGTCATCGCGACCAGATGCACCTTGTCGCGCGCGATCAGCAGGCCAAGCTGCGCGCCCAGCCGGTTGTCCGGGTTAGCGGACACGTGGTGGAATTCGTCGACCGCGATCAGCCGTCCGTCGAACGCCGCGATCCCCAGCTCGTCGATCGCGAAGCGGAAGGTGGCGTGGGTGCAGACCAGTACCGTGTCGTCGCTGGCGAGGAATTCGCCGACGGCCTTCACCTTGGACTTGGCGACCTTCACATCGTCGGCGCCGGGCGTGTTGCACAGGTTCCAGTGCGGCTTCACGGTCCAATCCGCCCAGAACCCATGCGCGGACAACTGCTCGTCGGCGAAGCTGCCGCCGATCGAGCGTTCCGGCACGACGATGATCGCCTGTTTCACGTCTTGGTTGGCGAGCTTGTCGAGCGCGATGAACATTAGCGCACGCGATTTTCCCGACGCCGGCGGTGACTTGATCAACAGATATTGCTCGCCGCGATGCGCATAGGCACGCGCCTGCATCGGGCGCATTCCGAGCTCGTTGGCGCTCGACGAGGCGCCGTTCTGTGCGGTCACAAGGCGCACGGCGGGGATGGATCGGTTCTCGGTCATTGGTCAGCCTTGTCGTGATGGTCGGCGAAGGCGGCAATGGAGGCGTAATGCGCCTTCACCCTCGTCTGTACCTTTCGCATCATGTCGGACCCGCGCTCCGCCCAGCCATGCGTCTCGAACAGTCTTGCGAAGCCGCCGTAATGTGCGGATGCAATCCGCGCTATCGCCTTGGCGTCGCCGCCGGGTTCGAAGTCGCTCATGCCGTCTTGTCGTCTACCGCGAAATTGAACTGTTCACGCAAAAAGTCAGCGGTTTCTTGGTCGTATATTTTGCAGACGACGTTCTGATTTGCGAATATCCCTGAAAAGGTCTTGGGTTCGTCTCTCGCGAACGTTTTGACCCAGTCAACGCCGACGACGTAGGAAGCTAGATCTGGGTCATCGGCGTGTTCAGTGACATACCAGGCCTGCACCTTATCCGGAAGCCGCTCTCCAGACTGTAAAGTAAAGTCACTAGCCAGCATCTTGGGGGTCGTAACTCGACCATAGCCAAGATAGCCCTTGTGCTTCTGATAGTAAAAAATAGGTGCACCCACTTCGAGACGATCGAGTGCATTACTGTATCGCCGCCCACCGGACGCGGTGAAGAAACCATAGGTTCGCAAATCCTCCCAGGGCCGGTCGTCCTCCGCCCCACCGGTGACGTAGTACAGACCCGACCACGGCGCCCGAGCCTTCTTGACCGCGCGGTCCTTTACCTCCTCCTGATCGAGCAGGCTGTCGGTGGTCAGCCATTCATGGCCGGAATCGCCGAAGATGTTGAAGAAGCTTGCGTTGATCCCGACGTCATGCTCCTCCGATAAATATTCGATGATCCGCTTGGTCGCCTCATCGACCTCGCTCGCCACCACGATCATTTGGTGCGAGGCGTTGAGTGTCTCCGGCACCGCCTTGCCGTAGCGGTCGCGGTACAGGTCCGGCAGCGACTGGCCGGTGGCGGCGCGAACGAGTTCGTGAACGTCCTTGGTGGTCAGGTGTCGCACCCAGGACGCATAATCGAGCACTTGCCCCACGATGTCGCGGGGGGAGCGATCCCGCTTCAGCTCGATGACAATGAGGTTGCCATCCTCGTCCATCGCTAACAGATCAATGCGCCCCCCATGATCGGTGACGACCTGACGGCCGATGACGATCCCGTCGACGCCGACCAGGCTGAGGTCGTGCGCCACCCAATCCTCGATCCGGCTTTCAAGGTCGAGCGGCTTGCGGCGGCTCTCGGCCAGCCCTGTTTCAGTGATTCGGAACAGGCGCGTCATGCGACTTTCTTACCCTTCTTGGACCCTGGCTGGTTGGCCGTCATCTTTGTGTAGAGGTCGAACAGCTTTTCCAGCCGCTCGGTATCGTTGCGGAAGCGGCGGCCGATATAGATGCGCTCCAGCACTTCGTCATTCTCGTCGTGCGCGCGGCGCAGGTCGTCCGGCATCGTCTGCGGATCGTAGAGATCGGCGATCGTCCCGGGGAAATGGGCCTCGCGTGCGAGCAGGATGTTCTCGGCGGTGCGGGTGAGGTCGGCTTTGTCTTGTTCGGTGAGCTTGGGGACGGGGAAGGTGTTCCACCCAAGGGTATTAGAATAAGAAAAGTCGGTACGCATACGAACACATACGGTGCCGATCCAGACCCAATGAAGCCGAGATGCGATCAGAGCAATCTCAATCTCCTTACCATCGTAGATCGCAAAATTTCGATCGCCGACGATAACATTCCCGTCGGCCATAGCCACCGGGAGGTATTCCCGATTTTCCGAGCTTACCCGTGGTATGATAATTGAATATCGTTCTGCTACGTTCTGGATTTGCCTGAACCGATGCGGGAATTCTGCCGCTGGTCTCGTTTCAGCGGCTTTGCTCTCGATCCTCACCCGCCGGACGCCCTCGATCCGACGTGAGACTTCGGGACTGCTCTCGGCAAGATCAACGTCGCCATCAGTCATCCATAGGCAATAACGTTGTTCGCCCCGAATAAGCTCTTGGGCACCGACAAATGGACGAATTATCGACCGTACCTGCGGCGAGTTTCTAAGCAATACTTCGCGTTCTTCACTATCTAAGAACAAAAATCCGCCGTCAGTTGGTTTGTTGCCCCATACCATTGGGGTTCGTCCAGCAGGCGGTTTACTGACCGGCTGCACTATCACGTCGGGACCTGCAACGAGGTATGCGTTTATGTTCGGCACAACCCGCTCAATTGCGTTCCCGGCCGCATCGGTTGTGTAGAGCTTTGCGCCTTTCGCTGTACCTGCAGAGAGCCCAACGACAGCAACAGTTACGCCAGCATTATAGTTCGCCAGATTTGCCCACTTAAAGGAGGGATAAGCAAATTCGATAGATCTACCCATCGCGAAAAGTACTGGCCAAAGGATAGAAACCTGAATACCCTGACACAACGAATTTGTCGTTACGAATGCGCTCTTTGCCGCACTTGAGTGCCCGTACTGACTGGCCTTCAAAAACCATCCCGCTACATAATCCAGCGATTTCCAATTTTTGGTTAGATTCTCGAAGAGATTCTGGAGTTCCTCTTTCTGCTCTTCGCTTTGCCATGTGCTTCCTAGATAGGGCGGATTGCCGCAGATGTAGGTTTCCGCATCAGCGACGTCTTCTAATCCCGTTACCTCTAACGCCAGCCGCCCGGTCACACCGCCCAGATCGCGCTCCAGGCCGAGGGCGGTGCGCACTGGCGGGCACACGTCCGGCCAGTCCAACCGAAGCGCATTGCCGACTGTGATCTGTCCGGTCTTATGGAGGGGCAGCACCATCGCGCGCGCCTCCTGCTGGCTGAGGTACAGGCAGTCCGCCTGGAACTCAGCGATCAGCAGCGCGAGGCGGGCGATCTCGGCGGCGAAGCCCTTGATCTCGATGCCGTAGAAGTTGCTGAGCGGGATGACGCTGCGGCGTTCGTCCAGCTTCAGACTGGCCTCGCCGCCCAGCCGCTCGACGATCACCGCCTCAATCGCGCGCATTTCCTTGTACGCAATGACCAGGAAATTGCCCGATCCGCAGGCCGGGTCGAACACGCGGATGTTCGCCAGCCGCCGCCGCAGGTTGCGCAGTTTCTGGCGGCTGTCGCCCGCCGCCTCCAACTGCTCGCGCAAGCCGTCGAGTAATAGCGGGTTCAGCACCTTCAGGATGTTGGGCACGCTGGTATAATGCATGCCCAGCTCGCCGCGCTCGCCATCGTCGGCTACCGCCTGGATCATCGATCCGAAGATGTCGGGGTTGATCTCCTTCCAGTCGAGATCGCCCGCGCGCAATAGAAAGGCGCGCGCGGTCCGGCTGAAGCGCGGGCTTTCGGTCGCGTCCGTGAAAAGGCCGCCGTTCACGAACGGGAAGACGTCCGCATAGGGGCGGATGCCGGCGGCGCGACGATAACGATCGTCGAGATTGCGATCATGCGTGACGGGCGTATCCATCGCGCGGAACAGCTCAGTCAGCACCTCGTGCGTGTTGCCCCATTGCTCGTCGCCGCCGCCATGGCCGGCATGGCTCATCTGGGTGATGGTGGCGGTGAACTGGTTCTCGCGGAAGATGCCCGTGTCCTCGGCGAAGAAGCAGAAGATCAGCCGTGCCATGAACTGGTTCAGCTCGTGCCGTCGCTCCTCGGTCGCCCAGTCAGGATTGTCCTTCAGCAACTCGACATACAGCTTGTTGAGCCGCCCCGTCGCCTTGACGTCGATCGGGTTGTTCTTGATTTCCTTGACAGTGGAAATGCCCGCCAGCGGCAGGAAAATCCCGAAGTGGCGCGGCAGGTCGGCATAGGCGCAGGCGATCACGTCGCCGCCGATCAGATCCTCGGCCTCGACCGTCTCGCCATCGGTGGCGAGGATGAACTTCGCCTTGGCGCTCGCGGTCTTGGGGCTAGCGCGCAGGGCCGTCAGCGTCGTGCCCACCTCGCCCGCCGCGGCGATGCCGATATGAATGTTGTTGCGCTGCAGGACGCCGCCGACATCGGATTGGTTGGTGCCATTCTTCGTCGCGCGGAGGCGATCGACAGTTGCCTTCTTGGCGCCGAACGCGGTGATGAACTGGAACGGAAATTCGGCGGCGTCGAACGGCTGTTGGACGAGGTCGGATACGGCTTCTTCGATCTCTACGGCGTTCATGCGGTTCGACAGGTCCAAGGTGCTGGCCCGCATCGGCGGGACTGGGTCATCGGGCGGATGATAGGACACGTCCGCCCGATAGTCATCGGTTGTGTGCCGCGTCAGGCTGCCGAGCGGATCGCCTCCATTGGCATGGCGTCGGCGTAGCTGCCGCCGGCGGGAACGAAGACAGAGCCTGGAAGCTCAACGCCGTGCACCTGTTCCGTCACTTCTCGCCAGCGGCGGTGAGCGCGCTCGATACCACGCTTGATCCGGCTCCGCGGCGGCAGGGCCGATGCGGTCAGGACATTGCGGGGGCCGACCGACCAGCGATGCGTATCCGTCAGGATCTCGACGGACGTGCCGTCGCTGGCGAGGTAGAGCTGCACGTCGGCATGCCAGTCGACGTGCAGGGTAGCGCGGGTGGCGAGGGAGACGCCGATCGGTCCGTCGGCGATCGGTAGGTCGAATTGGACGAGGATCATGTCGCGGCCGATCTCCTCGACGATGGCGGCGACTTCCAGTGCTTCGGCGAAGTTCTTGCGTCCGCCAGAGGCGAAGGCGGTCGGATTGGCGACTGGTGCATATTCCGGATAGCCCATCGCCACCCGAAGGCCGTGAGTCCACGCCTGCATGGTGTCGATCGAATGCTGCTTGGTCATGTCGGTAATCTCCTCTGGGGCCATCGGCCCGTTCGTTTCTTTTCCGCCCCCTTCACGAAGGCCATCATCCCCGCTCAGCGACAGGCCACCGGTGCGAAAATTTCCGCCTTGCGGGCTTCTGCGGCGAAGGCTGTGGCGAGCAGGTCGTCGCCGTATCGCTGCCAGTCGGCCGCGTAGGCGCGGTGGGCGCAGTGCTCGGTGACGAAGCCCGTCAGCCGTCGCGTCGCCTCCAGGACGGAGGCGGTGCCGCCGGACAGATGACGCCAGCGCATGAGGAGCGTGGCCGTGGTCAACACATCCCCTTCGCAGACCGAGCGGACGGCCGACCATTTCCCCTGCTTCATCAATTGGGAGACTAGGTCCGGGCGGCAGGTCAACTTGGCCGGGATGCCGAGCCGGGCGGCGATCTCAGCTAGATGAGCAGGCGCTGCCCCGCCGCATATCTCGCCGCACAGGTCGAGATGCCCCGAGGCATCGCGGCGCCAGGGCGACTGCAGCGCCTTCAGGCTGGACGGCAGCCGCAGCCCCGCATCCATTGCCCCGATCAGAATCTGCGGCAGATCGTTATGGAATCCACCCCACGTCACGATCTGGACGTGACCGAGCTGCCCTATGTCGGCGAAGAAGGCCCGCAAGGCAGCGGCCTCGTCCTGCTCCGGCAAGCCCCGGGTTTCGAGACGCAACGGGCGCAGGCCGTCCTCGGCCTCGGTCATCACCAGCCAGCTCAACGTCGTGATGCGATGGCACGGCCAGCGCGGCGTCACGCGGGGGTCGGTGCGCAGGTCGCGCGGTGACAGATGCCCGGCGTCGGCGGGCAGGAAGCGCTCGCTCGCCTGGTAGCGGGCGTGTGCTTCGTGGTCATAGGCAAGTTCGGCATCAAGGACGACGACGAAGCGGGGCGATGTGCTCTTCCAGAGCGAGGTCAGGTGGTGGTGCATCGTAATTCTCCGGCGGACGCTACGCGTCTGCGTGTTGAGCAAGGGGAGGTCAGCGGGTTGCGGGCTGAGCGGCACGCCAGCGATCAAGTGCGCGAAGCGCGGCCTGGGCGGGGTGGCCGGCATCGTCGAAATCACCAAAACCTTGCGCCCAACATCGCCATCCGGCGATCGCCTCGCCGATCAGCTCTACGGCGGTGGTTTCTGGATCTGGCAGCAGCACGGTCGGCATCACCGCGTCGCACTCATCGACGCGGGTTCCCAGCGGACACACGCACGGCATGAGGTGTGCGCGCGCCTGACGGACATGCCATGTGTGCCCACGCGGCATGTCCCGCCATCGACCGGCGGTATCGGTGGCGGCGGATACGACGTTTGGATGCCGCGTCAGATCGGCCAGTGCGAGCAGGCGGTGCGGGACGCTGCCCCAATTGCTCCAACTGACGATACCGCCGGTTGCCGGAACGTGTTGCTCCAGCCAGTCGAGTAGATCGAGCGGCGTGTCGCCTTCCCCCAGACATCGGGCGTCGGTGGCGAAAACATAATCACCGCCATCTTCCGGCGTGACGGAGAGCAGCCCGATGCCGCAGAGGAGGCGGGCATCCGGTCGATGACCGGCGGCGGGGCAGGCACCGATGGTTCGTAGGGCAAGTGAGATCGAGGCGGGCGCGTAGCCGCGCGCTTCGATCGATAGATCGATTAGAGACATGGATGTTCCTTGGGGACGGGCTGCGCTGCGGCCGATTGGAGTCAGTCGGCGACGGACAGGAGGTCGGCAACGTGGGCTTGCGCGGCGGGATGATCCGCCTGTTCGAGCCAGGTGGCGAAATTAGCGCTTATGGCAGCAGCGATGCTGCGACTGACCGGATTGGTTGATGCGAGACGTCGTATCAGCAGCCGGAACAACGCGATCACGTTGAGTTTCGCATCTTTTTCCAGTCCATCAACATCGGAGCGTATCCACTCGGCGAAGCGCCGGCCGGTATCGGCGGGTGCACACAGGATTCCGGAACAGCCGCAAGCCTGTTGGAACGTGACCGGAGTTCCCGCGCTGCGGGCGGTCAAGTCGAGCGCATATTGCTGGCCGCAGCCCGCGATCGCGCGCAGGACCGGCGACCATTCCGCCCCGGGCAGGCAGCTGAGCATGGCGACAGCGTCGTTCAGCCGATAGCCGGTAATCGTCGCGCCTTCGCGTATCAGATGCTGGTCAAGCCAGAGTAGCAACGTGTCCGTGGGGTTGGATGGTTGCAGGATGCAGCTATCGAGGCTGAAGCGAACGCGCGGGCCTTGCAGCGTTGCGGTTAGGACAGCTGCCCCGACGGGCATTCGCCGTTCGATGCCGACATGATGGCCGACGTCTAGTGGCGCGACGTGTAGGGCGGTGATGATATGTGCAGGAAGCATATGGTTGGGCTCCGGACACGTGACCGACTGCCGGATCGCTGAAACGACCAGTTGAGGGCACGCGAATGCTGGGCATGACCGGCGGAACCGGTCGACGACAAAAGTTCTGATCGAAGACCGACCGGCGAATGCCGATCTTGTTTTTCCTTCATTCAAAACCTTCGCATCAGCCTTTCGTAAGGATCAGCGACACCGGCGCCCTTTTCCATGCTGCTGGTATGGGTCGGACTTGCTGTCGCGAGTCCGAGGCCGAGGCCAACAACCGCACCGAGCGGTTCCAGGCGGACGCCGCCACACGTGAGGCGGTGCACGCCGCCGACGCCGCCTGGGCCTTCCTGACCGCGGCGCAGGCACAGTTGCAGGCCAATATCGACGGATTGGCCGCGGCCGACCTTGCGCTGCATAGCTTGCGCGCCGAATACGGCTTCGGCCTGCGCTCGACGATCGACATCCTCGTCGCGGACCAAAGTTTCCGTGGCGCTCAGCTTGCGGTGGCGTCGGCGCGGACCGACGTGCTGGTGGCACAGTCAGCGCTGCTCCGCGCAACCGGCCGGCTTAGGCGGGACGCCTACGGATGATGGGGATGGCCGGCTTGTGCGGTGAAAATCGCCTGACCGCTCTTATCAAAAAGCGCGTCCCCTCCTAGAAAGGGTTCATGAGCTTTAAAGGCGAAGATAGAGATTGCAGTCGCGTGAGCAGCGGCTTGGCGATCTGTGTGTTCGTCGAAGCGCGCTGATGATGTGCGTACTTTACACCCTCTTGCGATTGATTGCCATACTGATCTGGCGTGCCGACGAGAAGGCAAGATCGGTTTCGCCGGTGGTACCGTTGATGTCGTCGCGCTTGCCCCGACGCTTCGTCGATCATCCGCCATCGGCTTGGGCAGCCCCGTAGATCCTGTTGATCCGTCTTCCTGCCGATCAACAAGGACAATGTCATGAACGAAGTAGAACGCGGGCGCGAGCCAGCGAGCGTAACTGCACGCCTGAACGAATACCCGAACATCCCGGAGGAGGTTGGGCGCGTCCAGCTCAATTCCGATGGTTCGGTTACCATGGCGTCGCTTGAAGAGCTATCGACCTGGGTGCTCGATGTCGCCGCGACCTGCGGCAGCGAGGTTGCAGAAAAGGCACACTACGTCCGCCAGCTGCGCGCGGCGAAGGGTGGTGCGTCGAATACGAGCCAGACCGCCGGCCGCTTCCTCGCTCACCCGAGGCTGAAATCGGTGACGCTGACGAACGACCATCGAGCGCTGCTGGAACGGGTAGCTAAGGCGCACGAGGCGCTTCGGCCCTTGTTGGTCGCCGCGATCAGTAAAATGCTCCAACTCGAGCTGCATCTGGCCGACCTTCGGCGATGCGAGGACGCCATCGAGGGCAAGCGCCTTCGTGACATGGAGCAGAGCGATACCTGCATCTGGCCCGAGGCTCGCTCCGTCGTGTCGCGGCTGGGACGGGCCGGGGTACGTGAAGGCCACTGGTCGACGGTGACCCGTGCCACGGAGCATCATATCGCCCAGCTCATTCTGACGGACAACCTGCTCGCTGGGGTGGGATCGCCCGATGATCCCCAGATGAACGTCGATTTCGGAAGCGATCGGTAGATGAGTGGATGCACAAGAATGTTGCGCCAGTGGTTGCGGCGCCGCCGCTTCTCCCGCGCTAGCGCTGGCCCGCGTGAGCGGGCCAAAAACTCGACCGCAAGGTCGATCCACCGCTCCGCAGGAGCGCGCACAGTAAAAGATGCTGCGCATCATTTACTAGGTATTGCGCCTCTCTTCCGGGCGTCGGGTGAAACTCTGCGCTGCGGCATGGATCGCCCCTTTGTCGGTCGGAACGCCGCCGAGCTGGTTTTCATTGCTGCCGACAGCCTTCTGTCGGGGCGAAGCGGTGCCGATTAGCCCCCCTCTCTAGCGGGCTCGGCACCGCCTGTCCCGCATCATCGACTCATCTCAGATCGATTCACCCGACAGAAGGGAAGCAAATGCGCGCCCCATTCTGGCGCATCAACGATGAAAGTAGCAGATTATGAACAAGTTAGAACTGGATCTGATCCGGCAGGCGCTGACCCTCGAGGAGCTCGACGACTACCAATCAGCTGCCCGTCGCATTGCGGAGAACAGCCGCGCCATTCCGACCAAGGTGACAGAGGGAGTCGAACTGGGCGCCCTGTTGCTGAAGCTAGTTGAAGGTGTAGCGCCGAGGCTGACCGCTGCGAATGAGGCAGCGGCGTCCGACCGCCGGGAGAAGAATGCGGCTGAAATGCCGTGGGTCCATAAGACGTCGGCCAAGGACATCCTTTTAGATATTGAACGCCTGCAGTGGTACAATGATCGGATAGCCACCTTCGCGGCCCAGATGGCTGCGAAGCATTCCCTAATGGGACAATTACTGGCCGCACAGAAGCTCGCGGCGTTGAGCGTCATTGAGCGCCATGAACAGGAGCTCGGCAAGGTTCTGATGACGTTCGTCCGTCGGCTGAAAGGGGCAAAGCTGAAGACGGAATCCATCAAGGACCTGCCCAATGCCGTGCTCGCGGCGCTGGTCGCAACGCTCAACGGGGAGGCCGACAACGACCTTGCAGACGCGCTTGGTATTCCGGCGAAGGAGCGAGGTCATAAAGACGCTGCCGGGGCGGATGACGACCTAGACGCTCTTCAAAAGCAGATTGCGGTGTTGAAAGCGGAAGTTGAGTCGTTCAGCCACTATCGCGACTTGAAATCCCCGGTTCCTGATGAGCCGCCGGTTCATGTTCAGCCCGACGAATGGGATTACGAAAATGGCGACTTACCGCGTGCACTGTGGTCGGCGATCCACGAACCCATTCAGTATCGATTTGAGGACCGGCCCGCGATCCCAGAAGAAGCAAGCACCGTGCTCGGCATGCCGCTTCCAGCGGCACACGATTGGGCGACTCTCTTCGAAAGGGATGCCGATTTTCGCAAGATCGCGTTCGTTCCTTTCCGCAACCAGCGTGGCGGGCAGAACAACGTGCGCGATCTCTTCGCGGAGAGGTTCAAGTGTGATCCTGACGCGGTCGAGGACAATGTAGTTCGCGTCTGGCTCTTCCTTCTCGCGGGTCGCCAGATGGAGCCTGACAAACACGACCGCTTGTTCAAGCCGGCGTATTTTGACGGTGTCATGATGCCGTTAGCGTCGATTAGTCCCAACATGGTTCGGGTGCTGCGGTGGATTGGAGATGAGTGATCGGTAGGTAGCCGAAGGATGGCCGACGTACGACGCGTCGGCCATATGCAAGACCCGTGAGGCTTCTCGGCTTCCAGCTCTGCAGATGACCCGCCGACCAATCTTGACGCTACGCCTTTCTGCGCGAGGCACAGCCAACCGAAGAGCCCGTCCGAGACCGTTCCTCCAGTGGCAGTAAGGCAAGCGGCGCAGGTGTGAGGTGCGCGGTCATGTTCGGCGTTGCACCGCACATCAACGAGAGGCGCTTTGCAAGGATTGCGGCGCCCCCTTTGGCGAACCAGGCCTTGCTATATTTGCGGGGGCCCGTCCCCTCGCGAGCATGGCCCATGATGTCGTCGACGACGACTTGCTTCGCATCCGAGTCCTCGAGCGCGCTGCCACCGGCAGTCCGCATCGAGTGCAGGTCGGCCCGCTTTCCTAAAGATGTTCGAAGCAGGGGTGTGATGGCGTCGACATGGTCGATGATATAGCGGCCGGCCGAAGCATAAAAGCGCTTACCGCCTCTGTTCGTGAGGCCTTCGCGGTAGAGCTCGGGGAACAGCATGCGGTGGCCTTCCGCTTCGATGGCGGCCACATACTCTTTGAGCCCGAGGCGCAACAGTTCAGGGTGGAGCGGGATCGCGCGGTAGCGCGCGGGACGTTTCAGGCCTGCCGCCTTCTTGCCGTCCTTGCTGCGGGTCATGTTGTTCTTGATGACGAAGAACGGAAGATCGACGTCGAAGACTACTTCTTCGATCTCCAGCCCGCATGCTTCTTCCCTGGTGATGAAGGTATAGGCAAGCAGCAACGGCACCCAATAGGCAGCGTCCTGCCAAACGGCACCGCTTGGATCGACCTTTAAACGGCGACTGCAGTTGCCACCCCCAGTATAGATCGGACTGGAAAAAGCGCAGATTAGCTGTTCCTCCGTCCAAGGCATCCGGTCGGGATTGCTCGGGTCGTCGCTGACCGTTGCAGTGAACGCGTTGAAGTCGACTACAAGGTCTTTCCCGTAACGCGGCTTCCACGACACCTTTGCCAACTCGCGCGAAAAGCGCGCCATGATCGTCAAGTCGCGATTATAGGTCCGGTCGTTTCGGGGCGTCGTATTTTTCATCGCCTTGACCTCGGCGACTACCTCTTCGACCGGACGCATCATGCTGCCAGACGTCAGTGATCCCCAGCGAAATTCCACCGGCAAATCGCGCAGCGTTTTGGCGAACAACTGTGCATCGATAGCACTGTAATCACACAGTCGCTTATCGCCCGTGATCCAGCAGAAAGCCTGGATGACGCGCCGCCGCTGACTCAAATCCGCGTTCCAGTCTCCGGACCCTTGGATCATCTCGATGGTAGATTCAATAATTTCGCTGAATGGCCGAGTATCCTGGGTCAGGAATGGTGAGCCAGCGGATGCGGATGCGAATTGCTGGTCGCTGCCATTGTCACGGGGCGTGCGGTTAGGCGCAGGCCGCTCGGTGGAGCCTCGGCGGATCGCTGCGACAACGTCGTCGTCGAGGAGCGCCGCGAACGGGTCACCCTGTCGGATCGCAAGCGGATGCTGCGCGAATCCCGCACGCGCCTGCGCCTCTGCTCGTGCGAGCAGGATTTGAACCCGCGCATCCTCGATTGTCCGTGCGGTCACCGGTGCGGAGAGCTGCTGCAGGACATGCTCGGCGTCGCGGTTCGCGAGTTTGTGTGGTGCAAGCGACTTGAGCATGAGCACGACGGCGGCGCGGTCCTTGTCCGCGAAGCTATCGGTTAGTTCGTCGATCAGGTCGGACGGGATGCTGTCGGCATCGGCCGGCAAGCGCGCCGCGATCCGGTAGGTAGCCTCCAGGACGCGAAGCGGGCGCTGATCGACGCCTGAAGCCGCGCGGCTAGTGAGCTGGGGCGCCAACGCCAGCCCCAGCTCCTCGTCCAGTCCCGCCCTGAACACGCTTTCCAGCTCTCCCGCCTTGAGAAAGCCGCGGCTGGCCCGGTCGAACATCTGCATCACCATCACCTCCCATTTCGCCGACAGTCTGGTGACGAGACGACGGGCCTCGACCGGATCTGCGGTAGCCAAAGGGACCGTTATAGGAGAATTTGCCAATCCGCGCAGGTACAACCTGCGCCGGTAATGATAGCGCGCGCCGCGCCGCCAGAGATAGGAAACCGAGGCCACATCCACGTCTCGCCCGATCGCCGGCGCGGACCTCTCATGCGGGCGGACGATACCGTCGTGTGTACAGCTTGGTGCACAGACCGGTGTCCCGCGAGGCGCGACCGGACGCCGGAATGGCGGATTCGTGTGGGTTCAGCGTAGATGTGGAGCGGGTGAAGGGAATCGAACCCTCGTCACTTGCTTGGGAAGCAAAAGCTCTACCATTGAGCTACACCCGCATGCCGTATCCGTGCTGGTCGATCGACCAGCCGAACCGCATCGCACTGCGATGGCGAGCGTCTATCGGCTCGACGCGGACGGCGCAAGATGCTTCTGAGCGATGGGCGCCGCGATCCACGTCCCGGGCGACACGGGTGACCACCACGTCACTGAACTGTCACCGCCACGTCACCCAGATGCCATCCGCGTCCCATAGGCACCCCCGCAGGCCAGCCGACCAGCTGGACCACTGGGGGAAGTATCATGATCATCGGCCTGTCGCACCGCTCACGCGGTCCCGTCCTTCTGCGCGCGCTGTTGCTCGGCTGTGCGGTGATGCCGCTCGCATCGGGCATTGCGCGCGCCGAGACGAAAGCCGACCCCGCCGGGGCGCCGCGCGCGAGCGGCAGCATCACCGGCGTCGTGTCGCAGCAGGGTAGCGGCGACTATCTCGATGGCGCGTCGGTTTCGATCCCCGCGCTGGGCCTCGCCACCGCCGCCGACCGGACGGGGCGGTTCTCGCTGACCGGCGTCCCCGCAGGCACGCACGACGTCGTGATCCGCTATGTCGGCTTCCCGGACGTCACGCGCAGTGTGACGGTCGCGGACGCCGCGGTGCCGCTCGACGTCGCGATGACGGCGTCGGCCCCTGACGCGGATGCGGAGATCGTGGTTTCGGGTTCGCGGCCGATCGCCGAGTCCGAAGCCGCGGCGCTTCAGATCCAGCGGACCAGCCCGTCGCTTGTCTCGGTCATCGCCTCGGACTCGATCGGGCGCCTGCCCGACCAGAACGTCGCGCAGGCGGTCAGCCGGTTGCCCGGCGTCGGCGTCCAGCGTGACCAGGGCCAGGCGCGGTACATCACGCTGCGCGGCGCGCCGATCAACTGGACCACGCTGTCGTTCGACGGGATCAACGTCGTCAGTCCGGAGGGCCGCGATGCGCGCTTCGACTCGATCCCCTCGGCGATCGCGTCGCAGATCATCGTCCGCAAGGCGGTGACCCCCGACATGACCGGCGAGACGATCGCGGGCAATGTCGACATCATCACACGCTCGGCCTTCGACTATCCAGGGCTGAAGGTGCAGGCCAAGGGCGGGGCGGGCCATGTCGAGCTGGGCAAGAAGACGGAATATGAAGGCTCGCTCGTCGTGTCCGACCGGATCGACACGGGGATCGGCGAGTTCGGCATCGTCTCGTCCGCCAGCCTGTATCGGCGCGGCATGGTCACCGACAATTTCGAGACCGATTTCGAGGCGGTCGATCGCGACCTCCGCCCGGGGTATCAGACGCGCAACTGGGCGCGCGAGACCGAGAACAAGCTCTACCGGCTGACGCGCAAGAACTATTCGCTGTCGACCCGGCTCGACTGGCGCCCTGCCCCCGGTCACAAGCTGTTCGCCGAGACGATCTATTCGGCGTTTCAGGACGATGAGCAGCGCAACAACTACATCTTCGATCTCGACGACCAGCAGTCGCGCACGCCCAACGGCACCGCCGCCTGTTCGGTGAACGCGCGTCCCGCCTCGGGGACCACCGGCTATGCCGACGTCTGCACGGGTAACACGCCGCTGCTCGGGACGGTGTACGGCGTCGATCTCAATTCGAACTTCACGGTGCGCAAGTACAAGCAGTCGGTGTTCACCAACACGCTGGGCGGCGATCACGAGCTGGGCGACTGGAAGGTCGCATGGCGCGGCAATTTCACGCGCTCGATCGACGACCGGTCGCAGCCCGCGCAGCTGAACTATGACAGCCCCTCGTTCGGGACCAACGGCGCAAACGCCGCCAACCGGCTGACCGTCGGCTACGACCTGACCGATCCGCAGCTTGCGAAGGTCGAGCTGTACCGCACGATCCGCAACCCCGACGGCACCTTCTCGCGCGGCGACCGGGTGACCGCGATCGAGGATTTCCCGCGCACCCTCTCGCGCCTGCGCTCGCTCAAGGCGCAGGACGTCACCGAGGCCTATACCGCAAAGCTCGACATCAGCCGCGCGGCGACGGTGTTCGGGGCCTCGACGGTGTTCGCGGCCGGCATCCGCTACGACGATCGCACCAAGACCTCGAACGAATATCTGCTCGACCTGAGCACGCCCGCACAGTTCGCGGCGGCCGGCATCCCGACCAACTATGCGGCGATCGCCAAGCCCGGCGGGTTCCAGGGCGAGATCCCGCTCGGCTACACCTTCCAGTATTTCGACCGCGACAAGGTCCTCGGGCTTGTCGACCAGGCACAGGCCGTCGGCAGCTATGTCCGTACCGACGCCAATTTCTACGACGTCGGCGAGCAGGTCTATGCGGGCTATGCGATGGCGACCGCGACGACCAACTGGGGCAGCGTGATCGGTGGCGTGCGGGTCGAGCATATCCGCAACGATGCGCAGGCCTTCTCGACCGTCGGGTTGCTCGACGTGAAGTCGAGCCAGACGCTCGTCTATCCGAGCCTTCACCTCAACTGGGACGTCAACGACCGGATGAAGGCGCGGTTGTCGTTCAACACCGGCGCCGCACGCCCCGATTACGATCAGCTTCGCCCCAACCTGTCCTATGACGACGCGAACCGGACGATCAGCGGCGGCAACCCGGACGCGAAGCCCGAAAAGGCCAAGGGTGTCGATCTCTACGTCGAATATTACACGATGCCGCGCGGCTTCCTGTCGATCGGCGCCTATTACAAGGACGTTACCGACGTCCTGTTCGACTCGACGCAGAGCTTTGGCCGGTCGATCCTGAACACCAACGGGGTCGATCGCTCGGACTATGTCTTCTCGACCGTCGTCAACGGCGGCAGCGGCTATATCATGGGGATCGAAGGCGCGATCCAGCAGCAGCTCGATCCGTTCGTCGCCGATCTCGGCCTGCCCGACTGGATGGGCGGGTTCGGCGTCCAGCTCAACGCGACGATCAACAAAAGCCGCGCCGAAACCCCCGGCACCGCTGCGCTGCCGTCGCGCAAGGTCCCGCTGCCCGGTGCCTCCGACGCGATCTACAACCTGATCGCCTATTATGAGAAATACGGCTTTTCGGCGCGTGTCTCGTATCAGAACCGGTCGGCATGGCTCGATGCGATCGGTGGCACCGCCAATATCTCGGGCGTCGTCCGCGGGATCGACGGCGGCGATTTCTATTGGGCCAAGGACAATGAACTCGACGCGAGCGTGCGGTATGCGATCAACGGCAATGTCGAGATCTACGGCGATTTCGCGAACCTGCTGAACGGTCCCGGTCGCCGCTATGCCGGATCCTCGGCCTACACGATCGAGCACGAGACGTTCGGACGTCGGTACACCGGCGGCGTGCGAGTGACGTTCTGATGCGCGCGTTTCCTTTTGCCGCGCTCCTGCTGTGCGGCTGCGTGACGCAGACGACGACGCCGCCAGCCGCCGTGCCGACGGTGGCGGTAACGGTGGCGGCGACGGCCGAGACCGATCCGGTGGACAGCCTGTCGGATGCGGCGGACGATCCCGCGATCTGGCGCAACGCGGCCGATCCCGCGAAAAGCCTCGTGATCGGGACCGACAAGCAAGTCGGGATCCATGTCTACAGCCTTGCCGGCAAGCGGCTGAGCTTCACCCCCGCCGCGCGGCTCAACAATGTCGACATTCGCACGTCGGGCGGGCGCGTGATCGCCGCCGCGAGCGACCGCGCCGAGCTGGCGACGGCGCACGTCGCGCTGTTCGTGCTCGACACGGCTGCGGCGCGGTTGATGCCGCTCGGCCGGTTTCCGGTCGGTCCCGGCGAAGCCTATGGCATGTGCCTGTGGACCCGCGCCCGCGACAAGGCGCTGTTCGGCTTTGTCGTCCTGAAGGACGGCCGGATCGACCAGGTCGCGATCGACCTTTCGGGGGCCGCCCCCAAAGTCACGACGGTGCGCTCGATGAAGCTTGCCAGCCAGGCCGAAGGCTGCGTCGTCGATGACCGGACCGGGCTTCTTTACGTCGCCGAGGAGGATGTCGGGCTCTGGCGGTTCGACGCGGATCCTGCGGCCGCGCCGACCGCGACGCCGATCGCAAAGGTCGACGGCAAGACGCTTGTCGCGGATGCCGAAGGGCTTGCGCTCGCCCCGTCTGGCCGCACCGGCGGCTATCTCGTGGCCTCGAGCCAGGGTGACAATGCCTACACGCTCTACCGACTGCCCGGCGCGACCTTTGTGGGGCGGTTCCGTATCGGTGGCGGCGCGATCGACGGCACGAGCGAGACCGACGGGATCGAACTCGCGCTCGGCAATTTCGGGCCGGACTATCCGACGGGGCTGTTCGTCGCGCAGGACGGCGACAATGCGCCCGACACGCAGAATTTCAAGTTCGTCAGCTGGTCGAGAATACGGCGCGCGCTCAAACGCTGAGATGCGCGCGGCGTTCGACAGCGCGGCCACGGAACGTCCGTCCCGGTCCCGCGCTATAGCGGCATGCGCGCGGTCCGATGATCGGATCGCGCGACCGCGAGGACGATATGACCGAACCCCGTACCGCCACGCTGCACCGGATGGTGCTCCCCGACCATATCTGCCCGTTCGGCATCCGTGCAAAGCAGTTGCTGCAGTCAGAGGGCTATGACGTCGATGACCGCATCCTGCGCGACCGCGACGCGGTCGAGGCGTTCAAGACCGAGCATGGCATCGCGACGACGCCCTTGATCGTGATCGACGGCGAGACGATCGGCGGCTGCGACGATCTCGAACGCTATCTCGCGGCGCGCTGAGTGATGGCGCCCCCCCTCCCCGCTACCAAGGCCGCGGACGATGCGGTCAACTCGGGCGCCCCCGCGCTGTCACGCGCCGCGTCTGCGCTCATCATCGTCGCGGTGCTCGGCGTGAGTGCCGCGATCGGGCGACGCAACGCGCCCGATCCGTCGCACCCCGCGACCCGGCGCTGGTACAAGCGGCTCGACAAGCCGTCCTTCACGCCGCCCGATGCGGTCTTCGGTGCGGTCTGGCCCGTGCTCGAGACCGGGCTCGCGGTGGGTGGCTATCGCCTGCTCCGTCAGCCCGCCAGCACGACGCGTTCGGGCGCTGTCGGACTCTGGCTGCTCAACACCGCGATGGTTGGCGGCTGGACCGAGGTCTTCTTCCGCAAGCATGCGCTGCGATCGAGCGCCGCCGTCGCCGGCGCGATGGTCGCGACCGGCGGCGCTTACGTCGCGACCGCGGCGAAGGTCGACCGCCCGGCGGCACTGCTCGGCGTGCCGTTTGTCGGCTGGCTGGGCTTTGCGACGCTGCTTGCCGCGCGGATCAGCGCGACCAACACGGATCGCGCGCGATGACCCGCCTGACCGTCTGGCATGACGGCGACTGTCCGCTATGCCGACGGGAAATTGCGATCATGCGGCGCCTCGATCGGCGTGGCGCGATCGAATTCATCGATGCGACCAGCCCCGACGCGACGTGTCCGATCGACCGGCGCGCGCTCTTGGCGCGGTTCCATGCCCGCGAAGACGGCACGCTGCTATCGGGCGCCGCGGCGTTCGCCGCGATGTGGCGCGTGATCCCGGTGCTGCGGCCGCTCGGGTTGCTGGCGCGCAACCCGCTCGCGTTGCGGCTTATGGAACGCGCGTATCTCGGCTTCCTCGTCGTCCGCCCCCGTCTGCAACGGCTGCTCGGGGGGCGGGACGCCGTCTGACGCTAGAGACCGGCGCTGCGACGCGCGACGAGCCCGATCGCTGCCCAGTCGACGTCTGGACCGTCCTGCGCGATTGCCGTGCGGAGGTGATCGCGAACCACGCCGAGGACGGGCATCGGTGCGCGAAGCGTCCCTGCGGCGGCGTCGACGAGGTTCATGTCCTTGAGCCCCAACGGCGCGGCAAAGCCTGCCGGCGTGAAGCGGTCCTCGACGAGAATCTCGCCATAGGTCTTGTAGACCGGGGCCCCGAACAGCGTCCCCGTCAGCACTTCGAGCAGCATCGCGCGGTCGACACCGCCCTTCTCTGCCAGCGTCATCGCCTCGGCCATCGACTCGATCGCCGCCATGATCATGAAATTGCCGCTGAGCTTGACGAGATTTGCCGCCGACGGTGTATCGCCGACGCGAAAGACGCGCTGGCCGATCGCCGCAAACAACTCGTTGCACCGATCGATGCGCTCATCCGCCCCCGCCGCGACGACGAACAGCGCCCCCGCTGCGGCCGCCGGTGGCCGTCCGAACACCGGCGCCGATACGAATCCCCCAGCATTCCCCTGATCCGCCGTCAGCCGCTCGGCGAGCGCGACGCTGATCGTGCTGTGCGACACATGCAAGGCGGGGCAGCCGAGGATGCCTCGCTCGCCGTATACGACCGTCTCCAGCGCGGCATCGTCGGCGAGCATCGTCATCACCACCTCGCCTTGCGCCGCGTCAGCCGGCGTCGCCGCCAGTGTCGCCCCGCGTGCCAGCAGCGGGTCGGCCTTTGCCGCCGACCGGTTCCACACGGTGACGTCATGTCCCGCGTCGATCAGGTTGGTCGCCATTGCGATCCCCATCTGGCCCAAGCCGATGAATCCGATCTTCATATGCCGTTGTCCTTGTCTCACCACGATGGCGGCGGCCGCCACCTGTCCGTGCCAAAGCGACCAAGCCCTGCTCGCGTTCCGTCGCGGCCAGCACGGGGCCGCCGCCCCACGCGCTGGCGTGTCCGGCAAACCCCGTGCGATCACTGGACGTTTTCCGCACCGGGCCTATATACCAAGCGGTATGAATAGGATTTGCGCATTCACCGCCCCGAAGGGCCGCCCTCGGGAGTTCGATCTCGATCAGGCGCTTGCGGCGGCTTTGCGCGTGTTCTGGCGGAACGGCTACGAAGCGGCATCGATGGCCGAGCTGACCGCCGAGATGAAGATCACCAAGCCAAGCCTGTATGCTGCGTTCGGCAACAAGGAGGCGCTGTTTCACAAGGCGCTCGACCTCTACGAGCGCGAGAAGCTTGCCTATATGACGTCCGCACTCGATGCGCCCAGCGCGCGCGCGGTGGCCGAGCGGTTGCTGATGGGCGCGTTGCAGATGCAGACCAGCAGCTGCGATCCCAAGGGCTGTCTCGGCGTCATCAGTTCGGTCGCATGCGGCGCCGAGGCCGAGCCGATCAAGACCGAGGTCGTCAAGCGGCGCGCATCCTCCGAGGCCGCGCTCATCCGCCGTTTCGACCAGGCCAAGGCTGCGGGCGAGTTCCCCCCGGGCCTCGAGTCGCCCGCATTGGCGCGGTACCTGTTCGCGATCATGCAGGGGCTGGCTATCCAGGGAGGTTCGGGCGCAACGTGCGACGAACTCAAGCAACTCGTCGCGACGAGCATGATGGTCTGGCCGACGCGCTGAGACCGGTCGGCATCCGTTGGCGACAGCGACGCGGTATGCGACCCGCTTAAATTACCGGCCAGTACAGAATGTGATTGACGCCTCTGCGCCCGCTTAATATACCGACTGGTATTGAAGCTTCGACCGGGTCCGGTTGACGTCTTCTGGGTCAGCTTCGGCGGCCCGACGGGAATTGGCGCTACACGCCTCGATACAGACGAGCCTGCGATTGGACGCGTGCGTCACGCTTGCCGGCAGTGTCGATGCACGATCACGGGACAAGGGGATTCAGCATGGCATATCTCGACCTCGACAACATGTTCGCTGCGCCCTCAGGGTGCCGCGCAGCCTCCGCCGTCGCCGCGCCGACGGGGTTCTCCGCGATCGAATGGAGCGTCATCGCGATGGCGAAGCGCGACACGTTGCGAAGCCTGACGACCCCCGGCCGTATTTCGCGCGCGATGGGCAGCCTGTTTGGTCTGGGCGCTGCGTCGCGCCTCGCCGACCCGCGCCTCGAAGCGCTCCGCCGTCTTGCGGTCTATGCCTGGCGCCGCGGCTTCGCGCTGCCGACGGGCGAGATCGCCCGGTTCCTCGACGCGGGCTATACCGAAGCGCAGATCGAGACGCTCGTCATCAGCGTCACCGGCATGCGCGTCGGTTCGCAGTCAGCGCGCGCGGCGGCTTGACGCCAAATCCTGTTCAGGCTGCCGTCAGTCGATCGGCCGACCCGAACGGACCGGGCGCAAGGCGACGAAGGCGAGTGCCAAGATCGGCAACGCGGCAATACATCCAATGATCGTCAGCATTACATTGCTCGCAGTCATACAGCCTCTCCATTATTTTTTGAGAAGCTAGACCGAGATCGCAACGCCATGCAAGCGCGTTGCGTGATCCGCAAAAATCGCCGCGGGCACGCGACACCGTCGCCTGGAGGCGGCTAGATCCCGTCGGGTGCGACCACCCGCCCCGCGGCCTCGAGATCGCGGACGAGATCGGCGATGCACCGGTCGACGAGGTCCGTGTCGGCGCTGCGCACCACGAAATTGGCGCCCGTCCGCCCGTCGCGGAAGAAGGGATAGCTGCCGATCGCAACGCCTTCATGCGCCTTTTCCGCATCGCGCAGCAGGTCGGCGACCTCGCTCTCGGCGACCCAGCAGCCGATCGTCCTCGACACCACGGGGCGACCGCCCTCGAGCGTCCCCGTCAGCGCATCGAGCATGCCCGCGGTGATATGCGGGACACCCGCCATGATGAAGATGTTGCCGATCCGGATACCCGGCGCGCCCGACACCTTGTTGTCGATCAGTTCGGCCCCCGCCGGCGTCCGCGCCATCCGCGCACGCGCTTCGCTCAGCCCGCCGCGGGTCGCGTAATAGCGCTCGAGGATGGCCATCGCGCGGGGATGATGCTCGACCGCGACACCGAGCGCCTCGGCAATCGCGTCGACGGTGATGTCGTCATGCGTGGGTCCGATCCCGCCGGTCGTGAACAGGTAATCGTTGCGCGCGCGCAGCGTGTTGACCGCCTCGACGATCGCCTCCGTCCTGTCCGCGACCACGCGCACTTCCGCCAGACGGATGCCCTGCACGTTGAGCCACGCCGCGATCTGCGCGACGTTCTTGTCCTGCGTCCGACCCGACAGGATTTCGTCGCCGATGATCGTCAGCGCGGCCGTCCAGATGCGTTCCTGTCCCATGGCCTTTGCATAGCCTCGCAAAAGCTCCGCCGCCACGCTATATCCTTCACCATGACCGAATATGTAACCGTCACGTCCGACGCTCCCGAGGCACGCACCGGCGCCATCAAGCTTCATGGTCCCGCCGCGTTCGAGGGCATGATGAAGGCCGGTCGGCTTGCGGCCGAGACGCTCGACATGATCGTGCCGCACATGGTGCCAGGTGTCACCACGGCCGAGATCGACCGGCTGATCTACGACTTCGTGACCGCTGCAGGCGCCGTGCCTGCGACGCTCGGCTATCGCGGCTACACCCACAGCGTCTGCATTTCGATCAACCATGTCGTCTGTCACGGCATTCCAAGCGAGAAGACGCTGAAATCGGGCGACATCGTCAACGTTGACGTCACACCGCTGCTCGACGGCTGGCATGGCGACACGAGCCGGATGTACCTGATCGGCGACGTGCCGATCAAGGCGAAGCGGCTGGTCGAGGTCACGTATGAGTGCCTGATGCTGGGTATCGAGCAGGCGAAGCCCGGCAACCGCATGGGCGACGTCGCCAACGCGATTCAGCGTCATGCCGAAAAGCACCGCTACGGCGTGGTCCGCGATTTCTGCGGCCACGGCGTCGGCCGGCTGTTCCACGACGCGCCCGAGGTCGTCCATGTCGGCAAGCCCGGCACCGGCCCCGAACTGCGCCCCGGCATGATCTTCACGATCGAACCGATGATCAACATCGGCCGCCCCGACGTGAAGCTGCTCGACGACGGCTGGACGGCCGTGACGCGCGACCGCTCGCTGTCCGCCCAGTTCGAACATTCGATCGGGATCACCGAGACCGGCTGCGAGATTTTCACGCTCAGCCCCAAGGGTTACACGCAGCCGCCCTACGTCTGATCGCGTGAGTTTCGCATAGGCACCGACGACGCGACGATCGTCGGTGCACTATGAGCGTCGGGACCGGGGGCCATGCAGTGGTCCCCGCCCGACGCGATTCGAGCGGCAAGAATAGGTTCGGTTCTACCCTGCCATCATTTGCCCACCGGCGGCCGGTAGACGATGAAGCGCTGACCATTCCAGACCGCCATCGCGCTGGATACGCCGTTGCCATATTGCAGCACGTCGCCGGCGTCGCAGGCGTATCGAGACAGGGACGCGAAATCACATGCGGCGCGGCGATCGACACGGTTGACCTTGTTGAACTTGAAATCGTTGCCGACCTCAACCTTCATTTCAACCATAACCACGTCGGACATGAAGGATCGGTACATCATCACCTTGTGAAGATTACCATCCTTGGAAATGGCGACGCGATCCATTCGCCCATCCCTGTCAAAATCACCGGTGATTACTGCGCCCGGTCCGGCCGCTGCTAGCATCATGGCAAGTAACATTGTGCTCTCCCCCCTTAATGCGAGGAGAATGGCACATTTACGATAGTTGTCCAGCCGCGCCGGCCCGGGTCTGCCGGAAAAGGGCATCCGTGCTGGAAACTACCAGGGCGGGCGGCTATGGCCTCCCCCCATGACCGAGATCACACCGCAGATCGTCGCCGACCACGGCCTGTCCCCCGAAGAATATGAGCGCGTCCTGCACGCGATCGGCCGCGAGCCCAATCTCGTCGAGCTCGGCATCTTCTCCGTGATGTGGTCCGAGCATTGCAGCTACAAGTCGAGCAAGATCCACCTGATGAAGCTGCCCACCAAGGGCCCCCGCGTCATCTGCGGCCCCGGCGAGAATGCCGGCGTCGTCGATATCGGCGACAACCAGGCGGCGATCTTCAAGATGGAGAGCCACAACCACCCGTCCTATATCGAGCCGTACCAGGGCGCGGCGACCGGCGTCGGCGGCATCCTGCGCGACGTCTTCACGATGGGCGCGCGGCCGATCGCCAACCTGAACGCGCTGCGCTTCGGCCGGCCCGATCATCCCAAGATGCGCCACCTGATTTCGGGCGTCGTCCACGGCATCGGCGGCTACGGCAATTGCGTCGGCGTGCCGACCGTCGGCGGCGAGGTGAACTTCCACAGCGCGTATGACGGCAACATCCTGGTCAACGCGATGACCGTCGGGATCGCCGATCAGGACAAGATCTTCTACTCGGCCGCCAGCGGCATCGGCAATCCGATCGTCTATGTCGGCTCCAAGACCGGTCGCGACGGCATCCACGGCGCGACGATGGCGAGCGCGGACTTCGGCGAGGATTCGGACGCCAAGCGCCCGACCGTCCAGGTCGGCGATCCCTTCACCGAAAAGCTGCTGATCGAGGCCTGCCTCGAACTGATGGCGACCGACGTCATCGTCGCGATCCAGGACATGGGCGCAGCCGGCCTCACGTCGTCGGCGGTCGAGATGGCGTCGAAGGGCGGCGTCGGCATCGAGCTGACGATGGACGACGTGCCGCAGCGCGAGACCGGCATGACGCCGTACGAGATGATGCTGAGCGAAAGCCAGGAGCGGATGCTCATGGTGCTCAAGCCCGGTCGCGAGGCCGAGGCCGAGGCGATCTTCAAGAAGTGGGAACTCGATTTCGCGGTCATCGGCCGCGTCACCGACACCGGCCGCATGGTGTTGACGTTCAAGGGCGAGACGGTCTGCGACATTCCGCTCGGGCCGCTCGCCGACGAGGCGCCGCTCTACGATCGCCCGCACGTGCCGACGCCCAAGCCCGCGCCGCTCGCAAACGCGCCACACAGCAACGACATCGCCGCCGATCTGGTGACGCTGATGGGCTCGCCCGACATCGCCTCGCGCCGCTGGATCTGGGAGCAATATGACCACATGGTCGGCGCCGACACGGTGCAGCGCCCCGGTGGCGACGCCGCGGTCGTCCGCGTCCACGGCACGCAGAAGGCGCTGGCGATGACCACCGACTGCACGCCGCGCTATTGCTTCGCCGACCCCGTCGAGGGTGGCAAGCAGGCGGTCGCCGAGGCGTGGCGCAACCTCACCGCGGTCGGCGCGCTGCCGCTGGCGGTGACGAACTGCCTCAACTTCGCCAACCCGCAGCGGCCCGAGATCATGGGCCAGATCGTCGGCTGCCTCGAAGGGATGAGCGACGCGTGCATCGCGCTCGACTTCCCGATCGTCTCGGGCAACGTCTCGCTTTACAATGAATCCAAGGCGACCGGCGGCGGCTCGGCGATCCTGCCGACGCCCGCAATCGGCGCGATCGGCCTGCTCGCGGACTGGCAGAAGAATGCGACGATCGCGTTCAAGGGCTCGGGCGACATCATCCTCGCGGTCGGCACGCGCGGCGGGCATCTCGGCCAGTCGCTGTGGCTGCGCGAATGCCATGGTCGCGAACAGCGCGACGCCGGCCCACCGCCGCCCGTCGATCTCGCCGCCGAGCGCCGCGTCGGCGACCTGATCCGCGAGGCGATCGCGCTCGGCCAGCTGACTGCGGTCCACGACGTCTCGGACGGCGGCATCGCGGTGACGCTCGCCGAGATGGCGCTCGCGGGCGGCATTGGCGCGATGATCGACCGCAAGCAGCCGTTCGACTGCGCGCGCGCGTTCTTCGCCGAGGACCAGGGCGTCTATATCGTCACCGTCGAGGATCATGCGCTGCTCGACTTCCTCGGTGCGGCGCATGCCGCCGACGTCGAAGCCGAGCCACTCGGCCGCACGGGCGGCAAGCGCCTGATCTTCGAGCGCCCCGACCGCGACGACGTCATCACGCTGGATACGCTCCGCTCGGCGCATGAAGGCTTCTTCCCCAAGCTCATGGGGACGGACGCGGCGCTGGCGTAAGTCGATCGATCCGGCGTGGCAGGCCCCCACGCCGGACATCCGGCTTGTTGCGAATAGAACGCAAAAGCGCTTGCGACTGGTTCGCATTATCGCTAGATCATGCGCCTCATAGAGGAGCATTCATGGTCGTCTGCGTTTGCAATGCCATACGAGAATCCGATGTCCGCAGCTGCGCGCGAGGCGGATGCACCACGCCATGCCAGGCGTTCCGGTCACTCGGTCGTCGGCCGAAATGTGGTCAATGCACGTCGGTCGCGCGCGCGATCATCGAAGACGAACGCGCTGCTGCATAGCGTTTGCATCTAATAACTCTCGGAAATCGGCCAGTATCCGGGCTTGCCGTCTGGTCTGTCACCCCGCTACATGATCGCCAGAGGTGACGGAGATATGGCCATGCGCGGCGACCCCCAAGTAATCGACCTGCTCAACGAGGCGCTCAAGAACGAGCTGACCGCGGTGAACCAATATTGGCTCCACTACCGGATGCTCGAACATTGGGGGGTCTACAAGCTCGCCCAATATGAGCGCATGGAATCGATCGACGAGATGAAGCATGCCGACTGGCTGTCGGAGCGCATCCTGTTTCTCGATGGCCTTCCCAACTTCCAGCTGCTCGGCCGCCTGCGGATCGGCGAGACGGTCGAGGAGGTGCTGAAGTCGGACCTTGCGCTCGAGGTCGAGGCGACGGTCCAGCTGAAGGGCGCCATCGCCTATTGCGAGAGCGTGAAGGATTATATCAGCCGCGACCTGTTCGCGCGGATCCTCGCAAGCGAGGAAGAGCATGTCGACACGCTAGAGCGCCAGTTCGAGATGATCGCCCGGATGGGCATCCACAACTACATCCAGCTCAACTCGATTTCGGAGCACGACTCGCCCAAAGCCGGCGCGGCGCCCTATCTGAAGGCGTGAGCGGCGCCGGTATCCGCTGACCACGATCGCGAGTGATCGGGGTCAGCGGGCCGCGCGTCCTACAAGAACGATCGCGGCCTGACGGCGCGTTTATTCGGTGCCGAAACCGGTGGGTACGGCACGACGCCCGAAGCCACCGCCGACCGGACGGCGCGCGACCACCGGGTTGGCTTCGCGCTCGAGCAACGTCAGTGTTTCGCCGAACAGCGGGCGCAGCCGCGCGACATGCTCGAGCGCGGCCTCGGGCGTATCATGCACTTCGATACAGTCCCGAGCGATCGTCTCGATCGTTTCGGCGAGATCGGCGAGCGGCTCGGCGCCGAACTGGCGCGCCTCCCCCTTCAGCGTATGCGCGGGAATGATCAGCGCCGCCGCACTGCCCGCACGCATCGCCGCCTCGATCGCCGCGACGGACTTGACGCCATCCTCGCGGAAATAGCCGAGGATGCGGATGAACCCGCCCCCCAGTTCGCTGCGGGCCTGCTGAAACGCAGGCCAGTTGACCAGAGTGCTTCCCTCGAACGACACCGACACCTTCTCCCGTTCGGCTGGACTGCCATGAAGGACGTTCGCGACCTTATGGCGATTGTGTAAAGACAGTGTTGCCGACCGGCCGGCGTGTCACGACAAAAGTTGGCGCAACTGCATCCGTATTGATCGACATATCGGCATCCGCCGCCGCGGCGACCAGCGTCAGTTCGGCAGGCGCCTTCGGATCGTCGGCAACGATCGTCACCGCGTCCGCGCCTTGGCGCAGGGCCTTGGCAAGCCGGACGGCGGGCCAGGGGCAGCGCAGTCCCCTGGCATCGATATGCATCATCCGCCGCCCCGCTTACTTGTCCTCGTCGTACGGGTTCTTCGGCGCGCGGAACATCAGCCGCACGGGCACCGCGCCGAAGCCCAGATCCTTGCGCATCGAGTTCACCAGATAGCGCTCATAGCTCGCGGGCAACTGATCGACACGCGTGCCGAAGATGACGAAGCTCGGCGGACGCGACTTCACCTGCGTGACGTAGCGCATCTTGATCCGCTTGCCGCCCGGCGCGGGAGGCGGCGTCGCCTCGATCGCGCGTTCGAACCAGCGGTTGAGCTCGCCCGTACCGACGCGCTTCGACCAGGCCTCGCGCGTGTCGAAGCACGCCTGGAGAAGCTGGTCGATGCCCTTGCCGGTCGCGCCCGACACGGTCATCACGGTCACGCCCTTGACCTGGCTCAGCCCGTCCTCGAGCGCGCGCTTGACGCCATTGAACAGCGACGACGGGCTTTCCGCGACATCCCATTTGTTGAGCGCGATCACGAGCGCGCGCCCCTCCTGCAGGACCTTGTCGGCAATGCGCAGATCCTGAGCCTCGAGGCCCAGCGTGGCATCGAGCAGCAAGACCACCACCTCGGCAAAGTCGACCGCGTGGAGCGCGTCCTCGACCGACATCTTCTCGAGCTTGTCCTGCACCTTGGCGCGCTTGCGCATGCCCGCGGTGTCGATCAGCCGGACCTTGCGCGCTTCGCCGCCGGTCGGATGCCAGTCATAGTCGACGCTGATCGAGTCGCGCGTGATCCCCGCTTCGGGCCCCGTGATCATCCGGTCCTCGCCGAGGATACGGTTGACCAGCGTGGACTTGCCCGCGTTCGGACGCCCCACGATCGCGAGCTTGAGCGGCCCCTCATATTCGTTGTCGGGCTGTTCCTCGGGAAGCTCGTCCTTGCCCTCGAGCAGCGGCAGCAGCGCCTCGAACAGGTCGCCCATCCCCTCGCCATGCTCGGCGGAGAGCTGGACGGGATCGCCGAAACCCAGCGCGAGCGACTCGAGGATACCGTCCTCGCCCGCGCGTCCCTCGGCCTTGTTCGCCGCCAGGATCACGGGAACGTCGGCGGTGCGCAGCCAGCGGGCGATCTCTTCGTCGAGCGGAACGATCCCCGCACGCGCGTCGAACAGGAACAGCGCGACATCGGCCTGGTTGACCGCGGCCTCGGTCTGCTGGCGCATCCGGCCCGGCAGCGTCTGCGCGTCGTGATCCTCGTAGCCGGCGGTGTCGATGATGCGGAATTCGAGCCCGATCAGCGACGCGTCGCCCTCACGACGATCGCGCGTGACGCCGGGGCGGTCGTCGACCAGCGCAAGCTTCTTGCCGACGAGGCGGTTGAAAAGGGTCGACTTGCCGACATTGGGGCGGCCGACGATTGCGACCACGGGGAGTTTGGACATGGCCCGCCCTTAGCGTGCGAAGCGGCCGTCGTCACCTGTTACCCCTCTCCCCCGCGGGAGAGGGGCGCCGGGTTTAGCGATAGGCGGTGATCTTGCCCTTCTGGTCGAGCGTGTAGAGCGTCGAATTCGCCACGATCGGCGGCAGCGTGAACGGCGTCTTGGTCTCGATCGTGTTGGCGACCTTGCCGTCGCCCGGATTGACCGAGACGATCTCGCCGCGGGAATTGGTGAGCAGCAGCCGCTCACCCGCAAGCACCGGACCATACCAGGTCACGGGGCCCTTCTTCTTCTTCTCGTTGTCGAAGCGCTGGAGCTGCGCGATCCAGCGCGCCTTGCCGTTCGATCGCGAAAGGCAGACCAGCCGCGCGTCGTCGGTCACGACGAACAGCCATTCGCCCGCGATCCACGGCGTCGAGATGCCTGCGAAATTCTGCTCCCAGAGCCGCTGCCCGGTTGCCAGCTCGAGCGCCACCATGCGACCGCCCTGCCCGACCGCATAGACGCGCCCGCCGTCGATCACCGGCGCCGCATCGATGTCCGACAGGCTCGATACCGACGTCGTGATCGACGTGCGCGACAGCGCGTCCTGCCAGAGGATGCGGCCGTTCTCGTACCGATACGCGCTGAGTTCGCCGCTCGAGAAGCCCGAGACGACCGTGCCCTGGCTGACCGCAGGCGCCGCGACGCCGAACACGCCCTGCGTTTCGAGCGTGCCCGACTGGACCCACTGGATCTTGCCGTCGCCTTGGTTGATCGAGAAGATCTGGTTGTCCTGCGTGAGGACATACACCGCGCCGTTTGCAACCGTCGGCGAACCACGCAGCGGACCGCCCGGCTTCGCGCGCCACAGGATGGCGCCGTCCGAGGCGTTCATCGCGACGACGTCGCCGACGCCGTCGGTGGCGTAGACCTTGCCGTCGTCATAGCTCGCGCCGCCGCCGAAGCGCGCGGACTGGTTGGTCTTGCCCTCGGTGATCGACACCGTCCAGAGCGCGGCCCCGGTATCCGCGGCATAGGCATGGACCATGCCACCGACGTCCATCGCGAACAGCTTGTTCTCGCCGACGACCGGCGACGCCGCCATGCGCTCGCGGTTCGAACCACCGTTGATCGTCGCCTGCCACGCACGGTTGAGCTGCGCGCCCAGCGCCAGCTGGCCCATCGACTTGGCCGGGTTGCCGCCGGGCTGCGCCCAGGCGTCGTTGACCGCCGGCGCGGGCAGCAGGACCTGGACGTCGGCGATCGTCGCGTCCGTCTCGACGCCGTTTTCCGAGGTCAGGATCGACACGCGGTCGCCGACCGTCGGCGTCTTCTTCACGCTACCCTTGAAGATACCGCAGCCGCTCAGTGCCATGAGCGCAGCCACTGCGACCGTCACCCGATAAGACTTCGTCATTGCGCTTTGGTATCCTCGTTAGAAGCAGTCCCGGTGTTCGATGCGGTTGGCGCTGCGCCGCTGGCTTTCGACGCCGCCGTATCGACCACGGCATCGACGCCCAGTACACCGGCCATCTGAACCGCGCGTTGACGGATCGTTTCCGGCACGCCCGCGTCGCGCGCGATCTGGCCGAACATGGCCCCCGCCTGCGGACGCTGGCCCTGTCGCAGATAGGCGACCGCGACCATTTCGCCCGCGCTCCCGAACCACGGATTGCCCGTGACCGCGAGGCGACGCAGCCGCTCGACCACGACCTGCGGCTTGAGCGTGTCATACTCTGCCGACGTCTGGCGAATCAGGGCAAGATCACGAAACGGCTGGGCAACCGACGTGTCGGCAGCGATCGCCGCGAGCTTCGCCGCGCCGCCCTTCATATCCTCTTTCTGCAGCAGGATGTCGGCCTCGGTAAACCGCGCGAGTGCGCTGTATCCGGCACTGTCCGACGTCGCCAACGGGGTCAGCGTCTTGCTCGCCTCGGCGACCTTGTCGGCGGACAGCGCGTCATAGGCGATCTGGAGCTGCTCGCCCTCGACACCCGCGGTGGTCTCGCGGCGGTGCTGCCAGTACATGTACCCCGCAAGCGCGACGAGTGCCGCGACGACGGCGACGGCGACCCACTTGCCCCAGGTCGTCCAGAACCCGGCGAGCTGGTCGCGGCGCAGCTCCTCGTCGACCTCACGGAGAAAGGCTTGATCGGTTTTCGGCGGCAGGGCCAAGGGTAACTCCGGAAACTATGGAGGGAACAAAACCGGGAATGGCTGTGAAGAGGCGGGACCTTAGCGGCCACTCGGACGAAACGGAAGCCGGATCGATCCTCCCCCCGCGCCCGCGCCTCCTGCGCGCATCAGTCCTTTGGTGCGTAGGTCTGATCGGGTCCGGGAAACGCGCGCGACCGGACATCGGCGGCATAGGTTTCCGCCGCGCCCGAAATCTTCGAGGCAAGATCCTCGAACCGCTTCACGAACCGCGCGGTCCGGTCGAACAGGCCAAGCATGTCCTCGGCGACAAGCACTTGTCCGTCGCATAGGGCGGATGCGCCGATGCCGATCGTCGGACAGGCGACGGTGCGGGTGATCTCGATCGCGATGGGCTCGACGACGCCCTCGATGACGAGCGCGAACGCACCCGCCTCGGCGACCGCCTGCGCATCGGCGACGATCTTCGCAGCCTCTTCGGGCGTCCGCCCGCGCGCGCCGTAGCCGCCCAGGATATTCACCGCCTGCGGCGTCAGCCCGACATGGCCCATGACCGGGATCCCGCGCTCGGTCAGGAACTTGACGGTCGGCGCCATCGCCGTGCCGCCTTCGAGCTTCACCGCGGCGGCACCCGTCTGCTTGAGCAGCCAGGCGGCGCTCTCGAACGCCTTTTCGGGCGACGCCTCATAGCTGCCGAACGGCATGTCGATCACGACCACCGCATGATAGCTGCCCCGGACCACCGCGGCACCATGCGCCGCCATCATGTCGAGCGTCACCGGCACGGTCGACGGCAGCCCGTAGATCACCTGCCCCAGGCTGTCGCCGACGAGCAGCATGTCGCAATGTGGATCGAGCAGCTGCGCATTGCGGACGGTGTACGCGGTCAGCATCACCAACGGGGTCGCCCCCTTCTGGCGGCGGATCGCCGGGATCGTCAGCCGCTTGAGCGGGGCCGGGGTCGGGTTCGCGCGACTCGTCGCGGTATCGAGGGTGTAGGTCGTTGACATGCCGCTATCCTAGCGTCCGCAACGCCGCTCGCCCAGACCACGTCCCGTTCGCGTCGCAAGCCCGCGTCAGACCGTCCAGCTGTTGCGCCGCGCGTGCGTCGCGAGCCAGATCGCCGCGAGCGCGATCAGGGCGATCACGAGCGGGACCGCCAGCGTCTCGGCCATCCCCTTTTGCGCCACGATATCGGTCGCCGTGAAGAGCCAGCCGAACTGGACGACGATGGCGAGCAGCGAGGCGATGAGAAACGGGCGGGCCGCGGCGCGGCGCATGAACAGCAGGATCGCACCGACCAGCCCGGTCAGCACCGCCGTGGCGAACACCGGATCATACCAGCCGGGCAACGCCGCATACAGCGCCCGGTCGTAATCGGTCGCCGCGCCCATTGCGTCCGCACCCAGTCGCATTTGCTGGATACAGCTGAAGCAGCCGATCAGCGCCCACAGGACCAGCAGGACGGTAGCGATCCTGAACCACATCGGCCCCCGCCTCACGAAGATCATTCCCGTCTGCCCTGTCCCGCTGCACCCGATGGTGCCCTGTTGATTCAGGTTAACAGACTGCGCCGGACTGGCGGGATAGGCAAGCGCGACGCTCAGACGATCTCGACGCCTTTCCAGAAAGCATAGCGTCCCTTGATCGGCGCGGCCTTGGCGGAGGGCTCGAGGTAATACCATGCCGCGTCGACGTTGCGCTTGCCGTCGACGACCAGCGTCTTGTAGCTCGCCACTCCCTTCCACGGGCAATTCGACTGGGTCGGGCTGTCTTCGAGCAGCGCGGCATCCACGCTGTCGACGGGGAAATAGTGATTGCCCTCGACGACCACCGTATCGTCCGAGCTCGCGATCACCCGGCCGTTCCACTGTGCTTTTGGCATCGACTCGATCCTCAGTTGTTTCCCAGCCCCGCCGCCTCATAGCGCTCGGGCTTGAACCCGAACAGCAGCGTGGCACCCGTATCGAGCACGGGACGCTTGATCGTCGACGGCTGCTCGATCATCAGCGCGACCGCCTTATCGGTGTCGAGATCGACCCGATCGGCCTCGGGCAGCTTGCGGAACGTCGTCGACGCCCGGTTCAGCACGGCATCGAGGCCGGCACGGTCGATCCAGTCCATGAGATGCCCGGCATCGATCCCGGCGGTCTTAAAATCGTGGAATGCGTGGGCGACACCCTGTGTATCGAGCCACGTCCGTGCCTTCCGGACCGTGTCGCACTGCTTGATTCCGAACATCGTGATCGTCAAAACACCGCTCCCTTTCGACGCCTGAAGCATCGGTGCGACCGCACCGAGCCGCCTCGCGTTATAGCAACCCGGCCCCGCCGTTCCCATCGTCAATACGCGCCCGAGCGCGCAGCCTGCCCGCCAGCGCAGACACCGCCGCGGCGGGGATGGCGAGGATACACAGGATCATCATCCCGCCGAGCATCAGCGCGCCGGGTTGCGCATGCACGGCCATCACCAGCAGTTGCGCGACGGTGACGACCGCCCCGGCGAGGCCCCAGCGCGATCGCAGCACAAAACCCGCGACCGCCGACAACGCCAACGAAACGGGATACCAGAGCCGCCAATAGCCACCCGCATCCCATGGCTCCGCCACGCCGGACCACTGACTCACCAGCTGCCAGTACATCGCGCTCACGAACAAAAGCGCGAAAAACCGGATCGTGCTGGTCTTCATGCCCCCCGCCTTCTCACGATATGCCGCGCGGCGCCAATGTGCGCGCAGCGACTGCGGTGCGCCGCTGCCCTTTTTCGCAAGCCGGTGGCGTGGCGCGCCGGGGGCGTTTATCGGAGGCGCATGACGCATTCATTCTACGCGATCCATAGCCACGGGCTGATCCGGGTTGCCGCAGCGACCCCGCGGGCTTCGGTGGGCGATACCGCCGCCAACGCCGCAGCGACGATCGCGCTCGCGCAGGAGGCGGATGACCGCGGCGTCGACCTCGTCGTGTTCCCCGAGCTCAACCTCACCTCCTATGCGATCGACGATCTCCACCTCCAGACCGCACAACAACGCGCGACGCTCTCGGCGATCGCTACGGTCGTTGCGGCGAGCGCGACGCTGCGGCCGGTATTGCTCGTCGGTGCGGCGCTGGTGCGTGGCGGGCGGCTCTACAATTGTGCGCTGGCGATCGCGCGCGGGCGCGTGCTCGGCGTGGTGCCGAAGTCGTTCCTGCCCAATTATCGCGAATTCTACGAAAAGCGCTGGTTCGCGAGCGGCGCGGGGCTGGCCGGTCTGACGATCGAGCTTGGCGGTGAGACCGTGCCGTTCGGGACCGACCTGATCTTCGCCGCGTGCGATCTGCCGGGCTTCGTCTTCCATGCCGAGATCTGCGAGGACTACTGGGCCCCCACCCCGCCCTCGACCATGGGCGCGCTCGCCGGCGCACTGATCTGCTGCAACCTGTCCGCCTCGAACATCGTCATCGGCAAGGCGCGCGAGCGGGCGATGCTGGCCGCGGCACAGTCGGCGCGCGCGGTGTGCGCCTATGTCTATGCCGCCGCGGGACCGGGTGAGAGCACGACCGAAGTCGCGTGGGACGGCCAGGGGCTGATCCACGAGCTTGGCGAACAGCTTGCCGAGTCGAAGCGGTTTGCGACCGAGCCGGAGCTTGTCGTCGCGGACGTGGATTGCGAGCGGATCACGCAGGAACGCCTGCGCTTCGGCACGTTCAACGACGCCGCGGTCCTCGCCGGCCACCCCGAAGCGCGCATGCGACGGATCGCGTTCGACCACGCGCCGGACCACGACGACACGTCGTTCACCCGCACGGTGCGCCGCTTTCCGTTCGTCCCCAACGACCCGGCGCGGCGTGACGAGGACTGTTACGAAGCGTTCAACATCCAGGTCGAGGCGCTGTCGAAACGGCTGGTGGCGGCGCATGCCGAGACGATCGTGATCGGTGTCTCGGGCGGGCTCGACTCGACGCACGCGCTGATCGTCGCGGCCAAGGCGATGGACCGGCTCGGCCGCCCGCGCACGAACATCCTCGGCTTCACGATGCCCGGTTTCGCGACCGGCGAAGGCACCAAGGCCAATGCCTGGGCGCTCATGCGCGCGCTCGGCATCACCGCGGAGGAAATCGACATCCGCCCCGCCGCGCAGCGCATGCTGGAGGATATCGGCCACCCCTTCAGCGACGGCGACCCCGTCTACGACATCACGTTCGAGAATGTGCAGGCGGGGTTGCGCACCGATTACCTCTTCCGCCTGGCGAACCAGCGCCGTGGGATCGTGCTCGGCACGGGCGATCTCAGCGAGATGGCGCTCGGCTGGTGCACCTACGGCGTCGGCGACCAGATGAGTCATTATGCGGTCAACAGCGGCGTGCCCAAGACGCTGATCCAGTTCCTGATCCGCTGGTGCATCCGCACCGACCAGTATGACGCGACGACCGACGCGATCCTGTCGACGATCCTCGCGCAGGAAATCTCCCCCGAGCTCGTGCCCGCCGGTGCGGACGGCGCGTTGCAGAGCACCGAGTCGATGATCGGGCCCTATGCGCTCAACGACTTCTTCGCGCATTACGTGATCCGCCACGGTCTCGCGCCGTCGAAGATCGCGTTTCTGGCGTGGCACGCATGGCGCGACGCGTCGGTGGGCGCGTGGCCCGCGGACCTCCCCGCCACGGCCCGCGTCGCATATGACCTGCCGACGATCCGGCACTGGCTCGAGAAGTTCCTGCACCGCTTCTTCACGACCAGCCAGTTCAAGCGCTCGGCCATGCCCAACGGCCCGAAGGTCTCCGCGGGCGGCGCGCTGTCGCCGCGCGGGGACTGGCGCGCACCGTCCGACGGAAACGCCACGCTATGGATCGAAGAATTGCGGTCAGGCGTTCCAACGGGTTAACCGCGCCATCTTGCATAAGTCTCGGGCGGCGCGCATTATGAAAATCCTATGACAGTGGCTCCACCGGATGGATCGCGCGATCGCCGGATCGAGATCCCATCTAACCTTTGGCTGATTCACCCGGCAGGCCGCGCGCTTTTGCCGATCGCGCTCGCGCGTCGCGTGTCGGCCAATACGGTGTCGATAGCCGGGCTCTGCCTCGGCGGCCTCGCTGCCTTTTCGTACATGCAGTGGGATCGACCGTCCTTTGCGGTGCTGGGTCTCGTGCTTTCGGTGGGCTGGTTGATCGCCGACGGTCTGGACGGGATGGTCGCACGCGCCACCAAGACAGCGAGCCCCCTGGGACGCATGCTCGATGGGCTTTGCGATCACGGCGTCTTCGCGCTGATCTATGTCGCACTGGCGGTGACGGTCGGCACCGCGGAAGGGTGGGTCCTCGCCTTTGCCGCCGGTGGCGCGCATGCGGTGCAGTCCAATCTGTATGAAGGCGAGCGCTCGCGGTTCCATCGCCGGATCAAGGGAGTGGCGCTTGCCGCGCCGCCCGTTCCGACGGGCAATGCGCTGGTCCGCTTCTACGATGGCGTCGCCAGCCGCATCGACCGGATCGCGATGCCGTTCGAACGCGCGCTGGGCCAGGCGGCCGATCCGGTCGAGCTCGGTCATCGCTACGCGGTCCGCGCCGTCGCGCCGTTGCGCTTCATGGCCTTGCTTACCGCGAATGTCCGGGTATGGGCGATCTTCGTCGCCTGCTTCGCCGGCAACCCACGCATCTTCTGGTGGTTCGAGATCGTCCCTCTGACGCTCGTCGCCATCGTCGGGCTCGTCTGGCACCGTCGTGTCGAACGCGCTTTCGTTCGTAATACCACAACGCCGCGACCAAAGACCGCGTCGCGCATGCATCTTTCTTAAGGAACAGGGTCAATAATGAATAGCATTCGGATCGCCGTGGTCGGCATCGGCAACTGCGCGAGCTCGCTCGTGCAGGGTCTCGAGCATTATCGCGAGGGGGCCAACGACCAGGTCGGCCTGATGCATTTCGACATGGGCGGGTACAAGCCGAGCGACATCAAGGTCGTCGCGGCGTGGGACGTCGATCGTCGCAAGGTCGGCAAGGACGTCGCCGAGGCGATCTTCGCCAAGCCCAACTGCACCGCAGTGTTCGCCCCCAATGTCGGCAACACCGGCACCATCGTGAAGATGGGCAAGACGCTGGACGGCGTCGCCGACCACATGGCCGACTTCAAGGACGACCGCACGTTCCTCCTCGCCGACGCCGCAGAGCCGACGCGTGAGCAGGTCATCGCGGATCTGAAGGCGTCGGGCGCCGACGTTCTGATGAACTACCTGCCCGTCGGTTCGCAGGAAGCGACCGAATTCTACGCCGAGTGCGCGATCGAGGCGGGCGTTGCGTTCGTCAACAACATCCCCGTCTTCATCGCATCGAACCCCGTCTGGGCGAAGAAGTTCGAGGACGCCGGCGTCGCGATCATCGGCGACGACATCAAGGCACAGCTTGGCGCGACGATCGTCCACCGCGTGCTCACCGACCTGTTCGCCAAGCGCGGCGTGAAGCTGGATCGCACCTACCAGCTCAACACCGGCGGCAACACCGACTTCCTCAACATGTCGAACCATCGCCGTCTCGAGTCGAAGAAGATTTCGAAGACCGAAGCCGTCCAGTCGGTCGCGGCCGAGCGCATGGACGACGACAACGTCCATATCGGCCCGTCGGATTACGTGCCTTGGCAGAACGACAACAAGGTCTGCTTCCTGCGCATGGAAGGCCAGTTGTTCGGCGGCGTGCCGATGAACCTCGAGCTGCGCCTCTCGGTCGAGGACAGCCCCAACTCGGCGGGTGTCGCGATCGACATGATCCGCTGCGCCAAGATCGCCAAGGACCGCGGCATCGCCGGCGTGATCGACCCCGCCTCGGCCTATTTCTGCAAGCACCCGCGCACGCAGATGACCGACGATCTCGCGCAGATCGAAGTCGAGCGGTTCATCAAGGCCGCCTGACATGATCGAGACGGCTGTCATCCTCGCCGCCGGGGAAGGCAGCCGCCTTCGTTCGTCCGCCCCGTACAAGCCGCTCTGTGCGGTCGCGGGGCGGCCGCTGATCGCGCACGCGCTTGAAGGCCTGGCTGCTGCCGGCATCAAGCGCGCATTCGTGACGGTCAGCTATGGCCGCGACGCGATCGAGGCGTATCTTGCCAGCCATAGCTGGCCGCTGATCGTCGAAACGATCGCCGCGGACCATCGTCAGCCCAACGGCGTTTCCGTCCTGGCTGCCGGCACCGCACTCCAGGGCGAGGAGGCCGTGCTCGCGATGTGCGACCACCTCGTCGTCCCGACGCTCTATGCGCGCATGGCGAAGGCGGGCGCGGGGGACGGGCTGCGGCTCGGTATCGACCGCCGGCTTGGCCATCCCTGGGTCGATCCCGAAGACGTCACCTGCGTCGCGACCGATGGCAGCATGATCACCGCGATCGGCAAGGGCCTCGAACCGCACGACGCCTACGACACGGGCGTGTTCGCGATCGGGCCAGCACTGATCGCCGCGCTGGCGACGCTCGAGGCGCCGTCGCTGACCGAGGGCGTCCGTATCCTCGCCGCCAGCGGCACCGCGCGGGTCGTCGATTGCAGCGACCTCGACTGGATCGACGTCGACGACGCACCGGCGCTGGCCAAGGCCGAACAGTGGATGACTCAGGCGGCCTGAACCACCCGGAGCACGACTTCCCTCACCCCAGCGGCGCGTCGATCGACTGTGGTGGCGTGCTGAACCAGCGTGGGCCGGCATCGGTCATGTGGAAACAATCCTCGATCCGGATCCCGTAGCGGCCGGGGCTGTAGATCCCCGGCTCGTCGCTGAAGCACATGCCCGCCGCGAGCCGCGTCGTCTCGCCGCGGACGAGGTTGACCGGCTCGTGCCCATCCATGCCGATCCCGTGGCCAGTCCGGTGCGACAGGCCCGGCAATGCATAGCCGGGGCCATAGCCGAGCGTTTCGTAATAGCGGCGGACCGCATCGTCGACGCTCCCCGCGGTGGCCCCGATCCGCGCCGCTGTGAAGGCGACCTGCTGGCCGCGTGCCACCTGATCCCACACCTTGCGCTGGTCGGCCGACGCGACACCGTGGACCCAGCTGCGCGAGATGTCGGACTGATAGCCTTGCACCGTGCAGCCGCAATCCATCAGCACGACCTGTCCGTCCGCGACGCGGTGAACCTCCCGGCTGCCATGGGGATAGGCCGACGCCTCGCCGATCAGCGCCAGCGCGAATTCGGGTGCACCGCCCAGTTTCCGCGTCGCCGCGGTCATCAGCGCGCCGATCTCGGCGCCGGTCATGCCCGTCTCGACTCGCGGTTTGGTCCAGCGATAGGCGGCGAGCGTCACGTCGGTCGCGATCTGCATGAGCGCGATCTCGGCGGGCGTCTTGATCATCCGACAACCACGGACGACCGGATTGGCGGAGACGATCGTCGCCCCCGGCAGCGCGCGTGTCAGCCCATCCGAGGCGAAGAAGCGGACCGTCTCCTCGATCGCGACCGGTCGCCCTGCCAGCTTGCGATCGCGCAGGAACCCCGCCACCACAGCCAGCGGATTTTGGTCCTCCTGCCACACGCGCACTTCGGCGGGCACCGCGAGCGTCTCGCGCACCGACGGTTCCTCGAAGAACGGCGTGACGATGCAGGGTTCGCCCTCGACGGGCAGGATCGCCGCGGTCAGCCGTTCGCTGCGACCCCAGCGCACGCCGGTGAAATAGATCATCGACGATCCCGGCTCGATCAGCACCGCGCCGATGCCCGCCGCCTTCATCAGCGTCTGCGCGCGCGCAAGCCGCCCCGCGCGTTCGGCGGCATCGATCGGCCTGGCCGCGCCGGTGATATCGGACAGCGCCGAGAGGTCGGGCTCGGCCGCGCGTAGGACGGCGCCGAACGACAGCAGCGGGAGCGCGGCCGCGGCACCGAGCAGGTGACGACGGGTGGGGAAATTGGACGGGATCGACATCGCCGGACGATAGGGTCCTTGACCCGGGCGCCGCAATCCCCTTCCCTCGCCGGCGAGTTTCGGGAGCGATTAATGGCCAAGCGGCTTACCTATTACATATTGTTCGGGCTGGTCGCGGGCATGGCCGTCGGCTGGATCCTGAACGCGTCGATCGACGACGGCACGGCGCAGTCCGCGGCGCAACTGAAGGACATTGCGGGCTATTTCTCGATCGTGACGTCGCTGTTCCTGCGGCTGATCAAGATGATCATCGCCCCGCTGGTCTTCTCGACGCTCGTCGTCGGCATCGCGCATATGGGCGACACCGGCGCGCTTGGCCGCGTGGGCCTGCGCAGTCTCGGCTGGTTCATCTGCGCAAGCCTGTTGTCGCTGACGCTCGGCATGATCCTCGTGAACGTGCTCCAGCCTGGTGTCGGGCTTGCGCTTGCGATCCCGCCCGCGACCGCGTCGAGCGGGGTCGATGCCGCGGCGTTCGATCTGGCGAAGTTCATCTCGCACATCGTCCCCGACTCGATGATCGCGGCGATGGCGAGCAACGAGATCCTTCAGATCGTCGTGTTCTCGGTGTTCGTCGGCGTGGCGATCACCGCGGTCGGCGACAAGGCCGCCCCGCTCGTCAAGGCGATCGAGGCGCTCGTCGCGGTCATGCTGCAGATCACCAATTACGTGATGCGGTTCGCCCCGTTCGCGGTCTTCGCCGCCGTCACCGCGACGCTTGCCGAACGGGGCCCGAGCATCCTCGGCGATCTCGGCTATTTCATGCTGACCTTCTATCTCGGGCTCGCGCTGCTTTGGGTGATGCTGATCGGGATCGCCTTCGTGCTGATCGGCCCGCGCACGCGGCTGTTGGTGCGCTATATCCGCGATCCGCTGATCCTCGCCTTCTCCGCGGCGTCGTCGGAGGCGGCGTATCCGCGGACGCTCGAGGCGCTCGACCGGTTCGGCGTGCCGCCGCGGATCGCCAGCTTCGTGCTGCCGCTCGGCTATTCGTTCAATCTCGACGGGTCGATGATGTACATGACGTTCGCGTCGCTGTTCATCGCGCAGGCTTACGGCATCGACATGCCGATCGGGCAGCAGATCGCGATGCTGCTCGTGCTGATGGTGACGTCGAAGGGGATTGCCGGCGTGCCGCGCGCGTCGCTGGTGGTCATCGCGGGCACGCTGTCGATGTTCAAGATCCCCGAGGCGGGCATCCTGCTGATCCTCGCGGTCGACCATTTCCTCGACATGGGCCGCTCGGCGACGAACGTCATCGGCAATGCGGTCGCAGCGACGGTGGTCGCGAAATGGGAGGGCGGGCTCGACGAACGCGAACCCGCCGACCGCGATCCGCCCGCCGCACCGACCGGCCACGGGCCGAAGGTGAATATCGACAGCTACGACAAGATCGGACCGGGACAGGCCTGACTCTACCGGGGCCGTGCGTCAGGCGTAGGCGTACGGCCCACCCTTGGCGAGCGCCGCCTGATACGCCGGCCGCGCATGGATCTTGCTCAGCCACGCCATCGTCGCGGGCCGCGTCTCGTTCAGACCGCCCCGGCTCCGCGCGGCCTCGAGCGGAAAGCTCATCATGATGTCCGCGGCGGTCATCTGGTCCCCCGCGAACCATGGCCGCTGCGCCAGTTCGGATTCGACGTAATCGAGATGCACGTCGATCATAGGCTGAATCTTCTTCACCGCGATCTTCCCCATGACTGGAATCCGCGCCAGCACCAGCTTCAACAGCAGCGGGGGCATCATCGAGCCTTCCGCATAATGGAGGAAGAAGCGGTAGCGCAGCGCCGCGGCGAGCTTCGACGGCGCGCCGAGCCGACCGTCCGCCTTGTCGACCAGATATTCGACGATCGCCCCCGTCTCGGCGATCACCAGCCCGCCATCGGCGTCACGGTCGTCGATCACGGGGGACTTGCCGAGCGGATGCACCGCCTTCAGCTCCGGCGGCGCGAGCATCGTCTCCTTGTTCCGCTCATACCGCTTGATGTCATAGGGAAGACCAAGCTCCTCGAGCATCCAGAGAATACGCTGCGAGCGGGAGTTTTCGAGATGGTGAACGATGATCATGACGTCGTGCTTTCACAAGGGGCGACGGGCTTGTGCGCCGTCCATATCCAGGCCGCCGCGGGAAATTCCACCACGTCGCCAACACGGTAACGCTCGCAGGCCGTAACAAGATGCGCGATCCTCGCGGCGCGCTCGTCGTCAGGCGCATCGCGGATCCACGATGCGGCGGGACCGATACGGCGAAAATACGCCACCGCGTCCGCGACCGGATCGGGGCCCTCGCCCGCACGATAGGCGAACTCGACATAGTGCGGCGATGTCGTCTGCCAGCCCGCACGCGTCAGTATGGCATCGACGTGCCCCGGATCGGCGAACGCGAACGGTCCGGGCGCAGTCGATACGGGCGCCCCGGATGCCCCGGCGTCGCCGCCGCCCGTCGCGGTCGTCTCCGTCGCCCAGCGATTTGCGGCACGGTCGGCGAAGCACGAGAAGATCAGGGTCGCCCCCGGCGCTGCCGCGCGCGCGAGCGCTGCAAAACTGGCGACCGGGTCGGCGAAGAACATGACACCGTGGCGCGATATATAGAGGTCGACCGGCGCCCAGTCGTCGATTGCCGCGGTGACGTCGCCGCAGGTAAATACAAGCCGGCCGGGTTCGTCGTCTGCGGGCACGCGCGACCGGGCAATCTCTATCAGCCGTGACGACAGGTCTATCCCAACGATACGCGCGCGCGGAACCCCGGTGCGGATCGCGCGCGCAATCGCGAGCGACGTCCCGCCCGCGCCGCATCCGATATCGACGATCGTTCGGGTGTCTTTGCTGGTCGCGGCGATGACGGCATCGTCGAGATGTCGCGACAGGCCGGCAAAGCTCCGGTCGGTGCGCACCCACTCGCTTGCCCAGATATCGCCTACGCGGTTGGTCCAGTCATACGCCTCGGTCATGCCTCGTCATAGACCGCGCCGCATGCCAAGACGAGGCGATACGTCATCGGCGATCATGGCGGATCGATTGGCCGATACGCAGTGCCAGCGCCAGACGCGTCGTCGGTCCGCGTAACGGGCGCCGGGACGCTCGAGACGGCGCGGCGCATCAATCGTGGCCCAGTCACGGTGTCCGACATCTCTCACGCAAAAAGGCCCGCCATTGCCGACGGGCCTTTCCAAATTCGGTCAATCCGGTGCCGGCGATCAGACGTCGTCGTCGGCTTCGGGACCTGCCATCATCTCTTCCGCGACCTTCTCGGTGCGCGCACGGATCGCCTTCTCGAGACGATCCGCGGTCTCGGGATTGTCCTTGAGGAACGTCTTCGAATTTTCGCGACCCTGGCCGAGACGGACGCTGTCGTAGCTGAACCAGGCACCCGATTTCTCGACGAGACCGGCCTTCACGCCGAGATCAAGGATTTCGCCGAGCTTCGAGACGCCCTGCCCGTACATGATGTCGAATTCGACCTGCTTGAACGGCGGCGCGACCTTGTTCTTGACGACCTTCACGCGCGTCTGGTTGCCCGTGACTTCCTCGCCGGTCTTGATCGCGCCCGTGCGACGAATGTCGAGCCGCACCGACGCATAAAATTTCAGCGCGTTGCCGCCCGTCGTCGTTTCGGGGTTCCCGTACATCACGCCGATCTTCATGCGCAGCTGGTTGATGAAGATCACCATGCAGCGCGAACGGCTGATCGACCCCGTCAGCTTGCGGAGCGACTGCGACATCAGACGCGCCTGGAGGCCGACATGGCTATCGCCCATCTCGCCCTCGATTTCCGCGCGCGGCACGAGCGCTGCGACCGAGTCGACGACGAGCACGTCGATCGCGTTGGAGCGCACCAGCGTGTCGACGATCTCGAGCGCCTGCTCGCCGGTATCGGGCTGCGACACGATCAGTTCGTCGATGTTGACGCCCAGCTTCTTGGCATAGACCGGATCGAGCGCATGCTCGGCGTCGACGAATGCGGCCGTCCCGCCCGTCTTCTGCGCTTCGGCGATCACATGCAGTGCAAGCGTCGTCTTGCCCGAGCTTTCCGGGCCGTAGATCTCGATCACGCGCCCGCGCGGCAGGCCACCGACGCCAAGCGCGATGTCGAGCCCGAGCGACCCCGTCGAGATGACCTCGACCTGCATCGTTTCCTTCGAACCCAGGCGCATCGCCGAGCCCTTGCCGAACGCGCGGTCGATCTGCGCGAGAGCGGCGTCGAGCGCCTTCTGGCGGTCGTTGGTTGCGGTTGCCATGCCGGTGTTGATCACTTTCAAATTAGCGGCCATCGAAGAAGCTCCCATCGCTAAACCAAGCGCGCATGCCATTCAACGCGTCAAACGCCATGTATTCCATTTGTTCTCCAAGAACAAGAGCGGAACATGATACATCGAGCGCGTTTGGCGCTCCGAGATCGGTCGACATTCGTCCGATCGCGTTCGCGGGTCACACCAGCGTCGTCGCCAGCGTCCACCACCCCCGGGCCGCTGCCCCAGCGTCGGCGGCATCGCGCGCCGCGATCGCATCGAACACGGCAAAGCAGGTCGCGCCCGAGCCCGACATCCGCGCCAACACCACGCCGTCAGCCGCGTCGAGAAAGGACCGCACCTCCGCGATCACCGGTGCGAGCGCGACCGCGGGTGGTTCGAGGTCGTTGCGGCTTGCACGCGCACGCGAAAGCAGATCGCCTTCGGGGATCGGTCCGCGGTCGCTCCCGTCCCAGGTGCCGAAGACCGTCGCGGTAGACACCGCGACGCCGGGATTGACCAGCAGCAAGGGGGTACCGGCCAGCCCGGCGAGTTCGACCAGGACCTCGCCCTTGCCGACGCCCAGAGTCGTACGGCTGACAAGGCAGGCCGGCACGTCCGCACCGAGGCGGGCGGCGATCTCGTGGAGCCGCGGGTCGGTTGCCGCGATACCGTGAAGCCGGGCGAGCGCGCGAAGCGCCGCCGCCGCATCCGCCGAGCCGCCACCGATGCCCGAAGCGATCGGAAGATGCTTGTCGAGGATGATCGCGTGGCGCGCATCGATGGCGAACATGGCGCCGAACGCGTCGGCGGCCGCAGTGACGAGGTTCCCGTGCCAAGGGGCGTTCCCGGACGTTTCCCGGGCAGCGGCGTGCGCGCGCGTTTCGTGGACGTCCGACCCGCCAGACGGGAGAAGCGCCGCGGCAAACGGGCCGACGATCGTGAAGCTGTTGGTCTGCGCGATCTCGACGGTAACGCGATCACCGTCCGCGGCGAAGGCGAACAGCGTCTCGAGTTCGTGATAGCCATCGGGCCGGCGCGCGCGGACGTGAAGCGCCAGGTTGATCTTGGCGGGCGCGGGTTCAACGATCATGGTCATCGCCGTGCCGCTCCGGGCAGGCCATTCGCGATCTTGTCGGCGATCCGCGTCATGTCCTTGGCCTCCGCGGTCAGGCTGGCCGCGCGCCAGGCATAGCGTGCCTCGTATCGCCGTCCGACGGTCCAATAGGCATCGCCGAGATGATCGCTGATCTCCATGCTGGTCGGTTCGGCCTGCGCGGCCCGTTCGAGCAGCGGGAGCGCGCGCGGGGTCCTGCCCGACAAGTGATACGCCCATCCAAGCGAGTCGGTGATCGACGCATTTTGGGGGTCGAGCCGGCTGGCACGCTCGAGCATGCCAGTCGACGCCGCGATGTCGTCCCCATGCTCGATCTGCGCAAACCCTAGATAATTGAGCGCGAGCGGTTCGGTCGGCGCCTGCGCGACCGCCCTGGCGAGCGCAACGCGGGCCTCCGGCCACCGCCCCGCCTGATCGAGCGCGCCACCATATTGCAGCCACGCGCTCCACGTCGCGTCGTTCGCCGCGACCACCTTGCCGTACCACCGCGCCGCCGCGACAGGATCGTTCGTCGTTACAAGCAGGTCGGCATAGCGTTGCCAGTCCGCGACCGCCGCCGTCTTCGCCTCCGCGCGCGCCGACGCCAGTGCCAGCGCTTCGGGTTCGCGGTCCGCATTCAGCAGGATATCGATCCGCTGGTTCATCGCGGCATCGGCGAACGCCCCTTTCGGATCGACGCCGTCGAGCACCGCGAGCGCACGATCGACGATCGCATTGCGCGCAAGCCCCGCCGCCAGCACGACGCGGTTGCGATCGAAACCGGGATCGGCGAGCAAGGCCGCCTGCGCCAGTGCGACGGACAGCGGCGAGGGTTCGCCGCCGACGAGATCCCCCGCCAGCCGGCCCAGCAGCCGCGAGACGCCGATCGCAAGCGCCTGCTTGCGGGGCGCGTTGGCGAGCAGCGCCCGCGTTTCGGCAGCAAAACGGTTGGCGACCGGGTCCCTTGCCGCGGTCGCCAGTGCGGGCGTCGGATCCTGCCCCTCCGCGTGCGCGATCCATCCGTAGAGCGAGGGCGCCAGCACGACGAGCGGTCCCTTGGCCAGCGTAGCGACCGCTGCGCTCGCGGCGCTCGCATTTCCTTTGCGCGCCGCCTCCGCGAGCGGGAACAGCGCGGCGTCGGCAGGCGCGACACCGGCCGCATTCAGAACGCGCGCCGCGCGGTCAACCAGCGCCATGTCGCCCGCCTCGATCCCCTCGCGATACGCGCGGATCGCGAGGACCGGATCAGCGGGATCCGCCGCGAGCGCCTGTGCATAGGCCGCCACCGCGACATCGACCCGGCCATCGGCATCGGCCGCGCGCGCCTGGAGATAGGCCGACAAGTCGCTCGTCCCCGCCATGGCGGCGCTGGGCGCCATGCCGATGACGAGACCGAGCAACAGGCGTTTACATATTGGGATAGTTCGGGCCTCCACCGCCTTCGGGGACCACCCAGTTGATGTTCTGGGTGGGGTCCTTGATGTCGCAGGTCTTGCAGTGGACGCAATTCTGCGCGTTGATGACGAACTTGGGGTCGCCGGTCTCTTCGCCCACCACCTCGTAAACGCCAGCCGGGCAATAGCGTTGCGCCGGCTCGTCGTACAACGGAAGGTTGTACGCGATCGGCACCGACGGGTCCTTCAGCGTCAGATGGACCGGCTGGTCCTCCTCGTGATTGGTGTTCGAGATGAACACCGAGGACAGACGATCGAAGGTCAGCACGCCGTCCGCCTTGGGATAGACGATCGGCTTGACCAGGTCCTTGCGCCACAGGCTCTCGTGGTCGGGATGGTGATGCAGCGTGAACGGCACCTTCAAGCCCCAATGCTCGAGCCACATCGTCACGCCCGCAAGCCCCGACCCGAGGAAGTCCCCGAACTTCTTGACGAGCGGCACGACGTTGCGGACGACCGACAGCTCCTTCTTGACCCAGCTCTGCTCGAACGCCTGCGGATACGCCGCCAACTCGTCGTGACCACGCTGCGACACGATCGCATCGACCGCCGCCTCGGCCGCCATCATGCCGGACTTCATCGCGGTGTGCGTGCCCTTGATCCGCGGCACGTTGAGGAAGCCCGCGCTGTCGCCGATCAGCGCGGCGCCCGGCATCACGAGCTTGGGGATCGACTGCAGCCCGCCGTCGCTGATCGCGCGCGCGCCATAGCTGACGCGCTTGGCGCCCTTCAGCAATGCGGCGATCTCGGGGTGCGTCTTCCAGCGCTGCATCTCGTGGAACGGCGAAAGGTGCGGATTGGTGTAGTTGAGCCACGTCACGAACCCGATCGAAACCTGGCCATTGGCCTGGTGATAGATCCAGCCGCCGCCGTTCGACCCGTCGGTCTCGCTGAGCGGCCAGCCCTGCGTATGGATGACGCGGCCGGGCGAATGGAGCGCAGGATCGATGTCCCACAATTCCTTGATGCCGAGACCATAGACCTGCGGGTCGCTGTCCTTGGCGAGATCGAACTTGGCGATCAGCTGCTTGGTCAGGTGCCCGCGGCAGCCCTCGGAGAAGAAGGTGTATTTGGCGTGGAGTTCGAGCCCCGGGGTATAGTCGCCCTTGTGCGTGCCGTCGCGCGCGACGCCCATGTCGCCGGTCGCGACGCCCTTCACCGATCCGTCGTCGTTGAACAGGATCTCGGCGGCGGCGAAGCCCGGGAAGATCTCGACGCCGAGCTCCTCCGCCTTGCCCGCCATCCAACGGCACAGGTTACCGAGGCTGCCGGTATAGGTGCCCTTGTTGTGCATGAACGACGGCGTGACGAAGTGCGGCATCTCGCTCTTCTTCGTCTTGGTGAGGATCCAGTGATGGTTCTCGGTCACCGGCACTTCCGCCAGCGGGCAGCCGTCCTCGCGCCAGTCGGGGAGCAGTTCGTCGAGGCTTTTCGGGTCGATGACCGCGCCCGAGAGGATGTGCGCGCCGACCTCCGAGCCCTTCTCGAGCACGCAGACCGAGATGTCCGCGTCCTTCTCGGCGGCCAGCTGTTTCAGACGGATCGCTGCCGAGAGGCCGGCCGGACCAGCGCCGACGATCACCACGTCGTAGGGCATCGATTCACGTGTCGTCATCATCGTCTCCCGGGGGATTTCCCCTGATTGCCCGGCATCCTGGCCGTCGCGCTCGTTCGGGCTCGGGCCGGCACCGTCTTGTCCATGTCTTGTTCGTTTAGGCGATTGCGCGAGTTGACCGCCACGTCAACTCCACAGCATAGGGTAAATGGTGGGGGCGGACCAAAACTTCGACTGGCAAAATGCCGTGCTGAGCACCCTCGATTGGTGGCAGGAGGCGGGTGTCGACACGCTCGTCGACGATGCGCCGCGCGACTGGTTCGCCGCACCGCAGGCCCCGACGCCAGCGATACCGGCGGCTGCCGTTCCCGTCGTTGCGCCATCGTCGATGCCGCACGCGCTCGCCGATTTCCTGACATGGCGAAATGGTCCGGACGTTCCCGAGGCGAGCTGGGGCGGCATATCGCTGACCGCGGCAGGCCCCGCTGACGCTACGGTCATGGTGCTTGTCGACTGCCCCGATCGCGACGATTGCGACGAGACGGGGGGCGGCGCGCTGTTGAGCGGGGCATCCGGCCGGCTGCTCGACCGGATGCTCGCGGCCATCGGGCTGACCCGTTCGGAGGTCCATCTCGCGTCGGTCTGCGCCAAGCGCCCGACCGCCGGGCGGATCCAGCGCGAGGTCGAGGATCGGCTTGCCGAGATCGCCAAGCATCATATCCAGCTGATCGCGCCCCCCCGGCTGCTTCTGCTGGGGAATGCGGCGAGCCGTGCCATCCTCGGGATGGAATTGCAGGCAGCGCGCGGGCGTTTGCACGACTTTAACCATAAGACCGGAGAGACGGGGGTCGTTGCCAGCTTTCATCCGCGCTTCCTGATGGAAAAGCCGGCGGCAAAGGCAGAAGCCTGGAAGGACTTACAGATGCTGATGGCGGCAAAAGCGGCATGACCCGGACATTTGCAAGGGTGCTGCGCCATGGCGCGCTGCTCGGCGGTGTCGCGCTGACGATCCCGGCCTGGACTGCGCCAGCGACGGCCGCCCCCGCGGCGGTCGCCCCCGTCGATACCGGCGCGGTCGATGCCGGTGCCGACTCCCGGCTGGTCGGTGCGCCGACGCTCGAACAGATTCCCGACCAGCTCGATGCCGAGCAGCGCGGGGCCTATCGCCAGGTCTTCGCCGCGATCCGCGACGGCAAGTGGACCGACGCGCAGATCCAGCTCGACACGATGAAGCCCGGTCCGCTGCACGCGATCGCGCGCGCCGAGATGTACACCGCCAAGGGCTCCCCCAGGGTCGAGCTCGAGCCGCTGGTCGCGCTGCTCAACGAAGCGCCCGAATTGCCCGAGGCCGAGCAGGTCGCACGTCTCGCCTCGCTGCGGGGTGCGGTCGGCCTTCCTCCCCTGCCCGTCGCCCAGCGATTGATCTGGCAGGACGGTGCGCCGCGCCGCGTCCGCGCGAAGAGCCTCAAGGGCGACCTGATCGCAGCGGATCTCGCGCTCAAGATGCAGCCCTACGTCAAGGCGGACATGGGCCGCGAGGCGCAGTCGCTGCTCGACAGCACGGTCGGGCTTACGCCGGAGGCGCTGACCGAGTGGCAGCAGAAAATCTCGTGGATCTATTTCCTGCAGGGTGACGATGCCAATGCGCGCGTCATGGCTGCCAAGGCGCAGGACGGCGTCGGCGAATGGGCCGTGCAGGCCCGCTGGGTCGGCGCGTTGTCCGCTTGGCGCCAGAATGACTGCGCGAGCGCCGGCGCGGGATTCGAGGGCGTCGCAGCGCGCGCGGGTGACGTCGATCTGCGGGCCGCCGCGCTCTACTGGACGGCACGGTCGGACATGGTCTGCGGACGGCCCGACAAGATCGAGGGCCGGCTGAAGACCGCGGCGCAGTTCAGCGAAAGCTTCTACGGCCAGCTCGCGCGCCAGCAACTCGCGATGAAGGACAAGGGCACCCGCGTCGGCGGCGTCGTTGCCAGCGACTGGAACGTCGTCGGCAAGCGCCCCAATGTCCGCGTCGCCGCGGCACTGGTCGAGGTCGGCGAGACCGACCTGGCGGACACCGTCATTCGCCAGCAGGCGAAGATCGGCGATCCGCGCGAGTTCGCGCATCTGGTCCGCGTCGCCGAGGCGCTGAGCCTGCCGGCGACGACGGTGTGGCTCGCCCACAACTGCCCGCAAGGGGTCACCTCGACCGCCGAAGCACGCTACCCCACCCCGAACTGGACGCCCGACAGCGGCTGGCGCGTCGAAAAGGCGCTGGTCTATGCGCACACGCTCGAGGAATCGCGCTTTCGCAACTCGGTGCGCAGCCCGGCCGGCGCATATGGCCTCATGCAGATCATGCCCGCCGCCGCAACCGACTTCGCGCGCGAACGCGGCACCTCGATCGACCTCAAGGCGCTGACCAAGCCGTCGACCAACATGGATATCGGCCAGCGGCATCTTGAGCGCCTGCGCGATATGGCAGGCGTCACCGGCGGCCTGCTGCCCAAGGTGATCGCCGCGTATAACGCCGGGCCGCGACCCGTCGGCGACTGGAACGCGATCGTCCATGATAACGGCGATCCGCTGCTCTATATCGAGAGCATTCCCTATTGGGAGACGCGCGGATACGTGACGACGGTGCTGCGCAATTACTGGATGTACGAGGCGCAGGGCGGCAAGAAGGCGTCGACCAGCCGGACCGCGCTGTCGCAGGGCATGTGGCCACGTTTCCCCGGCCTGCCCGGCGCGGTCGCGGTACGCATGAATGCCACGCCGAACCGTCGCGCGAGCGCAAGCACTGCCACTTTGGGCAACGCCATGCAGCCGAACATCGCAGTCAACGCGCGCGTCGGGATGCAGTCGACCACCGTCACGCGGGCCGATTGAACGCCATGCCGATCGACGAAAGCCGGACCTTCCTCCCGGTCCGCATCGCCGTGCTGACCGTATCAGATACGCGCGGGCTGGCCGAAGACCGCTCCGGCGACACGCTGGTCGCGCGCCTTGCCGAGGCGGGTCACATCCTCGCCGACCGCCGGATCGAGAAGGACGATGTCGACACGATCGTCGCGCGGCTCCACGCCTGGATCGAAGATCCCGAGGTCGACTGCGTCATCACGACCGGCGGCACGGGCGTCACCGGGCGCGACGTCACGCCCGAGGCTGTCGAACGGGTCGCGGAAAAGATGATCCCGGGCTTTGGCGAGCTCTTCCGCATGTTGAGCTACAAGACGATCGGCACCTCGACCGTGCAGTCGCGCGCCTGCGCATGCGTTGCGCACGGAACCTACATCTTCGCCCTGCCCGGATCGACGGGAGCGGTGAAGGATGGATGGGACGGTATCCTGCGCGATCAGCTCGACAGCCGCCACCGGCCCTGCAACTTCGTCGAACTGATGCCGCGCCTGCTCGAACGCTAGATCGTGGTTACGCCGGATCGCTCGGTTTTGCCGCGCGGATCAGGTCGGTCAGCTGGCGGTTGATCGAGGCACCGTGGAGGTGGAGGTGCACCGCCTCATAGCCCTCGCGACGAAGCCGCTGGCGCAGCGCGTTGATCGACTCGCACTCGCCCGATCGCGCCAGTTCGAACGCCCTTTCCATCGTCGTCATGTTTTCCGCCATGGCCTCGCCTACGCGCAATCATGGCGGAGTGCGAGCGTGCAAAGGACCGGTGCGGCACAGATTGATGCAAAGCCCTGATTATTGGCGTTAACGTCGTATCAGGATTAACGCAGGATAGGTGACCCGAGACGGTCCGGCCATGGGGGACGGACCGGACGGGAAATCACTGTCATGCGCACCATTCACCTGCTCGCCCTGTTGACCGCCGGAACGCTCGCGGCACCGGTCGCCGCGCAGTCCTATGACGGCGTTCCGCTCGATTCGCGCGGCAATCCGGCGAGCCTGGTATCGGGCCTGCGCGTCGAACCGCGGATCGGATATGAGCGGGTCATCGCCGAGTTGAACACCGAGACGGCCACCGATTCGAACAGCGTCCGCGAGGCGAAGAGCGGCGTAACCTATGGCGGCGAGGTCGGGTACGACGCGCAGGTCGGCAGCGACACCGTATTGGGCGTTTATGCCGGCATCGAGGGATCGAGCGCGAAAACCTGTGCGAGCGACCTCTTCTTTCCCGACAACGGCGATCGTACCTGCCTCGCGACCGATCGCAACCTGACCGTCGGCGCACGCGGCGGCTATCTGTTGTCGCAAACGACCTTCCTGTACATCAAGGGTGGGTTTTCGCGCGGGCGTCTCGAGCTGCGCAACACGAATGCGGCCGTTCCCGCGAATAACTTCTCCGAGAAGGACTCGCTCAGCGGCTTCCACGCCGGCGCCGGATTGCAGACCAGCTTCTCGCCGCGCTTCTATGGCAAGGTCGAATATGTCTACACCGACTATAACGGGTATGAGACGTTCGACGGCGTGACCAAGACCAGCCTCGACTTCAGCCGTCATCAGGTGAACGCAGGCTTCGGCGTCCGCTTCTGATCCACGCGACGAGACGGGCGGCGTCGATGCCGCCCGTCTCGTTCTTTATTTGTTCCGGACGGTCTGCTATCATCCGGGGATGACCAAACCGCGTCCCGTCCGCGGTGCGACGCTCAACGGCGAAAGCACACGCTTCAATCTGCCGCAGACCGAGGCCGATGGCGACTGGCTGGATGCGCGCACGGACATCGACGGGGTTGTTCCGCGATTGCGCACGACGGTGACCGTGGAGCGCGCGCGGACGATCATATCGCGCAACGCCTCCCCCGACGTACCGTTCGACCGCTCGATCAATCCCTATCGCGGCTGCGAGCATGGCTGCATCTATTGTTTCGCGCGACCCAGCCATGCGTTCCACGATTTGTCGCCCGGGCTCGATTTCGAAACGCGGTTGTTTGCCAAACCCGACGCGGCCGACCTGCTGCGGGCCGAGCTCGCCAAGCCGGGCTATAAAGCGCGGCCGATGGCGCTCGGGACGAATACCGATCCGTATCAACCGATCGAGGCGGACTGGCGGATCACGCGGAGCATTCTCGAGGTGCTCGCGGAAACCGACCACCCGGTGACGATCACGACCAAATCGGATCGCGTGGTTCGCGACATCGATCTGCTCGCACCGATGGCCGCCAAGCGTCTCGCGACGGTGGCGGTGTCGATTACCTCGCTCGACCCCAGGATCGCCGCGACGATCGAGCCGCGCGCACCGCATCCCGAGCGTCGGCTGAAGGCCGTACGAACGCTCGCCGATGCCGGGATTCCGGTGTTCGTGTCGATATCGCCCGTCATCCCCGCGATCACCGATCACGAAATCGAGCATCTGCTGGCGCGTGCCGCCGAGGCGGGCGCGACGTTCGCCTTCTTCATTCCCGTACGGCTGCCGTGGGAAGTCGCGCCGCTGTTTCGCGCATGGCTCGACGAGCATTTTCCCGATCGTGCGGGCAAGGTGATGGCGACGATCCAGTCGATCCGCGGCGGGCGCGACAATGACCCGGGCTTCGGCTCGCGGATGAGGGGCCAGGGACCTTGGGCGGATCTGCTACAGACCCGGTTCGCGATCGCCTGCCGCAAGCACGGGCTCAATACCGAGAGGATCGGATTGCGCAGCGACCTGTTCCGTCCACCTCGCGGACCGCAGGGCGACCTGTTCGCATAACCCGGCCGCGACGATACGCCGCGGGCTTATGCGTGCGTCACGAGCCTGAGACCGTCGGGCGCTATATCGACCCCCAGTTCGCGGTAATCGACGACGCTGGGATATTCCGCGGCGACGGTGGATGCGGCACCGTGCGTCGCGGTGATAGCCAGCACGTCGGAGCCCGCCGCCGTCGCCGCCGCGAAACCCGCCGCCGCGTCTTCGAACACCAGACAGTCCGCCGGCGCAACGCCGAGCCTTTGCGCGCCAAGCAAGAAACAGTCCGGGGCCGGTTTGCCGGTCGTGACGTCCTCTGCTGCGATCATCCCCGTCGGGACCGACAGGCCAGCGGCGCGCAGGCGACACTCGGCAAGCGCACGTGGGGCCGACGTCACGATCGTCCAGCGTTCGGATGGCAGCTGCGCGAGGAACGCCGCGGCGCCCGCGATCGGCGAGATATCCGCCACGTCCTCCATCTCCGCCGCGGTGATCGCCGCTGCCTCTGCGACGGGATCGACGCCCGGCAGGTTCAGTCGCCTGATCGTCTCGACCGACCGGACACCATGGATCGTCGGCAGAAAGGTGGCGACGTCGAGCGCGTGCGCGATGGCCCACCGCGTCCAGCATCGCTCCGCCGAGGCGATCGACGTCAGGATGGTACCATCCATGTCGAACAGAAACGCCTGGTACCGTCGCGTGGGGATCATGGGGACGCTCATATGCGAAAAGACCAATAGGGCACAAAGAAAAGGCCGTCCCGGTTTCCCGGAACGGCCTGTATTCACGTACCAGGTGTAGCTTAGATGTCGTCGCCGAGTGCGCCCTTGACGCTGCCCTTGACATTCTGTGCAGTACCCTTGGCCTGCTGTGCTTCGCCCTCAGCGACCAGACGGTCGTTGTCGGTCGCCTTGCCGACGGCTTCCTTGACGTTGCCTGCGACCTTGTTGCCTGCTGCTGCGACCTTGTCGGTGAATTCGCCCATCAGAGCCTCCATCTGTTTCGCGACACGCCAGTCGTGCCGCTCTGAACTTGTGAAGGTATAACGGTCATGTTTACCGGCGGTTCCGTGACGTCTGCGTCATGAGGTCGCCATCAGATTAGCCCGGCCAGCGGGCTCGACGGATCGGCATAGCGCCGCTGCCCCATCCGGCCGGCACGATAGGCGAGCCGCCCGGACTCGACCGCGGCCTTCATCGCCGCCGCCATCATCAGCGGATCCTTCGCCTCGGCGATCGCGGTGTTCATCAGCACGCCGTCGCAACCGAGTTCCATCGCCACCGCCGCATCGGACGCGGTGCCGACGCCCGCATCGACCAGCACGGGCACCCCTGCCCCCTCGACGATCAGCCGGATCGTCACGCGGTTCTGGATCCCCAGCCCCGAGCCGATCGGCGCGCCCAGCGGCATGATCGCGACCGCACCCGCATTCTCGAGCCGCTTGGTCGCGATCGGATCGTCGACGCAATAGACCATCGGCTTGAAGCCCTCGTTGGCGAGGACTTCGGTCGCGCGCAGCGTCTCGACCATGTCGGGATAGAGCGTCTTCGCCTCGCCGAGCACCTCGAGCTTCACCAGCTCCCAGCCCCCCGCCTCACGCGCCAGCCGCAGCGTGCGGATCGCCGATTCGGCATCGAAGCAGCCCGCGGTGTTGGGCAGGTAGGTGATCTTCTTCGGGTCGATGAAGTCGGTCAGCATCGGCGCGTTGCGATCCGACACGTTGACGCGGCGGACGGCGACGGTGACGATCTCCGCGCCCGACGCCTCGACGGCGGCCGCGTTCTGCGCGAAATCCTTGTACTTCCCGGTCCCGACGATCAGCCGCGAACGGAATGTCTGCCCGGCGACCGTCCAGCGATCCGCGTCGATCGCTGCGACGTGATCGCCGCCGCCGACGAAATGCACGATCTCCAGATCGTCGCCATCCTCGACCATCACCTCGGCCAGCGTCGAGCGCGGCACGACTTCCATGTTGCGTTCGACCGCGATCTTCTCGGGAATGAGTCCCAGTTCGGTCGCCAGCCCGGCAAGGCTGAGGCCGGCGGAGACCCGCTTGTGCTCGCCGTTCACGGTGATCGAGACGGTGCCGTCGGAGTGGGGCATGCAGAGTTTTCCGTTCGTTTCGACCGAAGTCGGGAAACCACCCGTCCGCTGCCGGTCTCATGTCTCGACTTCGCTCGACACGAACGGGTAAGGGAGGTGCATATAGGGGGTGGTTCGATGCCCCTGCAACCAGGAGCAGCCCTTGCCCGCGACAGTCTTCGTCCTGAACGGCCCCAACCTCAACCTGCTGGGCACGCGCGAGCCGGAGATCTACGGCGACGAGACGCTCGACGACATCGCCGGCCAGCTCGAGGATCGCGCGCGCGAGCTCGACCTGACGATCGACATGCGCCAGTCGAATCACGAAGGGCACCTCGTCGACTGGATCCAGGAGGCGCAGGCGCGCGGCGCCAAGGCCGTCATTCTCAACGCCGGCGCCTTCACGCACACCTCGGTCGCGGTCCATGACGCGATCAAGGGCGTGAAGACGCCGGTGATCGAAGTGCATCTTTCCAATCCCCACGCACGTGAATCGTTCAGGCATGTAAGCCTGGTCGGACAGGCGGCGAAGGGCACGATCGCGGGTTTCGGCGCGCTTTCGTATCTGCTCGCGCTTGAAGCCGTCGCACGGTTCTGACAGGAGGCCCCGCCATGACCGATACACCAGAAACAACAGGCGCAATGCAGGTCGACGTGACCCTGGTGCGCCAGCTCGCCGAACTGCTCGACACCACGCAGCTGACCGAGATCGAAGTCGAGGACGGCTCGCGCCGGATCCGCGTCGCGCGCAAGGCCGCACAGGCTGCGCCCGTTGCGCATTACGCGCCCGCCCCCGCCGCGCCCGCCGTCTCCGCACCGCTGGCGATCCCGCAGGCCGAAGTCGGCGCCTCCGCCCCGGCAATCAGCGCGAGCGCGGTCAAGTCGCCGATGGTCGGCACCGTCTATCTCGCCGCCAACCCGGAGGCGAAGCCGTTCTCGACCGTCGGCCAGAAGGTCAATGCGGGCGACACGCTGCTGATCATCGAGGCGATGAAGGTGATGAACACGATCGTCGCGCCCTCGGCCGGCACCGTCACCGCGATCCTCGTCGAGAACGGCCAGCCGGTCGAATTCGACCAGCCGCTGGTCGTGGTCGAATAATGAAGCAAATTAAGAAGCTGCTCATTGCGAACCGCGGCGAGATCGCGCTGCGGATCCACCGTGCCTGCCATGAGATGGGCATCAAGACGGTGGCGGTCCACTCGACCGCCGACGCCGACGCGATGCACGTGCGGCTCGCGGACGAGGCGATCTGCATCGGACCGCCGTCGGCCACCGACAGCTATCTGAACATCCCCAACATCATCTCGGCTGCCGAGATCAGCGGCGCGGATGCGATCCATCCGGGCTACGGCTTTCTCAGCGAGAACGCGCAGTTCGCCGAGATCGTCGAACTGCATAACATCCTGTTCGTCGGGCCGAAGCCCGAGCACATCCGCACGATGGGCGACAAGGTCCAGGCCAAGCGCACCGCGGGTGCCCTCGGCCTGCCGCTCGTCCCCGGCTCGGACGGCGCGATCAGCGACATCGCCGAGGCCAAGCGGATCGCCGACGAGATCGGCTATCCGGTGATCATCAAGGCCGCCTCCGGCGGCGGCGGTCGCGGGATGAAGGTCGTGAGCGACGCCGAAGACCTCGAGACGCAGATGCAGCAGGCCGGCAGCGAGGCGAAGGCCGCGTTCGGCGACGCCACCGTCTACATGGAAAAATACCTCGGCAATCCGCGGCATATCGAATTCCAGATCTTCGGCGACGGCGAGGGCAACGCGATCCATCTCGGCGAGCGCGACTGCTCGCTCCAGCGCCGCCACCAGAAGGTGCTCGAGGAAGCGCCTTCGCCGATCATCACCGCCGAAGAGCGCGAGCGGATGGGCGGGATCGTCGCCAAGGCGATGGCCGACATGGGCTATCGCGGCGCGGGGACGATCGAGTTCCTGTGGGAAGCGGGCGAGTTCTACTTCATCGAGATGAACACCCGGCTCCAGGTCGAGCATCCGGTGACCGAGATGATCACCGGCCTCGATCTCGTGCGTGAACAGATCCGCATCGCCGAGGGGCATCCGCTGACGCTGCGCCAGGAAGACGTGCAGTTCCGCGGGCATGCGATCGAATGCCGCATCAACGCCGAGGATCCGCGCACGTTCGCGCCGTCGCCGGGGCTGGTGAAGCTCTATCATGCGCCCGGCGGGATGCATGTCCGCGTCGATAGCGGGCTCTATGCCGGCTACCGCGTGCCGCCCTATTACGACTCGATGGTCGCCAAGCTGATCGTCTACGGCGCGACGCGTCAGGGCGCGCTGCGGCGGTTGCGGCGTGCGCTCGAGGAGATGGTGATCGAGGGGGTCACGACGACGATTCCCCTGCACCGTGCACTGCTCGACGATCCCGAGTTCCAGGAAGGCGCGTACACGATCAAGTGGCTGGAAGAGTGGCTCGCCAAGCAGGGGACGTAGGCGCTCCTGCTTCCACCCCAGCCGTCATCCCAGCGCACGCTGGGATCTCCCGCTTGGTTTGCGGTAAGATCCCAACGGGGAGATCCCAGCTTGCGCTGGGATGACGAGGGTCAACAATGACGACGGAGCATTCGTGAAGGCGACGATCTACCACAACCCGCGCTGCTCAAAGTCTCGCGAGGCGCTCGCGCTGCTGCAGGATGCCGGCGCGGACGTCACGATCGTCGAATATCTCAAGACTCCCCCGTCGCGCGCAGAGCTCGTCCGGCTTTACGACCGCGCGGGGATGACGCCGCGTCAGGGCCTGCGCATGGCGGAAGACGGCGCCAAGGCGGTCAAGCACGGCGATGCAGAGGCGATCCTCGACGCGATGATGATCGATCCGCTGCTGATCGAGCGTCCGCTGGTCGAGACCGAAAAGGGCGTCCGGCTCGGACGGCCCATCGCGCGGCTGCACGAAATCCTGTGATCGCTGCCCCCGCATCGTGCACATCCGTTCCGGATGCTGTATTTTCGGGCAGGGTTTTCAGATGAATCGGTCGTTGCCCGAGGCGGCGACGACTGGCACGCTTGGTGCAAGGCGCCCTGTAGGGCGTTGGTTTCAACGACAATCGGGGGCGTACCTGTGAAAAAGATCGAAGCCATCATCAAGCCGTTCAAGCTTGATGAGGTGAAGGAAGCGCTGCACGAGATCGGCGTGAGCGGCATTACCGTAACCGAGGCCAAGGGCTTCGGCCGGCAGAAGGGCCATACCGAGCTGTATCGCGGCGCCGAATATGTCGTCGACTTCCTGCCCAAGGTAAAACTCGAGGTCGTCGTCGAGGACGGTCTGGCCCAACGCGTCGTCGAGGCGATTGCCGCGGCCGCGCAGACCGGCCGGATCGGCGACGGCAAGATCTTCGTGATCCCGGTCGAGAGCGCACTGCGCATCCGTACCGGCGAGCGCGACGACGACGCGATCTAACCGCCTCCCTGACACCGACTTCATTTGACGCGGCGCAACAATCTGTGGAAATAGCGCGCTGCGCCGCACTATCATTTCCGGCATACGTGCCGACCTATCGAGCAAAGAGGGCTTAGCATCATGGCAAATTCGGCCAACGACGTCCTGAAGATGATTAAGGACCAGGAGATCGAGTGGGTCGATCTGCGCTTCACCGATCCCAAGGGAAAGTGGCAGCATCTGACGATGGTCGCCAGCCTGATCAGCGAAGACGAGCTGACCGACGGCCTGATGTTCGACGGCTCGTCGATCGAGGGCTGGAAGGCGATCAACGAGAGCGACATGACGCTCAAGCCCGATCTCGACGCGGTCTATGTCGATCCGTTCTCGGCGACGCCGATGATGATCCTGATCTGCGACATCAGCGATCCGTCGACCGGCGAGCTCTACGCCCGCGATCCGCGCTCGACCGCCAAGCGCGCCGAGGCGTATCTGCTGACGACCGGCGTCGGCGACACCGTCTATGTCGGCCCCGAAGCCGAATTCTTCATGTTCGACGACGTCCGCTTCGAGAACAGCTATTCGACCAGCTATTACAAGATCGACGACATCGAGCTGCCGGGCAATTCGGGCCGCGAATATGAGGGCGGCAACCTCGGCCACCGCCCGCGCGCCAAGGGCGGCTATTTCCCGGTCGCGCCGGTCGACAGCGCGGTCGACATCCGCGGCGAGATGGTCTCGACGATGATCGAGATGGGCCTGCCGTGCGACAAGCATCACCACGAAGTCGCGGCCGCGCAGCATGAGCTGGGCCTGACCTTCGGCACGCTGACGCAGACCGCGGATCGCATGCAGATCTACAAGTACGTCGTCCACCAGGTCGCGCATGCGTATGGCAAGACGGCGACGTTCATGCCCAAGCCGATCAAGGAGGACAACGGCTCGGGGATGCACACGCACTTCTCGATCTGGGACGGCAAGACGCCGCTGTTCGCCGGCAACGGCTATGCGGGCCTCAGCGACATGTGCCTGTATTTCATCGGCGGAATCATCAAGCACGCCAAGGCGGTCAACGCGTTCACCAACCCGTCGACCAACAGCTACAAGCGTCTCGTCCCCGGTTACGAAGCGCCCGTGCTGCTCGCCTATTCGGCACGCAACCGCTCGGCATCGTGCCGCATTCCGTACGGCACGGGCCCCAAGGCGAAGCGCGTCGAAGTGCGTTTCCCCGATGCGCTGGCCAACCCGTACCTCGCTTATGCGGCGCTGATGATGGCGGGCATGGACGGCATCCTGAACAAGATCCATCCGGGCGAGGCGATGGACAAGAACCTGTACGACCTGCCGCCCGCAGAGCTCGCGCAGGTCCCGACCGTCGCGGGGTCGCTCCGCGAGGCGCTCGAATGCCTGCTCGCGGATCACGACTTCCTGCTCAAGGGCGACGTCTTCTCGAAGGACCAGATCGAGAGCTATGTCGAGATCAAGTATGCCGAGGTCGCGCGTTGGGAAATGACGCCAAGCCCGGTCGAGTATGACATGTACTACAGCGGCTAATCTGCCGTGCCGGCAGCTTAGCCGCTGTCGGCCGGCGTCGCGTAGAGCGACGACCGACGACGTGGCTTCGCCACGGCGCTGACAGAGAAAAGGGCGCCCGGAGCAATCCGGGCGCCCTTTTTCTGTAAAGGTGCTCTTCAATCTCCCCCGACCGGGGAGGCTCAAACTGCACGGTACATCCAGACCCTGTATGTCCCCGCGAAGGCGGGGACCCAGTCTGGGCTCCCGCCTTCGCGGGAGAACAGGAGTGCAGCGCGCTCAGGCGACCAGCACGCTGCTCCCGAATGTCTCGCCCGCCTCGAGCGCCCGGTGCGCCTCGGCAACCTCCTCCAGCGCGAAGGTCTGGCCGATCTCCGGCTTGAACGCGCCCTGCGCGAGCATCGCGAAGACCCGGTCGACCATCGCCTGGCGGTGCTCGGCATAATCGAACAGCGTCGGGCGCGTCACGAACAGCGACCCCTTGGCCGCGAGCACGCCCAGATTGACGCCATCCACCACGCCCCCCGCATTGCCATAGCTGACGATCAGTCCGCGCTTCGCCGCGCTGTCGAGCGATGCGGTCCACGTCGCGCCACCGACGCCGTCGAGCACCACGGGGACGCCCTTCCCACCGGTGATCTCGCGCACCCGCGCTGCAATGTCCTCGGACCGGTGGAGGATGACGTGATCGGCCCCCGCCTTGCGCGTCCGCTCGGCCTTCGCCTCGCTGCCGACGCTCGCAATCACGGTGGCGCCGATCGCCTTCAGCCAGCCAACCAGGATATGCCCGACGCCGCCCGCGGCAGCATGCACGAGCACCGTCTGCCCCGCCTCGACGCGTGCGCAGCGTTCGATCAGGAACTCCGCGGTGCAGCCCTTGAGCAGGATCGCCGCCGCGGTGCGGTCGTCCAGTGTGTCGGGCAAATGGAAGAGCTCGGCCGCGGGCACGTTGCGCTCGCTGGCATAGGCCCCGCGCGTCGGGCCGAAGGTGCCGACGCGGTCGCCCGCGGCAAAGCCCGTGACCCCCTCGCCCACCTTCATCACCACGCCGACCGCCTCGCTGCCGAGCCCCGAGGGCAGCGACACCGGATAGACGCCGCTGCGGTGATAGGTGTCGATATAGTTCAGCCCGACCGCGGTGTTGCGCATCCACACCTCGCCCTTGCCCGGCGGGGGCAGGTCGACGTCGTCCCACTGGATCACCTCGGGGCCGCCGGTCGTCCTGATTGTCGCTACGCGTGCCATGCCCGTCTCCTGTTGATCCTGCCCCCTAACTAGGCGCCGCGTTTCGGGTTGCAACCGCCCGGCCCGACGCCCATTCCTTCACCAAACACGATGCGGAGAGGCATGATGAAGAGCTATCTGAAGCAGTATATCGACGGCGCGTGGGTCGACAGCGACGGCGGTCGCACCCATCAGGTCATCGACCCCTCGACCGAACAGCCCTGTACCGAGATCACGCTCGGCACCGCGGCCGATGTCGACAAGGCGGTCGCTGCCGCGCGCGCCGCGTTCGAGAGCTGGAGCCAGACGAGCGTGCAGGAGCGGCTCGAAATGCTCGGCCGGATCATGACCGAGTACAAGGCGCGGATGCCCGATCTGGCCAAGGCGATGTCGCAGGAAATGGGTGCACCGATGGCGCTCGCGTCGATGGCGCAGGCGCCCACCGGCCTCGCGCATTTCTCCGCGACCGCCAAGGCGCTGGCCGCGTTCGAATTCTCCGAAGTCATCGGCAAGGCGACCGTCGTGCACGAGCCGCTCGGCGTCGTCGCGATGATCACGCCGTGGAACTGGCCGCTCAACCAGATCTGCGCGAAGGTCGCGCCCGCGCTGGCGGCGGGCGACACGATGATCCTGAAGCCGTCCGAGGAGGCGCCGTCCTGCGCGATCATCCTCGCCGAGATCATGGATGCGGCCGGCGTCCCCGCGGGGGTGTTCAACCTCGTCAACGGCGATGGCCCCGGCGTCGGCGCGGCGCTGTCGAGCCACCGCGACGTCGACATGGTCAGCTTCACCGGCTCGACGCGCGCGGGCATCGCGGTGGCTCAGGCAGCCGCACCGACGGTCAAGCGCGTCCATCAGGAGCTGGGCGGCAAGGCAGCGAACCTCGTGCTCGAGGGCGCCGATCTTGCCAGCGTGCTGCCGCCGACGGTGGCGGGTGTGCTCGCCAATTCGGGGCAGAGCTGCATCGCGCCGACGCGGCTGCTGGTCCATGCCAGCCAGGTCGCCGAGGCCACCGCGATCGTGAAGGCGATGATGGAGCAGACCAGGGTCGGCGACCCCGCCGAGATGGGCCAGCATATCGGCCCGGTCGTCAACAAGGCGCAGTTCGACAAGATCCAGGGGCTGATCCAGTCCGCGATCGACGAGGGTGCGACGCTGGTGACCGGCGGCGTAGGGCGTCCCGACGGGCGCAACGCAGGCTATTACATCCAGCCGACCTTGTTCACCGATGTCCGTCCCGACATGCGGATCGCGCAGGAGGAGACGTTTGGCCCGGTCGCGACGATCACCGCCTATAGCGACCAGGACGAGGGCATCCGCATCGCCAACGCGACCGAATACGGCCTGTCCGCGACGATCTCGGGTGATCCCGCCGCCGCCGCGAAGGTCGCGCCGAAGCTGCGCGCCGGGCTGGTCACGATCAATTCGTGGAGCCCCGACATCGGCGCGCCGTTCGGCGGCTACAAACAATCGGGCAATGGTCGCGAGAACGGCCGCTACGGGCTGACCGACTTCATGGAGGTCAAGACCGTCGTCGGCCTGCCGGGCTGACGTCCGTGCCGTGAAGCGCCTGCCCGTCGCCGGGAGCAGGCGCTTCACGGGCAGCGGGCGCAGCGGTCAATAGTCGCGCGACACACGCACGTTCGCGCTCTGCCGGCCGAGCGTCGAGATGCTCGACAGAAGCGAGAGCCAGCGCGTGACCTGGAATTCCACCTGGGTCGCGCTGTACCCCTGCCCATCGGTCACGATCTCTGCATAGAGCCGTCGCGTGACGTATTTGCCCGCGGCGATCGACGTTCCCTGCCCGGTCTGCGGATCGGCCGGCAGGATGCGCAGACGGTCGAGCCCGGCGGCGCGGCGGACCGCGTTGATCGGATTGATGCCATTGCCACCGTCCTGCAACGCCGCCACCGCGGCAGCGAGCTGCAAGGCCTCGGGCGCCGACAGGTTGGTGATCGACGTGCCGAACAGCAGCCGTGACAGCAGTTCGTCCTGCGGCAGCGCAGGGGTGCTGGTAAACCCGATCTCGGGTTTGAGCGCATAGCCCGTCACCCGGATGGACGCGTTCAGTCCGGTGGAATCCGCATTGGCCTCGATATCGAGCGCGGGATTGGCGGGCACGCCGCCGTCGAAGCGGATCACCCCGCGCGCGAGCTCGAATTCGCGGCCGGCGAATTCATAGTCCCCCCGGATCAGCGTCGCCCGCCCGGTGATCGCCGGGTTCTGCGGCTGGCCCGCAATCTGCAGGTTGGCGGACCATTCGCTCGTCAGACCGAGGCCACTGACCATCACCTGGTTGGGCGCGCGCGCCTTGATCGCCAGCGTCCAGGGCTGGGTCGGGGCTGCGACCTCCTCGCCGCCATCGGGGAGGTTGATCTCGCGGATGTTGAGCTGTGGCACCGCACTCGCCGCGGTCGCCTGCCCGAGCCGGTAGCGGCTCTTATTCATGACCACGTCTCCGGCGATCACCCCGCCGCGGCCATCGGACGTGAAGGTCAGCGGTCCGCTGACGGTCGCGCCGATATCGTCGCGGTTGATCATCACCGCATTGTCGGCCAGCAACCGCAGATCGATGCCCAGGCCGTTTCTGGCGGCGAAGTCGAACCCGCCCGTGCCCGTCACGCGCCCGCCCTTGCCCGCATCGGCCGCGAAGCGATCGATCACCAGACGCGAGCCGCCGAACCGTCCCGTCGCTTGCACGTTCGACAGGATCGTCCCCGTCGTACCGCTCTCGATCCTCGCATTGGTCGCGCGAACGACGCCGCGAATGACGGGATTGTCGATCGTGCCGGCGACGTCCGCGCCGATCGCGACCGGCCCCGACAGATCGAACAGCTCGACCCCCGTCAGCCGCCAGAGCGTATCGGCGGGGCCGCTGTAGCGCACCTGCCCGAACAGCCGCGCCGCGCTGATCCGCGTCGCCAGATCACCCGGACCGAGCGGCGACAACTGCGCCTGCGCACGCCCGATCGTCTTGCCGGCGGATGCGACGACGGCGCGCAACCCCAGCTTGTCGGGCGAGAGCAGCGCGGCGATGCCGACGTCGATCGGCTGCGACGACAGCACCAGCCCGGCGCGGCTCAACCCGCGGATCGTCAGGTCGGCCTTGCCGGTCGGTGCCGCACCATTTGCGGTGACGATGCTGAAACTGCCCGAGGCGAGCCCGCCAAGGCCCAGCCCCGGATAGCCGATATCCATGATCGCCAGCGGCATTCGCGTCAGGCTCGCATCGATTGCGGTCGTCGCGGCGGTAAACCGTCCCCCGACCATCGCCTCCCCGCCCGAAAAGCTCAGCCGGGTCGGTGCGAGCCGCCACCCGTCGCCGTCGCGTGTCACGATCGCCGGCGACAGGAGTTTGAGCGGGCGGCGATCGAGCGTTCCCTGTGCGGCGATGCTGTAGCTGTCCGCCGTGACCTGCGTGACGCTCTGGATGTCGAAACCGCGACCACGCGACCCCGCGATCGACGCCCTGATCTGTCCGACGCCCCCGCGCAGCGACGCGGTGCCGCCGAGCCGCGCGATGCTCAGTTTGCCCCGCCGCAGCCCCTGCGCGGTCACCTTCGCCTCGATCGACGTTCCCGCGGGATCGAGCACCGTGACGAGGTCGAGGTGACCGCGACTGAGCGTCCAGCCCGCGAGCGCGCCGGTACGGGCATCGAGATGCGCCTCGATCCGTTGATCGTCGCCGACCGGACGGAACAGCAATTCGCCGGACAGGCCGCCGCCGCCGACCGCGAGCCGGCCGTTGAAGCCGCCAGCGACGATCGCAAGGTTGCCGGTAGCGCGGGTCCCGCTGACGTCGAGCGCGCCGATCGCGATCGTCGCTCCGGCGCCGCGTGGCAGCAGGATCGCGCCATTCGCGGTGAACGGTCCGAGTCGCGACCCGCCTGCCGCATTGAACGCATAGCCCTGGGCCGTCGGATCGAGATGCGCGCGGACGTTCGACAGGCCGAGCGTCGCATTGGGCTGCGCGAAGACGAGATCGAGCGTCGGCCGTTCGATCCTGCCGTCGAGCGTCAGCGTCACCGCACCATAGGTCTGCTGCCGCCCGCCGCCTTCGAAATGAAAGCTGCCGTCACGACGTCGGTATCCGTTGCCGCGAAGCTGGATCTGCGGGGCAACGAGAACGAGATCGGTGAAGTGGAGGATGCCGTCGGCTGTCCGCTCGAGCTTCGCGGTAAGCCGCGGGAGACCCCCCGCCAGGCTCCGGAAAAAGGCGTTGTCGAGGCGTATCATCTGCGCCGAACCCTGTCCGACGACGCGCGTGCCCCTGCCATTGGGGCCGGGCACCACGCGCAGGTCGGACTTGACGTCGACGATGCCGAGCCCCGGGATCAGATAGCGCCCGAGCGTTCCGTTCACCCCGACCTCGAACCGTCCGGTACGCAGGTCGAGTTGCAGGTTGATCCGTCCGTTGAGCTTGTCCGATCGCAGCACGAGGTCATCGCCGGTGAGCAGCGCGGGGGTGATCCGGAAGCGTCCATCGACCGACAGGTTGCGCAGGATGCCGCCGGCGACATCGCCGACCCCCGTCACGCGCGCCGCGGTAAAGCGGATCGGGACGATCACGGGCGCGGCGGACAACCGCCCCTTGCCCGCCGCGCGCGCGCGCTCGAACCCGGTCTTGTCGAAGGCGATACGCTCGGCGTCGATCCGATAATCGAAGCTGGCGGTCGCGAACGGACCGTCGAGGATCGTCCGGACTTCGATCGCACGGCCACTCATCGTTCCGATCAGCGCCGATGGCTGTAGCAGCCGCGCCTTGATCCGCACGTCGCGGAACGCATTCGCGCCGAGATCGACAATGCCCGTCGTGTCGATCGCCAGCGCGCGCGACCGCACCGAAAGCTGTCCATCGATCCGCCGCCGTTCGAAGGTGGCCGCACCATTCACGCGAATTCGCGGCGCGGTCAGGCGCTGGAGCCGCCCGGTCAGTATCGCGGACGGCGCAAGCGTACCCGACAAGCCATAGCGACCGCGAGTCTGCTCGAGCGCGAGGTCGATGACATCGGTACCACCCGCCCGACCCCTGGCGCGTCCGGTCCAGCGTGCCCAGCTGCCGTCGCCGGTGACGTCGAGGACGACGCTGCGCCGGACGCCTACCATGCGCGCGAGGACACCATTGGCGGCCCCCTGCGCCGATACGTCGATGTCGAAGCGATCGCGCGCGGGTTCCGCGTCGATCCGCAACTTCACCCGATCGCTCCCGGCAACGCGTGCCGCGAGGTCGACCAGCGCGCGCCCGGACCGGATGTCGGCGCGCCCATCGAGCCGCGCGACGCGCCGGGTGCCGAGCACGCCATGCGCGAGGGTCAGCTGCCCCACCGAAAGCCGGGCGATGCGGATATCGAAATCGGGCAGGATCGGTGTGTGCGTGCGCGACGGGCGCGTTCGCGGCGTGTGCAGCAGCGCCGCCCGATCGATCGCCAGACGATCGATATCAAGCGTGTTGGAGAACCAGCGGAACGGGGACCAGTCGAGCGCGACACGCGGCGCCTCGAACACCAGCCCGTCGAGATCGTAGACGCGGAGGTCGACCAGCCGCGTGTTCGAATAGAGCGAGCCGTCGATCCGGCCGACGGTGAACCGCAGGCCGTTCGCGGTCCGGATGTCGCCGATCCGGTTCGCGACATAGCGATGCCCGATATCCGTATCGACGACGAGCAAAGCGGTCGCGACGATCGCGAGCAGCGCGATGATCGCCCCGACCAGCCACCGCCACCAGCGGATGCCGCGCGTGCGCGGCTCCGCCACGGCGGGCGTTTCCGCCTGGTCCTGCGCGTCCATCAGAATGCCTGCCCGAGCGACACGTAGACGGCTATCCGGCTGTCACCAGGCTGCGGATTGATCGGCGTCCCGACATCGAGCCTGATCGGTCCGAAGTTCGAATAATAGCGCACGCCGATCCCGGTGCCATATTGCAGGCCGGTGAATTTGGGCAGCGGCGAGGTGTAAATGTTGCCGGCGTCGAGGAACGGCACGACGCCGAAATTGCCGAACGCCTTGACGCGTGCCTCGATCGAGAATTCGGTCAGGCTGCGGCCTCCGATCGGGTCGTTGTTGGGGTCGCGTGGGCCGATCGACTGATAGCCATAGCCGCGGACCGATGCGCCGCCGCCCGCGTAGAAGCGCCGCGACGGCGCCACCTCATCGCGCGGTGCCCCCACGATCGTCCCGAGGCGCGTGCGCCCGGCGATGACGATCCCGTCCCGCACCGTATGGTACACGCTGGCATCGACCTGCGTCCGGGCATAGCCGAACACCGAGCCCTGGAACGATGCCTCCGGACTGAGCCGGCCACCAAGCCGGAACCCGCGCGTCGGATTGAGCAGGTCGTTGGACCCGTCATAGTTCAAGCTGGTCGGGAGCGCGCCAATGAAGAAGGTCCGCCGCCTCGGGTCGCCGGTCGTGACGATCACGTCGCGCTCGTCAGAGGCGACCAGTTCGGCACCGAGCGACCAGGTCCAGGTTTTCTGAAAGAAGATGTTCGTCTGCCGCTCGACGCTGCCGGCGAGCGTGAAGGTGCGCGCGTCGAAGGCGTCGCGATTGATGTGCACCGCCGAAACCTGCGCGGTCAGCACGCGGTCGCGCGCATGAAAATTGTTGCGGCGATAGACGATCGACCCGAGTTGCTCCTGCGTGCCGATCACGCTGCGCAGCGTCAGCGCACCCTCGGGCGGGAACAGGTTGCGGTGCGTCCAGCTGACCTCCGCACGCGCGCCCTCCCCCGTTCCGTAGCCCAGTTCACCCGCGATGGTATGCGGGGGCGCGGGGTCCAGCTTGACGCCGATATCGACGCTGTCCGCGGTCGCGCCGGCGATCGGCCTGACCTCGACCGAGGATACCAGGCTCGTCTGCACGAGCGCGCGACGCAGGTCGTCGAGGTCGTTCGCATCATAGGGCTGGCCGGGCGAGAATCGCGCGATCTCCTGGACATGACCGGCGTCGAACACGCGGTTCCCGGGCAACGCGACGATCCGGCCGAACCGCTTGGCACCGCCGGGAACCACCGACAGGTCGAGCGTTGCGGTCCTGGTGGCATGGTCGACCACGATCGCCGAGTCCCCGACCTTGGCGAACGGAAAGCCCTCGCGCCCGATCTGCGTCGTCAGTTGCGCCTCGCCGGCCACGATCGCGTCCGAATTGACCGGGTCATCGGCCTTGACCCCGAACGCCTTGGCGAGTGCCGGTGCCTTGTCCCCGGCCGCCGCGAGCCCGTCGATCGTGACGCCCTTGAAGACATAGCGCGTACCGGGTTCCGCGGAGACGATCACCAGCGGCTTGGCGCCGGGTTCGACCCGCGTCGACACGCGCGCATCGTAATAGCCCTCCGCGCGAAGCAGGCTGTTGAGCAGATCGGCGTCCTCACGCGCACGCCGGTCGAGCTGCGCGGCATTCGCGACCTCGCCGTCATTGGCGTTGAGCGTCGACAATTGCCTGAAGCGCAGTTTCAACAGCGTGTTGTCGATGCCGTCGATACCGTCGAGTCGCCACACATAGCGCGCCTCGGCCACCGCATCGGTGGTCGTCGCGATCGTCACCGGATCCGCAGGCGACGCCGCGAGGTCGGGCCACGCCACGCCGATATCGGGCATCGCGTCGAGCGGCGCATTCGGATCGAGCGCAACCTGTCCGGCCGGATCCTGCACCCGTGCGGTGCCGGCGGGCGTGCCCGTGGCCGGTACCGCGTCGCGCGCCGACGCCGCTGTCTGCGCGACCGCAACGGACGTCGCGGTGAAACCGGGTACGACAAGGATGGCGGTGGCCGTGCCGAGCCGGACCCACCCGAAGCGGAACACCATGACCGCGTCCTAGCCGGGCTTCCGTCCGCGCGACAGTCATTCGTGACGCATTTTCGCCACGTTTCATCATGGAGCTTCGGAAACTTGGCGGGCGATCAATCGATTAGGACAGCTGCGCCGGGTTGCGTGCCGCCAGCCCCCCGGCCGAGTCCCCCGTCACGTCGATAGCAAGCTGGTATCGCGCACGATGTCGTGGCAGGCACAGCCTATGTCTGAAAAACGTCCCAGTGCCGCCGGCGGCGCCCTCATTGCGCTCGGTATTCTCGCAGGTGCCGCGATCGGATTCGCGATCGGGCAGGCGACACCCGGGCTGCTGATCGGGACTGCGATCGGTGTCGCCGCGGCGGTCGTGATCTGGATGCGGGACCGCCGCTAGTCGGGCTCGCGCATCTGCCAGACGACACGGCCGATCACGACGACGTCACCGGCGGGCACCGCATCCGCCGCCGGATTGTCGCTCGTCACCGTCAGCGTGCCCCGCGATGTCGCGACACGTTTGACCATCACGAGATCGCCGATCCTGACGACATAGGGAGCCCCGCGTGACCGTGGTGCGCGGTCGGCCGTGTCGACGACGATATGGTCGCCGTCGCGAAACCCCGGCTCCATCGAGCTTCCCCTGACGCGGATGATCGCGGCCTTGCCGTCGCGCAAGCCAAGCCGGCGCGCGAGTGCGCGATCGATCACGTCGGTACCGACGACGACCTCGTCGTCGACGAGGGTACCGGGGCCGGCCGACGCCCGTACTGCCAGCCGCGCGATGCGGAACCCCGCCGCCTCGACGGTATCGCCCCCCAGAATGGCCTCGGCCACGCCGAAATATTGCGCGAGCATCCGGCGATCGCCCTCCGCCAGTCGCCGTGGCGACCCGCGCTTCACGAACTGCTGCAGATAGGCCGCGTTACGCCCGATCATCGCCGACAAGGCTGCAAGGCTGTCGCCGCGCGCCTCGGCGAGGACCGCCAACGTTTCCCGGGGATCTGCGTTCGGCATGCACAACCATAGCATAGGAAAAATCCTAGACAAGCCGCGCTCAAAAGAACAAAGAAGGAACATCAGCGAATCCAGTGGGGATCGCGTCGAAAACCGGAGGGCAGGCGGATGGATGTGCTGATGAGGATAGACGAGTATCTCAGAGTGGCCGGAATGCCGCCCACCACGTTCGGACGGCTGGCTGCGCGCGATCCGCGGCTGGTCCGGGATCTGCGTCGCGGTCGCAGGCCGCGCCCGCCGATGATGGCGCGCCTGCAAGGCTTCTTGAACCGTCATCACGCCGGCCATCAGGCATGAGGATGGAAGAGATCCGCCGCCCCGATGCCGGGACGCTGTTCACGCGCGCGCTTCGCAGCGAGGCGACCACCGCGGGCCACGCGATCGGCGTCACGGATATCGCGAGCCGGTGCTGGTCGAGTGCGACCTTTACGGGGGACCAGATCCTGCTCAGGATCGTCGTCGCGTCGCCGACGCAGGATGGCATACCCGGTATTCTATCCTGGCTGTCGACGCTTCCCGAAGCCGCTTTCTGCCTGCGCGGGCATATCGTTGTCGATCTGGCAATCGACTCATCCGTCGTGATCGGCGCGGAAGTGCACGCAACCATCGCCGTGCTCACACTGATCGACGTCTAAACGCCCGCGTGGGGCTGGACTTTCGACCGCCGAACCACGAAGTCAGCGGTCAACGAAGGAGATGACGATGGCCGGGATGGGCAAGTTCGACTGGGCAGATCCGTTCCTGCTCGACGATCAGTTGAGCGAGGACGAGCGGATGATCCGCGACAGCGCGAAGGCCTATGCCGACGACAAGCTCGCGCCGCGGATCATCGACGCGTTCCAGCACGAGCATACCGATCCCGCGATTTTCCGCGAGATGGGCGCGCTCGGGTTGCTCGGACCGACCATCCCCAAAGAATATGGCGGCGTCGGCGCGTCGTACGTGGCCTATGGTCTGGTCGCGCGCGAGGTGGAGCGGATCGACTCGGGCTATCGCTCGATGATGTCGGTGCAGTCGAGCCTTGTCATGTATCCGATCAACGCGTTCGGCTCCGAAGAACAAAAGAAGAAATATCTGCCCAAGCTCGCGACGGGCGAGTGGATCGGCTGTTTCGGGCTGACCGAGCCCGATGCCGGCTCCGATCCCGGCGGCATGACGACGCGCGCGAAGAAGACGGCCAATGGCTATGTCATCTCTGGCGCCAAGACGTGGATCTCAAACTCGCCGATCGCTGACGTGTTCGTCATCTGGGCGAAGTCGGACGAGCATGGTGGCGGCATCCGCGGCTTCATCCTCGAGCGCGGTATGAAGGGGCTCGAGACGCCCAAGATCGAGGGCAAGCTGTCGCTCCGTGCGTCGATCACCGGCATGGTGATGATGGACGAAGTCGAGGTCGGCGAGGATGCGCTGCTCCCCGACGTGCAGGGGCTGAAGGGGCCGTTTGGCTGTCTCAACCGTGCGCGCTACGGGATTTCGTGGGGCGCACTCGGCGCCGCCGAATTCTGTTTCCATGCCGCGCGGCAATATGGCCTCGATCGCAACCAGTTCGGCACGCCGCTCGCCGGACGCCAGCTTTTCCAGAAGAAGCTCGCGGACATGGAGACCGAGATTGCGCTCGGGCTGCAGGCGTCCCTGCGCGTCGGGCGGCTGATGGACGAGGGCCGGTTCGCGCCCGAGATGGTCTCAATCGTCAAGCGCAACAATGTCGGCAAGGCGCTCGACATCGCGCGGATGAGCCGCGACATGCACGGCGGCAACGGGATTTCGGGGGAGTATCAAGTGATGCGCCACCTGATGAACCTCGAGACCGTCAACACGTATGAGGGCGCGCACGACGTCCACGCGCTGATCCTCGGCCGCGCAATCACGGGTATCGCGGCGTTTTGAGAGCGGCCAGCGCACCGTCCCCTACACCCGTCACCCCAGCGAAAGCTGGGGTCTCCCGCGGCAGGCACGCCCGCTGCTACGGGGATATCCCAGCTTTCGCTGGGATGACGGGCGTTTCGGCATGGTGAAGGACACCCCCCTCGCCGGGCTGAAAGTCATCGAGCTCGCCCGCATTCTTGCCGGCCCCTGGGCAGGCCAAGTCCTCGCCGATCTCGGCGCCGACGTCGTCAAGATCGAGAGCCCCGCCGGCGACGACACGCGCAGCTGGGGCCCGCCGTTCATCGAAAACCCCGACGGGACCCGCGACGCCGCCTATTTCCACGCCGCCAACCGGGGGAAGCGCTCGGTCGTCGCCGACTTCACCACCCCCGAAGGCCAGGCGCTCGTCCGCGACCTGATCGCCGACGCAGACGTCATCATCGAGAATTTCAAGGTCGGTGGGCTCGCCAAATACGGGCTCGACTACGCCAGCCTCGCCGCGGTCAACCCACGGCTCGTCTATTGCTCGATCACCGGCTTCGGGCAGGACGGCCCCTATGCCCCCCGCGCCGGCTACGACTTCATCGTCCAGGGCATGAGCGGGATCATGGACCTGACCGGCGAGCCCAACGGCGCCCCGCAGAAGATTGGCGTCGCCTTCGCCGACATCATGACCGGGTTATATTCCGTGATCGCGATCCAGGCCGCGCTCGCGATGCGCGAGCGGACCGGCAAGGGTCAGCAGATCGACATGGCGCTGCTCGACACGATGACCGGCGTGCTCGCCAACCAGGCGATGAACTGGTTTGCCAGCGGCGTCTCGCCGACGCGCGTCGGCAACGCGCACATGAACGTGTGCCCCTATGCCGTCTTCCCGACGAGCGACGGCTGGTTCATCCTCGCGGTCGGCAATGACGGCCAGTTCCGCCGCTTCTGCGACGCGATGGCGCTGCCCGAGATGCGCGACGATCCGCGGTTCGCGACCAATGCCGGGCGGCTCGCCTTCAAGGACCTGTTGTTCGCGGGGATCGAGGCGGCGACCTCGCTGGTGCCCAAGCTCGCGCTGCTCGCGCGGCTGGAGGCCGTCGGCGTCCCCGCCGGTCCGATCAACACCGTCGCACAGGCGTTCGACGATCCGCAGGTGATCGCGCGGGGCATGCGTGTAGATGCCAAGCGACCAGATGGCTCAACCGTACCGGGGCTCCGCACACCGATACGCTTCTCCGACGCCGATCTCGCGACCGGCCGCGAGGCGCCGACGCTCCCCCGTCCGTCATCCTGACGAAAGTCAGGATCCAGAGCCAGTTGCGCTAGCGGTCGTGGCTCTGGATCCTGGGTCAAGCCCAGGATGACGCGGAGGCGTCAGGCGACCGCGGTCACCGGCTTGCGCGCATACAGCCCGTACGCCAGGATCAGCGCATAGCAGATCGCCGGGAGCAGCAGCGCGAAGTGCAGGCTGCCCGACGTATCGGCCAGCATCCCCGTCAGATACGGGATGATCGCGCCACCGACGATCGCGGTGGCGATCACGCCCGACCCTTCGGCCGCACGCTTGCCGAGACCTTCCGACGCCAGCGCGAAGATCGTTGGGAACATCACCGCGTTCATCAGGCCGATCGCCAGCAACGCCCAGCCCGACGTCGCGCCCTCGGTGTTCGCCGAGATCAGGATCAGCGCCAGCGTCCCCGTCGCGACGCCCGCGAGCACCTTGCCCGGCGAGACCTTGTTCAGCACATACGCGCCGATGAACCGGCCGACGAGCGCGCCGCCCCAGTAGAACGGCACGTGCTTGCCCGCCGCGACGTCGCTCAGCCCCATGACGCTCGGCTGCATCAGATAGTTCACGATCAGCGACCCGACCGCGACCTCGGCACCGACATACAGGAAGATGCACGCCGTCCCCATCGCGAAGCGCGGGCGCTTGAGCAGCGTAAAGGCGTGGAAGATGCTGCCGGTCTGCTCCTGCTCTTCGTTGAGCCGGTTGCGCCTCGTCCATACGACCGCGGCGACGACCAGCAGCGCGATCGCGAGGCCGATATAGGTGTGGACCACCGTCCGCGACGATTCCGTCCGGTACGCGTCGAGCGCGGCGCCGGTGAGCTTGGAGGAGTCGACCGTGGCCAGCCCGCCGAGGATCAGCGCCGAGCCGACATAGGGGAAGATGGTGGTGCCGAGCGAGTTGAACGCCTGCGCGAACGTCAGCCGGCTCGACGCCGACTTGGGATGACCGAGTGCGGAGATCAGCGGGTTCGCCACGACCTGCACCACGGTGATGCCGGCGCCGAGCACGAACAGCGCGAACAGGAACATGCCGAAGCTCGCCTGCCCCGCCGCCGGGATGAACAACAGGCACCCCGCGGTCATCGTCACGAGACCGATCGACGCGGTGCGCATATAGCCCGCCTTGCGCACGATCGCCGCGGCGGGGATCGAGAACAGCGCATAGGCGAGGAAGAACGCCGACTGGACCAGCATCGCGGTCGCGTGGTCGAGCGTGAACAGCTCCTTCATCTTCGGAATGATGATGTCGTTGAGCGAGGTGATGCCGCCGAAGATGAAGAACAGCGCGAACACGAACACGCGCAGATCGGGCGCATCATAGCCGTGGCTGGCATCGCCGTCGGCGGCATGGCCATGCGCCGAGGCGGTGGAATGGGTATCGACGTGCATGATCTGGGGCGCCCTCTCGCGTACTTTGGCCGCGGCATAAGCCGTGGCGGCGGGGCGTGGCAATGCCGAACGGCAATTGCCGGGGTTTCAGGGTTCGGGTATGCTGCACCGGACAAAAAGATTGGGAGAGCATCCGATGGCGACCGCAGTCCTGCGCAATTCGACGGTCTCGACCGCGGAATGGGAGGCGCGCCAACAACTTGCCGCCTGTTACCGCGTGTTCGACATGCTGGGCTGGTCGGAGATGATCTACAATCACATCACGCTCAAGATCCCGGGCGAGGATGGCGCGTTCCTGATCAACCCGTTCGGGCTGCATTTCAGCGAGGTCACCGCATCGAGCCTCGTCAAGATCGACATCGACGGCAACAAGCTCGACGACAATCCCTATCCGGTCAATCTGGCGGGCTTCACGCAGCACGCCCTGTTCCACAAGCACCTGCCCGACGCACATTGCATCATGCACACGCATACCACCGCGGGCATGGCGGTCAGCGCGGTCGAGGGCGGGCTACGGCCGACCAATTTCTATGCGTGCAACTTCATCGGCCAGATCGCCTATCATGATTTCGAAGGCGTCACCGTCCGCTCGGAAGAAGGCGAACGGCTGATCGAGCATCTCGGCGACAAGCGTGTCATGCTGCTGCGCAACCACGGCATCCTCGTCATGGGGCGGACGCTGCCCGAGGCGTTCATCAAGCACTGGTCGCTGCAGCGTGCCTGCGAAATCCAGGCCGCGACCGCGTCGATGGGGACGCCGATCCTGATCCCCGACGACGTCGTCAGGGTGCATCAGCGCGATCTCGGCAAGGTGTCGCTGCCCGGTGGGGCCGGCAAGGCCGATTTCGACGCGATGGTCCGCCTTGTCGACAAGCAGGATACGGGCTGGCGGCAATAGCCTCTTTCCGCCGGCCGCGGCGATGCGCTAGCGCACGCCGATGACCCGTTTCACCGTCAACAACCAGGCGATCGAATACCGGCTCGATCCGGCCACGCCGCTGCTCTGGGCGCTGCGTGACGCGTCGAACCTGACGGGTACCAAATATGGCTGCGGCACGGGGCAATGCGGCGCCTGCACCGTGGATATCGATGGCCGTGCCCGGCGCAGTTGCCAGGTCCCGATCGGATCGATCGAGGGCAGCTATGTGACGACGATCGAGGGACTGTCGCACGAGCGCAATCATCCGGTGCAGCTCGCCTTCATCGCCGAAGCCGTCCCGCAGTGCGGCTTCTGCATTCCCGGCATGATCATGGCCGCCGCCGCGTTGCTGCACGCCAATGCGGATCCGAGCGAGGCGGACATTCGCACGCACATCACCAATCTGTGCCGCTGCGGCGTGTATCCCCGCGTCATCGAGGCGGTCCAGCGCGCCGGTCGGGCGACGCGCGGCGAGGAGGTGCTGCCCGCGGGCCCGCGCCCCGGAATCGACCCCGCGGATTCGGCCCGGCTCGTCCCCGCGCTGGTGCCGCCGCCGGCCAGATAGCATGCTTCGGGCGTCGATTCCTGTCGGATCGCTGACGAACCAATTCAGCTTGGCCTCACGGAGGCACGGGTAGACCGGAGTCACCATAGGAGCCGGCTCGTGCGCCGGCAGTCGAGGACGACCGCGATGACGCGTAGGTTTCTGAAGATGTTGCTCGTTGCATCCGTGCTCGTACCGGTCGCCGCGCAGGCGCAGCGGTTCGGTGCCGACGCTCAGGTCAGCGGCGAGACACGCGGCGATCGCGGCGAACGGCCTGATCGCGGCCAGCGCTTCCAGCGGGCCGATCCTGCTGCCGGGGCTGATCCTGCGCAGTCGTTTCGCAGGGACCGTCCCGCCTTCGACCGCGATCCCGGCGGTGACCGCCCACAACGTCCGGCGTTCGAGCGTGACGGCGCGCGTCCCGACTGGAATGGCCGGCCGCGGGCTGATCGCCAGCCGGTCGATCGTGCGCAGATCGACCGCCAGCAATCCGCGCGCCCCGAATCGGATCGTCAGGCCGATCAGGTCCGCGACGCCTGGATCCGGAATTCGGCGGATCGTCGCGGCGATGGTCGGGGTTCCGAGCGCGGCGGTTTCCGGAACGATCGCGGCCCCGGCTTCGACCGCGGCTCCGGCTTCGCTCGCAATCCCGGGTTTGATCGCGGCCCCGGTTTTGGTCGCGATGGGCGTGGTGACCGCAACGATCGGTTCGATCGCGACGACCAGTTCGGACGCGACGGTCGCTTTGCGCGCGATGATCAGCGCGGACGGGGCTATCAGAATCGGCAGCAGTTCGGCGGCTTTGCGAATGCGCCCGGCTATGGACGTGGCGGCTACGACACGCGTCGGCTCGACCAGCGCGGAACGTGGAACCGGGGATGGCGCAGCGACAACCGCTATGGCTGGAGCAGTTACCGCGCATCCAACCGGGGCGCCTACCGCCTGCCGCGCTATTATGCGCCGAGCGGATGGGGCTATGGCTATCGCCGCTTCAACATCGGCTTTTCGCTCAACAGCATCCTGTACAACCAGAATTACTGGATCCAGGATCCCTATACCTACCGTCTTCCCGAGGCATATGGGCCCTATCGCTGGGTCCGCTATTACAATGACGCGCTGCTCGTCGACCTCGACAGCGGACGCGTCGTGGACACGGTGTACGACATCTTCTGGTGACCAGGACGGAGCGTGGCCGGGCTTTCAGCCTTGGTCACGCTCCGCCAGGCCAGCAATGCGCCGTCGTTCTCGGGCGTGAGACGATCCCGCGTCGACCCCAGTCCCCGTCCCTCTTGCGTTTCACCGCACCACTGCGCAGATTCAGACGCATGGGCTTCTTCTCCAAAGCAAAACCGCAGGATCCGATGGCGACGGTGCGTCAGGCCGCTGGTGCGAGCGTGGCCGCACGGCTCGACGCCAACCCGAAGGTCGAGCGCGTTGCGATCGATGGCGTGCAATTCTACCACCACGCCGATTTCGCCGATGCGGCGACGTCCAAGAAGCTCGTCGCGCTGATCGATTCGAAGCGCCGACCCTCGACGCTCCTGTCCGATCGCCCCAACAGCAGCTTCCGAACCTCCGAAAGCTGCGACATGGATCGCTGGTCCGCCGACGTGCAACCGACCGATGAGGCAATCGCGCAACTGCTCGGCATCGACCTGCCGCATGGCGAGACGATGCAGGGGCAGCGTTATGCCCCCGGCCAGCAGTTCCGCGCGCATCACGATTATTTCCATGCCAGCGAAAGCTATTGGGAGCGCATGCAGCAACAGGGCGGTCAGCGGACCTGGACAGCGATGCTCTACCTCAACGACGTGGCCGAAGGCGGCGCGACGTGGTTCCCGCACGCCGGTATTAAGGTCGCGCCGAAACGTGGCCTGCTGCTCGCCTGGAACAACATGAGCGCCGACGGCAGCCCGAACGCCCTGACGCTGCACGAAGGCATGCCCGTCGTCGACGGCGTCAAATATATCGTCACCAAATGGTTTCGCGAACGGCCGTGGATCAAGTGATCTAACGCGCCACGGCAACGCCTTTGTCCGACTCGCTTTGCCGGACACCCCGTCCGCGTAGACCTGAGGGCTGCTGCCGGCGTTCCGACGGCAGAGGGCGAACGCGTCGTGCCCGGGTCGCATGCGGCGCACGCAGGCCGCTCGACAATCGCCCGGCAGCCACTACGTCCGACGCATGACAGTTCTCGGCGTAACCTCGTCCATCCTCGGCCAGCCCTGGCGCTGGCGCGCGCTTGCCGCAGACGGCCGCGACGGCTTCACGGGCGACGATCTCGTCACCCAGCTGCTCCTCGCGCGCGGCTGTCCGCGCGAGGGGCTCGATGCGCACCGCTCGCCGTCGATCCGCGCGTTCATGCCCGACCCGTCGATCTTTCGCGACATGGACCGCGCCGCCGACCGGCTCGCCGATGCGGTTCAGGCGGGCGAACAGGTCGCGATCTTCGGCGACTATGACGTCGATGGTGCGACGTCCGCCGCGCTGATGGTGCTCGTGCTGCGCGACCTCGGCATCGAGGCGCGGCCCTATATCCCCGACCGGCTGCTCGAAGGCTATGGCCCATCGGGCGAAGCCATGGTCCGGCTCGCGGGCGAAGGCGCGTCGCTGATCGTGACCGTCGATTGCGGTGCGCAGGCGTTCGACGCGCTGGACGCCGCGCGCGATGCGCCGGTCGACGTCATCGTCATCGATCATCACAAATGCTCGACGACGTTGCCGCACGCGCTGGCGGTCGTGAACCCGAACCGGCTCGACGAGGACGAAGGCGCCGCGCACGGCCACCTCGCCGCGGTCGGGATGTGCTTCCTCACCGCCGCCGCGCTCGTCCGCACCTTGCGCACGCGCGGCTTCTTCGCCGATCGGGCCGAGCCGAAGCTGATCGACCTGCTCGACATCGTCGCCCTGGGGACGGTCGCCGATGTCGCGCAGCTGCGCGGGCTGAACCGTGCGTTCGTCGCGCAGGGCCTGAAGGTGATGGGTGCGCGTCGCAACATCGGCGTCGCCGCGCTCATCGAGGCATCGCGGCTGACGCGTAACCCGACCTGTACCGATCTCGGCTTTGCACTGGGCCCGCGGATCAACGCGGGCGGCCGTGTCGGGCGTGCCGACCTCGGCGTCCGGCTGCTCACGACGCTAGACCCCGACGAGGCGCGGACGATTGCGGCTGAGCTCGATCGGCTCAACGAGGAACGCCGGGCGATCGAGACGGGCGTGCAGGAGGCCGCCGACCTGCTCGCCAGCCGCGATCGCGCGGTTGCCGTCGTCGCGGGGCATGGCTGGCATCCCGGCGTCATCGGCATCGTCGCAGGCCGGCTCAAGGAAAAGCTCGGCCGGCCCGCGATCGTGATCGCAATCGACGAGCATGGCGTCGGCAAGGGATCGGGACGCTCGATCCCCGGCGTCGATCTTGGCGCGGCGATCATGGCGGCCCGCGAGCACGGCCTGCTCAGTGCGGGCGGCGGGCATGCGATGGCCGCAGGACTCACCATCACCGCGTCCGCAATCCCCGCCTTCACCGATTTTCTCGAGGAGCGGCTCGCGGCCGCCGTCGAGCGATCCAATGGCGACCGTGCGCTCCTCCTCGATGCGGTGCTTGCGCCCGGCGGCGTCAATCCCGGCCTTGTCGACTCGCTCGAGGTCGGCGGACCGTACGGCATGGGCTGGCCAGCGCCCCGCGTGGCGATGGGTCCTGTCCGGGTCATCAGGGCGGACGTCGTCGGCAACGGCCATGTCCGGACCGTCGTCGCGGGCGACGATGGTCGCAGCATCAAAGCGATGGCGTTCCGCGCCGCCGACAGCGCACTGGGCCAGGCACTGCTCGGCGCCGCACCGCACCGCAAGCTCTGGCTCGCCGGCCGCGCGAAGATCGACGACTGGTCCTCGCGTCCATCGGCGGAATTACACGTCGAAGATGCCGCCTGGGCCGATTGAGGGGTTGACGCCTCGCCGCCTTCCTTTTAGGCGCCTCCCACCACGCAGGCCCCTTCGTCTAGCGGTTAGGACGCGGCCCTTTCACGGCTGAAGCACGGGTTCGATTCCCGTAGGGGTCACCAGTTGTGCTTTTTCAAGCACTTAGCGGTGAATGAGGCACGACTGTCTCACAGTTTTATCTCACAGAGCTGGCGGCGAAAAAGGGTCCCCTTCCTCCATCAGTGAAGCTAGCCTTCGATCATGGATAAGCCAAAACGCAATCCCGTATGGTCTAGAGACGAGCTAACCCTTGCGCTCGACCTTTACATCCAGACCAGTGGCAATCCGACCGGAAAGGATGACGAGGCATTAGATCGGCTATCTGCGCTTCTAAACAAGCTGCATCGACTTAACGGCACCGCCGGCTACGACACCCTGCGGAACAGGAACGGCGTGTATCTAAAGGTTATGAACTTCCGTTCGTCTGACCCGACTTACTTAGGGCAAGGTAAGGTCGGGATGACCCGAGGAAACCGCCTAGAAGCCGTATTGTGGAAGGAATACGATGGCCGCCTAGCCGATCTAGCAGCGGACGCCAAAGCGATCCGGCGAACTGTTAACGAGGCCGACGAGGTCGCGGTGGCAAAGCTACCACCCGCCGAGCCGTACGAGGGCGAAGAGGGCGGCGTCATCATGCGCCTTCACAAGCGATACGAACGCGATCCGAAGCTCGTATCCGAGAAGCGTAAGGCGGCGGCTGCAACCGGGAAGCTGGCGTGCGAAGTATGCGGCTTCGACTTCAAGGCAACGTATGGCGACCTCGGTAACGGGTATATCGAGGTTCACCACACGAAGCCGGTTCATACCCTGCTTGCCGGGACAAAGACGAAGCTCGAAGACCTCTCCCTTCTCTGTGCGAACTGTCACCGCATGGCACATAGAGAGCGTATTCCACTGCCCCTTCATACCCTTCGAACACGCATGAAAAAGAGCTAGTCAATTTGGCCCGTCCGGCTCCGCAACTCACCCTTCGAACTTGCTACAAGAGCGAGGTAATATCCTGTTTCCGGCGGTCCATCTAACAAATTAGCTCATAAGTGGTCCGGGAGGCCTTGTGGCGTCGGACTGTTGCGCTTCGCAGAAGCTCGACTAAAGTGGCAGGCGGTATCGGGGAATAAAATGTTTAGCATCCATTCGATTGAAATCGACGGTTTTCGCGGTCGGGATGAAAAGATCTCTTTGACCTTAAACAATGACGTCAATTTTTTTATTGGCCGTAACGGTACTGGCAAAACAACGCTAATGAACCTGCTCAGCTCATCGTTGAATATTGACGTTATGGGCTTATCACTGGTCGAGTTTAATTCGGTGATATTTCGGCTTCGTCGAGTCGGTGATCGTCGCCGTCCCTATATAATTGTTTCCAGAAGTGTTGATGACGACGGCGACCCCCGCTTTCTTTATACAATAGCGATGTCGTCTAAAGCAAAAGTCCAAACATACACGATACACACATCAAGATCATCATCATCGTGGATGCATATGTATAATAGGGCTAGCCTAGGTCGGATACAACCTCTTGGAGATACGGTAGATACCGTTGCGGAGCATCTGGCTAGTATAGTTAACTTTAGCTGGATTTCAGTTCACCGCGGGATTGCCAATCAAAATACACCTGCGGCGATGGCCGCGTTGGACAGTAGTGATAAAAGTCAAACACCAGTAGATCGCAAGTTGAATCAAGTTGCGACCGACTTTGTAACTTACTTTTCTACACTCGATAAAAAAGCAGCGGAAGAGACCGATAAGTTTCAACAGGTTTATCTACTCGCGCTTATTTCACCTTCCGGTTTTGATTCGCTCACTACAGTAAAGTCTATTAATGTTGATGATGAGAAATCAGCAATCCGTGGTATGTTTGCCGAATTCAATATTAAGTCTAGTGTATATAACAATAAGCTAGAAAACTTTACAAAGAGAATGTCAAAGGCCGTCCTTAACTACAAGCCGAATAAAGGGTTAGCGGCGGATGACTTTCTAGTACTTACTGATACCGTGCGCATTCACGATGCCGTTAAGGAATGGCATAAACTGCTTGATGAGCGGGCTAAGATTTACAGGCCCAAAGATGACTTTGTAAGTATCGTTAACGATTTATTCTATCGGAAGACGTTGTCTATTAATCGTGGCAATCAACCATTTTTTACCGATGCGGGCGGTAAGCCAATGAAGTTGGATGACCTGTCCTCGGGCGAAAAGCAGCTTTTTATTCTTCTCGGGGAAACGCTTCTTCAACAAAGAGCTAACTGTATATTTATGGCAGACGAGCCTGAAATATCACTTCATATTGACTGGCAAGAGCGCCTCGTACCTAGCTTATTGAAAATCAATCCCAATGCGCAGATTGTTTTCGCTACGCACTCGCCCGACGTAGTCGGTGCATATTCAGATGCAGCTATTGACCTTGAGAAAATCCTGTAATGGCGTTCGAGCGTAGTCTGTTAGGGCAGCGTAACAGAGCACTATTTCTCAACGTAGATGCTATAGTATACGTTGAAGGCGGGCGAGGTCTTGAAGATCAAGACGAGTCTTTTGACGCCATGTTCTGGAAGAAGGTATTTCAGGTATTTCGCACTGATCTACGCGTAAAAATGATCGCGAAGGGAAGTAAGCAGAACATCATATCTCTTATTGATCAAGCTGGTGACAGCATTATAGACAACGTGTTTTACGCGATGGATCGCGACTATGATGATTTGTTGAATAAGATTATCGATAGGCAAAACGTTTATTACACTTTTGGCTATAGCTTCGAGAATGACATTTATTGCAAAGATAATTTGGCATTATTGTTTGAAAATATATGCCCTGTCTTTGGAAACACTGACACAATACTTGAAGATGTCCAGTCCGCGACAGCTCAGTTCGTTCGAGATGTATGGTGGGCGCACTTAGCAGACCTAGCTGGCGTGACTGTGGCGCGAGCCGTGATTGATAGAAAAAGCCCACAAAAGTATTTTGGTGCTCATACCTATGGTGCGAAGCCTAAAGTAATGAAGTCTATGCTGTCTTCTGACGTTTATAGAGCAAATGCAGGTCCAGCGAGGGAAAAGGTTCGAAACTTACCTCTTACCTATAGTCATCTGCCTCGATACGCTGTAGGGCACTTTTATTCAGCTTTTGTCTTTAAATTAATGACGTATCTACAAAAGTTACATTCAAACACATCCAAATTGACAAAAGACGCCGTTACGGCCTCCGGCGTATTAGCACTATGCAATCATTTTCTAGGTGCGAGGGACTCCGACATTAAATCATACTATTCTAATATGATGGAGGCTAATTAACCGTCTATTACTTATTACTGGCGAACGCGGCACGGTTTAAGGCTGCCAAGCGTAATCCTTTAGAGGTGAAATACGCTAGCCGTAACATTGACCGGTTGCGTTAGCCTAGTGCATCTCGAAGACGGTCGATTTCGAGCTGTTCGAATAGAAGTGTCGAAATCTAGGTTGCGGCACCGGACGCGACCTGTTCATTATGAGCGGCGATTGCGTACAGGTGGGCTGCGTCGTCGCCCCGCTGCGTTACCGCCCGGGGCCGCCTATAGCTTGAAGTCAGCGGGAAGGGCGGCACGTAAGGTGCGGACGTGCATTGCAGCCGATCAATGGTTCAATCTACGTACCGAAAGTAGAGATACGTTTCACGACAGTCGTCGTTGAGGTCGATTCGCCAGGCATAATCACATTCAGAAGCAAACTCTTCTAGGTTCTCGCGCGCTTTCGTCCTTCTTTGAGCTGATTCTGGTAGTGTAGCGATAAGGCAGCCGATCCTACGGTTTGTATCGTTCTTGTTAATAAGTCGGGCGCAAATTGTTGCTTCGGAAAGAGCCGCTTCAAGTCGGGAAGGCGTAAACCTCGTGCTCACCTGTTTGAACTCGATCCCCCATTGATAATTTTTCGTTGCAAGCCACAAATCCCATCTGCCGGTGGCGTAGGACCGGCGGTCTGCTCTTGCTCTTTTCAGCTGCATGAACTCCGCTAGGGCCAAATAGCCAGCGGAGATCGCGGCAGAGCATAGAGCGCTTACGCTTGCTGTCTCGTTGTAGGCGAAAGGGTCATCTTCCCATTCGTCTGCGAACCGGGCTGTTAGTGCAGCCGCCTCGTCCATCCACCCCTGCCAAGCTTGGTACTCGCGGGTAGTGCGCCGTCCGTGCAAAAGCTCCGCCGCTGGCCGTTTTGTCATCGCTATCCCTGCCGAAAGTACGTCGTGATGTTCAACGAGTGACATAGAATAAGCAGTACGCCCAACGATCAAAGCCATACGGTCTTCAAGATGCCTCTTATGGGTAAACTCCTAGGAGACAAGCTCGCGGTACAAGGGACTCGTACCAATAGGGTTGACTCCCGTTCTATGAGACAGATAAGTGCAAACTTCTAGAGGCTATTGAGACGGATCAACTATGACGACGATCTTGGGGTACGCGCGGGTTTCGGCATCGGATCAGGATTGCTCGGTACAGGAGGATGCCCTTCGGGCCGCTGGTTGCACGCTCATTCGATCAGAGAAGAAGAGCGGGACCACCACAGAGGGTCGGCACGAACTCGACACCCTCCTGTCCTTCATGCGTGCGGGCGATACGCTTTTGGTAACGCGCATAGATCGCCTTGCACGGTCTGTAGCGGATTTGGAGAAGATCGTAGCTGCCTTGAAGGCCAAGGGAGCCTTCCTTCGCGCTACCGAACAGCCGATCGATACCTCAACCCCTGCTGGGCTGGCCTTCTTGCAAATGCTTGGTGTCTTTGCGCAATTCGAAACGGCGATCCGTAAGGAGCGGCAGATGGAAGGCATCGCCAGGGCCAAGGCGAACGGGGTCTATAAAGGCCGCAAGCCGTCTGTGGACGTTAGTGCAGTTCGCTCCCTACGGGATGACGGGGTCGGGCCTAGCGATATTGCCAAGCGCCTTGGGATAGGCCGTGCGAGCGTTTACCGGGCCCTGGAAACCGCGAACGGTGGAGCCTAAGGCAATGCGAACCCTTCTGTATTAATACGAAGGGGCTATGTCTGGATTTGATTGGCAATGGTCGAGAGGACAGCTTGCAGTTTTTTTCGATGAAAAATCCGGAATGCTCATACTAGTACAAAATTTATGGATTACTTGTAAGATTATTACATTGCTGTGTAATCTTTAAGAGAATTAACAAGAGATTTTCTAGATTCTATATTTAAGTTGTTTAAAACTATTTATGTAAGTTTACAGCATTGATATCTTATTATGTTTATAATTTACCGCTTTGTTTGATTTGATTGATCTTTTGACATTTTGGCTTCCCCGAAGGGGATAAGCCTTATATTTCAAGAGAAGAATATCCCCCTGCACCATATTGAGGCCATGATAATAGTCATGACCCGAACATAGTGCAGGAGATGCAACGTTTCCGTCGAAGTGGTGAAGGGTGCTAGCTGACTAAGCAGATCGGCGGAGTCCGTTTACCGATCCATTAAACCCCTTATCCGTCACCTTCCGGTGACACTCGGTTATCCATATTGGAAGCCTCCCGGATTGCTCGTACCATTTACGCCCCGGAAGAGGGAGTTGCTTCAAAGCAGCGCTCCCATCTTTTAGAAGTCCATTTGAGATTCACGCTAATACGTATCTCGGGCGACAACCGGGCGCTGTCGCCCGATCATTCCCTGCGCGCCCACTCGCTCATAGCGCCGGTCTAGAATTCCGGTATCGCCGTTCTTATGCCAAAGGTGGGTATGATTACGGCAGGTCAATGCCATTTCAGCTATTATAGCTAATTAACTGTTGAATAAAAAGACAGTCGTACTGCCATATTATACTTACTCAACATTTTCTTCGAGAAAAATGATGTCATTAACGGGCCGAAATGGCTTACACGCCATTTCAACAGCGCAATAGGCGTTAAGAATCATTACACCAAACCTATCGCTTTTTAAACATGTCTTGTCCCCTGATAGCTCAACTAATAGGTCAAGGAAATATTGCCTTATCTCTTCTAACGATATCATGGCTTCTTTAAAGTTCATAATGGGTCCTCTTCTTGGCCTAACTGCCGTAGAGGTACATTAGCGGCTGAAACTTGCCGCACAACCGCTAGTCAAACGGTTCTTAATTGCAGTTTCTATTCACGGCTTATATTTTTGGTATAAATAATCCATTGTATCTAAGCTTACTTACCTGCGGATATGTCTCTTCAATAGTTACTTCGCCGATATACCGTGCATCCAGTTCGCTCTTGGCGTGCCCTACGACCTCATGAACCACGTTTATGGGGAGGTTGTTAGTTGTCCCTATCATCGCCTTGAACGCGCCCCGCAGCGAGTGAAACGTTACCTCGCGTCTTGCATCTATCGAAAGCTTGTCGGCTAACGCCCAAGGAATGACTGTACGATTGAACGCCCTGATGACTTTTGAATTCGACCATGCTGGAAACGCGTCCAGCCCCGCTCCGGCGGGCTTGATAGCTGTCCAATCGGGAAACAAACGCGTCGCCCCCGACCTACGAATGCGATCAACGTAAGCAGGGAAACCTAATTCGATCAACGCGTCTAGGATAGGCACACACCTGCTACGCCCATTTTTAGTTCCGCGATGCTCATTAGGCCGGATCAGGAAATGGGGCATCGCGTCTGCTAGGCGGACCTCGGACAAGGCCAGACCACCCAACTCCGACGCCCTGCAACCGGTCATCAGCGCGACAATCGGAACCCAATATTCGCTACCTGACAACAGATGGCTGCCGGGCGTGTGAGTATCCGTCGCAGACTTGCATCCTGTGAACCATGGGTGAGCAAATATCGCGTTAAGCTCGCTTATCTGCAAGCGCCGCTTATCTGGCATCACGGCCCGATCTTTCGGCACTATGAGATTGTCGATCTTCAAACCAGCTAGGGGGTTATCCCCTACGAATTTATCGGTATCGCGGGCGTGATAGATCGCAGAAGCTAAAATCCTTAATCTCTTTTTGATGCTCTGCCCGGATAACGGACGCACAATACTTCCCGGCGTCTTTCCGCCAACCTGCACCGTCGCAAGGTGCTGAACAAATTGCCGGGCATCGGAACGTGTGATGGAAGCAAGAGACTTCCGACCGGTAACCTCTTCGAACTGCCGCAACGCCAGTCGAGTTTCAGCAATCGTCTTCGGTGCGGGTTTGCGCGCTATCAAATATTCATCAACCGCATCCGCTAGAGTGCCACCAATAGGGCTAGAAGCTACTTTTTGGCGATCCGGCAAAGCTGGAACCGCAGAACCATCAATGAGTGCTGAAATGCGCTTATAACCCCGCTCCATGCCCGCACGTACAGCACCAATGATGGCAGCAAACTCGTCACTACCCTCGGCTGCCGCATAGCCCGCGTCCCTAACCACGCAGCGCGCCTCATTGTCAGGCTTTAGGAATGCGGACGGCTTATCGTTATGTCGCGTTCGTATGGCCTCGCGCGCCTCTTCGGCGTCACGCTCCAAATCGTACAACATTCGGTCTAGCTCGGCGGCGGCATCCCGGTCGACATTGGCGCGACGATATTGCCGTTCGAAAGGCTGCGCCGTCACCTCCGCTTGTCGTGCAGCAATCTTTTCAAGGTCGGTATCCGTTACGACGCGGGCTGGTTGAAGCTCGGCACTCTTGGCCATGCCGACGATCGACTTCGGGTCCGCTATTAGCCGTTCGAACTCGGAATGAGCGGCCGCATACGCAGCAAACATATCAACGGTTCGCTTCGTGCGTAGGGACCTGCGGAACAGCGGGCGCGATCCGAACGCCGCAGCAAACCTAGCGCCGTCCCTCTGTATGTGTGTCGGCACCCGCCGCTCGTACTGAAATACCCCGTCCCGAGTACGGACGAACTGAACAACCCCGGTCAAAATCTGTCTCCATTGCGGGCGTTGTCTCGCGCCGCAGTCTCACAGACCGTGACAGATTCCCGTTTCAGCGCAACGGCTTGTCCTATATCAACTACTTACTCGCTCTTAGTTTGTCGTCCCGTAGGGGTCACCATCTCATCGCCAAGCGACAGAGATCGGCGGGCAAGCAGTAAATCAACGCTTTCGTAGGCGCCCAGTGCTACAAATGGGATGTCGCATTCCGTCAAGCGCGGCAATTTCTGCTTAGGCTAGCGGCATTTGCCTCGGTTAGACGTCAATCTTGTGGTTTTCCCGCCCGTAAGTGCGAAGTCCGAGTAGCATCCGTAACCGGGGGTTCAGCCCCTGCGTCATCGTCTCAACGGACGACTGCTTCTCGCAATCGTTGCCCAAAAGCGGCTGATCCGCTTCCCACCAACAGCGAAAGTTGGGAAGCAAATCGGACGCCATCGGCGCGTCAAAATTGCAGCGTGAGATCAAGCCCCCCTCCGCCATGCGCCGACCAGGGCGTCAGCTGCACGCGGTCGTCGTGACGGCCTGTGATCAGCAGCCCGCTGACCCCGCCGATCACTGCGCCGGCGATAACGTCGTGGACATAATGCTTGTCCGCCTGGACCCGCGCGAGCCCGACGAAACTCGCCACCGCCAGCGCGGGAAGCCCCGCCTGCCAGCCATAGCGCTTCTCGAGCGTCGCCGCCGCGGCAAAGGATATCGAGGTGTGGCCCGACGGAAAGCTCCGGTTGTCGCTGCGGTCGGGCCGGCTCTCGTGGATCAGCTCCTTCAGCACGAACGTCGTGCCCCCCGCCGCGACCAGGCTGCCCGCCGCCTCGAGATCGCCGCGCCAGTCGCCCTGCACCGCGGGCACCCCCAGCGCCGCGCCGACGAGCAGCGTACGGCCGATGCTGCTCGCCTTGCCCCAGCCATGCGCGCTTGCCTGCGCGGATGACGGGCTGGCAAGCGCGACCGCCGCAGCGGTGACGGCGAACGGGAACCGGGTCATGCACATACCTCCGTGGCGACAGGATCGGCCCCGCCGACGAACCGGCGATACAGGCTCGGGAGCAGGAACAGCGTCAATATGGTCGAGGTGACGATCCCGCCGATCACCACGGTCGCGAGCGGTCGCTGCACCTCTGCGCCCGCACCGCTCGCGATCGCCATCGGCACGAACCCGATCGCGGCGACCAGCGCGGTCGACAGGACCGGGCGCAACCGGTCACGCGCGCCGTGGCGGACCGCGTCATCGACCGGGAGCGGATCGCCCTCGCGGCCGTCGCGCAGCGCGTTGATATGGTCGACGAGCACCAGCCCGTTGAGCATCGCGATCCCCGACAGCGCGATGAAGCCGATCGCCGCGGTGATCGAGAACGGCATGCCGCGCAGCCACAGCGCGAGCACGCCGCCGGTCACCGCAAACGGGATGCCGGTATAGACGATCGCCGCCTCCTTGATGCTCCCGAGCGCGGCATAGACCAGCAGGAAGATCAGCAGCAACGCCGCGGGCACGACGATCGACAGCCGCTTCTGCGCCGCCTCGAGCTGATGGAACTGGCCACCGAACTCGATCCGGTAGCCGGGCGGCAGCTTGACCTGGCTGCTGACCGCGGCGCGGGCGCGCGCGACATAGCCGGCAAGGTCGCTCGTCTTGAGATTGACCATCAGCGCGGCGCGTCGCTTGCCGCTGTCGTGCAGGATCGGCTCGACGGTGCGCGTCTCGCGCAGGCTTGCGACGCGCGACAGCGGCACCATCCCGTATTCGCCGACGCGCAGCGGCAGCGCGAGGATCGCGGACGAATCCGCGCGCAACCCTTCGGCCATGCGGATGACGATCGCGTGGCGCGCCTCGTTATGCGGGATGAAGCCGACCTCCGCCCCCGCGACCGCGTCGGTGATCGCCTTGTTCACCTCCGCGGTACCAAGGCCCAGCCGCAGCATCGCCGCATGGTCGAGCGCGACGACGATGCTCTTCGGCCGGCCCGCGGTCTCGAACTCGACGCTCTCGGTGCCGTCCTGCTTCTCGAGCACCGCCTTGGCCTGCCGCGCCGCGCGTTCGAGCACGTCATAATCCTCGCCGAAGATCTTGACCGAGACGTCGGCGCGGACGCCCTCGAGCATCTCGTTGAACCGCATCTCGATCGGCTGCGCGAATTCGAAACTCTGCCCGCGATAGACCTGCTCGCCGACCTTGCGAATGCCCTCGACCAGCTCGTCCTTCGTCCGCGGTTTCCCGTCACCCGTCGGCCAGTCCTTTTCGGGGGCATAGAAGACGTAGAGGTCATTCTCGTTGGGCGGCATCGGGTCGGTCGCGACCTCGCTCGTGCCGATCCGCGAAAAGGTGTGCGTCACCTGCGGGAAATGGCGGCGGATCTGGCGCTCCGTCTCCTGCTCGATCGCGAGGCTGCGTTCGAGCGACATGCCGACCGGGCGATAGACCATCGCGGTGATCGCGCCCTCGTCGAGCTGCGGCGTGAACTGCGAGCCGAGCGTCCTGAACACCCCGGCCGTCGCGGCGAGCAGCAGCAGCGCGCCGATCACCAGCAGCCAGGGATGCGCGATCGCCCGCTCGAGCGCGGGCGCATAGCCGCGCTCGGCACAGCCGATCAGCCCGGTGCGGCGCCCGTCCTCCTGCGCGCTCGCGGGTGCGCGCAACAGCCACGCGGACAGCATCGGCACGATCGTGAAGGTCCAGACCAGCCCGGCGAAGATCGCCAGCATGACCGCCTGCGCCATCGGCTGGAACAGCTTGCCCTCGACCCCGCCAAGGCTGAGGACGGGGACATAGACCAGCGCGATGATCGCGATGCCGAACATTGTCGGGCGCGCGACCATCCGCGCGGCATCCGCCACCGCCGCACGCCGTTCCTCGTCGGTCAGGTCCTCGCGCTTGTCGCGCCGCCGGTTCGCCAGCAGCCTCAGGCTGTTCTCGACCACCACGATCGCGCCGTCGACGATCAGGCCGAAATCGAGCGCGCCGAGACTCATCAGATTGCCCGACACGCCGATCGCGTTCATCCCCGTCACCGTGACGAGGAAGGCGAGCGGGATGACGAGCGCGACGATCAGCGCCGCACGCCAGTTTCCCATCACCACGAGCAGGACGAGCGCGACGAGCAGCGCGCCCTCGCCGAGATTGCGCTCGACGGTCGAGATCGTCCGGTCGACCAGGTCGGCCCGGCTATATTGCTCGTCGATCACCATCCCCTTGGGCAGCGCCGCCTGCACCGCGGGCAGCGTGTCGCGGACGCGCAGCGCGACCTCGCGGCTGTTCTCGCCGACCAGCATCATCGCAGTGCCGAGCACCGTCTCGCGCGCGCTTTGCGTCGCGGCGCCCTGGCGCGGTGCTGCACCGATGACGACGTTGGCAAGGTCGCGGACCTGGAGCGGCAGCACGCCGCCCGCGAACTTGACGGGGATCGCACCGATCTCGGCGGCGGTCCGGACGCGGCCGTTGGTCAGGACGGTGAAGCGCTCCGCGCCGCGCGCGATGATCCCACCACCGGCATTCTCGACGTTGCTGCCGACCGCCTCGGCCAGCTCGGCAGCGGTGACGCCGTGCAGCGTCAGCTGCGCGGGGTCGGGCTCGACGACATATTGCTCCTCCAGCCCGCCGTTGGTGTTGACGTCGGCGACCCCGCTCACCGCGCGCAGCATCGGCCGGACGGTATATTCCTGCGCCTCGTACAGATCCATCAGCTGGCGCTGCGTCGTCATCCCGCGCGGCGGCCGCTTCCATTCGAGCGTATAGTAATAGATCTCGCCCAGTCCCGTGGTGATCGGCGCGAGCTGCGGCGTGGCGCCGGGCGGCAACTGGTCGCGCACCGCGTTCAGCCGCTCGGTCACGAGCTGGCGCGCGCGCATCTGGTCGGTGCCGTCCGCATAGATCAGCGTGACCTGCGCGAGCCCGGTCTTGGTCAGCGCGCGCGTCTCGACCAGCCCGGGCTGCCCCGCCATCGCGCGTTCGATCGGCAGCGTCGCGAGCCGCTCGATCTCCTCGGGCGCGAGCGACGGGACCATCGTGTTGACCTGCACCTGGACCCCGGTGATGTCGGGGATCGCATCGATCCGCAGCGTCGCGAACGCCCACAGGCCGATCGCCGCGATGACCGCGCTGACCGCGGCGACGACGAGCCGGTGGCGCGTGACGAGATCAAGCAGCCCGCGGATCATCGGACGAGCGCGTCGCCGCCGTTGAGCGCGCGCAGCCGGAGCAGCGCCTCGAGCGCCTCGCGCCGGGTGTCGAGCACCGCGTTGGTCGCCTCGACATAGGATTGCTGCATCTGCATGTAGGTCGTCAGCGGGATCGCCCCCAGCCGGTAATTGCGGTCCGCATCGTCGGCCGCCCCGGCAAAGCCCTGCGCCGACGCGCCGTCCCATTTCGCCAGCGCCTGGCGCTTCGCGTCATATTGCGCGGCCTGGTCGAACACGTCGCGCGCGATCCGCCGTTCCGCCTCGATCAGCGTCGCGTTCGCCTGCGCCTGCCGCCCCTGCTCGACCGCGACCTCGCCCGCCTGGCGGTTCCACAACGGGATCGTCGTCGACAGCCGGACGCCGTAATTGGTCTCGCGGATGTCCGATCGCGCGCGGTCGTAATAGGGGCCGACGCCGAGGATCGGGACCCGCGCCTTGCGCGCGAGATCGACACGCAGCCCCTGCTGCTCGAATTGCGCCCGCAGCGCCTTCAGTTCGAAATTGTTCGCGCTGGCGCGGTCCGCAAGCGCCTGCCCCGATGCGAGGTCGGGCAGGCTCATGTCGGGACGGACGATCCGGATCCGCGCGGCAAAGGGCGCGCCGCGGAGCTGGTTGAGTTCGTACAGTGCCGAATTCGCGTCGGCATCGGCGATCGCGGCGGTGCGTTCCGCGCTGATCGCGCCGCCCTGCAGCGATGCCGCCTCGAGCCGCGGCGCGGGCCCGGCGGGATCGCGTGAGACGATGACGCGCGACAGCTCGCGCATCCGCTGCGCGACCGTGCGCGCGACCGCCGCCTTCTCGTCGGCGGCGAACAGCGTGTAGCCCAGCGTTCGCGCGCGCGCCGCCAGCGTCGCATCGAACTGCCGGAGCCCCATCCGCGCCAGCTCGACCTGCCGGTCGGCGATCGCCCGCCGCAGCGCGATCCGCCCGCCAAACTCGATCGGCTGGACGACCGAGACGGCATAGGTCGTGCCCTCGCCCAGCGCGGAACCGGTGGTGCGATCGCTCGCCTGACGCTGGCCGAACTCGACCACCGCCTCGGGATCCGCCCAGCGCCCCGCCGCGCTGCGCTCGGTCCCCGCGGTCTCGATCTGCCGCTGGTAATATTGCCGCTCGGGATTGTTGGCGATGACGTCCTGCACCAGCCGGTCGAGCGACATGCCGGTCTGTGCGGAGGCTTGGGCAGCGACCGGCTCGGCCAGGGCCGTCACGGGCAGCGCGGCCAACATCAGCGCGGAAACGGCAATTCGCATGGTCGAAGGTCCTGGTAACGAAGGACTTCCGCTATGCGCGCGGGTGGCCCGCCGTCGACTAAATCCGGGTTCAGAGTCTGAACTGCTATTCAGTTGACGCGGTCGGCCGCGCATGGCGAAGCAGGCGGGTGACGCATATCCTGCTCCTCGAAGACGACGCGGGCACCGCGACCGAGATCGCGCTCGAGCTCGGCGCGCAGGGCTATGCGGTGACGCATCATCTGCGCGTGGCCGACGGGCTGGCGGCGGCGCGCGGCGACGATGTCGACCTGCTGATCGTCGATCGCCAGCTGCCCGATGGCGAGGGGCTCGACCTGATCGAGCGGATCCGCGCCGAGGGCCGCCGCACTCCCGCGCTCGTCCTCAGCGCGCTCGGCAGCCTCGACGACCGGGTCCGCGGGCTGCGCGCGGGCGGCGACGACTATCTCGCCAAGCCGTTCGCGCTGGTCGAGCTCGTCGCGCGCGTCCAGGCGCTGCTGCGGCGCCCCAATGAGACGCGCGACACGCGGCTGATCGTTGGTCCACTCGATCTCGACCTGCTCGGCGGCACGGGCCGCCGCGCCGGCCGCCCGCTCGACCTTCTCCCGCGCGAGCTCAAGCTGCTCGATTATCTCGTCCGCCGGCCAGGGCGGATCGTCACCCGGTCGATGCTGCTCCAGGACGTGTGGGGCTATAGTTTCGAACCCAACAGCAACGTCGTCGACGTGCATATGGGCCGCCTGCGCCGCAAGGTGGATGCCGAGGGCGAGCCGCAGCTGATCCGCAACGTCCGGGGCAGAGGCTATGTTTTCGATCCGGCGGTCTGACCCGCGCACCCGCGCGACGTGGCGGTGGGGCGGCGCGATCGCGGCGCTGCTCGTCGTCCAGTCGATCATGCTCGCCGGCCTGTTCTGGCTGCTCGCCAATGGCAGCCATCGCCGTGATGCCGAGCGCGGCTTTGCCGAGGATTGCCGTTCGCTCGCGACGCTTTCGCCGGATGTTCGCCGTGTCGAGCTGCGCGAGATGCTGGCGCACGACATCCACCGCGACCGGTTCCTCGCGCTGTTCGCCGCTGACGGGACGCGGATCGACGGCAATGTCGCGCGGCTGCCGCCGGATGTGCTGCGGGCCGGCTCGACCGTCGCGACGATCACACCGACCGAACTGCCGGGCAAGACCAGCGACGTCGCGCGCCTGCGGACCTGCGCGATGCCCGATGGCACCCGGCTGCTGACCGGGGTCGACCTCGACAATGCCGAGGGCGCGTTGCGGATCATCGAGCGGTCGCTGGCGTTCGGGCTGATCCCGGGCCTTTTGCTCGCGATCGGCTTCGGGCTCGTCGCGGGGCGCCGTGCCGCGACTCAGGTCGATGCGGTGCGCGGCCTGACCGAGCGGATCGTCGCGGGCGATCTCGACCAGCGGCTGCCCGTCGGCGAGCGCCCCGACAGCTTCCGGCTGCTCTGCGCGCACATCAACCTGATGCTCGACCGCATCCAGTCGCTGGTGATCGACGTGCGCGGCGTCGGCGACGACATCGCGCATCAGCTCCGCACCCCGCTGACGCGGCTGCGCGCCCGGCTCGAACGCGGGCTGCGCGAGGCGGGCGACGTCGCTGCGTTCCAGGCCAGCGCCGACGCCGCGCTCGACGAGATCGACCAGCTGCTCGGCATCGTCGCCGCGCTGCTGCGCGTCCGCGAGCTCGAGGACCATGCCCGCCGCAGCCGCTTCGCGCCGGTCGATCTTGCGCGGCTGGCCGAGGATGCGTGCGAGCTCCACCGGCCGACCGCGGAGGATCGCGGGATCGTTCTCAGCTGCGACATCGACCCGGTCGCGCCGATCGAGGGCGATGCGAGCCTGCTGATCGAGGCGATGTCGAACCTGATCGACAATGCGATGAAGTTCGGCCCCGCCGGCGGCCATGTCGCGCTGCTGCTGCGACAGGAGGAGCGCGCGGTCGTCATCACCGTCACCGACGAGGGCGCGGGCGTCCCCGCGGCCGAGCGCCCGCTGGTCACGCAGCGTTTCTACCGCGGCCGGCACGACCGCGAAGGTGCGGGGCTGGGGCTGAGCCTGGTCAAGGCGATCGCCGATCTCCACGGCTTCACGCTGCGCTTCGCCGAGACGGGCAGCGCGGTCTCGCTCGTCGGGCCCGGCTGATATCGGCGCCTATAGTCCGATCGCGAGCCTGAGCGTGATCGTCCGGGGCCGCACCGGCACGCTCTGCGTGGTCGTGTCGAGCGTGAAGGGGTTGCCGAAGCCGAAACTATTGCCGCGACTGTCGAGCAGGTTGGCGACGTCGATCGACCAGTGCCGCGCCCCCGCGTCGAGCGATACGCCGGTGTCGAGCGTCGCATAGTTGCCGGCCGGCCGGTCGAGCACGGGGTCGAAGCTCAGCCGGCTGCTGCCGACATAACGCGCCTGCGCATAGATCTGCGCGGGCAGCCCGTGCACCACGAAGCGGCGCGCCGCAGCCAGTCGCGCGGACAGGTCGGGGACGACCGGCAGGCGGCGATCGTCGTCGTCGATCGTCGCGCGGCCGGACGGCGTAGTCAGCCGGGCGCGCTGCACCGTCGCCCCGAAGTCGATCGCGACCGGCGCCAGCTCCCATCGCCCGCCGACCTCGAGCCCGACATTGGTCGCATTGCCCGCGTCGATCGTACCGAGCAGGCCGTCCGCGCCGACCGTGTCGCTCCGCAGATGCTCCCAGGTCGAGCCGTACACCGCGCCGTGGATGCTCAGCCGGTCACCACCCAGGCGGATCCGCCACCCCAGCTCGAGGCTCTGCAATTCGTCGCCGGGAATGCGGCGGCCGGCGACGGGCGCGGATCGGCTGATCCCGGCCGGGCGGACCGCGCTTGCATAGCGCAGCCAGACGAGCCCGAGGTCGTCGCGGTGCCAGCTCAGCGTGCCGCTCGGCGTCACCCCCAGCCGGTGCACGCGCTCGCGTTCGGGGCCCTGCTGCTCGAGATGGCTCGTCGTCGAGAAGGCGCGCAGCCCAAGCTTGAAATCGAGCCGCTCGCTGAGCCTTTGCGTTCCCTCGGCGAACAGCGCGGCGTCGGTGACGTTCTCCTCGTCGCGGCGCGCGGTGATCGCGGCCGCGGGCGCAGCCGTGCCGACCGCGAGGAAGCGGCCGTCGAGCCGGCTCGTCGAATGAAGGATCGTCACGCCGACGATCCACGGATGGCGCGCGGTCGGGTCGCTGACGCGCAGCTCCTGCGACAAAAGCTGTGCCGAACGATCCTCGACATAGGAAAGCGGCGCTTGCGCCCCGAGCGCGGGTGCGAGGACGGTCGCATCGTAGGTGCTGCCGAATTCCTGGTCGACGACCGCGGTCGTTGCCCGCGCGTCGAGCTTGCCGATCGGCCCTTGGAGCGTGAGCGTCGCCGCGGTGAAGTCGTTGTCCTGCGGCTCGGCGATGAGCGTCGCGCGCGACAGGCCGCGGGTCGCATATTGGCTGTCGCGCGCATCGATCCGCTGCGCGACGCCGGCGAGCGTCGCATGCCAGTCGCCCAGCGCCCAGCGCAGCGCGGCCCGCGCGCCGTTCCGCCGTGTCCGGTTGACGTCGCGGCGGTCGCGCCCGCTATCGTCGATCCAGCCGGGCATCGTCTCGCTCCAGCCCGAGACGCGCAGCGCGAGCGTACCCGGCCTTATCGGGAGGTTCACGATCCCCTCGACCGCGCCGCCAAGCGCCCCGTTGGTGATGCCCGTCCCCTCGACCGCGACGCTGCCGGCAAAGCGGTCGAGATCGGGCGCGACGGTCGCGATCCGGACCACCCCGCCCAGCGCGCCGGTGCCGTAGAGCGTGCCCTGCGGTCCGCGTAGCACCTCGACGCGATCGACATCGACGAGGCGCAGATCGGGATCGGGCGCGGCATAGCCGATCCGCGCATCGTCGAGATACAGGCTGACGAGCGACTGGCTCGTCCCGTTGAATGCGCTGTCGGCGACCCCGCGCAGGAAGATCCGGTCACGGCCGGGACCAAGATTGGTCGAAAACGCGCCATCGGTCGTCGCCATCACATCGACCAGCCCGCGCCGTCCCGCCAGCCGCCCCAGCCCCTGCCCGCCGACGATGCTGATCGAGGCGGGCAGATCGGAAAGCCGTTCGTCGCGCTTGCTGGCGGTTACGATGATGTCCCCCGCGGCGAGCGCGGGCGGCGGGCGCGGGATGCGCTTGCGCGATCGCCGCGTGGGCGCGAGCGGTTCGATCCGCCACGTCGTCGCATCGATGCGGACTGCGTGAAGCGTGCTGCCCGCGAGCATCCTGCGCAGCGCATCGCCGACGTCGCGCGCGTGCTCGATCCGCCTGACGCGCAGATCGGGGAGCGCGCCCGCCATGCCGATCGATATCCCGCTTTGCCGTGCAAGCGCGTCGAGCGCCGAACGCAGCGTTCCCGCCGGAATTGTGATCTGCGGTCGCTGCGCGTCAACCGCCGCCGCGAGCGTCCAGGTGCACGACGCCGCCGACAGCGCGAGCGCGTATCGGCAGGACCGCGCGAAGTTGATCGACGAGCCGCGATCCGTCACCAATCGTCAATACCCCGGAAAAGCGTAGGTCCGCCGCCGATGGGTCGACCATCAACGGGCGATCAGCATATCGCGATATATCCGCCGCAACCAGCGCGAGCGGTGCGCCGTCATATTCGAGCCGGCCATCGGCCCAGTCCGCGACGCGTCCCGGATCGATGCTCCGGCGCGCCGCGATCTGCGTGGCGGGCGTGATGTCCAGCGCCTGCCCCGCATGCAGCGTCGTCATGTCTGCCGACGCGCCGCCAATCGGCGTCACCCCGACCATGCCTTGCGCAACGGTCACCGCCACGCGCCCATGCGCACTGACGACGTCGAACCGCGTGCCGATGTCGCGCACCTCGTAACCGCCGGCGCGGACCGTCAGCACGCGCGAGGGATCGTGCCGCACGGCAAAGCTCGCCGCGCCCTGCGCGATCTCGATCACCGGGCTGCGCGCGCCGCTGACCGTCACGCGCGAGCCGCGGTCGATCTGCATCCGGCTGCCATCGGCGAGCGTCACCGCGCGCGTCTCGCTGCGACCGGTCGTGTAGATCTGCGCCGCGGTCTCGGCCGACGGCGCCACCAGCAGCAGCGCGAGGCCGGCCGCCAGCGCGCCGCCGCCGCCGAGCGCGGCCAGCCGCCAGCGCGCGGGACGCATCGCCGCGGCAGGCGCGACGGTATCGACGTCGTTCGCCGGCAGCCGCGCGGCGATCGCCGGCGCCGCGTCCGCGATCTCCGCATCGAGCAGCGCGATCGACTCATAGGCGCGGCGATGCTCGGCATCGGCCTCGAGCCACGCGCCGAACCGCGCCCAGTCCATGTCGGGGGACTCGAGCTGCGCATGCCAGGCGGCAGCGGCATCGATTGCTGTCCGTGTGCCCGTCTCCGTATCCGTCATGCCGCCCTCCTTTCCATGCTCAACCATTAGACGCCACCGCGCCCACCGAACCGCAGGTCGCCCACCCGATCACTCATCCAGCGCCTTTCTGAGATGCCGGAGAGCAACCGCGACATGCTTTTCCACCGCGCTGCGCGTGATGCCGAGTTCGGCTGCGATCTCGGCATGTGACGCGCCGTCGATCCGGTGCCGCCGAAACACGCGCATCGCGCCCTCGGGCGGGCCCGCGAGGGCGGCGGCGAGGCGGGCGACACGCTCGCGCCCGACGACCGCGTCGAACGCGGACGGCCGGTCGTCGATCGTCTCCGCCCCCAGCACCGAGGTCGTCGCATCGACATAGCCCGCATCGCGCCGCTGCCGCCGCCCACGCGCGCGGGCCCGGTCGAGCACGATGTTCAGGCCCACCCGGTGGAGGTAGCCGAGCGGATTTCCGATCGGCCCCGCGAGGGGCTCCGCGATGTGAAGCCATATCTCCTGGACGACATCCTCCGCCTCGGCCGCACTACCCGTTCGCCCGGTAAAGAACCGGACGAGTTGCGGGCGGTGGGCCGCAAGCACCGCAGACAGGCCGTCGATGGGGCCTGCGGGCGAAAGAGTGTCGGCGTCGGTTACGGCACGGCTCCGCAGTCAGGCACCGAGCTTGGCGTTCACCTTGGCGAGCAGTTGCTGCACGTCACCCCGGCGCCCCGCATCGGCGATTTCGCGTCCCGGGCGCGCCGGCGCAGCGAGCGCCGTCCGCAGCGCCTTGGCCGCATCGGCATATTGCCCCTGCGCGAACAGGAAGTCGCCCCAGAAATAATTCGCGTCGATATCGCGCGGCGTGATCTTCAGCCCGGCGAGCAATTCGCTGCGTGCCTTGTCCTTGCTTCCGAAGCCGATCGGCCAGCCTGGCACCTGATAATACAGCGCGCCGAGGCTGGTATGCGCCATCGCGCCCGCCGTGCCATTGTCGAGCTTGCTCGCCCGTTCGAGCATCGTCCTCGAATCCTTGGCGAGCGACAGGCCGCCGATCCCGCCCTTCAGGCCGGCGAGCGACGACGTGACGATACCGTCCCACGCCAGCGCCTCCGCGCGATTGGGTGCCGCCTGCGCAAGCGCGTCCGCCTGCGTCTTGAGCTTCGTCATCGCGCCGAGCTTCTGTGCGGCCGGCACGCGGTAATGGACCTGCGCCCAGGTCCGGGCGATGTCGTCCGCACGATCGGTCACCGGGTCGGCGAGCGCGGCGGTGGTCAACGCCGCGCCGAGTATGACGGTGAGGGCGGCGGGGACGCTGTTCTTGATACGGAATCGCATGATCTTCTCCATCAGATGAAAAGGGCGGCGGCCTTGCGGTCGTTGGCGGCAAGCGCCTGGTCGACCATGCGCGGCATCAGCGCGTTGACGCGGACGAACAGGCTTTCGGGGAATCCGATCACGACGTTGCGGCTGCGCGCGACGATCGCCGCGACGATCCGGTCGGCGACGTGCTCGGGGCTGTCCATCGCCATTCCGGTCGCGTCGGCGAAGGCGAGGACCTTGGGCGAATTGAGCGCGGTGCGCACCGCGCGCGGCGCGACATGCGTGATGCTGACGTCGGTCCCGGCATATTCACGGCGCAGCGCGTCGCTGAAGCCTTTGAGCCCCGCCTTCGCGCTCGAATAGGTCACGAAATGCGCGAACGGGATCGCGCCGAAGACCGACCCGATATTGACGATGCGGCCCGTGCCGCGCGTCTTGAACCGCGGCATCAGCGCACGCGTCAGCATCGCCGGCGCGACGAGGTTGATGATGTACCCCGCCCAGATCGCGTCGGGCGACTGGTCCGCGAACGGCCCGAAATACTGGATGCCCGCCAGGTTGATCAGCCCGTCGACCTCGCGCGCGGCAAGTTCGTCGGCGATGTGCGCCAGCCCCTCGAAGCTGCCGAGATCCGCGACCAGCATCTCGTCGGCGAGGTCCGAGGCGACCCGGTCGACGCCGATCACCTTTGCGCCCGCCGCGCGCAGCCGGGCTGCGACCAGCGAGCCGATGCCGCCGGCGATCCCGGTCAGGACGATGCGTTCGCCGTCAAGCCGCAACATCGATCGCCTCCATCGGAATCGCGGCGAACATCCCGCCGAACAGCCCGAACATCGCCTTTGCCATCGCGACGATCGCGATGCGGTCGGCGGGGTCGTCGATCCGGTTTATCAGCCGCTCGAAGAACACCATATGCTCCTGGTCGAGCGCACCGTGCGAGGTCAGATAGTGGAATGCCGCGGGCGGCAGGCCGAGGCTCGCCTGCACCGCCTCGGCCCCCTGCTGCGCAAAGGCGATGCTCGTCCCCTCAAGCACGAACACCATGCCGAAGAACGCGGCCGGATTGCCGTGGCGGATCGTGTCATAGGCAAACGCGATCATCGCCGCGGTCGCATCGGACGGCCCCGCCGCGATCGCCGCCGCGCGGTCGCCGCCCGCCGCGGCGATGTCGTCGAGGATCCACGCCTCGTGCCCGGTTTCCTCCGCGATATACTCGTCGAGTGCCGCGACCAGCATCGGGTTATGGCCCAGCCGCATCCGCGCCTCGTGCATCAGCGGCACCGTATGGCTGACGTGATGATAGGCCTGGGTCAGATAGGCGATATAGGTCGCGCGATCGATCCGCCCGGTCAGCCCCGCCTGCAGCTGGGGCGTGCGCAACATCGCCGCGCGCGCGGCAGCGGTCTGATCGACGAGCTGGTCAAAGAACGGCATGGCAGTCTCCCGGTGAAGAATGGCGCTGCGGCGAAGCCGACCATTGGCGGTCAGCGTGCCGTCGGCGGGGGTGAAGGCGCGGACGCTCCGCCAGCCGGCGATCCGTGCATAGGAAGGCAGCGACCGGTTCGCAGCGGCGACCACTGTCGCGATGTCGGCCTCCGGGGCAGACGTCACGATGAAGGCGGACAGCGCCGCGTCGCCATCGCCGTACACGCACGCCTGCGCGACGCCGGGCTGCGCTCGCAGCGCGTCCTCGACCCATTCGGGTGCAACGTTGCGGCCGAAACCGGTGACGAGCATCGACGATTTGCGCCCGACGATCGTCAGCCGCCCGGCGCTGTCGAGCGCGCCGATATCGCCGGTCGCCAGCGGTCCGCCGCCTGGCCGCGGGGCGTCGATCGTGCCGAGATGACCGACCCCGTCGACCAGGATCTCGCCGTCGTCGGCGAGCGTGACGTGGACATGACCGAGCGGCAGCCCGGTGGTGCCGCGCACGCGTTCGCCCAGCGCCTCGATCGCCACCACCGACCCGCATTCGGTCAGGCCATAGCCCTGCACCACGGGCAGCCCCAGCGCGCCGGCGCGATCAAGCAGCGCGACGGGCACGCGCGCGCCGCCGACCGCGACCAGCCGCAGCGCGGGCAAGCGGCGCCCGGATGCCTCGAGCACCGTGACGATGCCGCCGAGCAGTTCGGGTACCAGAATCAGGCTGGTCGCGCGCGTCGCCGCGATCGCCTCGACCATCTGCGGAAGATCGGGGCGAAACGGCTGTGCGAGCCCGATCGCCGCCGCACCGCGTGGTGCATAGGTGCCGCCCGCGAGCAGGCTGGCATAAAGCCCCGCGACATTTTCAAGCAACACGGCAAGCGGCAGCAGCGGCAGGTGCGTCCCCGCCATGTCCGCGCCGAACCGCGCGACGATCGCCGTGGCGGTGGCGAGCATCAGCGCGTCGGGCAGGCAGATGCCCTTGGGCGCGCCGGTCGAACCCGAGGTATAGCTGATCTTCGCGGTACCCGCGGGGACCGCGCGCCGCGCAAGGTCGAGCCGCCGGATCGACCGCGCATCGATGATCGCGCACGCCCCCGCATCGCGCAGCACCGCGTCGGCCTGTGCGGGCGTGAAGAAGGCAGGGATCGGTACGCACGCGACGCCGAGCGACAGCAGCGCAAGATCGGCGAGGATCCAGTCGATGTCGTTGTCGCTCGCCAGCCCGACGGGTGCCGCCGTGCCGTCCAGCACCCGCCCGAGCGTGTCCGCGATCGTCGCGACGCGCGCGGGGAGCGCGGCATAGCTGATGCGCTCCCGGCCATCGTCGACCGCGATCCGGTCCGGGACCTGCGCCGCCCGCGTCACGATCGCGTCGTACAGCGCGCTCATGCCGCCGCCGTCCGCAACGCGACATAGCGGCCGAGACCCGCGACGCCGTCGGCGATCACGCCGACGCACACGCGCGGATCGTCGTCATAATAGCTGCCCCAGCGCGCGGCATCGGCAAGCCGGCCGGGGTCCGCGCGCGCGATCTCGACCAGCGGCACCCCCGCCCGCCCGAGCAGCCGTCGGACCGTCGCGGTGACCGTCGCGACGACGAGCGCGTGACCCGCGCCCAGCGCGGTCGCGGTGTCGTGCCACAGATGAATCAGCGCGACCGGTGAGGTGCTGGCGAGACAGCCGATCTCGACGATCTCCGCACGATCGACCGCGCGCCCCAGCCGTTCCGAAACCGCCTGTTCGATCGGGCGGTCGAGATAGGCTTCGAGGAACAGGCGCTGGTCCGCTGCCGACCGATAGCCGAGCGCGGCCGCATCCGACGCACCGCGCCCGCTGGCGCCGCGAACCTGCCAGGCGGGATAGGCGAGGTCCGCCGTCGCCCCGAACGCCTGGTCGAAGCGCGTGCTCACGAACCGCCTGATCTCGTCCTCCCGCATCCGCCCGTCTCCTTCGAGGAGGTGACGCCGCCGCCGCGCGCGCACCGCAGTCCGCGCCCGCCGGCGATGACGATTTTTTTATTCCAGCCCCCGCGCCCACAGCGCGTCGCACACCCGGATGACCATGACCGCGATCGCCAGCACCGCGCCGATCGCGAGGGCGAGATAGAAATCCGGTGCCGTCCAGGCGTTGCGCGCCGCGGCCCGGGGCCTTGCGAGACGCCCGTCCCCGCTGAAATCACAGGGGTCCGCATCCTCGACGATCGCGGCGGGTGCCGGGTCGACGGCGGCGGGGTGCGCGACGGCTATGGCGATGGCGGTCATGACCGTGTTCCTTCCCGGATCGCAGGGGCCAGCCCCGCATAGAGCGAGAGCAGCGCGTCGAAATGATCGTCCATCGTCCGGACGGATCGGACCGCGCGCCGCACGGGCACTGGCCGGGCGACCGCGCGGATCGCCGCGGCGGCGCCATGCGCATCGCCCGAGCGATAAGTGACGCCGCCGCCCGCGCGCGCGAGGTCCGCGGCACCGCCGCGATCGGGCGCGATCAGCGTACAGCCCGACGCGACCGCCTCCGCCGCGGCGAAGCAGAACGTCTCCGCCTCGCAGCCATGGATCACCGCATCCGCGCTCGCCATCATCCGCGCCAGCGCCGCGCGGTCGCGCGTCGGCTCGATCAGGCGGACGTGCGGATTGCCCGCGATCGCATCGACGACCGCGCGCTGGCGCGATCCGCCGCCGATGATGACCAGCCCGGCCGGCACCTGCGCGCCCGCCAGCGTTGTCGCCTGCGCGACCATCGGCCAGCGCTTCTCGGGCGCATGCCGCCCCACCCCGATCAGCAGCAGCGCGGTCTCGGGCAGCCCGCACAGACCAAGCATCGCGCGCCGCGCATCCGCGTCGCGCAGCGCGGGGGAGAACAGTCCCGGCTCGACCCCCATCGGATCGGTCACGACCTTGCGCAGCCCGCCGTCGCGCAACCGCCCGGTCAGGCTGTCGCTCGCGCTCACTATCAGGTCGAACCGCTGGTCGAGCCGGCGCAGATGCCGCCAATACCAGCCGAACGCACGATCGACCGTCTGCGGCGATGCGACCTGTTCGAACCAGCGATACGCATAAGCGGACAGCGGGTCGGCATGCGCGACCAGCGCGAGCCGCGCGCGGCTGCGGCGCTCGGCGCGCCAGTCCGCGACGATCGAGGCGCTGCGCCACGGCGACGACACCTCGACCAGGTCCGCATCCTCCTCGTCGAGCACGCGGTACAAGGCGGGGCGGTCGGCGAAATAGCGATAGGCGCGGTCGAGCAGGAACCGGGGCGACCGCACCCAGCGGATTCGCGCGCGCGGTCCACGGCGTTCCTCCGCATCGCACGCGCCGGGTGCGACGACGACGACCTCGTGCCCGCGCGCCGCGAGCGCAACGAGCTTGCGGTCGACATAGGTACGCACCCCCCCGCCGCTCGGGGTATAAAAGGCGCAGACATCGACGATCTTCATGCCGCCGTTCCGTTCTGGGGGAGAAGATCGGCATAGCGCGCGACCGTCCGTCGTGCCGCGAGCGTCCCGATGGTCTGCGCGATGCTCGTCATCAGCGATGCCTTGGTGACGTCGCCCGGATGCACCGCGACCCGCAACGTCGGCAGCCAGTCGGGCAGCGCGCGCGCCGCAGCGGCGACCGCGAGCGAACTCGCGGTCCGCGCCGCCGACCGGCTCGCCCAGGTCACCACCGGCCCGCGCGCGACGATCGCATCGGTCGCCGGCTGCCACACCCGGAAATGATCCTCCGCAAGCGCGAAATCGCAGGCCTTCAGCGCCGCCCTCGCCCCTGCGCCATAAAGCCAGGCGGGGGCGATGAATCCCGCGACCGGGCGACCGATCGCGTCCTCGACGACCGCGCGCCCACGCCGCATGCGATCCTCGGCCTCGTCCGCGCCGAGCCCCAGAAACTCGCCCTCGCCCGCGGTCATGTACCGCGCCTTCATCGCGGCGGCGGCCGTCGGGTGGTCGCTTGCGTCACGGTGGAACCAGCCGTGCAGGAACATTTCGACTCCCGCATCGGCCCAGTGCCGCAATCGGCGCACGAACGCCGACGAACGGTCGAGCGGGGCACGGCCCCAATGATCGGGCACGACGAGCATCGCAAAGCGCGGTCCGCCAAGGATTGCGCCGATCGTCTCGGCCAGCCGCTCGATCGGATCGGCAAAGGCGGGCGAGACATCGTGAATCGACACCACCAGGCGCCGGTTTGCCGCAGCACCATCCCGCCGGGGATCATCGATCATCATGTCGTCATTCCCGTCGCCTCTCGCCGCTGCATGCCGGGTGACGGCACCACGTGGCCCGATCCGCAGTTCCCCGCGGACACCAGGCGGCGATTTTTTCCGCCCCCCACCGCGCACGAAGCTGCGGATCACGCAGCCCCGCGGCGTCGAGGGGCCATGACCGAACCAGGCTCGTCCGCCGCCGCCCCCGCCCCCGCCCCCGCCCTGCCCGTGCTACCCGCCCTGCCGCTCAGACCCATCGTGGTGCATCAGGGTATCGTCGCACGCTGGCTGACGCCGGCGCTGTCCGCGGCGATCCTCGTCGCCGCGCTGTGGCAACTGCGGCATCTCGACGTGCGCGGCGTGATCGCGATGCTGCCGCGGTCGCCGCGGTTCTGGCTGGTGTTCGCCGCGGGCTATCTGGCGATGCCGGCGAGCGAATGGGTCATCTACCGCCGGCTCTGGGCGCTGCCGGCCAGGGGGTTTCTCGCGCTGCTGCGCAAGCGGATCAGCAACGAGATCGTCGCGGGCTATTCGGGCGAGCTCTATTTCTATGCCTGGGCGCGGCGGCATGCGACGCTGATCGGGACGCCGTTCGGCGCGATCAAGGACGTGTCGATCCTGTCCGCGGTGGTCGCCAATGGCTGCACGCTCGCGCTCGCCGCGGTCAGCTGGCGCGCGCTGCTCGCGCTCAACCTCGGGACCGATGCCAAGGTGATGCTGGTGTCCGCCGCGAGCATCGCGCTACCCTCGCTCGTCACGCTCGCGCTGCGCAAACGGCTGTTTACGCTGCCGGGGACCGCACTCCGCCGCATCGCGCTGATCCACCTCCTCCGCATCGCCGCCACGACGACGCTCGCGGCGATGCTGTGGGCGGTGACGCTGCCCGCCGCGCCGCTCGCCTGGTGGCTCGTGCTCGCGGCGCTGCGCATGCTCGTCTCGCGCCTGCCACTTCTGCCCAACAAGGAAATCGTCTTTGCCGGGCTCGTCGCCTTCACCATCGGCCAGGCGTCGCAGGTGACCGAAATGCTGACGATGATCGCCGCGCTCTGGCTCGTCACGCACCTGCTGCTCGGCGCGATCCTCGCCGCGGTCGAGCTTGCCCAGCCGGAGGCCGGGCGATGATCCTCCGCTCGTTGCCCTGCTCGCAGCCGCACGAAAGCGAGCCCGCCATCCTCGTGACGGTCGACGGGTTGAAGGATCGCACGGGACGGCTGCGCGCTGAGATCTACCCGCCAACGACCGACGACTTTCTCGCCGACGACAAGGTTCTGGTCGCGCGGGAGGCCTAAAGACACTCGCGCCTGTCCGAACGCAGGTCTCCAATCTCTGGCTCACGGGCCGGCACCGCGTCGTTTCACAGAGCAGCGCCGTCGGCTGGACGAACCTGGGCACCGCCAATGCGGGCGGTGCACAAGATTAAAGACTATCGCCGGTGATGGCGCTCGGCGGACCGGTCTTATCGAGCGCATTGCTGCTCGCCGCACCCGACCGCGATAACAGGGTCAGCACGCACACCACCACCATCGACCTGACGCCGGCCACGCTCGAGTGTGATGTCGAGCCTGGTTGGTCTACCGCCCTCGATCTCAGCCGGTTCCTGCGTACTTGCATCGCACGCGGTCAACGCCAGCCACATCGGCGGTGTCCACGACACTGCAGGCTTTGCCACGCTGGTGCTGCGATAATCCGAACGTTCCGGGCTCGCTCGCCGCCCGCTGTCGCGGCAGCGTACGAGTAGGGCAACCACGACCATCGGACCTGCCGCGCCTGAATGCCTCCCCGCGAACGACGACGCACGTCGAAGGGCGAACCAACACCAGACGTCAGTCATCCTTGACCTGCTGTTGGTGGCCGGTTGATCCGCAGGTATCGTGCGTTTGTCCCTCGTGTGCGAGCGCCGGCAGATTGGACGAGATAGGCCTGACGGGAAGGGTGTGACGGTTTCAGCCATGCAGCGAATTGTCTGACCGTTCTGCACTTCTGGGGGTAGCCGGATCGGCCAGTTCCGGGCGGGAATTCGCCCCCCGGTCGGCGCAAACCACCGCCCGCAGACTCGACGAAGCGTGCAAATTGGGCGCCCGGAACGTCTGAATTGCCTGCTGGTTCCCGCTCACAACGAAAATCCGACGTGCCCGTTCATCTGCCGTCAATCTTCGGAAGGGCTTTGGGGCGGAACGGTTTCGGGATGATCCGTCCACAGAAAAAACACCGGATTACTCGCACTTACCGTGAACTTCAGGGAACCAAGCGCTGTACGGGGATAACCGTGCGTCGTCCGGGACGGGGAACAGAGCATGTTACGCGACGCGACTATCGGAAATGAGATTTTTCTGCAGGGTCAGTATCTGAGCCTGGGTATCAACGGCAGCGGCACGCTCGGGACGCGCGCGACCGCACCCGTGGGGTTCGTCACCGATGCGGTCAACGGCTATATCCGCCTGGGGCTCGTTGGCGACACGGATGGCTTCGGCAAGGGTGCGGCACCGACGCGCGACGCGATGCTCGCGGGAACGCCTGTCGAGAGCTTTTCGATCGGCTATGATATCGGTGCCAAGCATTACTCCAGCGTCAACAGCGAGCGGAACGGCAAGAGCGAAGTCGCCGGCGGGGTCTCCTCCGACCTGTCGAGCAACGGCGTCGGCAAGGCCGGCTGGACCGGCGCTACGACCGAGGGCGTCAAGGTCGCGCAGACGATGTCGCTCGCCGATGGCGCCAAATATATCAAGGTCGACGTCACGCTGACCAACACGACGGGCAAAGCGGTCGCCGATCTGCATTACATGCGCTCGATCGACCCCGACCACGGTGCGGGCTTTGATACGGTCAACACGGTGATCGAGCAGGGTGGCGACGGCGCGAACGGCGCGCTGATCGCGGCCTATGCGTCCAGCGGCAAGACGCCGCTATTCTACTACACCGCCGATGATCGCGCGAAGGTCTCCACCTTCAAGGGCTATGTCAACGAGAATCCCGACGCGGCAGCGACCTTCGATACCGCGCCGGCCGAGGGCTATTCGCTCAAGGGCGACAACGCGATCAACATCAATTTCGGTCTCGGCACGCTCGCCGCGGGCCGATCGACGACGTTCACTTTCTACATGGGTATCACCGATGATCTGAACGCGACCGTCGCCGCGATCAAGTCCGGTGCGGGCGCGCCCCCGGTGCCCGCTAATATCGCTCCTGTCGCGGTCGACGATTCATTCGCGATCGTCGCGGGCAAGAGCGAGACCGGCAACGTCCTGACCAACGACCGCGACGGCGATGGCGACGCGCTCACCGCCAGCCTCGTCAAGGGACCGACGCATGGTTCGTTGCTGTTCAACGCCAATGGCGGCTTCACCTATGTTGCGGACAAGGGCTATGTCGGCAGCGACAGCTTCACCTACGCGGCAAGCGACGGGAAGGCCTCCGACAACGGCGTCGTCACGATCGCGGTTACCGCGCCACCGGTCACTCCCCCCGTCAGCAAGCCAACGATTCAGGACGGCAGCAGTTCGGCATCGCAGACGCTCACGGGGACGTCGGGCAACGACATGTTCTTCTTCGACATTGCGAAGAACAGCGGTACCGACACGATCAAGAATTTCAGCCACGAGGACGTGCTCGCCACCACCGCCAAGCTTTTTGACGGCAATGGCGACGGCATCATTAAGTTCGCCGCCAACAGCCTGTCGCTGGATGCGCCCAGGAGCGATGATTACGCCGTCATCGAAGGCGTTTCGGCGCTCCGCCTGATGGGCACCGATGCCGCAGGGCGGTATATCTACGCCGATGCGAGCGTCCGCCCCCAGGGGGCAGAGGAAGGCACGCTCGCCAACGACAAATTGTCGGGCGATTCGACCGAGAAGACGGCCAGCCAGTTCTTCTTCGATACCGCGCTCGGGCGTGATCTCGGTCACGACACGCTGTCGAATTTCGGCGACAAGGATGTGCTGGTGACCACGGTCGCACTGCCCGACGACGGCACCGGCCACGTCAAGCTTGGCGCCAAGGGCGTACTCGACCTGGGCAGCAACGCGGGCGTCGATCTGGGCGATGTCACGATCGGTGGCCTGAAGGGCGCGTCCGTTTCCACGCTCGAGTTCGACGGCGCTGTCTCGCACGACGGCACGACCTATTATGTCTACAGCCTCGACGGGTCGGCTGCCGGAACCGCAGCGCTGCAGTTCTGAACGGAAGAGCATGCCGGGCGAATCCAGTCCCCCGGCATGCTTTTCAAGTACGCAGCGCACGCGATATTTCAAGCCGTGCCTTGTCCAATGGTTTCACCACACCGCCAAAGGTATAGCGGACCCGGAGTTATCTGCGCTTCGACTCATGCGGGGGCGTGTCGTCTGTCACCGTTTCGTGACGTCCAATGGCAAGATCGCGCTGCCATCGTGACCGCATGTGACTACGCAGTAGCAGGGCCTATTCTGCCTGTCTTCAGCATCGCCGAAAGCTACGTTTCAAAGATGGCCACTCTATCTGGCATAGATGCCGGCAAACCGGCCAACTGAGAATCTGGGTACGTCACAGAAAAATGCCGGTGGTCAGCGTGCCGGAAAAATGCTGATAAAAACCGGCACGCTGACCACCTGCAGGATACCAATCAAAAGCTTAAGATTGGCCGCACGCACTGTGACGCCCGCTACATACGACCGGCAGTTTGACTGTCCTAGTTCGCAATCGATTAACCTGAATCAATTTGTAAAGAACAACCGTCCTGCCGCATGTCGCGATCGCAAGCGTAGACGGGTCGAGGCCACGCGCTCGGCCAGTTCTGTACCTGCACGTTAAACCGGGGGGGGCTCGGGCGGGCCGACGGAAGCACGTAGGACGCCACTCTGGCGCGTCGCCAATGGGCAATCTTGCCGATTGTCTTCTTCACAAGCAGAATCACCACGATGGCACCAGACTCGGCGTGCCTTCGTCATGCCCGGTTGCCTATCAGCACCCGAGGCGGCAAGCGTAACCTACAATTGACCGTCATGGTGTGGACGGACAGGCTTGGCATGAAATTGCTGGAGCATGGTTCCGGCGGTTCGACGCAGCGCGTGTTCTTGCCGTACAGCATTGTGCTCATGGGCGCCCTAGGCAAGTGCTGGCCTCGATCGGCACGCCGATCAGAGCTGGCATTTCACCAATTTCGCCGCCGAGCGCGACCTATTCAATCAGCTCGATGAATGACACCCACCTCCGAAAGCCGACAAATATCACCAGCGCTGGCAAAATCTCCACCGACCCGACATTGTGGATTATCGCAGCTTCTCATCGTTCCAAGCCCATCTGCAATCAATAGCTGAGACGGTCACGAGAGGGGCGTAGAGCAGATTTGGCTTCATGCCGGGCGCGGCGCGGATCCGACGAGGGCACAGTGACTGTCCTACGACGATGCGCTCCCGGCCGGGTGGTTCGACAGCATTGCGTCGAAACCATCAGCGAACCCCTTTGTCGGTACCGATGCAACGAACCCGGCAGGTTTACCCAAATCGAGACTTACGACGTCAACGTCTTCATCGGCCGGATCATTCTGATATGCCAGATCGACAACGTACCAGCTGCGGCGACCGGCTATTCGTATATCTTCCCGAATAGCGTCGATAAGGCTAAGGCGTCCGTCGTCTACCCAGGCCGTGGCGTCGGAACCGAGTGTCCTTAGTTCGCCCGTTCCTTTGGCGTCAGTGGCTATCCGAAGCTGGACCGCGTCAGTGGCTCGGTGAGGCGAGAATGGAGATGGCCGAATTCCACCCGCCAGTTGGCTGGCTTTGGTCGAAGCGTCTCTACGCGGTCATATCGGTCATGACGACGTCGATCGGCACCGGCAACAGCTACACCCGCATGGGTGCAATCAGCATGAGGCGCAACGCATGAACCGTTTTATCACACTTGCCGCTCTATTGATCACCGCCCCCGCGCTGGCAGGCCCCGCCCGACCGCTCAAGCCGGGAACGGTCATCACCAAGGCGAAGAATCTCGCGAGCTATCGCTATATCGACGCCCTTACGGAAGCCAGTGGGCTTCGGATGGACGGCTTTCTGCTCCGCTATGATCGCGCAGGCATTCGCCTGCGGGGCGATGCGCACGATATCGTCATCCGCAACGGTTCGATGGCAACCAAGAGAGAAACGACGGGCAGCGATTTGCCCGTCGGGATTGATCTTGCTGGCACCGTACATGATGTTCTGATCGAGGGAGTGACGGCTAGCGGGCATCGCATGCAGCCCGTATTAAAGAAATATACCAACGGCGACGGCTTCAGTCAGGAAGCCGGGGTGTACCGGGTGACCTATCGGCGCGACGTGTCGACGAACAACAGCGACGGCGGCTTTGACCTCAAGGGGCAGGCTCGGCTCGAGGATCTGATCGCCGAGCGCAACGGCCGGAACTACCGCTTCTGGAACGACATAACGGCGACAACGCTGACCAGTAAGGATCCATCTGGCGCACACGTCTGGCTTAACGCCAAGGCACCGCAGAACGTCACGATCGATCGCCTGGTTGTCCTTAGCACGACAATTGCGCCAGTACTTCGCATCGAAAACGCGTTTCCGGTCTCGGTCACGGTAAAGGAATGTGTCTTTGCAGTACCGCGTGGCACGTTGCTTCAGTGGGGCGGCAAGTCTGCCACAGTGAAATGGGGCCGAAATTGTCTCCGTGATGCCAACGGCTACGCTATCAACACGTAAAGGGGACCGGCCGTTGCCTCGTAACGACCTGCCTCCCACGCCGGCGAAATCTTCACCGGTAAGGACAGGTATTGCTGGTAGGGCTTAGCAGGTCAAAGACGCGTTTGGTGAGGGTGCCGCGTGGCACGGCATCACGGTCCGTAGACAGGGTTTGCCATCAAGTAGCAAAGCAGTGTGATTGCCGAAAATACTTGTCACAATAGATACGCCATCCCGCGCCACCTCAATCCTATCGCTTATAACTTGTTCATCGAGCACCCAGTGCAATTCCCGGCTTCTCGTCGTAGCGAGGTTTAGCATGGCAACGGCAAATGTTATACCCACCGCGCCAAGCAAGACTAAAGTTCGTATTGTTTGTGTAGGAAGCGACGATGCTCGTAGCAAGTATATCAAGGTATGCAGCGAGATTATATGGATGAGATATACCAAATATGATATCTTCCCCATACGAAAACAATGGGGTGCTTCCAAACCAGCGGGCGAGCAGGTCGCTATAGCAATGGGACGGCAACGATGCTAACCATACGACCAATAGTCAAATTCCTGCGGCTATAATTTATACAGCTCCATTCTTGACAACTGAAACCACCACGAGATTAGACAAGCATAACATCCGGATTTTTATCTCTATTCGCCTCATGACATAACAAGTTTACGCGACAATCCCTCTAGTCTTGGCATGCTATTGGGAAATCATCGACGTACGAATAAGGCCCGACGAATGACCAGAACATCCAGCATCATTTTGCTACCAGAAGGTTCCGCAAGCGCGTCGTCACGAACCGTGACCCTGCATTCGTCAAATGATCATCGTCTCGATACAGTATAGACCCGTTGTCATAAGTCACGCACCCCTCAGTGCTACACATGAAGTCACGAGGTAGCACGAAATAGGTGCCCGGCAGCGATATAGCCGACAATACGCCATCGGCTTTCTCACCCCAATAACCGTCACGTGCGGGGGATCTCTGACATGTCGTGATGTCGCGATTGAACTTTGCCGCTCGTGCAAAACATGTCGCAGGCCAGAAGGTAAATTCTGGGGTCGAGCCTACGAATATCAGCTTTACGCGATGGCCAACGATTTGGCGGACGCGATCCTCAAATCGCACAACAAGCGCCTTGAACTTTGCTGTGCCGGCAGGCGTCCTGTCCCTGGCGGTAGACTCCGGGAAAGACGTACTCCAGCGCATGCTGATAACAACAGCTTTGAGGTTCGGCTGCTGCGCCGCCTCCGCCAACGCTGCTTGATGAAACTTCCTGCACGCCGCCTGGCGGCCATCTTCTGACGCAATGACCAAAGGAGTGCACCCCGAGACGGTCGCCTGCCTGACAGCAAAGCCGTGCAGACGCCCCAAGTCCTCCATACCGGGCATAAGGTGGTCAGCGTGAGAGTCGCCCCATAGGAGAACCGAGTAATTGCCCTTCGAGCTATTCCCCCCAATGCACCGCGAGGGGTCGTTGAGTTGGTTCACGCCGTCGGCGCTATGACACGCGGAGCGACGCGGATTGACACTTCTTATTGCAGCATCGGCGATCTGCACTGACGGCGAAGCGTAAGCCCTGAAGCCATGGGTCGCCCACAGGGTCAGGCCGATTGCTCCCGTCAAAATACAAACGCTCGCACTTGCCACCAATACGCTTCGTCGTGACAGCGGGATTGTGCCTTTTCCGCGAAACGGCTTCTCGACAAAGCGCAAAGACATGGCGCCCAATGCGTAAGCCGCCGCAAGTGCAACGAACGCCTCCCACGGGAGAAGTGGTCGATTGAGCGCTATCCGTGACAGCACCAGGATTGGCCAATGCCAAAGATAGAGGCTGTATGATATCAATCCGGTGAAAAGTATCCAGCGCAGCGACAAGGTCCGCCCAATAGCTGTTGAATATCCTTGGCCGGAATGGATCAGCAGAAGTGTACCCAGACATGGCGGGATCGCAGCCAACCCAGGAAAGGGCGTCTTTTCCGAATACAGGAACATAGGAATAACGATCAGGAGCAAGCCGATGCAGGCCAAAGACTCACGCCAACCCGCTTGTCTGATAGCAGGAACGGCACCCACAGCGAGCAACGCACCGAAACCGAGTTCCCATGCCCGATAGGGGAGTAAATAAAACGCCTGGCTCGGCGCCAGCTTGACCATAATTATTGATGCTGCGAGCGAGCAGACAACCATGCCGATCACGAACAAGCCGAGAGTCCGTGGCCTTCCCTTCGAAATCAGGAAAGCCGCAATCAAAGGCCAGAATATATAGAACTGCTCTTCGACAGCGAGCGACCACGTGTGCAAAAGTGGCTTATCGATTGAGTCAGTATCAAAGTAGCCACTGCTACTCCAGAATATGATATTAGATACAAACGCCGCAACACCTATCAAGCTTTTTCCATACGCGGCAAGCTCAAATGGTGGCAGTATATGGAGCGATGCGATCGACGTCACAATAAGCATTGCAAGAAGTGCGGGAATGATCCTGCGAAACCTTCGCTCATAGAACGTGGCGATAGAAAATCTATGAGACTCGGCCTCAGTGCGAATTATAGACGTGATTAGGAAGCCGGACAGCACAAAGAAAACATCGACGCCAATAAATCCGCCGGGCAGGAGATTTGGGACTGCGTGGAAAACAACGACGCCCCCAACCGCCACGGCCCGCAAGCCGTCAATGTCCGACCTATATTGAGTCACAAGTTCCCCCCGATTTTTGCTTCAGCCCAGTCCCCGCCCCGCCCCCGGAGAGGCAGGACGGCCAGCTGCCACGAGCCAAATTGAAACAGTCGCAGGCTCTAAGCACGACACGCGCCGCCAACGCGTTGATCTTGCGCAAGCGCCTCGCTTTCAAATGCCCCCTCTTCCTTAAATTATTGATATTGCGCAGGGTGAAATTCACCGATTTCGAGCAACCAACGGTAAAGACAAGGTATTTTCCGCCCCTGGATCGGACGCGAGGGTTTGCCCTGGAAGTCGTCAACGGCATCTATGAACGTCGCAAGCGGTCGAGACGGCTAGAAGTTCGCAAGACCGGAATCTTACAGCCTGATGCCGCCGAATGTCCCCCGGCATGGCAACGAAATCGACCGCATCTTAAACGCCAAGTGCACGCGATCCTCGCAATATAACCTTCCCCGATTTTCGATATGATTGGTATTGTTTTGATACTGCGAACGTGACAGCATGTGCTTGTCCGATGGGTCCGGATGGTACTGCCGAACAATGTCAGCAAGTCACGGGGCGCCAGATCCCGATGAACGAGCAGCATAAGGTTCATCGACTGCGTCCGAACAGGGTCGGAGGCAGTCGACAGCGCGCGGCATCATCCATGTGACCCGATCGGCGACACAGGGGGGCTAGAATGATGGTGTTAAAGGGGTTGATGGCCACGACATGTTGCGTGGCTGCGTTGATGGCATTGCCGGCACAGGCGCAGGTCCAGTCGTCGGATAGCGGCATGCCGGAGCCGCAGGCAGCGGATGCAGGCGGCACGACGGGAAGTGCCAGCGCAAATACCGGCGCGCAGGATGGCCAGGTCGCGATCGGCGATCCCGTCGCCTCCGCCAAGCTCGCCGCAGATACGCAGCGCACCGGCGAACCGCGGGATGGGTCGGACATCGTCGTCACCGGCACGCGCATCGCTCGCCCGAACAACCGCTCCGCCGCACCGATCGTCACGACGACCGCCGCGGAAATCGCGGCACAGGGCGCGACGACGATCGAGGAGGTGCTGAACCGTCTGCCGCAGATCCAGGTGAATTCGGAACAGAATTTCAGCGATTCCGAAGGTCGCCAGCGCATCAAGCTGCGCAGCCTGGGCTATGAGCGCACGCTGACGCTGATCGACGGCCTGCGCATGGGCCTCGCCAACACGGTCGACGTCGGCATCATCCCCAACGCGCTGGTCGAGCGGATCGACGTGCTCACCGGCGGCGCCTCGTCCGTCTACGGGTCCGACGCGGTGTCGGGCGTCGTCAACTTCGTCCTGAAGAAGAATTTCGAAGGCATCCGGCTCGACGCGAACTACAGCTTCTACAACCACGACAATGGCAGCAACGCGGTCACCGATGCGGCCGGTCGCGCGGGTTTCGCCGCCAAGCGCGGATTGACCAATGACGGTGGCCGTTCGGACGTCAGCCTGGCGGCCGGCACCAATCTGTTCAACGACCGCGTGAACCTCACCGGGTTCATCAACTACCGCCAGTCCAACCCGATCGAGCTGGTCGATCGCTCCTATTCCGTCTGCGAGGCGGTCCAGCCGACCAACACGTCGCCGCTCGGCTGTTCGCGGGCAAGCTTCACGCCCGCCGGCACGATCGTCCCGCAGTCGGGGCCGCGCGCGGGGCAGATCCTGGTCAACAATCCCAACGGCAACGGGACCTTCATTCCGATCAACAGCGGGCCGCAGGGCTCGTCCGCCAACCCCTATGACAATTGGGCGGTCCAGCGCGCGTTCAACCGCGTCAACCTTGGCGGCTTCCTGACCGCCAAGATCACCGACGACATCGAGCTTTACGGCAACGGGCTGTTCTACCGCGACAAGTCCTACAACACCCAGCTCAACCGCACCTTCAACTTCGGGGCGTACGGCTCAGACCCGTTCCGCGTGAATTGCGACAACGCATTCCTGTCGGCGTCGCAGGCACAGGATCTGTGCGGCGCCAACGCCGGTGTCGCCGGGCAATATGCGCCGATCGACGTCCGCTATCGCTTCGACGGGCTGCCACTGGTGCGGCAGCGCTTCACCAACGAGGGCTATCGTATCGTCGCGGGGCTGCGCGGGCGCGGCTTTGACGACGTGTGGTCGTACGATGTCGCAGGCATGATCTCGCGCGCGCGTCTCGACACGATCGACGTGCCGATCGCGCGCTTCGACAACATCAACCGTTCGCTCGACGTCGTGCGCGTCAACGGCACGCCGACGTGTCGTGCGGTGGTCAACGGGACCGATCCGTCCTGCGTGCCGTTCAACGCGTTCGCGCCGTTCAATCAGGATGCGGCGCTCAACCAGTATCTTTACGGTGGCGCGACCGGCGGGATCAGCACGCGCATTCCGCGCCTGTTGCAGTTCGTCGGTACCGTCAGCGGCGATCTGGGTCGATACGGCATTACCTCGCCGCTCGCCGAGCAGGGCATCGCGATCGCGCTGGGCGCGGAATATCGCGAGGAAATGGAACGGACGATCGTCAACGAGATCTTCCAGCAGAACAATGGTGGCGAGAACCAGCGCTTCACGCAGAGCATCCTCGAAGCCAATGCCGAGGTGCAGGCGCCGCTGATCGAACATCGCCGGTTCGCCGAGCTGTTGCAGGTCAATGCGGGCTACCGCGTGTCGCAGTACAACCGCCTCGACGGCAAGTTCGACACCTGGAAGGTCGAGGGGCTCTGGTCGCCTGTGGCCGACATCACGCTGCGCGCCTCGTACAACAAGTCCCAGGCCGCGCCGGGCGTCAGCACCGCGCAGGGTGCCGCGAACATCTTCTGGAACCAGGGTTTCTATGCCGATCCCTGCGCGCCGCGGATCGATCCGTCGAATCCCAACGGCGCGCGACTGGCGCCGTCCGCGACGTTGCAGCAGTGCCGCAACACCGGCCTTGCCGACAATCTCTATGGCAGCGCCTCGCTGATCTGCCCTGACGATCGGTGCACCGTGCGCGAGGGCGGGTTCAACCTGACGCCTGAAAGCGCCTTCACCAAGACGTTCGGCGTCGTGCTGCGCCCACGCTTCATACCCGGCCTGACGGTGTCAATCGACCGCTGGCTGATCGATCTGAAGGACCAGCTCGACTTCCTCCAGCCGCAGAACATCATCGGCGAGTGCTTGGCCACCGGGAATGACTATTTCTGCCGCGGCATCGTCCGCAATCCCGGCACCGGCACGCTGTCCAGTTCGCCCGCGAGCAGCCCGGCGACGGGTTGGGTGGCGCGCGGCTCGGCCAATGGCTACAAGTCGCAGTCGCACGGCTGGGATTTCCAGGGCCAATATAATGTCGGTCTGGGCGGCGTCGGCCGGCTCGACATGAGCTTCAACGGGACGCTGATGACCCGCGTCGGCTCGCAATCCTCGCCGACGATCGAACCGCGCGACTGCGTTGGGTATTTCGGCAATCTCTGCGGCGAGAGCATGCCGCGCTGGGCGCACCAGCTCCGCACCACCTGGACCGCACCCGACCGCACGACCAGCCTGTCGGTCAACTGGCGCCACCGCGGCGCGATGCCGCTCGACATCTATGCGCCCGAGGACACCGGCATCCCCGCGCAGGACGCAAGTGCCCGGCGCGATCAATATCCCGGTGTCGGTTCGTACAACTGGATCGACGTCGCGCTCAGCTTCGACATCAACAAGCAGATGACGTTCCGGCTGGCCGCCAACAACATCTTCGACCGCGATCCGCCGCTCGTTCCGGACAGCCGTTCGCGGATCGGTCTGCTGCGCGGCAATACGGTGATGGGCTACGACCTGCTCGGCCGGCAGCTCGTCGCGGGTGTATCGCTGCGGCTGTGATCATGACCTGCCGGCATGGGTCAGCACCGCGCTGCCAGACCCATGCCGGCAAGATCGGCCTGCGATCGGTTCCGTACGCGTGCCCCCCTCCCGGTCAGCCAGCCGGCAGCGCATCCAGCGTCCGCGTCACGCGGCGCCGCAACCCCGGGTCACGCGTGATCTCCAGCATCGCGCCAAGACTGCCACGCGCCGCCGTGACGTCGTGATCGACCAGCTCGAGCCGGGCGCGTTCCCACCAGGCGTGCGGATAGGCGGGCGCCATCGTCGTCATGCGCACATAGAGATCGAGCGCGCGTCGCCCCTTCCCCGCCTGTTCGGCCCGCGACGCGAGGTTCTGCAGCAGCCTGACGAGCACGGCCCGGTTGGGCATCGCTGCGACATGAGTCGCCGCCCGGCCCGAGCCGGCATGTCGCTCGACCAGCGCGGCAAGTCCTGCGGCATCGACACGCACGCCGCCGGCGAACGGGTCGACGATGACCGGCGCAGCCTCCGCACCGACGACAACGAGAACATGGCCGGGGACGTCGAGCACGTTGGCGCTCCAGCCCAGCCGCCTGGCCATCGCGACCCAGAGTATCGAAAGGCTCACCGGCAGGCCGCGACGCCGATCGAGGACGGTGATGAAATCGGCATTGGCGGGATCATCATAGCTCTCGGAATCGCCCGCGAACCCGAACGCGTCCGCAAGCACCGACGCGAGGGCACTGGCACGTTCGCCCGGCGTCTCGGCATCACCTGCGACGGTGGAGAGCTGCGTCTCCATCGCGTCCAGCAGCGTGTGCGAGGGGGCGAGATCGATGCCGGGTCGGTCGAGACGTGCAAGCGACAGCGCGGCCTCATCGAGGACGATGTCCTCGTCGTCGATCAGGCCCAGGCGGGTAAGGTCTTCGGTCATCACGCCAACATGGGGAGGCTGCGCGGCAATGGGAACGCGCGATCGTAAGACCGGCGGGTGCCAAAGTCGGTCCCGAGCGTTCGTGACGGCATGAGGGATGCCAATGGCGCTACGTGAACAGGCCCGTCGCGATATCGTCCGACATGTCCGGGGGATGTTCAACGATACGGCACGCGGGGAACAGCCCGTGATCCGCAGCAGCGACGCGCTTTTCTCCCCCGATTCGATGATCTGGCGCGTCCATGGCGACGTCGCCAGCATGATGGTCGGTGGCGTGTCCGCGCTGTTGCTCCAGATGTTGCACCCCGCTGTCCTTGCCGGGGTCTGGGATCATTCGAACTTTCGCACCGATATGCTCGGCCGGCTGCGGCGAACCGCGCGTTTCATCGCCGTCACCACCTATGGCGCGCGCGACGATGCCCAAAGCGCGATCGCCCGTGTCCGCTCGGTCCATCGGCATATCGGCGGCACCCTACCCGATGGAACGCCGTATCGCGCCGACGATCCCGCCCTCCTTGCCTGGGTTCATATCTCGGAGGCGTGGTGCTTCCTCGCCGCCTGGCAGCGTTACGGAGACAACCGCCTCTCGCCCGCACAGGCCGACCAATATTTCGACGAGTTCGCCGACATCGGTCTGGCACTTGGCGCCGGGGTAGTGCCGCGTGACCGGCTCGCGACACAGCAGGCGCTGCACATGGCGCGGCCGCATCTCGTCGTCAGCGACCGCACGACCGAGGTCGCGCGCCTCGTGTTGGAGCATCCGCCCGCGAACCCGCTATCGATCCCCGTCCAGCGGCTCGTGATGCAAGCCGCGATCGACCTGCTTCCGACATGGGCAAGAGAGATGCATCATTTGCCGGAATCGCCGCGGCTCATGGGTCCGCTTGTCGTGTCGGGGACGCGGCAGTTGGCACGAACGCTCCGCTGGGCGTTCGCGGACCGCTGAAAGCATGACCTGCAAGGCGCAGCGTCCACATCCCGACACCATCTACTGGACCAAGTGTTTCGTCGTCCCGAGCACCGGGCGGCAGCCATAAATTTGTCCGGCGCCGCAAACCATCCGCGCGTGGCCCCCTCTATAATCAATCTAGCCTTGATGCGCGGTTCCCCGAATCCTCGACGAGCAGGATATTCGAGATCCGCACAACGGTGCGTGATCGCTGCGTGATTTCAAGATCGGCCTACATGGTGCACAACAAAGGAACCCGTTGATGTTGGCGAATATCCTTGGCGGCGTCTCATCAGACGTCATAACGTCTGAACTCGCTCGCCTCGAGAGCATGTTTGCCGATGGCGACCTTTCGCAGCGGGCGAATACGTCGCTTGCCAACGCGCAAACCCAGAGCGTTCTTTGCGCGGTCAACCAGATGCTCGACCGGGCGCTTCGTCCCGTCGGCCATCTGAACGCGCGTATCGACGAATGGAGCGCAGACCATGACAAGGGCGACATCGACGCCGCCTTGCCGGTCGAGGAGTTCCGCGGTGTCTACGCGGCCATCGCGAAACGGCTGAACCTCCTGGTCGGCAGCCACATCACCGTCAAGAAAACCGCGATGGCCTGCGTCAGGGAATTCAGCGTCGGCAATTTCGCTGCCCCCCTCGAGCGATTTCCCGGCAAGAAGGCGTTCATCAACGAGACGATCGAGACGCTACGCGCAAACCTGCAAGGGTTGATCAGCGAGCTGAACCACATGTCCTCCGAGCACGACAAGGGGGACATCGACGTCACCGTGGCAGCCGAGAAATTCGGTGGCGACTTCGGTGTCATGGCGCGCGGCGTCAACACGATGGTCGCCAACCACATCGCGGTGAAGAAGAAGGCGATGGCGTGCATCAAGGAATTTGGCGAAGGCAATTTCGACGCGCCGCTTGAAGCATTCCCCGGCAAGAAGGCGTTCATCAACGACACCGTCGAGGCGCTGCGACGCAACCTGCGCGATATCATCGGCGAGGTGCAGCGGCTGATCAAGGCCTCGACCGCGGGCGAACTTGGCGAGCGTGGCGACGACAGGCGCTTCGTCGGCGATTTCGCGGGCCTGATCGCCGGGATCAACGCCATGCTCGATGCGACGCTGCTGCCGATCGAGGAAGGCAACCGCGTCCTCAATCTCGCCAGCGTGGGCGATCTGCGGGAAATGGTCGAGATCGCCTGCGCGGGCGATCACCGCCGGATGAAGGATTCGATCAACGCGCTGATCGACAATCTGCGGGTGAGCGCCAGTCTGGCGGACAAGATCGCCGACGGTGATCTGAGCTTTGCGCACCAGCCGCTCTCGGACCGCGATATGCTCGGTCAGGCAATCGTGCGGATGGTCGACAATCTTCGCGTGAGTGCCGACCTGGCCGACAAGATCGCCGATGGCGACCTCGCAGTGTCGCACCAGCCCTTGTCCGACAAGGACGTGCTCGGCCAGGCTTTGGTGCGGATGATCGAGCAGCTGCGCAACGTCGTCGGCAATGCCAGCGCCGCCGCCGACAATGTCTCGGCAGGCAGCCAGGAGCTGTCGGCGAGTTCCGAGCAGGTCTCGCAAGGTGCGACCGAGCAAGCCGCCGCCGCCGAAGAGGCGTCCTCGGCGATGGAAGAGATCGCCGCCAACATCAAGCAGAGCGCGGACAATGCCTCGCAGACCGAGAAGATCGCACGCCAGTCGGCCAAGGATGCCGAACTGAGCGGGATCGCGGTGCAACGCGCGGTCAATGCGATGCGGACGATCGCGGAAAAGATCGGCATCGTGCAGGAGATTGCCCGGCAAACCGATCTTCTCGCGCTCAACGCGGCGGTCGAAGCGGCACGCGCCGGCGAACATGGCCGCGGCTTTGCCGTCGTCGCGTCCGAGGTGCGCAAACTCGCCGAACGCAGTCAGGTCGCGGCGGCCGAGATCGGATCCGTCTCCTCGCAGACCGTCGCCGCGGCGACCGAAGCCGGCGAGATGCTGACCAAGCTGGTCCCCGACATCAGCCGCACCGCCGAGCTCGTCGCCGAGATCAGCGCGGCCTGCCGCGAACAGGATATCGGCGCCGCGCAGATCAACGAGGCGATCCAGCAGCTCGACCTGATCAGCCAGCAAAATGCGGGTGCGTCCGAGCAGATCACCGCGACGTCGGAAGAGCTGGCATCGCAGGCCGAGGAGTTGCAGGCCAGCATCGCCTTTTTCAGGATCGGCGACGGAGCGGACAATGCCCATCGTCGGCCGCTGCCAACCGCCCACCGCAAACCCGCTGCGCGTAGCCCGGTTACCGCACGGCCGGCCGCCAAGGCCAAACGCGTCAAACCCAATTCGATCGCCGACCAGAAAGCCCGCGTGAATGGCTTCGCGCTCGACCTGATCAAGGGCGGTACCGACGCGGAAGATGACAATTTCGGCGCGCAGGCAGCCTGAACGCCGATCGACGCGGCGTGCAGGGGTTCGGGGATATTTGGCTTGAACGACTGACCCGGCCGGCAAGGCATGTTGCGGCCCTCCCCGTGCGATCGCGCCCACCCCGGCGCGATCGCCGTCCTGCGTTTCGGCAGCATTGAACGGGAGCGTGTCCCGGCGCCGTCCCAGCCGCATCAACGTCGGACCGCCCGGTCTCCGCAGCACGCTTTCGCACGCCGAGGGCAGCCGCCCGCCAAAATAAGCGAGGCTTCGAGAACGGACGTCTGTCCGCCCTCTATAATGAATCGAGTGAACCCCGGCGCGAGGACGACCACGCCACCGGCCGGAGAGAGAGGGAACGCATGGCACAGATCGTCCTTGTCCCGGCAATCGTCACGACCGCGTCGGTGTTGCCGTTCGCCGCGGAACTCGCGTCGCAGCTCGAGCGGAACGACGCGATCGAACTCGATCTCGCCGCCGTCACCGACGCCGATGTCAGCTTCCTGCAGCTCGTCTGCGCGGCGCGCCGTCAGGCCGAGCACGACGGCAAGACGCTGCGCCTCGCCCACCCCGTCCATGCCGAACTCACGGCGCTGCTCGAGCGCGCCGGCTTCCTCACCGACATTCCCTCAGCCGATCAGACTTTCTGGTTTCACGGAGACCTGCCGCGATGACCGCATCCATCCTTATCGTCGATGATTCCAACAGCGTCCGGATGGCGATCCGCATGGCGCTCACCGGGGCCGGCTATGCCGTCACCGAAGCCGCCGACGGCGCCCAGGGCCTGAGCAAGGCCAATGGCGGTCGCTTCGACATGATCATCACCGATCTCAACATGCCCAACATGGACGGGCTGTCGATGATCCGCGCGCTGCGCAAGAACCCGGCGCAGTGCGGCACGCCGATCCTGTTCCTGACCACCGAGTCCGAGGACGCGATGAAGCAGCAGGCCAAGGCCGCCGGTGCGACCGGCTGGCTGGTCAAGCCGTTCGTCCCCGAGCAGCTGACCAAGGTCGTGCGCAAGGTTCTTGGACGGTGAGCGAGACCGATCCCGTCGCCGCGTTCCGCGTCGAGGCGGGCGAAGTCCTCGAGCAGGTCGAACAGGGCCTGCTCGATCTCGGCCATCGGCTCGACGATCACGACCTGATCGATGCGGTGTTCCGCGGGCTGCATACGCTCAAGGGCTCGGGCGCGATGTTCGGGTTCGACGCGCTGGCCAGCTTCACGCATCACTGCGAGACCGCCTTCGACCGCGTGCGCAAGAACCTGACGCCCGCGACGCCGCAGCTGATCGCGGTGATCCTGTCGGCGCAGGACCACATGCGCGCGCTGATCGACGGCGACGGCACCGAGCGCAAGGAGGAAGGCGACGCGATCCTCGCCAAGCTGCAGGCGGCGCTCGATGGCGCGCCCGCGCCGACGCCGGCGCCCGCGCCTGCCGAGCAGGGCTGGCGGCTGTCGCTCCGCCTGCCGCCCGAGGCGATGCAGAACGGCATCAACCCGCTCACTTTGCTCGACGAGTTGCGCACGCTGGGCGACTGCCGCGTCGTCGCCCGAACCGAACAGGTCCCGTTGCTCGGCGACCTGGTGCCGACGCACTGCATGATCGGCTGGGACGTCGAATTGCGCGGCGCGGTGGCGAAAGCCGACATCGAGGACGTCTTCATCTTCGTGATGGACGACATGGATCTGCAGATCGAGCAGATCGGACCTGCGCTTTGCGACGACGCGCGAAACGCCGCCGCGGCGCCTGCCCCGTTTGCGTCCCCGTCCCCGTTTGCGTCCCCATCTGCGACTACACCTGCGTCTTTGCCCGCGCCGATCGACGATTCCCGGCCCGCCAATGCGCAGGAACCGGCGGCCGCACCGAATGGTCGCGGTGCGCCGAAGACGGGCGAAAGCGTCCGAGTCCCCGCCGAAAGGCTCGACCTGCTGATGGACCGGGTCGGCGAACTCGTCATCGTTCAGAGCCGATTGTCGCAGCTCGCGCATAGCAGCGCAGCAGACGTCGCGCTCCACTCGATCTCGGAGGAGATCGAGCGGCTGGCGAGCGAGCTGCGTGACACGGTGATGGTGCTGCGCATGGTCCCCGTCGCCACGCTGTTCGGCCGCTTCCGCCGTCTCGTCCACGACATCGCACGCGATACCGGCAAGACGATCGAGCTTTCCACCGATGGCGAGACGACCGAAGTCGACAAGACCGTGATCGAACGGCTCGCCGATCCGCTGATCCACCTGATCCGCAACGCCTGCGACCATGGGGTCGAGCATCCCGAGCAGCGTCTCGCCGCGGGGAAGCCCGTCGCCGGGCATGTGCGGCTGTCGGCGCGTCAGGAGGGGGACGAAGTCGTCATCACGATCCGCGACGACGGTCACGGGATCGACCGCGATCGCGTCCGCGCCAAGGCGGAATCGCACGGGTTGATCCAGCCCGCGCAGGTCGTGAGCGACCAGGAGTTGCTCCAGATGATCTTCCACCCCGGCTTCTCGACCGCACCGCAGATCACCAGCCTGTCGGGCCGCGGCGTCGGGATGGACGTCGTCAAGCGCACGATCGAAAGCCTGCGCGGTACGATCGACGTTGAAAGCGTCCTGGGCCAGGGATCGACGGTCTCGCTGCGCATCCCGCTGACGCTCGCGATCATCGACGGTCTGCTGATCCGCGTCGGCGACGGTCGCTACGTCATCCCGCTCGGCGTGGTCGAGGAATGTATCGAGCTCAGTCTCGAGGAGGATCTGCGCTCGCGCGGTCGCAGCTTCATCACGCTGCGCGACCGGCTCGTGCCGTTCGTCCGGCTGCGCGAGATGTTCGTGACGGGAACCAAACCGAGCGTCCACCAGAAGATCGTCATCATCGCGACCGGCACCGAGCGCGTCGGGCTGGTGGTCGACCAGATCATCGGCAGCCACCAGACGGTGATCAAGCCGATGTCGCCGGTCCACTGCAACGTCCCGACCTTCGCCGGCGCGACCATCCTCGGCGACGGCGGGGTCGCGCTGATCCTCGACGTCGTCCAGCTCGTCGCGCTTGGCCAGCACCAGGAGGAGCGGCTCCGCGCCGTCGCATGACCATGGAAGAAACATCGCAGACCGAGTGGGACGAAGACGGTCGGCTCGAAGTGCTGACGTTCGACCTGCAGACCGAGAAGTTCGCGGTCGAGGCCGTGCTCGTCCGCGAGATCCTCGATTTGCTGCCCGAAACGGTCGTGCCGGGCGCGGATCGGCTGGTCGCCAGCGTCGCGAACTTTCGCGGCAAGATCATTCCGATCGCGGACCTTCGGCTCGCGTTCGGCCTGCCCTCCGCGGACTCGACGATGGACAGCCGGATCGTGGTCGTCGAACTCGACGTCGACGGCGTCCAGACCCAGATCGGCATCCGCACCGACAAGGTGCACGAGGTGACGACGCTCCACCGCGACGCCAGCGAGACACCGCCCACCGTCGGCCTGCGCTGGCGCCGCGATTATATTCGCGAGCTGGTGCGCACGCCGCAGGGCGTCATCGTCCTCGCCAACCTCGCGCGAATCTTCGACCCGCTGCTGGGCGGCCGCGGCACGACCCCCGTGCTCGCACCCGCACTCCTCTAGGCTGGAAGGCCAGACATGACCGTGCCAATCGGACGACGCTTCGCAGACACCTCGGATCAGCCCCGCTTGTCCGGATGGCGCAGGGCTGGATCGCGCCCGACCGTCATGCGGTCGCTCCCCCGCACCGCAGCCGTTGAACGGCGCGCGGCATGAGCGTCGCGGGAGAATTGCAGGCCGTGACCTTCGGTCTGGGCGCCGAGACCTTCGCGGTACCCGTGACGCTGGTGCGCGAGATCCTCGACTGGAGCGAGACCTTTCACATTCCGAACGGGCCCGATTATCTGCTGGGTCTGACCGATCTGCGCGGCGAGGGCGTGACGACGATCGACTTGCGCCGTCGCCTCGGCCTGCCGCCTGTCGCGCCGACGCCGAGTACGCGGATCCTCGTGATCGACGTCCCCGTCGACGGGCGCGACCTTGTCCTCGGCCTCGTCGTCGACCGCGTCCTGGAGGTCAGCACGTTCGACCGCGGCCAGATCGGGGCCGCGCCCGACATCGGGATCAGCTGGCCGTCCCGGTACATCGCCGGGGTCGTCAAGCGAACCGAGGGTTTCGTCGTGCTGGTCGACGTCGCGCAGATCTTTTCCAGTGCGGACGTCAGCGCGTTTCGCGCCTGCGCCGCATGACGGCGTTGCATCCGCCCTATTGAAACCAACCCCGCTGGTTCCGTTTCCGACGGCCCATCGTCTTATTGGAGCTGGCTCCCGTGACCCTTGCCCCCCCGATCGTGAAAACCCCGGCGAGCGCCACCGACCAGATCGGGTCGCGCGATTTCGCGCTACTGGCCGACTATATCTTCGACTATGCAGGCATCCGGATGCCGCCGAGCAAGCGAACGATGCTCGAAGGGCGCTTGCGCCGCCGCCAGCGCGCTCTGGGGCTCGACACGCTGGAGGCCTATTGCCGCCATGTCCTGACGGGCAACAATCTCGATCGCGAAGGCGTGCACCTGATCAATGCGGTGACGACCAACAAGACGGACTTCTTCCGCGAACCCGTCCATTTCGATTTTCTGCGCGACGTCGCGCTTCCGGCGCTCGAAGCGAATTATCTGCGGAAAATCCGCGCGTGGAGCGTCGCCTGCTCGACCGGGCCTGAACCCTATACGATGGCGATGCTGCTCGACGAGTTTGCCAGCGCACGCCGCGGTGTCACCTACTCGGTTCTGGCGACCGATCTCGACACCGAGGTTCTCGAGATCGCCCGGCTGGGTATCTACCCGTCCGATCTCGCAGCGCCGGTGCCCGCCGCGTTGCGCAAGAAATACCTGATGGAATCGCGCGATCCGGCGCGCGGCGAAGTCCGCATGGTGCCCGAGCTCCGCCGTGCGATCGCATTCGCGCGGCTCAACCTCATGGACGAATGCTATCCGGTGGGCGAACCGATGCACCTGATCTTCTGCCGCAACGTCCTGATCTATTTCGACAAGCCGACGCAGCACAGCGTCGTCTCCAAACTCGTCAGCAAGCTGGCCCCGGGGGGCTATCTCTTCCTTGGCCATTCGGAGTCGATCGCAGGGCTCGACCTGCCGCTCGTCCCGGTCGCCCACACCGTTTTCCAGCGGAGCTGAACCATGGCCGTCCGAGGGAAAATTCGCGTGCTCATCGTCGATGACTCCGCGGTCGCGCGGCACGCGCTGGCGGCGATCCTCGAAGAGGATCCGGACATCACAATCATGGGCACCGCCGCCGACCCGTTCAGCGCGGCGCGTCGGATCCAGGAAGAAGTGCCCGACGTGATCATGCTCGACGTCGAGATGCCGCGGATGGATGGCATCACCTTCCTCAAGAAGCTGATGGCGCAATGCCCCCTGCCCGTGGTGATGTGCTCGTCGGTGACCGAGAAAGGGTCCGACGCGATGCTGCAGGCGCTCGAAGCCGGAGCGGTCGACGTCATCGTGAAGCCGCGTGCCGGGCTCGCGGAGCATCTCGCCGATCACAATCTCCAGATCCGCGACGTGATCAAGGCCGCGGCGAAGGTGCGGGTCGCGCTGCGCTCCTCGAATGGCAGCCGTCCGGGCCGTCTCGAGCAGAAGCTGACCGCGGACGCAGTTCTGCCCCCGCCGAGCGGCCGAGGGGTGAACCGTGCGACGGAGCGCGTGGTGTGCCTTGGTGCATCGACCGGAGGAACCGAGGCGCTGCGCGAGGTCCTCGAGGCGCTGCCCGCGACCGCGCCGGGCGTCGTCGTGGTCCAGCACATGCCCGAGAACTTCACGCGCGCATTCGCCAATCGGCTCAACACGCTGTGCGTCGTGAACGTCAAGGAAGCCGAGGATGGCGACCCCGTCCTGCCCGGCAACGTCCTGATCGCACCCGGCGGCAAGCACATGATGATCGAGCGACGCGGCGCACGCTATTTCGTCGCGGTCCGCGAGGGGCCGCTCGTCTCGCGCCACCGGCCGTCGGTCGACGTGCTGTTCCGCTCGGCGGCGACCGCGGCGGGCTCGAACGCGATCGGCGTGATCATGACGGGAATGGGGGATGATGGCGCGCGCGGTCTTCTCGAGATGAAGCAGGCGGGTGGTCGCACGTTCGCACAGGACGAGTCGTCGTCGATCGTCTTCGGCATGCCCAAGGAAGCGATCGCGCTGGGCGGCGTCGAGAAGGTCATCCCGCTGAAGCACATCGCCCGCGACGTCTTGCACGCAACGGTACAATAGGGGCCAGGCCGATGGGATGCGTCGAACACAAGGCTTTCGAGGCCGATCAGGGTATCGAGCAGGCGCCCGCCTGGCGCGTGCTCGAAGCCGAACTCGCAAGCGTCGCGAGCGGGCTCGACCAACGCTTCGTCGATGCCGGACACTCGCTCGAACGCGCCTATGACACCGTCGGCAGGCTGATCGGCAGTCTCGAAAGCGTCACCAATGCGCTCGACCGCGACGCCGCCGATCGCGCGGTCGCGACGATGCGCGCCAATGCCGACCGGCTCGCCAGCCTGCCCGCGCGGCAGAAGAAGCGACAGCAGTCGCTCGACGTCCTCCAGCAGGCGAGCGGCGCGGTGCAGAAGGAGATCGTGCGTGTCGACCGGACGCTCGACCTGTCGAAGATCTGCGGTCAGTATCTCAAGGTCGCCGCTGCCGGCGCGCACGGATTTGCCGAGTTCGCCGACGCGATGGTCTCGGAGCTCGATGTCAGCGAGCGCGAAATCCACGAGATCAGCAAGGACGTCGGCCAATTGTCGTCGACGGTTCCCTGCGTGATCGAGATCAACCGTGTGCTCGATTCCGAATGCGCGCGGCTGTGCCCGCATGTTCCCGACAAACTCACCGCGGACGCGACCGGGCTCCAGCAGAACCAGATCGATGCCGCGAAACGCGCGGAATCGATCGCGACGATCGCCCGCGACATCCGCGCCAAGCTGTCGGCCGCGCACGGTGCGATGCAGATCGGCGACATCACCCGGCAGCGGCTCGAACATGCCGCGCAGGCCTGCCGTTTCCTCGGCACGGCACTCGAGGAATTCGATCGCGTCGACGCTTCCGCGGCCAAGGCGCTCGAAGGTCAGGTCATGGCGTTGCTCGCAGCCCAGGTCACCGATGCGACCGCGGATCTGCAAAAGGAAACGCGGGCGCTCGGCGCCAGCTTCAGGGGCATCGCCACACAGGTCGCCTCGATGCTCGCGCCGCACGAACCCCGCGCCGTCGACGCCGCGAGCGACGGCGTGTTCCTGCAACTGCTCGAAGACAGCGTTGCCGAGGTCGATGCGGTCACCGCACACCTGCGCGACGCCGATACGCGATCGACGCAGCTCGGGTCCGAAGCCTCCGCCACGGTCAGACGGCTTGGCGAACGCCTGACGACGATCCACCGCGTCACCGGCGGTGTGCGCATCATGGCGTGGAATTCCGATCTTCGTTCGTATCGGATGGGCCGTGCGGGTGACGGCCTTGCGCGTATCGCGGCAGAGATCCGCTGCTCGGTCAACACATTGGAGATGGTGTCAGGGGCGGTTGCGCGCGCATTCGAACAATTGAGCCATGCGGCGGAGGCGATCGGATCGGCCCCGGAGTGCGACGAAGACACGAATGATTCGCTGCCAGACGCGCTTGCCGTCATCCGTGCGGGCGCCTTGCTCACGCGCCAGGGCATGTCGGGGCTCGACCGCGATGCCGGCGCGATCCACGACATCGTCGCGGAAATGACCAGCGCAGTGGACTGCGAGACCGCCTTCGCCGAACCATTGTCGCGCATCAACGCGCACCTCGAAGCGCTCGCGATGCCCCTGGTCGACGCAAGCAAGACCATGACACCCACCAGCGAGCAAGTCTTTCACGCCATAAACGCGATCTACACGATGGCGCAGGAACGGCATGTCCACCGCCGTTTCCTTCCGAGCGACGATCAACCCGATGTGCAGGCTTCGACAGCGATGGCGGACGCCGACGACTTCGACGGTCTGTTCTGACCCCCGGATAGGGAATGGGGCTTGGTAGCTGAAGGCTGCCGAGCAACGTCGCGAAACCCCGCGAATACGACGGGTCGCCAGCCTGACGATGCCGGCGCTGAGCATGGCCGCGGCAGCCGACGGCGTGGGCTGGGCCGTGGTGAGGCGCCTCGGCGGTGGCGGGTACGACAGCGTCGTGACGTTCGTTGGTATCGGAGCGATGATCGTCGCCAGCCTTATCGTTGCGACGCTCGGCTATCGCTTGTTCGAGGTACCGCTCGCCAAATTTGCGAAGCGGTTGACTACACCCCGGCGTCGTGTCGCGACAATGGTCGATCCCGGCGTCCAGCCCGCCTGATCCGGGCCACGCACAGGGCGAACACGCGGAAGGATAACGTCCGCCGATCCGGGAAACAGGCGGTGGTGGGGCCAGGATCTGCGGTCACGCCCCCGCCGCCACCGGGACTGCGCATACGGGCGGCGCGCTGGCGCCGCCGCCCGCCTGCGTCACACCATGTGCACGGTCTTCGAGACGAGATGCGCCGCGACGCCTTCGGGGCCGTCTTCCGAACCGTGCCCGCTGTCCTTCATCCCGCCGAACGGGCTGTCGGGCGCGCTGAGTTTCACCGTGTTGATTCCGATCATCCCGGCCTCGATCGCGTCGCCGAGCATATTCTGGCGGCGTCCGTTTTCGGTGAAGCAATAGGCGGCCAGCCCGAACGGCAGGCGATTGGCCTGCTCGACCGCGTCCTCGACCGTTTCGAACGGCCGGATGAGCGCGATCGGACCGAACGGCTCCTCGTTCATCGCACGCGCGTCGAGCGGCACGTCGGCCAGCACCGTCGGCGTGAAGAAGAAACCGCCGCCCGACTCCTCGATGCGACCGCCGCCCGCGAGCAGGCGCGCGCCCGCCGTACGCGCGTCGTCGACCAGGTCCGCCATCGCCTGAGGGCGCCGGGCGTTCGCCATCGGGCCCATCTGCGTGCCGGACGCCATGCCGCTGCCGACCTTCAGCGCCTTGGTCCGCTCGGCAAAGCCCGCGGCGAAGCGGTCGTAGATACCCTGCTGCACATGGAACCGCGTCGGCGCGACGCAGACCTGGCCGGCGTTCCGAAACTTGTGCGCAACCAGGATGTCGAGCGTCTTGTCGAGATCGCAATCGTCGAACACGAGGACCGGGCCATGCCCGCCGAGCTCCATCGTCGTCTTCATCATCGTGTCCGCGGCGAGCTTCATCAGGTGCTTGCCGACCGGCACCGACCCCGTGAAGCTCAGCTTGCGCGTGATCGGCGATGCCAGCAGCTGGCGTGACACCATGTCGGGCACGCCGAACACGCACTGCGCCACGTCCCCGGGCAGCCCGGCATCCTGGAAACAGCGCAGCACCTCGACGGCGGATCCCGCGGTCTCTTCGCTGGGCTTGATGATGATCGAGCATCCCGCGGCGAGCGCGGGTGCGATCTTGCGCACCACGTTCATGATCGGGAAGTTCCACGCGCAGAACGCCGCGACGGGGCCGACCGGCTGCTGGAGAACGAGACTGCGCGTGCCCTGCGGACGCGGCAGGACGCGCCCGTAGATTCGCTGCGCCTCGCCGGCGTGGAATTCGAGCAGGCTTGCAGCGAACGCGACCTCGCCTTTCGCCTCGGCCTGGATCTTGCCCTGTTCGAGCGTGGCGATCCGCGCGAGGTGGTCGGCACGTTCGCGAAGCAGGGCCGCGGTCTTGATGAGGATGGCGGCACGCGCCTCGGGCGCGGTGGCGCGCCACAGCACGAAGCCGCGCTGTGCCGCCTCGAGCGCGGCGTCGAGATCGGCGGGCGTCGCCAGCGGCAGCGCCGCCTGCCCGGCTCCGGTCGCGGGGTTCAGTACGTCCTGCGTCTCGCGTCCGTCGCCCGTCAGCCACTCTCCGCCGATATACAGGCCTAGCCGAGCGTCATAATCCGCAACCATCATCGTCTCCTTCGGGCCGACGCGATCGCGCGCGGCATGTCGATCGACTCAACGCACGCGTGACCCTGTCCGACGCGCGATATGCCGCAGCCGGTGAAGCGGTGCCCGTAAAAAACCATCCGTCTGCCGCGAAAATGATCGGCGCACCCAATTGGAACGTCCGGGCGTTCCCGCGGCATGAGCCAATCAGAATCCCCGCGCTATGCCTATCGTCCGATCATCGATCGCCCGGATTATGACTGGCCCGGGGGTCGTCGCCTCGCGCTGTATTTCGGCATCAACTACGAGGTCTTCGATTTTGGCGGGGGGCTCGGTGCCGAGCTTGCACCTGCAAAGTCTCAGCCCGACGTCATGAATTATGCATGGCGCGACTATGGCAATCGGGTCGGCGCGTGGCGGCTGTTCGACCTGTTCGACCGGCTGCAACTGCGCACGACCGCGCTGCTCAATGCGGACGTGCTCGATCGTTGTCCCGGTCTTGCCGAAGCATGTCGCGACCGCGGCGACGAGATCGCCGCGCACGGCAGCACGAATGCGCAGGCGCAGGGCACGCTGACGAAGCGCGAGGAACGCAAGATCATCGCGAGCGTCACCGACCGGCTTGCCGCGATCGGCGCGCGTCCGACCGGATGGCTGGGGCCGTGGATTTCCGAGAGCGACCACACGCCGGACCTGCTCGCCGAGGCGGGCTATCGCTATGTGCTAGACTGGGCGCATGATGACCAGCCGACGCGGTTGGCGACCAGGACGGGCTCGCTCCTGTCGGTGCCCTATTCGCAGGAGATCAACGACATTCCGGCCGTCATCGCGCGCAAGCAGGAGGCGCACGGGTTCGCGACGATGCTTCAGGACGCGGTCACGCAGCTATTGTCCGAATGCGATCGCCGGCCGGTCGTGCTCGGGGTCGCGCTGCATCCGTATATCATGGGCCAGCCGCACCGCGTGCCTGCGCTGGCCAAGGTGCTGCAGACGCTGCGCGATGCCGACGATCCGCGGATCTGGTGGACGACCGCCGGCGCGATCGCCGACCATGTCGAGCAAGCGGGCGTGGCGGTCTAGACGGTCTCGCCGCGCCTTCTTGGTTCAGGGCTTTGCGCGGGCATGGAGCGCCCGGATGGGGTCGGCGAAGTCGGCCACGGGCCCTTCGACCTCGGCCTTCGCGATGACCGCGGTGATCGGCAACAGCTCGATGCCGAGCGGCGGCCGGCCGAGTTCGTGCATCCAGACGCCAAGCTGCTGCGTCGAGGTGGCGTAGACGATCCGGCCAAGCCCGACGAGGCCGTGGGCCGCCGCGCACATCGCGCAATGCTCGCCCGACGTGTAGGTCACTGCTGCGCGGCGCTCGTCGGGTGAGAGGTGCTCGGCGGCCCAGCGCGCAATCGCGAATTCGGGATGCCGCGTCGCATCGCCCTGCCCGGTCCGGTTGCGATCCTCGAACAAGACCTCGCCGGCGCCCGAGACGAGGACCGACCCGAAGGGCGAGTCGCCCGCATCGGTCGCGATCGTGGCCAGTTCGACGCAGCGTCGCAGGTGTTCAAGGTCGTCTTGGGTCATTGCTAACGATCCATCGTGGCGGGTATCCTAGATGCCGCGGGACGCCTTTTGGTTCCGCATGGGGCCGTGCCGCCCGATGCCCCGCCGCCGGGGACACGGCGTGGCGACGTCCCCGCACAGAGTGGAAACTGCATGTCCGTCTTTCAGCCTATCCTCGCGGGCGCCACGCTGCCCGACCGTCTGATCGCGTGCGTCGGCGCGGCGATCGGCATCGCGCTGACGATCATCGTCTGCGGCGCGTTGCCGCTGTCGACGGTCGACCTCCCGATCATCGTCGCGCCGCTCGGTGCGTCGGCAGTCCTGGTCTTTGCGGTGCCGTCGAGCCCGCTGGCGAAGCCCTGGCCGGTGATCGGCGGAAACATCCTGTCCACGCTGGTCGGCGTCGCGGCATTCCGTCTCGTGCCGGGTACCGCACTGGCCGCGGGCGCTGCGGTCGGCGGTGCGATCCTCGTCATGTCCATCGCGCGGTGCCTCCACCCGCCCGGCGGAGCGGCGGCGCTCACCGCGGTGATCGGGAGTGAGGGGATCCATACCGCGGGCTATGGCTTCGCGCTGACCCCGGTGGGGATCAATTCGGTGGCGCTCGTGCTGGTCGCGCTGCTGTTTCGCCACGTCGTCGCATCCCGGCCCGCCGCCGCGCCGCGCCCCTCGGCGCCACCGCCGGTTCGACTGCACGATAGGGATATCGACGCGGCACTCGCCGACATGCATACCAGTTTCGACATCAGCCGTAACGATCTCGACACGCTGCTGCGTCATGCCGAACGCCATGCGGCCACGCGATTGAAACCTTGAGCGCGTGGTGCCCGGGTTCGGTCAGCAGCGGAACGGCAGCGGCCTAGCCATCGCGCCACGTGCCCCGCGCCACACCGTCGACGGTCCATTCGCCGATGCTCCACCGTATCAGCCGCAGGGTCGGATACCCGATCGCCGCCGTCATGCGGCGCACCTGCCGGTTACGTCCCTCGCGGATCGTGAGCGTGATCCAGCTGTCCGGGATGCTCGCGCGGACGCGGATCGGCGGGTCACGCAGCCACAGCCCGGGATCGGCGATCCGCTCGGCGACGGCTGGACGTGTCGGCCCGTCCTTCAGCACCACGCCGTCACGCAACCGGTCGAGCGCCGCGTCGTCGGGTACGCCCTCGACCTGCACGAGATAGGTCTTGGGCAGCTTGAATCTGGGATCCGCGATCCGCGCCTGCAGACGGCCGTCGTCGGTCAGCAGCAACAACCCCTCGCTGTCGCGGTCGAGCCGTCCCGCCGGGTAGACGCCGGGCAGGTCGATGAACGCCGACAGCGTCTTTCGCACGCCGTCGCTGCCGCGATCGGTGAACTGGCTGAGCACGTCATAGGGCTTGTTGAAGAGGATCAGTCGCGACATCCGCCCGCTCCTAGCCGCTCGGGTCGCGCGGGGGTAGGCGGGTGCGACGGCGGCGTTACGGCGTCGTCGACAATCCCGCCGTCGCGTGTGCCATCCGCGCCCTGCGCCGCTCCATCATCTGGTGCGTGGACACGACGCTCTTCGCGCCTGCCATTTTCGACTGCATCTTGGGCTTGTGGTCCTCGAGCACGCCGAGCGTGATGATCGCGCCGAACGCCATCGCGGCCAGGCCGCAGGTAATGACATTCATCCGCCGATCGGCCTGTTGCTGTTCGCTGGTCATTCGATCAATCCTCCCGCTTCCACGCTTCTGCGATGGGGACAGCGAAAGCTGAACCCGTGAACGCGCGATGAGATCCGCCAGCCGGCACCATGCCAGCCGTCACCACGCCATCGTCACCGACACCGTCGCCAGCGGTACGATCGTATCCGTCGTGCCGCCGGGCGCATCGAGCCGGCGCAACCCGTCGTCGCGGACCAGCGCCAGCACCTCGGCCTGAACCGATGCCGATGCCCCGCCGATGCGGACCGGCTTCGCCAGCGTCAGCCCGGTGCTGCCATAGACACGGTCGCCTGCGCCCGCCGCATAGAAGCCTTGCCACCCTACCCCGACCGTCGCCGGCAGCGTCAGCGTCGCGGCAGACTCCCCGTCGCCGAGCGCGAATTGCGGCGCGATGCCGAGGATCGTGTAGATGCCGCCATCGCCTTTCGTACGTCGCGTGACCGCGACCCGCGGCGCGAGCGCACCGATCGCATCCTTCGCGGAATACAGAAAGCTCAGGCTCGCCTCGTGCGTCGTGGACGCGATCCCGTTCGGACTCGTCTTGATCGCATAGGCAGCCGCCGTCGTCACGCCTTCGACCGGGCGCCATGCCAGTCCGACTATGGTGTTGCTTTCATACCAGGCCCGCGGCCGCACACGCTCCTCGGCACTGGGCGCGTGGAATCCGTTCGAGCTCTGGCCGACGACGAACACGCTTCCCCGGCCATCGGCATCGCGCCGGAGCACAACGGCACCGCCGATGGCGACATGCACGGGTACACGTCCCAGGCCTGCGGCGTCGTCGTCGAGCGCGCCGCGTGCATAGTCGCCGTTGCGGACGTCGAAGGACAGGATCGGATGCACATCGCCCTCACCGACGTCGATCCCGGACAGCGTCGCGTCCTCGGTATCGAGGAACGGGACCGACTGCGCCGATGCAGCGGACGCGGACACCGCGATCGAAGCGGCGACGAGCGACGCGCCCGCCGCCCGCCGAAAACGCCGGGTCACGACGAGCGTCGCACCATCCAGACGGTGTCGCCGGCGTCGTCGACCACAAACACCGCGCCGTCCTCGCGGGTCTGGACGCTAACGGGGCGGCCATAGACCTCGCCCTTCTTTTCGTCCGCGACGAAGCCGGTCAGGAACGGCCGCGGCGCCGCGGTCGGACGCCCGGCTGCAAACGGCACCGACAGCACGTCATAGCCGATGAAACTCGACCGGTTCCACGATCCGTGCCGCGCGACATAGGCGGTCTGCTGCGTCGTCGGCGTCCCCTTGGCGAACGCCAGCCCCAACGCGGCCGCATGCGGCCCGACCGCGACATCGGGCATCAGCGTCGTCGCCAGCAATTCGCGCTTCTCGTTGGCATGCCGGGGATCCTGCTTGCCGTAATAGCTGTACGGCCAGCCATAGAAGCCACCTGGCTTCACGCCGACGAGATAGTCGGGCGAGATGTCGTCGCCCAGTTCGTCGCGTTCGTTGACCGCGGTCCACAACACCGGCGAACCAGGCGCCCACGCCATCCCCACCGGATTGCGCAGGCCCGAGGCGTACAGCGTCTCGCGGCCGCTGCTCAGGTCGATCGCCAGGATCGCGGCGCGACGCTTTTCCTCGTCCATGCCGTGCTCGCCAACGTTCGAGGCAGATCCGACCGAGACATAGAGCGTGCGCTGATCGGGACTGATCAGCAGGTTTCGCGTCCAGTGGTTGTTGTACCCGCCCGCGGGAAGCGCGACGAGCGGCTTGGGCGCTGCATCGATCCGCGTCTGGCCCGGCGTGAACGGGAAGCTGACCACGCCGTCGGTGTTCGCGACGTAGAGCCGGCCATTGGCATACTGCATCCCGAACGGCTGGTTGAGCCCGTCGCGCAGGACGAAACGCTGCTCCGCCACGCCATCGCGGTTCGTATCGCGCAACAGCGTGATGCGGTTTGCGCTGAACCCGGTCGTCTTCGACAACGCCTGTCCCCGCTGGACTTCGGGATCGGCATCGAGCTTCGGCTTGGTCCGCGCCTCGGCGACGAGCACGTCGCCATTGGGCAGCAGCAGAGCCTGGCGCGGATAGTCGAGCCCGCCGGCGAACCTGGTCACCGCGAATCCCTGCGGTGCGACCGGCTTGCGCCCCTCGGGCCATCCGATCGTCCTGGGGTGATTGATCACCGACTTGGTGTCGTAAGGCGCCGGCTGCGATTTCAGGCCGATGACCGGCTGTGCGCCGGCTTTTGCATCGCCCGGTACCTGCGCACCCGCGGATGTCGCCAGCCCGATCAGGCTGGCGGCGACAAGGATCGTTTTCATATTGGCTCCCGGCAACAGATATTGCCTTAACTGTCTGAAGAGCCTCGGTATCCTTCTGCGCGGGAAATCCTGCTGTTTCGCGCTGTGATCGTGAACAACCGATGCCGTCGCCCGTTGTGCAGACGTGCAGCCCCTTCCCTCTTCACCGCGTCCGGAGGCTGCCGGATGGCGTCCGCGACGCCTCCTGATCACGCGGTCGGCACGCGGTTTCGCTCACGGACGATCGATCGTCGACCGGGCGACGGCGCTCGGTGTCGAAATCGTCGAATTGCCCGGCGATCGGCTCAACCTCGACTTCGCCGACGACCCCCGTCGCGCCTATGTCGATGCGAAGGCGACGCTCGCCGTCGTCGTCGCGCCGCCGTCGAAGCGCAAATTCCAGCCGATCGCGCCCAGTGCGGACTGGCGGGTCGACCTTGCCGAGGGCTGCCCCGCGCATTGCAGCTATTGCTATCTGGCGGGGTCGCTCAAGGGGCCGCCGATCACGCGCGTCTATGCCAATCTCGACGAGATCCTCGGCGCGCTCCCCGCCTATCTCGGCCAGGGGATGATCACCACGCGCAGCGCGCACCGCGCGCACGAGGGCACGACGTTCGAGGCGTCCTGCTATACCGATCCGCTTGCACTCGAACCGCTGACCGGGTCGCTGTCGACGATGATCGCGGCGTTTGGGCGCTGGGACGTCGACGCGCAGTTGCGGTTCACGACCAAGTTCGCCGATGTCGCCCCGCTCCTCTCGCTCGATCACGGTGGCCGGACGCGAATGCGGGCATCGCTCAATCCGAAGGCCTTTGCGCGGTTCGAAGGCGGCACCGCGCCCGTCGGCCGGCGTCTGCAGGCATTGCGGCAGATGGCGGAGGCCGGCTATCCGATCGGACTGACGATCGCCCCAATCATCGCCGCGCCGGGTTGGGAGGATGCCTATGCGGGCCTCATCGACGACGTCGCCACCGCGCTGCACGGGCTGCCCGAGCTCGACCTCACGGTCGAATTGATCACGCACCGGTACAATCCCGGGTCGAAGGCCGTGCTCGACAGCTGGTATCCCGGATCGGCGCTCGACATGACCGGCGCCAACCGCGTCACCAAGCGGACCAAGTTCGGGACCGAGAAGCAGGTTTACGACGCCGCGACGATGCGTGCGTTGCGGACGTTCTTCGAACACGCGATCGCGGACCGGCTCCCGCATGCGCGGATCCTGTACTGGACCTAGCTGCCGTTGCCGCGGGGGAGGCCGGGACCCGGCGTTGCCGCCGCCGGTCCCGACCGTCCTGCAACCGCGAACCGTCTAGTAGTGGATCGCGCGGCCATAGGCGGCGAGCACGCTCTCGTGCATCATCTCGCTGAGCGTCGGGTGCGCGAACACCGTCTCCATCAGCTCGGCCTCGGTCGTCTCGAGCTGCCGCGCGACGACATAGCCCTGGATCAGCTCGGTCACTTCCGCACCGACCATGTGTGCGCCGAGCAACTCGCCGGTCTTCGCGTCGAACACCGTCTTCACGAACCCCTCGGCCTCGCCGAGCGCGATCGCCTTGCCGTTGCCGATGAACGGGAATTTGCCGACCTTGAGCTCGTAGCCGGCTTCCTTGGCCTTCGCCTCGGTCATGCCGACGCTCGCAACCTGCGGGCGCGAATAGGTGCAGCCGGGGATGTTCGCCTTGTCCATCTGGTGCGGCGACCCGCCCGCGATCTTCTCGACCGCGATGATGCCCTCATGGCTCGCCTTGTGCGCGAGCCACGGCGCGCCGGTGACGTCGCCGATCGCCCAGATGCCGTCGACATTGGTGCGGCCATAGCCGTCGGTCTTGATGTGCCCGCGGTCGGTTTCGACACCGAGCGCTTCCAGCCCGATATTCTCGGTGTTGGGGACGATGCCGATCGCGACGATCGCGTGGCTGAACGTCTCCTCGACGACCTTGCCGTCCTTGTGCTTGATCTTCGCGGTGACGCCGCTGCCCGATGGCGCCAGACCTTCGAGGCCGGTGCCGGTGAGCAGCTTGATGCCCTGCTTGGTCAGCGCCTTGTCCATGAAGGCGGAGACTTCCTCGTCCTCGACCGGCAGGATCCGCGGGAGCATCTCGACGATCGTCACGTCGGCGCCCATGTCGTTGTAGAAGCTCGCGAACTCGACGCCGATCGCGCCGGAGCCAATGACCAGCAGCTTGGTCGGCATCTCGGTCGGCACCATCGCGTGGCGATAGGTCCAGATCGTCTTCCCGTCGGCCTTGGCGAACGGCAGGTCGCGCGCGCGCGCGCCGGTCGCGACGATGATGGTCTTGGCTTCGAGCTCGACGGTCTTGTTGCCCTGCTTGACGCTCAGCCTGCCTTTTGCGGTCACGGTGCCGACGCCTTCGACGACGGTCACCTTGTTCTTCTTCATCAGGCCCTTCACGCCCGCGTTCAGCTGCCCTGCGACCTTGCGGCTGCGGTCGACGACCTTGGCGAGGTCGAACCCGACATTGTCCGCTTTCAGGCCATAGCTCTCGGCATTCTGCATGTAGTGATAGATTTCCGACGTGCGCAGCAGCGCCTTGGTCGGGATGCAGCCCCAGTTGAGGCAGATGCCGCCGAGGCGCTCGCGCTCGACGATCGCGACCTTCAGGCCGAGCTGGCTCGCGCGGATCGCCGCGACATAACCGCCCGGGCCCGAACCCAGGATGACCAGATCAAAGGTGTCAGCCATGAATAGAGTCCTTCATTGAATCAGGAATTTGCCGGCGGCACGGGCCGCGGTTTGCGGTCGTCGCCGACCGCCACGAAAATGAAACGCGCCTGCGTGACCTTGCAGCTGTCGTTGCTGTGGCGCGCACGGCGCCAGGCCTCGACCTCGATCGTCATCGACGTACGGCCGACCGCGATGAGCTCCGCATAGACCGATACCTCGTCGCCGACGATGACGGGCATGTGGAACTTCATCGCGTCCGCCGCGATCGTGACCGCACGACCGCCGCTGCGCCGCGACGCGACCGATCCGGCGGCAAGATCCATCTGCCCCATCAGCCATCCGCCGAAGATGTCGCCGTACGGATTGGCGTCGGCGGGCATCGCGGTGACGCGGATCGTCGGCGCCTTCTCGGGTGGCAGCTCGCTCACGCCTCGCGCCCGTCTGCCTGCCTGTCGCGCAGGCGGGCCTGCCGCAGCGGCCCGATCCCCATGATCACGGTCACGACCATCGCCGCCGCGCCACACCACCAGATCACGTCCTGCCCGAGCGGATAGGACCAGGCCGCCGCCCATGTGATCGCGACCGCGACCGCCAGCCCGGCGAGGATGTGCAGGATCTCGATGGCCGTCCTGGTCATGACGCGCGCCGGCCCAACCCCGTTCGTGCCGAGCGAAGTCGAGGCACATGGGACTCATGCCCTTCGACTTCGCTCAGGGCGAACGGGAGAGGGGCCACAGCGGTCACGGTCTTACGCCAGCATGCCCAGCGGGTTCTCGACCAGATGCTTGAACGCCTTCATGAACTGCGCACCGTCCGCGCCGTCGATCGCACGGTGATCGAAGCTGCCGGTCGCCGACATCACGGTCGCCACGGTAAGCTCGTCGCCGACGACGTACGGACGCTTCTCGCCCGCGCCGACCGCGAGGATCATCGCCTGGGGCGGGTTGATGACCGCATCGAACTGCGTGATGCCGAACATCCCCATGTTGCTGATCGAGGCGGTGCCGCCCTGATATTCCTCGGGCTTCAGCTTGCCGTCGCGTGCGCGCGCGGCGAGGTCCTTCATCTGCGTCGAGATCGACGACAGCGAGGCGGTGTCCGCGCCGACGATGATCGGCGTGATCAGCCCCGATGGCGTGCTGACCGCAACCGAAATGTCGGCACGCTGGAAGGAGATCAGCTGGTCGGGCGTGAACATCACGTTGCAGGTCGGGACCTGCATCAGCGCGACGGCCTGCGCCTTGACCAGCAGATCGTTGACCGACAGCTTCACGCCGCGCGACTCGAGGCTCGTGTTCAGCTCGCCGCGCAGCTTGAGCAGCGCGTCGAGACGGATGTTCACGGTCAGGTAGATGTGCGGAACGGTCTGCTTCGACTCGGTCAGGCGACGCGCGATCGTCTTGCGCACGTTGCTGAGCTTGGTCGCCTCGTGCGGGATGTCCGGCACGGTCGCTGGCTTGGCGGCAGGCGCCGGGGCGGCAGCGGACGCGGTCGGCGCAGCGGCTTCGGTCTTCGCGGCGGGCGCCGCGCCCGGCTTTGCACTGTCAACGTCGGCCTTGACGATGCGACCCTTCGGCCCCGAACCGGACACCGCGCCAAGGTCGATGCCCTTGTCGGCGGCAAGGCGACGCGCGAGCGGGCTCGCCTTCACACGATCGCCGCTGGCAGCAGCGGGCGCGGGCGTGGGCGCAGGTGCGGCACCAGCATCGGCTGGGCGCCCATGATCCTCCGCCGTCTCCGCCGTCCGCGACACGGGCTTTGCCTCGCTGCCGGTATCGTTCGGATCCTTGGGATCGGGCTTGCTCTCGGATTCCTTGGCGGCGGGCGCAGGCGTTTCGCTCTTGGTCGGCGCCTCGATCGACGATGCGTCCTCGCCTTCCTCGGCGAGGATCGCGATGACAGTACCGACCTTCACATTGTCGCTCGCCTCGGCGACGAGGATCTTCGCGATCACGCCTTCATCGACCGCCTCGAACTCCATCGTGGCCTTGTCGGTCTCGATCTCGGCCATGATGTCGCCGGACTTCACGGTGTCGCCTTCCTTCACCAGCCATTTGGCGAGGGTGCCCTCCTCCATGGTCGGCGACAGGGCAGGCATTTTGATCTCGATCGACATGGATTTCCCCAGGGCGTTACGTAACGGCACGCCTACTCGCGCCCCCGCCCCTCCGGGTCAACCCCGCGGCGGTGTCATCCCCTTGCGCGAACCGCATCCGCACGTCACCAAGAGCGCGAAAACGGGAGGGGAAACGAGATGCGCGTCTATCTGGTGGTGATCGACGAATCGCCCGAAGCGGGGATCGCATTGCGCTTCGCCGCGCGCCGTGCGGTGAAGACCGGCGGCGGCGTCGAGATCCTCACGCTGATCCCGCCGCAGGAATTCATCGCCTTTGGCGGTGTCCAGGCGACGATCGAGGAGGAGGCGCGGCTGCATGCCGAGGGTCTCGTCGCGGCTGCGGCAGGGACGCTGATCGACGAATCCGACCTGCGGCCGTCGATCACCGTCCGCGAGGGCGAAGGCCCCAAGATCATCCGCGAGATGATCGCCGCCAACCCGGACATCGCCGCACTCGTCCTCGGTGCGGCCGCGAGCGGTGCACCGGGCGACCTGATCGCGCATTTCTCGGGCACCGACGCGGGCGCGCTGCCGGTGCCGGTGATGATCATCCCGGGATCGCTGACGAGCGAGGCGATCGACCGCCTGAGCTGACGGCGCGTCATCCTTACGACCTCGTCATCCTGACGACCCCGTGTCGCCGAACGACCCCGTCATCCCGAAGACCCGTCATCCCGAAGACCCGTCATCCTGACGAAAGTCAGGATCCAGAGCCACAGGCGCCACCATCGGAACCCTGGATCCTGACTTTCGTCAGGATGACGGCGGTGGGGGATGGCGGCGGTGGGAGGTAACGGCGGCACGTGACGGAGATGAGACGCTAAACCACGCAAATCCCACACTCCCCGCTTGAGCTCCCCGCCCGAAGCCGCCACGATGGCGGCGATGCCAATCCTCGCCCTCCCGCTGCTCGCCGCAGCCGCCGCCGCGCTTCCCGCGCCCTCCGCCGCCCGCCTCAAGGCCGATGTGACCGCGATGGTCGGGTTCGGTACGCGCCACACCGCCTCCACGACCACCGATCCGAAGCGTGGCATCGGTGCCGCGCGCAGCTGGGCCGCGGCGCGCTTTACCGAGATCGGTCGCGGCTGTGGCGGCTGCATCACCGTCGAACGGATCGGGCGCACCGTCTCGGGTCCGCGCGCACCGACCGGCGTCTATGTCGAGGACGTGCTCGGCATCCAGAAGGGCCGCGACCCGAACCGCGTCATCATCGTCGGCGCGCATATCGACAGCCGCGTGACCGACGTCATGAACGTGACGAGCGATGCGCCGGGTGCGAACGACAATGCCTCGGGCGTCGCGCTGGTGCTCGAGGCGGCACGCGCGCTGTCGACGCGGACGTTCGATGCGACGATCGTCTACGCGGTCTTCTCGGGCGAGGAGCAGGGGCTGTGGGGCGCCGAACTGCTCGCCGACACCGCCAAGGCGCGCGGCTGGGCGGTCAGCGCGATGCTCAACAACGACATTGTCGGCAACACGGTCGGCCAGGGCGGCGTGCGCATGGCGTCGAGCGTCCGGGTCTTCTCCGAGGGCATCCGCGCGTCCGAGGATCTCGCCGCGCAGATCGGCCGCCGTGCCGAGGGCGGCGAGGACGACGGCCCCAGCCGCGCACTTGCCAAGACGATCGACGGCATCGCGCAGACGATCCCCGGCGGGCTCGACGTGATGCTCGACCGTCGCCCCGACCGGTTCGGCCGCGGCGGCGATCACGAGCCGTTTCTCAAGCTCGGCTATCCGGCAGTGCGCTTCTCCGTCGCCGCCGAGAACTGGGATCGCCAGCACCAGGATCTGCGCACCGAGAACGGGGTCGAGTATGGCGACACGATCGCCGGGATGGATTTCCCGTATCTCGCCAAGGTGACCGCGATCAACGTCGCGACGCTCGCGCGCCTCGCCGCCGCGCCCGCCGCGCCCGCCGACGTGACGATCGCCGGCGCGCTGTCGCGCGACACGCAGGTGAAATGGGCCGCAGTGCCGGGTGCTGCAGGCTACCGCGTCCGCTGGCGGCGCAACGATACGCAGGACTGGAAGGACACGCGGGATGTCACCGCCACCGAGACGCTGCTCCAACAGACCCCCGTCGACGATCACTTCGTCGGTGTGTCTGCCCTGAGCGCGGACGGCAGCGAGAGCACCGTGACCTTCGCCGGCCGCGAACGCCGCCGCTAGTCGCGGTCGAGCGTCCCCGCGCGCCGCCTATCTGGTGGCGCGCGACTTCACGTACCGCGTCTTGGTGCGTGTCGTGCGGGGGCCATGCGTCGTGTAGCGGACCGGCTCGGTGATGTATTCGGTCGTCGTCGTGGTCGTCGTGACCGGCGCCGACTGGATCACCACCGTCGTCGACGACCCGCCCGGATAACGCCGGACCGAGGGATAGGCCCCTCCCGTCGTCGTCACGGTCGTCATGCCGTCGGGCGACACCCAACGCCCACCCGCGAGGCCTGCACGGCCATCGACATAAACCGGGCGGTCTTCGTAGCCCGGATCGTCATAGCCCGGCCCATCATAGCGAAGATCGTCATAGCCACGCCCGTCGAAATACCGATCGCTGGCGCGCGGGCCGTCGTAGTCGGGATCATCGTACCGGGGACCGTCAAAGCCGCGCCCGCCGTCCACGGCACCCGCATAGACCCGACCGGCATCCCGGTCGCGATGGTCCGGACCACCACGTCGCGGCGGCAAGGGCGGCGGCGCGGGACGGCCACGGTCCTCGGCCTTGTCGATGGCATAGCCCGCCGCCGCGCCGACGCCCGCGCCGATCAGCGTCCCGCCCAGCCGGTTGCCACGCCCCGCGATGACGTTGCCGGCCAGACCACCCACCGCGGCGCCCGCGACGGCGCCGCCCGCGCCCGTGTCACGCCGCGGTGGCGGGGACATCGTGACGCGGTCGTCGCCCTGCAGCCCGCGTGGGGCCGCGATGCGCGGCGCGGGATAGGCCGGCCGGGCGGTCGCCGAAGTCGTCCGGTCGACCTGCGCATAGTCGACACCGGGGCGCACGGGCCGGTCGACCCGGTCCCAGTCGAGCCCACCCATCGTGTCGTACACCGATCCGCGACTGTCGATGAGGACCGCATCGTCGTAATAGCGCGTCCAGGCATAACCCTGCGGTGGTTGCGGCAACGCATAGCTGGACCAGTCGTTGACCGCGAACCGCGGCGCGATCCAATAGGGCGGCAACGCCGAACCGCGCGTCGGTCGGCGGTAGCTGTTCCAGCCGCCAGGGGCGTTGGCACCGGCCCACCAGCGCCCGCCGACCTTGCTGCCCCAGCGCGCACGGCGCGGCGTTGCGGCGGTCGGCGTCGCGGACTGGACGAGGCGCGGCGCGGCAGCCGGGCGGGTGCCGACAGGCGGCGCAACCGGGCGGGCCACGGCCGCGGGCCTCGCACCCGGCGCGCGATAGGTCGTGCCTGGCGGCTGCTGGGCCACGGCGAGGCTGCCCATCGCGGCGAACGCCAGTCCGACGCCTGCAATCACCCTGTTCCGCATCGTCTCGCTCTCCCTGCGCCCGTCACCCCCGCCGCATCTCGGCCACGCGGTCTGCGCTGGATACCAAAGCGGTGACCGACCTGCCAGCAACGAGACAGTCCCGATTCGGAGCACCGCGCGGTGGTCCAGCCGCTCAGGCCATCCGCGACGCCAGCAGCGCGACGAGCTTCTCACAGCCTGCCGCATCCTCGCGATCGAACCGCGCCGGCTCGGGACTGTCGAGATCGAGCACGCCGATCAGTCGCCCGTCGATGACGATCGGCACCACCAGTTCGGACCGGCTGGCCGCGTCGCAGGCAATGTGCCCGGGGAACGCGTGCACGTCCTCGACCAGTTGCGTCGTGCGCTCCGCCGCAGCGGTGCCGCACACGCCCTTGCCCATCGCGATCCGGATGCAGGCGACCTTGCCCTGGAACGGCCCCAGCACCAGTTCGCCGTCGACCGCGCGGTAGAACCCGGCCCAGTTCAGGTCGGGCAGATATTCCCAGATCAGCGCTGCGGCATTCGCCATGTTCGCGACCGCATCGCGCTCGTCATGCGTCAACGCGTCGAGCGCGGCGAGCAGGTCGCGGTACAATTCGGCCTTCGAGCCACCGGAAATATCGAACTGGTACATGATCGCCTTTCAATCACCGCGTCCTGTGGATGCGCATCTAGAGCGGGGCGACCGCCGCGCCAACCGGCGCCCGCGGAAACGATGCTTTGCAAAAGGCCGTGGAACCCGATCGATCCGTACACGCGCACCGATCGATCGCAGCGGTCAGTCAGACGCCGGCTCAATCCTCGCGGACGCGGCCCCGCCCCGCCTTGACCGAACTGCGCACCTTCTTCGTATCCACCCGCCGGGCCTTGGCCGCCTTGGACGGCTTGGTCTTCACGCGCCGCGCCTCGCGCTGCTCCGCCTGTGCGATCAGCTCCAGCACCCGCTCGCGCGCATCGGCGCGGTTGGCCTCCTGCGTGCGGAAGCGCCGCGCGGTCACGACCAGAACGCCGCTCGCAGTCATCCGGCTGCCCGCCGCGATCTTCAGCCGGCGGTACGTCTCGGGATGCAGACCAAGCGCGAAGACGTCGACGCGCAGCTGGCACGCGGTCGCAACCTTGTTGACGTTCTGCCCGCCAGGCCCGGACGCCGCCAGGAACCGCTCCTCGATCGCCCCCTCGAACAGGGAAGCGCCGGGCAATTCAGCCATTGTCGGATTCGGCGTCGGTCTCCGCGACGACCGGAGCGGGTGCGTCGGGTGACTCGGGCTCGGCATCGAACCCGGCGACCGCGAACCGCTCGGGCAACGGCGCCACGCCGATGACGTCGGGCTTGCCCGCGCGTGGCACGACGAGCTTCTGCGCGTGGAGCATCATGCCCAGCGGGTCCTTGCGGCCATAGACGGGATCGCCGACCACCGCCGCACCCAGGCCCAGCGCCGCATGGACGCGGATCTGGTGAGTCCGCCCCGTCTGCGGGATGAACTCGACCAGCGATCGCCCGTCGCGACTCGCCAGCACGCGCCAGCCCGTCCGCGCCGCCTTGCCCTTGGGATCCTCGACCATCCGCCAGCCCTCCGCGGCGGTGCTGACCTTGCCGAGCGGAATGTCGATCAGACCGCTCTCCTCTGCCGGCACGCCGTCGAGCACCGCGAGATAGCGTTTCGATACCAGCCCCTGCTCGAACGCCTGCTGCAACCGCGCATGCGCCTTGGGATTGCGCGACAGGAGCAGACAGCCGCTCGTGTCGCGATCGAGGCGGTGGACCGCCATCGGCCAGCGCTGAAAGCCGAACTTCAGGCTTTCGAGATGGTTTTCGAGGCTGAGCGAGCCGTCACGAGGGGGATCGACCGGCAGCCCTGCGGGCTTGTCGATCACCAGGGCCTCGCCGTCGAGGAAGAGTACGCGTTCACCATGCATTGCCCGCCCTTGCCAGTATCGGCGCCCGCATGCCAGAGCCTGCATCATGTTGCGTTGCACACTCCTGCTGGCGGCGCTCGTCGTTCCAGCCGTCGCCGAGGCGCAGCTTTGCGCCGGACAAAGCGCCGCGATCGCCGCCGACGGGCGCGCCTTCGGGCATCTTCCCTACGGGGACGCGCCGCTCGACGAACTCGTCGCGACTCCGGCCGAATTCACGATCGGGCAGCCATGCATCGTCCGTCGCGACATCCTGCCCGACCTGCTCCGCCTCATCGCAGCGGCGCAGAACGATCCCGCCGTCATGGGCCAGATCCGCGGACTGTCCTGCCAGCGCTCGATCGCCCGGCAACGCAGCGTCTTTTGTCGCGAGTCGGGCGCCGATGCCTCCGATCGCGCGATCTCGGTCGCGCCGCCCGGCTATAGCGAGCATTCGACGGGCTATGCGCTCGACTTTGCGGTGCGTCCCGCCAATGGCTGCCCCGATGCCGAGGCGTGCATGGCCGCCACCCCGGCCGCGCGCTGGCTTCGGGCCAACGCGCCCCGCTTCGGGTTCGAGCAGAGCTTTCCCGGCGGCAACAAGCAGAACGTCAAATGGGAGCCGTGGCACTGGCGCTGGGTGGGGACCAGCGGCGACGCCCCCGGGGCTGCCAGGGCGCGTTTCGTCTTCGCCAAGGCCCGAAGCCTCTATCCGGCCGACCCCGGCATCCAGCCGATCGTCGTCCGCTTCACCGCGGCGCCGCCGATTCCCGTGATTGCGGCCCCGGCGATCGATCCAAAGAAAAAGCGCCGCAGACGCTGATCGCGGCTGCGGCGCTTTCGCCATCGGTTCGTCGAGCTCGTCTTACTTGAGCTTGGCGGCCGTCTCGGCAATCCGCTTGCCCTGATAGCGCGCGCCGTCGAGCTCGACGCTGCTCGGCATGCGGCTACCGTCGCCATCTGAGATCGTCGTCGCGCCGTACGGCGAGCCGCCCTTGACCTCGTCGACACCCATCTGCGCCTGGAAGCCGTAATCGAGCCCGACGATCGTCATGCCGTGATGGAGCAGGTTGGTCAGGATCGAGAACAAGGTCGTCTCCTGCCCGCCATGCTGGCTCGCGGTCGAGGTGAACGCGCCGCCGACCTTGCCGACCAGTGCGCCCGAGAACCACAGCCCGCCGGTCGTATCCCAGAACGATGCCATCTGCGCGGGCATCCGGCCGAACCGCGTGGGCGCGCCGACGATGATCGCGTCATAGTCCTTCAGCGCGTCGGGGCCCTCGATTTCGGCATGCGCGCTGTCGGTCTTGAAATGCGCGGACTCGACGACGGCCTTCGGCGCGGTTTCCGCCACGCGACGGATATCGACGTCGGCCCCGCCGGCGCGCGCACCCTCGGCGACGGCATCCGCCATCTGCTCGATATGGCCGTAGGACGAGTAATAGAGGACGAGAACCTTGGTCATGCAGACTATCCTTCGCGTGAGATGCCCTTCCGCGTTTGGAAGGGCGGAGTGTTATTCCGAGTCCACCAGAACGATCTCGGCGTCGTCTTGAGCCGTGATCGTCACCGTCTGGCCGCCCGAAAGCGCCGCGCCATCGCGCGCGGCATAGCTTTGGTCGTCGATCGTGATCGCGCCCGTTGCGGGCACCAGATAGACGTGGCGTCCGTCGCCGATCGCATAATCGACGCTGTCGCCGGCCTTCAGCGTCGCCGCGAGCACCCGCGCGTTCGCACGGATCGGCAGCGCGTCGGCATCGTCGGCAAAGCCGCTGGCCAGCGTCACGAACTGCCCCGACCGCTCGCCCTTCGGGAACGGCTTGGCGCCCCAGCTCGGCGAACCGCCCTTGCGGCTTGGTTCGATCCAGATCTGGAAGATCGTCGTCGTCTCCGGCTCGAGATTATACTCGGCATGCCGCACGCCCGATCCGGCGCTCATCACCTGGACGTCGCCCGCCTCGGTACGCCCCTTGTTGCCGAGCGAATCCTGGTGCGTGATCGCGCCGCTGCGGACATAGGTGATAATCTCCATGTCCTGATGCGGATGCGGCGGAAAACCCGACTGCGCGCCGATCTCGTCGTCGTTCCAGACGCGGATTGCGCCCCAGCCCATCCGGGCGGGGTCGTAGTAATTCGCGAACGAAAAATGATGCCGCGCCTTGAGCCAGCCGTGATCGGCGTGGCCAAGACTTTCAAACGCGCGACGCTCCGCCTTGACGGGGGCGGTCGCGCGGGAAGTGCCGAGAGTCGTGGTCATTGCATGTCTCCACCTGTTGGCACCAAGATAGGCGATGCGATCACGCCGTAAATAGAAACGCTGGAAACCAATCGTTTCGGTCGCTAGCTTTAGCGCTTTGCAGCGGAGAGCCCGTCCATGCGCCTGCCCGATCTCGAAGCCTGGGCGATCTTCGCCAGCGTCGTCGAGCATCGTTCGTTCAGCGCCGCCGCGGATGCGATCGGGTTGAGCAAGGCGACGGTGTCCAAGGCGATCACGCGTCTCGAGGCGCATCTGGGCCAGTCGCTGTTCCATCGCACGTCGCGCCGCCTCGCGCTGACGGAAGCGGGCAAGCCGCTTGCCGAGCATGCCGCACGCATCCTCGCCGAAGCCCGGCTTGCCGAGGAATCGGCGAACGATGCCGCCACCGCGCCGACGGGGCGCGTCCGGCTGGCCGCGCCGATGAGCTTCGGCATCACCAACGTCGCGCCGCTGCTCGCGGAATTCCTGCTCGCGCATCCGGGGATCGAGATCGACCTGCATCTGTCCGATGCGCGCGTCGACATCGTCGCGGAGGGGTTCGACGTCGCGCTCCGCATCGCCGAACTGCCCGACAGTTCGCTGCGCGCGCGGCGATTGTGCACGATCCAGACGCATATCGTCGCAGCACCCGCCTATCTCGCTACCAACGGAACGCCGACGCACCCGGGGCAACTCGGCGAGCACCGGCTGATCGGCTATTCGAACGTCGTTGGGCCGTGGCGCTTTCATGGCCCGGGTGGTGCCGACGTGTCGGTGCGTCTGCAGGGACCGCTGACCGCGAACAGCGGAGAGGCGGTGGTTCCGGCGCTGATCGCGGGGCTTGGCATCGCGCGCCTGCCCGATTTCATCATCGACGCGCATCTCGCGTCGGGGGCATTAGTGACGATCCTCGACGACTGGGCGCCCGCGCCGATCGGCCTCCATCTGCTCACCCCGCCCAGCCCCTTGCGTCCTGCGCGCGTCGAGACGCTGATCGCGTTTCTCGGCGCTAGGCTGCGCGACCCGGGCTGATCCGCCGGGCGATCGTTCGTGCCGCTGCGATCGGCTGACGGGGGAACAATGCGGCGTGCCGGGCACTTGCAACATAGATCGTGAAAGGAAACCGATGCCCGTACAGCCGCTGTTCCGGACCGTGACCGCATGACCGTACCGATAGCCCCTGCCCCGCCGACGACGCTCGTGATCTTCGGCGCGATGGGAGACCTGACGCGCCGCCTCCTGATGCCCGCGCTGACCAACATGACCCGGCTGGGCATGCTGGGGGCGGACTTTTCCGTACTGGGGATCGGCATCGAGCCCGGCGATGACGCCGCGTTGCGTGGCGCGCTCAGCGATTTCCGCCAGCAGGCCGGCAGCCATGCCACGCCCGACCAGGACGAAGCATGGTCGAAGCTGCAACAGCACATCCATTATATTCAGGGCGATTTCACGCAGGACGCGGTCTACGACCAGATCAAGGCGCGCGTGTCGGGCAATGCCGCGTTCTATCTGGCGGTCCCGGCCAAGTTCTTCGGCGACATCGTCGACAAGCTCGCCGATCACGACCTGACCAGGGAGCAGCGCAACGCGTTCCGCCGTATCGCGATCGAGAAGCCGTTCGGCCACGATCTCGCATCCGCGCAGGCGCTCAACGCGCGCATCCTCGCCAAGGTCGCCGAGACGCAGGTGTACCGGATCGACCATTTCCTCGGCAAGGAAACCGTCCAGAACATCATGACCGCGCGCTTTGCGAACATGATGATCGAGCGTGTCTGGAACGCGGACTGTATCGCCCATGTCCAGATCACCGCCGCCGAGACCGTCGACGTCGGCACGCGCGGCCGCTTCTACGATGCCACGGGTGCGCTGCGCGACATGGTGCCCAACCACCTGTTCCAGCTGCTGGCGATGGTCGCGATGGAACCGCCCGCGAGCTTCGACGCCGAAGCGGTGCGCAACGAGAAGGGCAAGGTGCTGAAGGCGGTCCGGCGTTACACGCCGACCAAGGCCCGCCGCAACGGCGTCCGGGGTGTCTATACGCACGGGCGGATCGGCGAGCGCGACGTCGCCGGCTTTACCGAGTCGCCCGATATCGCCACCGACAGCACGACCGAAACCTATGTCGCGCTCAAGCTCATGGTCGACACATGGCGCTGGGCGGGTGTGCCCTTCTACCTGCGGACGGGCAAGGCGATGGCGATTCGCGACACCGAGGTCGTCATCACGTTCAAGCCCGTCCCCTTCGCGCAGTTCCACAAGACCGCTGCCGAAATGCTGCCCCCCAACCGGCTGATCATCCAGATCCAGCCCGACGAGGGCCTGAGCATGGACATCAACATCAAGCGCCCCGGGCTCGAAGTCGACACCGCGCCGATCGCGCTCGATTTCCGCTATGCGGATCGGTTCGATATCGGCGCGATGACGGGATATGAATCGCTGATCCACGATCTGTTCGCCGGCGACCAGACGCTGTTCCAGCGCGCCGACGCGATCGAGGCAGGCTGGGCCGCGGTTCAGCCGTTCCTCGACATATGGGCAGAAGATGGCGCGCCCGACCCGTATCCCGCGGGAAGCCTGGGTCCGGACTCCGCCGACGCCCTGCTCGAACGCGACGGATTTCACTGGCATTCCCTCGCGCCTGCCGGAAATACTACGCCGTGATGGTCCATAAATCGGCGCGAAGTCTTTACGTGCAGGTCGCACGCTTCCGCGCGAAACTTGTCGTATTCGTGCAAAAACACAGCGACCTTACGCACTTAAGTCGAAATTAACCTTTTGCCTTCAGATGTTGTTTGGTTAATGAATCAAGGCGAATAGCGGAGCAGGGGCTGTCGCGTTCGTAAACGGGGAACGACCCATGCGCGTGCTGTTGATCGAGGACGAACCGACCACCGCCAAGGCGATCGAGCTCATGCTCACGACCGAAGGATTCAACGTCTACATCACCGACCTCGGTGAAGAAGGCCTCGATCTGGGCAAACTATATGATTACGACATCATCCTGCTCGACCTGAATTTGCCGGACATGCACGGCTACGACGTTCTGAAACGTCTGCGCGTGGCGCGCGTCGCGACCCCGGTGCTGATCCTGTCGGGCGTCAACGAGATGGACTCGAAGGTCCGCAGCTTCGGGTTCGGTGCCGACGATTACGTCACCAAGCCGTTCCACCGCGAGGAACTGATCGCGCGTATCCACGCCGTCGTCCGTCGCTCGAAGGGGCACAGCCAGTCGGTCATCCGCACGGGCAAGCTCGCGGTCAATCTCGACGCCAAGACGGTCGAGGTCGACGGCAGCCGCGTCCACCTGACCGGCAAGGAATATGCGATGCTCGAGCTTCTCTCGCTGCGCAAGGGCACGACGCTCACCAAGGAAATGTTCCTCAACCACCTGTATGGCGGGATGGACGAGCCCGAACTGAAGATCATTGACGTCTTCATCTGCAAGCTGCGCAAGAAGCTCAGCCTGGCCTGCGACGGCGAGAACTATATCGAGACCGTCTGGGGCCGCGGCTATGTCCTGCGCGAGCCCGACGAACTGGTCGAAACCCAGGTCGCCTGACGCGCCATCGACGGACAATGAAAAGGACCGCGGAGCCAGGGGCGCCGCGGTCCTTTTCATGTCGATGCTCTCAGGCCCCGATGCCGGCGGCGCGCTGCGACGCACCGCCCCCGTCCGGCACGGACGCCGCGCTTATTTCCGCTCCCACATCTTCTCGCCGCCGATCCAGGTCTGTTCGACCTTGGTCGTCCGCAGGTCGGTGGGCGACGCGAGCGTCGGATCACGATCGACGATGATGAAGTCCGCACGCTGCCCCGGTGCCAGCGCACCGAACTTGGTTTCCGCAAACCCCGCATAGGCGGCGGCCCCGGTCATCGCCCACCACGCCTGCTCGCGCGTGATCAGTTCCTGCGGCTGCCATCCGCCCTGCGGCTGGCCATCCGCATCCTGCCGCGTGAACGCCGCGGCCCAGGTCGCGAACGGGTCGGGCTTCTCGACCGGGAAGTCGGTCCCAAATGCGAGCTTCGAGCCATTGGCCAGTATCGACTTCCACGCATACGCGCCCGTCAGGCGGTTCGGCCCGAGCCGCGCCTCGGCCATTGCGCGGTCGCTCGTCTGGTGCGTCGGCTGCATCGACGCGATCGTGCCGAACTTGCCGAAACGCGGAAGGTCGGCGGGATCGACGATCTGCGCATGCTCGACACGCCAGCGCCGGTCGCCGGTGTAGGTCTCGCTCTCGACCTGGATCGCGTCGAGCACCTGCTGATCGGCCTTGTCGCCGATCGCATGCACCGCGACCTGGAACCCGTCCATAGCCGCGCGGCTCATCTGGTTCTGCAGTTGCGCATCGGTCAGGAACCCCAGACCCGTCTGCCCCGGCGCATCGGCATAGGGCTTGAGCAGCCACGCGCCGCGCGACCCCAGCGCACCGTCCGCGTACAGCTTCACGCCGCCCATCCGGAGATGGTCGGCATACAGCCACGGTGTCGGCCCCTTGCCGCCGATCCGCCCCGCGGTCTCGACGCCCAGCGCATAGCTCATGATCCGCACCCGGAGCCCGCCCAGATCTGCCATCCGGCGATAGGTCAGCCAGTCGTCGAGCGTCGTCCCCATGTCCGCGACCGCGGTGACGCCATACTCCAGCAGGATCCGTTGCGCGGTCAGGAACGCGGCGTCGCGCTCCTTGGGGAGGGGTTGCGGCACCACCTTCTCGATCAGCGCCTGCGCGGCGTCGACGAACACACCCGACGGGGCGCCGCCGCTTTTCTCGATACGCCCGCCAGCAGGGGCAAGCGTCGCCCCGGTGATCCCCGCCTCGCGCATCGCGACGCTGTTCGCCCAGCCCGCATGACCGTCCGCGCGCGACAGCCAGATCGGATGCCCGCCCGCCACCGAGTCGAGATCCGCGGCGGTCGGAAAGCGTCCCAGCCCCCAGGTCTCCTGGTTCCAGCCGCGTCCAAGGACCCATTTGCGATCGGGGTTGGCGGCGACATACGCCGCGATCAGCGACTTCGCCTCGCCCAGCGACTTGGCCGACGACAGATCGAGCGACAGCGCGCCGAAGCCGAGCTCGAGGACATGGCCATGCGCGTCGACGAACCCCGGCAACGCGGTCTTGCCGCGCATGTCGATCCGCCAGTCGTACAACGGCTTGCCCGCGTTCTTCTTCAATTCCTTGCGGCTGAGCTTCGGCGGTTCCTCGCCCGGCGGGACCAGCCGCGTGACGCGACCGTCCTTGTCGACCAGGATCGCCTTGAACCGGATGAGCTTGCCGCCCTCGGCGACCGTGATGCCGTTGACGTTGTCGACGATCCCGTCGGCAAAGGCGGGACCGGCGAGCAGCGACGCTGCCGCCGTCGAAATCAGAAAACGCTTCACTTGGGCAATCTCCGCACCAACGCGCTCGTATCCTGGCGAGCACCGCCCATCGCTTGGACATCGGCATAGAATTGATCGACGAGCGCCGCGACCGGCAGCACCGCACCATTGCGGCGCGCCTCGTCGAGCGCGAGCCCCAGGTCCTTGCGCATCCAGTCGACCGCGAAGCCGAAGTCGAACTCGTCCCTCGCCATCGTCGGCCAGCGATTGACCATCTGCCAACTCTGCGCCGCGCCGCCCGAGATCGCCTCGAGCACCTTGTCGAGATCAAGCCCCGACATTTGCGCGAACCGCAGCGACTCGGCGACGCCCTGGATCACGCCGGCGATCGCAATCTGGTTGCACATCTTCGTCGTCTGCCCGGCGCCCGCGTCGCCGACATGGACGATCCGTGCTGCATAGGCCTGCATGAAGGGTTCGGCCTTCGCCATCGCCGCCGCCGAACCGCCGCACATGATCGACAGCTTGCCGCTCTCGGCGCCCGCCTGTCCGCCCGAAACCGGCGCATCGACGACCAGCGCACGCTCCGCCGCGAGCCGCCGTGCGATCGCTGCGGATACCGTCGTGTGATCGACGAACACCGCATCGTCGCGCATCGCTGCGAACGCGCCGTCCTCGCCGAGCGTCACCGATGCCAGATCGTCGTCATTGCCGACGCACGCGAACACCGCATCCGCCCCCGTCGCGGCTGCCGCGGGAGTCTCGGCGACGGTCCCGCCATGTTTCTCGGCCCAGGCCCGCGCCTTGGCCTGCGTGCGGTTATAGACGACGACGTCGTGCCCGGCGGCGACGAGATGCCCCGCCATCGGGGCGCCCATCACGCCGGTCCCGATGAATGCCAGTTTTGCCATGCCCCAAGCGCATAAGCGGTGTTTCCCCTGCGCGCCAGATGGTCTAGCGCATCGCGCATGGCTACCCTCGCTGCCGTAGCGGCACCCACCCTTCCCGTGTCCATCGACGACGTCCGCGCCGCGCATGACCGCATCCGCGCCTCGATCGTGCGCACGCCGACGCTGATCAGCCGGACGCTGAGCCAGATGACCGGCGCGACGGTCTATCTGAAGTTCGAGAATCTTCAGTTCACCGCGGCGTACAAGGAACGCGGCGCGCTCAACACGCTGTTGCAGCTGTCGCCCGAGGCGTGCGCGAAGGGCGTCATCGCGGCCTCGGCGGGCAATCACGCGCAGGGCCTCGCCTATCACGCCAACCGGCTCGGCATCCCCGCGACGATCGTCATGCCGACCAACACGCCGACGGTGAAGGTCACGCAGACCGAGGGCCATGGTGCCAAGGTCGTGCTGCACGGCGACACGTTCGACGCCGCCTATGCGCATGCGCGCGTGCTCGAGGGTGAGTGCGGCTTCACCTTCGTCCACCCGTTCGACGACCCGCGCGTCATCGCCGGGCAGGGCACGACCGCGATCGAGATGCTGCAGGACGTGCCCGACATCGACCTGATGGTCGTGCCGATCGGCGGCGGCGGACTGATCTCGGGCGTTGCCACGGTGACGCGCGCTGCGACGCAGGAGGGCGGCCATCCGATCGAGGTCGTCGGCGTCGAGGCCGAGCTGTTCCCGTCGATGTACAACCGCATCAACGGGACGACGATGCCGTGCGCCGGCGATACGCTGGCCGAAGGCATCGCGGTGAAGGAACCCGGCGGCATCACGTCGAAGATGGTCGCCGAACTGGTCGACGACATCGTCCTCGTCAGCGAGCGCAGCCTTGAGATGGCGGTCAGCCTGTTGCTCCAGATCGAGAAGACGGTCGTCGAGGGTGCGGGTGCCGCAGGCCTCGCCGCGCTGCTCCAGCATCCCGAGCGATTCAAGGGCCGTACCGTTGGCATCGTGCTGTGCGGCGGCAACATCGACACGCGGCTGCTCGCCAACGTGCTGCTGCGCGACCTTGCCCGCTCGGGCCGGCTCGCACGTCTGCGCATCCGGCTTCAGGACCAGCCTGGCGCGCTCTACAACGTCGCGCGGATCTTCGACCAGGAACGCGTCAACATCATCGAAGTCTATCACCAGCGCGTCTTCACGACGTTGCCGGCAAAGGGACTGATCACCGACATCGAGTGCGAGGCGCGCGACCGTGCGCATCTCGACCGGCTGGTCGCCGCGCTCAAGGCGGCGGGATACGAGACGAGCACCGTCGAACTGGCCTGATCACCGGGTAATCCCCGCGCTGCCGCACGCGACGAAGTTTTTACTGCGTCGCGTGCGCCCGCTTTTCATCGTGCCGCATACTATTCATATACCTCTGCCGCCTAAGATCGCGGTGGAGCCGGAGGGGGGCAATTCCAGATGACTGCACCGTTCCGCTTTCCCCGCTTCTTCGTGACGAGTCCCGGCCCCTGCCCGTACCTGCCGGGGCGACAGGAACGGAAGGTCTTCACCGAGCTCACGGGCCCGCACGCCAACGACCTCAACGACGCGCTCGGCCGGATCGGGTTCCGGCGCAGCCAGGGGGTCGCGTATCGGCCGAGCTGCGCGGGGTGTGTCGCCTGCGTGTCGGTGCGCATCGTCACCCCGGAATTCGCCCCGAACGCGACCCAGCGCAAGCTGCTCAAACGCCACGCGGACATCGAGGCGCGAGTCTGCAAGGCCTGGGCGACCGACGAACAGTTCCAGCTTCTCCGCCGCTATCTGTCGACGCGACACCCCGGCGGCGGCATGGCCGGCATGGACGAGGACGATTATGCCGACATGGTCGAGCATTCGCCCGTCGAGTCGCTGATCGTCGAATATCGCGAACCCAGCGCCAACGGCGTACCGGGTGCGCTCATCGGCGCCTGCCTGACCGACCGGCATGCCGATGGTCTTTCGATGATCTACAGCTTCTTTGCCGCCGACGATGCGACCCGGCCGGGGCTCGGCAATTACATCATCCTCGACCACATCTTCCGCGCGCGCGATGCCGGCCTGCCCTATGTCTATCTGGGCTATTGGGTGAAGGGATCGAGCCGGATGGAATACAAGATCCGCTATCGCCCGATCGAGCGGCTCGGTCCTGCGGGCTGGCGGCTTCTCACCGACGCGGACATCGCCGAACCGCTGCCGCCGCAGCCCGTCGAGCAGCTGCCGCTCGCCTGAATCGCTACTGCGTGTTGCGGGGAAGATCGTCGCCGTCGCTCGAGACCACCACGTCGACGTCGAGCCGTTCACCCCCCTCACCTAGCCGCGAGCCCGCGACCGGCGCCGCGCCCGCCGCATCGAGCGCGACCGCCATGCGGACATGCTCCTCCTCGGGACAGGCGCCGACAAACGGGTCGAAGCCGATCCAGCCAAGCCCGTCGACATGGGCCTCTGCCCAGCCATGCGGCGTCGGCCGGTGATCGTCGTCGCGATCGGTGAACAGATAGCCGGACACGTAGCGGGCGGGTACGCCGAGCGCGCGTGCGCCGACGATGAACACCTGCGCCATGTCCCGCGACGTGCCGCTGTCGAGCCGGAATGCCGCGGCCGCGTCGAGGTCCGGCTTGGGCCGCCCCAGATCCGGCGCCAGGCGCGCGTGGACCGCGTCGTTCAGCCGGTGGAGCGCGCCGATGCGACCGCTTGCCCCCGACGCGGCATTCTCCGCAAAGCGCGCGATCGCACCGTCCTGCGGTGTCGTCGGCGTCGACCGCAGGAACAGCGCGGGCGGGAGCACCTCGTGCGCGCCGTGGACGACACCATCCGAATGGCTCGTCAGCACGTCGCCGGTGACGCTGATCTCGATCCCGTCGATCGGACCGTCGATGTACAGCATGGTGATGACGTTGCCGAAGCCGTCGCGCCCCTGACGCAGCCGCGCGTCGCAGTCGACGTCGATCCGCCAGCGCGCGACGGTCTGGTCATGCGTATTCTGCGGTGTCATGCGGAGCATCTGGACGAGCCGGCTCTGCGGCGTTGTGAAGCGATAGATCGTGCGGTGATCGACCGACAGACGCATCAAAGGAACTTGAACTGCCGGCCGATTGCGCTGTGGAGCATCGCGTTTTCCTGGATGAAGGCCTGAAGATACTGGTGCAGGCCCGATGCGATCACCTCGCCCGATCGGGTCCGGCTCAACCGCGAGGCGCGCAATCGCGCCATCCGGTCGGCCTCGCCATGCTGTCCGGTGCGTTTCGCAAGCAGGTTCAACACGTCGACGGTCTCCTCGACAGAGGCGGCTAGGCTGCGCGGCAGTTCCGCTCGCGCGAGCAACAGGTCGATCACGTCGGCCGGACGAAGTCCATCGTTATACAGCCAGCGATAGGCGGTCACCGCGGATACGGTCTGCAGGATCGTCGTCCACTGGTCACGGTCGATCGCGCCGCCAAGCTGCTGCCCCTCGGGCAACAGGATGTGGTATTTGACGTCGAGCAGCCGCGCGGTGTTGTCGGCGCGTTCGACCGCCTGCCCCAGCCGGATGAACCACGTCGTCTGATTGCGCAGCATCCGGTGGATCGCCCCCTCGAAGCCGCGCGTCTCGTTCTTGACCGCCTCGACCAGATTGAGCTGCGCGGTGGTGCTGCCCGGCGTCGCGCGGTTCTCGAACAGCAGCCATGCCCGGTTGATCGCGGTCCATGCTTCGCGCGTCAGCGCGGTACGCACCGCCTTGGCGTTGTTCCGCGCCATGTCGAGACACCGCACGATCGATCCCGGATGGCTCGCGTCGAGCGTCAGGAAGCGCACGACGTCGCGCTGCGCGACGGGCACCCCGGTCCGGGCGAACGCCTCGTCGGTTTCGGTGACCGCCAGCGCGGACGCCCAGGCGTCCTCGCCCGCGGGTTGCGGGGACAGCACGTCGAGGCGCACCGTCGCCTCGACCAGCCGCGCGATGAAGTCCGCACGCTCGAAATAGCGACCGAGCCAGTAGAGTGACGAAGCGGTACGCGACAGCATCAGGACTGCACCTCGGGCTGCGACGGAACAGTGCCGAGCGTCTGCGACATCCCGCCCATCATCTGCGTCATGCCGCCTGCCGCCATGCGCTGCGACTGATCCGCCATCAGCACGAAACTGTCCTTCGTTCCGCCGCCCTGGCTCGAGTTCACGACCAGCGAGCCCTCCTTCAGCGCGACGCGCGTCAGCCCGCCGGGCACGACCTGCACCCCCTTCGATCCGGTCAGCACGAACGGCCGGAAGTCGACGTGGCGCGGGCACAGCCCCGCCTCCGCCATCGTCGGCACGGTCGACAGCGCCAGCGTCGGTTGCGCGATGTAGCGGTGCGGCTCGGCGATCAGCGCGGCACGGAAATCCTCGATCTCCTGCTTCGTCGCGGTCGGCCCGACCAGCATGCCGTACCCGCCCGAGCCATCGACGAGCTTGACGACGACGTCCTCGAGATTGTCGAGCACGTATTGGAGCGCCTGCGGTTCGCGGCAGCGCCATGTCTCGACATTGGGAAGCTTGCACGTGCCGCCCGAATAGAATTTCACGATATCGGGCATGTAGCTGTAGATCGCCTTGTCGTCGGCGATCCCGTTGCCCGGCGCGTTGATGATCGCGACATTGCCCGCGGCATATGCAGCGATCAGTCCGGGCACGCCCAGCGCGCTGTCGGGGCGGAAGACGAGCGGGTCGAGATAGTCATCGTCGATCCGGCGATAGATGACGTCGACCTTCACGCGCCCGGCGATCGTCCGCATCCAGACGATGTCGTCGTCGACCACGAGATCTGCCGCCTCGACGAGTTCGACCCCCATCGAATCCGCAAGGAAGCTGTGCTCGTAATAGGCCGAATTATAATGGCCGGGCGTCAGCACAACGCAGGTCGGCGCACTGACGCCGTGCGGCGCGACCGATTTCATCGTCTCGAGCAGCCGATCGGGATAGCTGTCGACCGCAGCGACGCGGAATTCGCGGAACAGCTCGGGGCAAAGCCGCAGCATCGCCTCGCGATTTTCGAGCATGTAGCTGACCCCCGAAGGCGTCCGCGCATTGTCCTCGAGCACGAAGAAATCGTCCGGCCCCGTGCGGACCAGATCGATCCCGCAGATATGCGCCCAGATCCCGTGAGGCGGGCGCATCCCTGCGATTTCCGGCCGGAACTGCGCATTGCCCATGACCAGATCCTCGGGGAGGATGCCCTCCTTGAGGATGCGACGGTCGCCATAGATATCGTCGAGGAACGCGTTGATCGCCTCGACGCGCTGGATCAATCCTTCGGACAGGCGCGTCCATTCGTCATGCAGGAAGACGCGGGGGACAATGTCGAACGGGATGATGCGCTCGGCGGCTTCGTTTTCGCCGTAGACGGCAAAGGTGATGCCGAGTTGCCGGAACGTCGTCTCCGCCGCCTGCTGACGTCGCCGCAGCTCTACGTCAGGCGTGTCCTCGATCCAGCGTCCCAATGCCGCAAGTTCGGGGCGAACGGTATTATCGTCCGACGCCCCCATGATTTCATCAAACGCTCGTTTCCCCATCGGAACGGTAAATTCCCCATCAAGCGTTACGGTTCCATGCTGCATCGCATCGCTGCGCCGCACAAGCGCCGAATGTTCGTGAGCGACCGCGATGCTCCAGCGTAGCCGGGGCGGGTCGCGCGTAGGACTGCAGCACCTCTCCCCTCCCGTCATCCTGCCTAAAGTCAGGATCCAGGGCCATGGAGCGCAAGCTTGGTAACCCTGAACCCTGCCTTCCCCCACGACGACGGAGAGGAAATCAGCGCCCCAGCGCTTGCAGCAGACCGGGAGTCAGGACCTGCGGCAGGACGGTCGGCTCGGCGGCGCCGGGGGCGTAATAGAGGTAGAGCGGGACGCCGGCGCGGTTATGCGCCTGGATGAAGCGGCCCATCACCGGGTCGCCGTCGGTCCAGTCGCCAATGAGCGCCGCGACGTTGTTCTTGGCGAACGCATCGCGCACGGCCGCGGTGTCGATCGCCGCCTTTTCATTGACCTTGCACGTCAGGCACCAGTCGGCGGTGAAATACACGAACACCGGGCGCTTCTCCGCACGCAGCGACGCGAGCCGGGCCTCGGTAAACCCCTCGTCGCCAGCCGCCGCAACCTTTGCCGATGCGGGTGGCGCGCGCGCGATGAGTACCGCGCTGCCGACGAAGACCACGGCCAGCGCGATCTGTGCCGCGGCACCGAACGCCTTGCCCTTGCGCTGGCGCGACCCGCCGATCCAGAGCACCGCGCCCACCGCCAGCACCGCGATCAGCGCAAGCGTCAGCGTGTCCACGCCGGTCTGCCGCCCCAGCACCCAGCCGAGCGCAATCGCGGTGAGGAACATCGGCACCGACAGGATATGGCGGAACGTCTCCATCCACACGCCGGGCTTGGGCAGCCAGCGCCGCCATGCGGGTACGAACCCGATCGCGAGGAACGGCAGCGACAGTCCGATCCCGAGCCCGCCGAACACCGCGAGCGCCGCCGGCCATGGCAGAACGAGCGCCGCACCGAGTGCCGCGCCCATGAACGGGCCGGTGCACGGCGTCGCGATGAACGCCGCGAGCGCCCCCGTCGCGAACGCACCGCTCGCACCGCTTTCGCCCGCAAAGCGCGGCGTCGGCACCTCGAACAGCCCGGCGAGGTTGAACGCGATCGCAGCACTCAGCAGGAGCAGTACGACGATCGCCGCGGGATGCTGCAACTGGAACGCCCAGCCGACCGCGGACCCGCCGGCACGCAGCGCGAGGATCGCCGCCCCGAGCCCGAGGCAGACCAGCACGACGCCCGCGGTATAGGCGAGCGCTTCGCCGCGCGCGTCCTTCTCGCTCGCCCCGCCGCGCGCGAGGCTGAGTGCCTTGAGGCTGAGGATCGGGAATACGCACGGCATGATGTTGAGGATCAGCCCGCCGAGCACCGCCCCCGCGAACGCGACCAGCGCGGTCAGCCAGACATTCTCGGCGGTCGCCGTGCCTGATCCGCTGTCGGCCACCACGCCGGGCGTCGCCTTGACGCTCAGTCCCTGCGCGTCGCCGATCCGCAACACGCCCTCGACCGGCCCGCCGCTCTTTGCGTTCGCCGCAAGCTTCGTCTCGATCGTCAGCCGGTCGCCATCGCGCGTGACTTTCTGTCGAGCGCCATTGTCGATCATGCCGGTGGTGACGGGGAAGAAATACGCCGCGTCGGCCCTGGCGCTTGCAGGGAACGGCACCGCGATCCGCATCGTCCGGTTGCTCGCGGCATAGGTCGCGCCGGAATCGAGTGGCTCGGGGATGGCGCGCCGCCAGTCGGCAAAGGCCGCCGTCTGTGCGGGCGCGCCGTCGCCGATCGTCAGGTCAAGCGACAGCGCCTGCTCCTCGGGAACGCAGATCGTCGCCGAGCAGACGAGATAGCTCGTCTTCAACCGGATCGGCAGCCTGGTCCCCGGCGCAAGGTCCGCGGGAACCTGGATCGTCACGAGCGGCGCATAGGGCGCCTCGTAGACATAGTTCATCAGGCCCGCGATCAGCAATGTCGTCGGCACCGGCCATTCGGGTTCGCCCGCCTTGGCACCCGCGGGCAGCGTCCAGTCGAACGTCGCCGGAAATCCCGCATCGCCGGGGTTGCGCCAATAGCCGTGCCAGCCCTTTTCGGGCGTCGTCGCGAGCGCGATCGTCAGCGGCGCGCCGGCCTTCGGGCGATCGCTTTCGGCGACCAGCCGCATCGACAGGTGCTGGCTCGATCCATTGAGCGATTCCGCGAACGCAGGCGACAGGCCACACAGCGCCAGCAAAACCGTCATCACGACGCAACGTAAACTGCGCATGGCCATCCTTGTGTCGTTCATCGCGCAAAGCCATAGCGGTGGCGATGTCGTATTGCACTTCAAAGCGACGGCTGCTCCCGTGGTCGCCGCTTGCTAAAGGACTGTTCGTGAAAGCACTTATCGCCGCGCTGCTGCTGACCTCGGCCGGTTCGGTCTCCGCCCAGACCGCACCGCCGGCCCCGACGCCCGCCGCGGCCCCGACAACGCCGCCGAAACTGATCGTCGCGATCTCGGTCGATCAGTTCGCCGCCGATCTTTTCCAGCAATATCGCAACCGGTACACCGGCGGTTTCGCGCGACTGCTCGGCGGCGTCGTGTTCCCGAGCGGGTATCAGAGCCACGCCGCGACCGAGACCTGCCCCGGCCATTCGACGATCCTGACGGGCATGCGGCCAGCGCACACCGGGATCATCGCGAACAACTGGGTCGACCAGCGCGCGGGGCGGCCCGACAAGATCGTCTATTGCTCGGAGGACGAGCGCGTTACCGGCAGCACGCACGACAGCTACACCGTGTCGGACATGCACCTGAAGGTCCCGACGCTCGGCGAGATGATGAAGGCACGCGATCCGCGGACGCGCTCGGTGTCGGTCGCGGGCAAGGATCGCGCGGCGGTGATGATGGGCGGCCACAAGGTCGACGAACTCTGGTGGTGGGACGGCAAGACCTATGTCTCCTATGCGGGCCGCGCGGTGCCGCCCGCGGTGCAGCGCACGCGCGACGCGGTCGCCAAGCTGATCGCGCTGCCACAGGCGGCACTGCCGCTGCCGGGCTATTGCGCGGGCGTGAACCATCCGATCGTGATCGCGGGCAAGACCTACGGCCAGGGCCGGTTCGAACGCGAGGCGGGCGACGCCAAGGGCTTCCGCGTGTCGCCGGCGTCCGACGCCGCGGTGTTCGCGATGGCGGCAGCGCTCGTCCAGGACATGAAGCTCGGCACGGGGCCGCAGACCGACATCATCGACATCGGCGCGTCGGCGACCGATTATATCGGCCACTCCTACGGCACGCAGGGGTCGGAGATGTGCATCCAGATGGCCGAGCTCGATCGGACGCTGGGCGGGTTCTTCGCGGTGCTGGACGAGACCGGCGTCGATTACGAGGTGGTGCTGACCGCAGACCACGGCGCGCACGACGCGACCGAGCGCCAGCAACAGCGCGCGATGCCGATGGAAGCGCATATGGACGAGAACGTGCTGGCCAAGCAGGTCGGCACCGCGATCGCCAAAGACCTGGGGCTGAAGGGCAGCGTGCTGCTCGGCACCGAGGGCGACGTCTATATCGACGATACCCTGCCGGCCAAGACGCAGGCGAAGGTGCTCGCCGAGGCACTCCGTCGCTATCGTGCCTTGCCGCAGGTTGCCGCCGCCTTCTCCGCCGCCGAGATCATGGCGACGCCGATGGCGAAGACGCCGCCCGAGACCTGGACGCTGATCGAGCGCGCGCGCGCCTCGTACAGCGAGGGGCGCTCGGGCCAGCTCGTCACGCTGCTCAAACCGCGTGTGACGACGATCGTGGCGCCGGCCGGCGGCTATGTCGAGACGCACGGGTCGCCATGGGATTACGACCGCCGCGTGCCGATCCTGTTCTGGCGCAAGGGGATGACCGGGTTCGAACAGCCGCTGTCGGTGGAGACGGTGGACATCGTCCCGACGCTCGCGGCGACGATCGGGCTGCCGGTCTCGGGGCTCGACGGCCGGTGCCTCGATCTTGATCCGGGCGCAGCGAGCACCTGTCCTACCGGCGGATGACCGTTTGGTGAGCCGCTCCGCCTCCCCCGCCAGGGGCGGAGCGGCTCCCGTTCAGCGCGTCTCGAACGCCCGCAACCCAGTCCCCAGCCGGTTCGCCCCCAGCGCCAGCCGGTCATGGCTGTAATCCGCAAGGAACGCAGGGCTGCTCGTGTCCCCCGGTGACAGCCGCGCGTCATTGTCCTCGACCCGCAATCCGGTCGAGCGATAGGTCTTGGCCTCCGCCGCGACAACGATCAGCCCCGTATGGTTCTCCTTCTGCTTGCCCTGCACGAAGGTGTTGCGCGCGATCAGCCCGGTTGCGCCCTCGGGCAGGTCGATCATGTAGTTGGTCTTGCGGCCCGCGCTGTCGTCGAAGCTGTTGTCGGTGATCGTCACGGTCGGCACGCGCAGCTTGACGTAATGACCGCCCGTGCCGCGCTCGAACCGCGAGCGGGTGATCGTCACGCTACCCTTGTTTGCGAGATAGATGGCGTGCGCGCAGCTCGGCGACTGATCGCACTGGCCGAGCCCCGAAAAGGTCGACTGGTCGATCGTGATCCGTTGTCCGTTCGGCTCGCCACCGAGAATGCCCTCCTGGCTGTCGAGGAACATCGCGTTGACGACGCGCAGGTCGCCCATCTCGGTCCGGATGCCCGCGCCATTGCCGTCCGCGACGCTGTAGCCGCGAAAGACGAGGCCATCGACCACCGAGCCCTGCCCGCGCAACACCAGCGCAGCCTTGTCCTCGCACGCGACGCGCTCGAAGATCGCGGTGCCCGGCTCCGCCGCCTTGAAGGTGATCCGCCCGCCCGCCTGCACCGCGCATTCGCGGTAGATGCCGGGCGCGATCAGGATCGTCGCGGTGCCCAGACGGATCGACGACACCGCCTCCTGCAGCGTCGCGAACCCCTGCCCGTTGACCGTGAAAGGCGCGGCGCGGCGTACCGGCGCCTGCGCCGAGGCGGACGCGGCGACCATCGTAAGCAGCAGGAGAGATCGGTTCACGCAAGGCACTCCTGATCCGGCACCATCATCGTGCAGGCATGCGCCATCCTAAGCGGTTCGCGTGTGCTTGCCGATAGCGGGTGGCCTGTCGCGCGTCCCGCAATGACGCACCTGATGGATTGGTCGAGTCCGGTGCGATCGGGTCGCCGCATATTGCCCCCGCCACCCCGGCGGCATACCACGGTCCCACGAGACAGCCGGCGGGGGGGCCCCGACCGCGCGCAGGGGGGATTGCATGCACGCCATGACGCCGACGGAGGTCTTCCTCCTCGCGATGCTGATCATTTTCACGGTGCCCTATCTCGTGTGGCGGCTCGGCCGGACGGATTACTGGGCGCCACTGGTGGTCGTGCAGATCTTCGGCGGCATCCTGCTCGGGCCGGGCGTGCTGGGGGCGATCTTCCCTGACTATTACGCGACGATCTTCACCCCCGTCACGCTCGGCTCGCTCAACGGCGTCGCCTGGTGGGCGGTGATGATGTTCGTCTGGGTCGCCGGCATCGAGCTCGATCTCGGCGAGGCGTGGCAGCGGCGGCGTGAGACCGGGGTCACCGCCGGGCTCGCGCTCGCCGTGCCGCTCGTCACGGGCAGCATCGCCGCGGCGGTCATGCTGCGCTATCCGGGCTGGGCAGGTCCGTCAGGCGCTCGCTGGCAGGTCATCCTCGGCATCGGCATGGCCTGCGCCGTCACCGCGCTACCGATTCTCGTGCTGTTCCTCGAAAAGCTCGACGTCCTGCGCGAGCCGATCGGCCAGCGCATCCTGCGCTATGCCAGCCTCGACGACATCGCGATCTGGGGCGTGCTCGCGCTGATCCTGCTCGATTGGGAGCGCGTCGGGCGGCAGGGCGCGTTCCTCGTCGGCTTCGCGCTCGCCACCGTGCTCGTCCGCCGGCTGATGGCGCGGATTCCCGAACGCGATCGCTGGTATGTCAGCCTGATCTGGCTCGCCGGCTGCGGGTTCGCCGCGGACTGGGCGGGGCTGCATTTCATGGTCGGCGCATTCCTGTCGGGCGCGGTGCTCGACGCGAAATGGTTCGACCAGAAGCGGATGGACGATTTCCGCCACTTCGTCCTGCTCGCGGTGATGCCGGTATTCTTCCTGTCGACCGGGTTGAAGACGCAATGGGCGGTCGGCGGGGTCGCGGTGTTCGCCGCCGCCGCACTGCTGCTGCTGGCCTCGGTCGGCGGCAAGCTCGCCGGCGTCCATGCCGCCGGCCGGCTGCTCAAATGGCGCCCGGGTGAAGCCTCGGTGATCGGCTGGCTGCTTCAGACCAAGGCGCTGATCATGATCATCTTCGTCAACATCCTGCTCGACAAGGCGATCATCACCAACGAGACCTTCACTGCGCTGCTGCTGATGGCGCTGGCGAGCACGATGCTGACCGTGCCGATGGTCGCGCCGAAGCTGAAGAAACTGGCGGGGCTGGTCGGGCGTAGCGCCTGACACGCCGTCTTCACCCGCGGGGGCGGGTGAACACTCCTTTAGTCGAGGTTCGGCCGCAGCCAGCGTTCCGCGGTCGGCAAGTCGACACCGCGGCGCGCTGCATAGTCCTCGAGCTGGTCGCGGCCGACGCGCGCGACACCGAAATACTCCGCCTGCGGATGGCCGAAATAGAAGCCCGATACTGCGGCGGTCGGGAACATCGCGAAGCTCTCGGTCAGTTCGAGCCCGGTCGCGGTCTCGGCGTCGAGCAGGTCGAACAGGATCGGCTTGAGGCTGTGATCGGGGCATGCGGGATAGCCCGGCGCAGGGCGGATGCCGCGATACTGTTCCTTGATCAGCGCGTCGTTGGTCAGCTGCTCCTCGGGCGCATAGCCCCAGAGTTCCTGACGGACATGCTTGTGCAGCCGTTCGGCGAACGCCTCGGCGAAGCGATCGGCGAGCGCCTTGAGCAGGATGTCGTTGTAATCGTCATGCCCCGCCTTGAACCGCGCGATATGCGCGTCGATGCCGTGGATGCCGACCGCGAACCCGCCGAACCAGTCGTCCTGCGTGTCGACGAAATCGGCGAGACACATGTTCGGGCGGCCTTCGCGCTTGGCGATCTGCTGGCGGAGCATCGGCAATCTCACGTCCTTCTGCTCCCTCTCCCCTGTGGGGAGAGGGTCGGGGTGAGGGGCTGTCCCAAGCGCAGCATTGCTTGGCTGCCCCTCACCCCAGCCCTCTCCCCACAGGGGAGAGGGAGCAGTGACCACCACGTCGTCCCCCTCGCGCCGTGCGGGCCAGAGCCCGACCACGCCGCGCGGCGTCAGCCACTTCTCCGCAATGATCGTGTCGAGCATCGCCTGCGCGTCTGCGTAGAGCGAACTTGCGCTCTCGCCGACCACCTCGTCGGTCAGGATCGCCGGAAAATTGCCCGCCAGCTCCCACGCGCGGAAGAACGGCGTCCAGTCGATATAATCGCGCAGATCGGTCAGGTCCCAGTCCGCGAACACGTGCACGCCGGGCTTCGCCGGCGCCCCCGGCTTCATCGCGAAGTCCGCGACGAACCCGCGCGCGCGTGCGGTTTCCAGCGGCAGCAGCTCGCTCTGCCCCTTGTTCGCGCGCGCCAGTCGCACCGCCTCATATTCGTCCGCGGTTTTCGTCACGAACTCGTCGCGGATCGTGTCCGACACGAGCGTCGAGGCGACGCCGACCGCACGGCTTGCGTCGAGCACGTGCACCACCGGGCCGTCATAGGCCGGCGCGATACGCAGCGCGGTATGGACCTTCGACGTCGTCGCGCCACCGATCAGCAGCGGCATCGTCATCCCTGCGCGCTTCATCTCCTCGGCGACCGTCACCATCTCGTCGAGGCTCGGCGTGATGAGGCCCGACAACCCGATCATGTCCGCGTCATTCTCGTTCGCGGCCTCTAAAATCTTCGACCACGGCACCATCACGCCCAGATCGACCACGTCGAACCCGTTGCACTGCAGCACGACGCCGACGATGTTCTTGCCAATATCATGCACGTCGCCCTTGACGGTCGCCATGATGATCTTGCCCTTGCCGCGCGCGCCGGGCTCCTTGGCCGCCTCGATATAGGGCAGCAGATGCGCGACCGCCTTTTTCATCACGCGCGCCGACTTAACCACCTGCGGCAGGAACATCTTGCCGCTGCCGAACAGGTCGCCGACGACGTTCATGCCGTCCATCAGTGGACCCTCGATCACCTCGATCGGGCGACCGCCATTGCCGTCGATGATCTGGCGCGCTTCCTCGGTATCCTCGACGACGTGGAGGTCGATGCCCTTGACCAGCGCATATTCGAGCCGCTTGTTGACGTCGAGCGAGCGCCATTCGGCCGCCGCCTTCTCGGCGACGACGTCGGTGCCGCGATAGCGTTCGGCGAGCTGGACGAGCCGCTCACCCGCTTCGGGATCCTTATTGAGCACGACGTCCTCGACCGCCTGCCGCAACTCGGGATCGATATCGTCATAGATGTCGAGCTGGCCGGCGTTGACGATCGCCATGTCCATGCCCGCGGGGATCGCATAATAGAGGAACACGCTGTGCATCGCGCGGCGCACGGGCTCGTTGCCGCGGAACGAGAAGCTGAAGTTCGACAGCCCGCCCGAGATATGGACGTGCGGGCAGCGTGCCTTGATCTCGCGGCACGCCTCGATGAAGTCGACGCCGTAATTGTCATGCTCCTCGATCCCCGTCGCGACTGCGAAGACGTTGGGGTCGAAGATGATATCCTCGGGCGGAAAACCGATGCCGACGAGCAGCTTGTAGGCGCGCTCGCAGATCTCGACCTTGCGGTCCTTGGTGTCAGCCTGCCCGACCTCGTCGAACGCCATCACGACCACCGCGGCGCCGTATGCCATGCACTTCTTGGCCTGGCTGAGGAACTGCTCCTCGCCCTCCTTCATGCTGATCGAATTGACGATCGGCTTGCCGCTGACGCATTTCAGCCCCGCCTCGATCACGCTCCATTTCGAGCTGTCGACCATGAACGGGATGCGCGCGATGTCGGGTTCCGCGGCGATCAGCTTGAGGAACGTCGTCATCGCGTGATGCGCGTCGAGCAACCCCTCGTCCATGTTGACGTCGAGCACCTGCGCGCCGCTCTCGACCTGCTGGCGCGCGACCTCGACCGCGGCGGGATAGTCGCCCGCCATGATCAGCTTCTTGAAGCGCGCCGAGCCGGTGACGTTGGTGCGCTCGCCGATGTTGACGAAAGAGGTGGAGGAAGTGGTGGTCATCGGTTCATTTCTTCTGGCCCCCTCTCCCCTCCGGGGAGAGGGTTGGGGTGAGGGGTCGTTGGGGAGGGTAGCGCTCGCGGCGGGGGGGGGGGGGGGGGGGGGGGG
>NZ_CEEDCZ010000002.1:0-102832 GCF_979253475.1 Sphingomonas sp. AC449 | reverse complement strand
GGTCGAGGCCGGCGAGCTTGGTCCGCACCTCCGGGCTCGCGACCACACGCGGTTCCAGCCCGCGCACACCGTCCGCCATCGCCTTGATATGCGCCGGCGTTGAGCCACAGCAGCCGCCGAGCACGTTGACCTGCTTGGCCACCGCCCACTCGCCGACCAGCCCCGCGGTCGTCGCGGGCATCTCGTCATACTCACCGAGCTCGTTGGGCAGCCCGGCGTTCGGGTAGATCATGATCAGCGTATCGGCGATGCCGGCCAAGGTCTTCACATGCGGCCGCAACTGCTCCGCACCGAACGAACAGTTCAGCCCGATCGTGATCGGCTTGGCATGCCGCACCGCGTGCCAGAACGCCTCGACCGTATGCCCCGACAGGTTGCGCCCCGACAGATCGGTCAGCGTCATCGACAGCATGATCGGCACGTCGCGCCCGAGATCGTCGCCCGCCTCGATCGCGGCCATGATCCCGGCCTTGGCGTTCAGCGTGTCGAACACCGTCTCGATCAGGATGAAGTCGACGCCGACCCCCTCGCCGCCTTCGAGCAACGCATCGATCTGCTCGCGGTAGACGCCCTTGAGATAATCGAAGTCGATCTCGCGAAAGCCCGGATCATTGACGTCGGGCGACAGCGACAGCGTCTTGTTGGTCGGCCCGATCGCGCCCGCCACGAACCGCGGGCGGCCGTCCTTCGCTTCATATTCGGTTACGAGGCGGCGGGCGATCTTCGCGCTCTCGACGTTGATCGCGCGCACCAGATGCTCGGCGCCGTAATCCGCTTGGCTGATGATGTTCGCGCTGAACGTGTTGGTCGACACGATGTCCGACCCAGCCTCCAAATATTCGCGCGTGATCGTCTCGGGCACGTCTGGCCTGGTGATCGCCAGAATGTCGTTGTTGCCCTTCTGGTCGTGGCTGAGCTTCAGGTCGCCCGCATAGGCCGCCTCGTCGAGCTTCCAGTTCTGGATCTCGGTCCCGAACGCGCCGTCGGTGATCAGGATGCGCTTGGCGGCTTCGGCGTTGAAACGGTCACGTACATTCATCAGTTTCACTCCGTCATCCCGGACTTGATCCGGGATCCAGGACAACAAAGAGCACCGCTTGGCGCTCTGGATCCCGGATCCAGTCCGGGATGACGATGGGGTCTATGCCGCGGCGACCGTTTCGGCCGACTTGGCGCGCACGCCGAGCATATGGCAGATAGCATAGGCGAGTTCGGCGCGGTTGAGCGTGTAGAAGTGGAAATCCTTCACGCCGCCCGCATAGAGCCGCCGACACATCTCGGCCGCGATCGTCGCCGCGACGAGCTGCCGCGCGGCGGGATGATCGTCGAGCCCGTCGAACAGCCGGTCCATCCAGGCCGGGATCTCCGCGCCACAAAGCCCCGCGAACTTGCGCGTCTGCGCGACGTTCGACACCGGCAGGATGCCCGGCAGGATCTGCGCGGTGATGCCCGCCGCGGCGACGCGGTCGCGGAAGCGGAAATACGCCTCGGGCGAGAAGAAGAACTGCGTGATCGCACGGCTGGCGCCTGCGTCGAGCTTGCGCTTCAGATTGTCGATATCGGCATTGGGATCACCCGATTCCGGATGGGATTCGGGATAGGCCGCGACCGAAATCTCGAACGGATGCAGCTTGCGCAGGCCCGCGACCAGCGCCGCCGCATTCTCATACCCACCCGGATGCGCCTGATAGGGCTGGCCGAGCGTCGGCATGTCGCCGCGCAATGCGACGATGTGACGCACGCCCGCCGCCCAATATTCCTCGGCAACCTGGTCGATCTCGGCCTTGGTCGCCTCGACACAGGTGAGATGCGCCGCCGCGTTCATCGACGTCTCGCGCTGGATTCGTGCGACGGTCGCATGCGTCCGCTCGCGCGTCGACCCGCCCGCGCCGTACGTCACCGACACGAAATCGGGACCGAGCGGCTCGAGCGTGCGGATCGCGTCCCAGAGCTGCGCGTCCATCTTCTCCGTCTTGGGCGGGAAGAACTCGAAGCTGATGCCGACATCGCCCGCCAGATCCGCAAACAGCGGCTCTTCGAGTGCGCGACGGGCTTCCGCCAATTGGGGGACCGAAATGTTCGTCATGCCGCCTTCACCTCACGCAGGCTCGCGCCGACCTTTCGGCCGAGCCATAATTTCACCGTCAACTCACCGCCCTCGAGCGTCTCGACACGCGCCGTTTGGAGCCCTGCCGCGTCGAACCACGCCGCCATCTGATCGTCAGCGAACCCGAGCCGCGTATGCGCGTCGCGGGTCCGGAGATCCTCGCGGTCGTGGCTGGCAAAATCCGCGATCAGCAATCGTCCACCCGGTTTGAGGACGCGGGCGGCTTCGCCCACCGCGGCCCCGGGTTGCTGCGCGAAATGGAGGACATGGTGCAGGATCGCGACGTCGGCAGCGGCATCGGCGAGAGGCAGCGCGTACAGATCCGCCTGGCGAAGTTCCGCATGCGCCATGTCGTGGAGCTTCGCGCGCGCCAGTCGCAGCATCTCCGAGCTGCGATCGATGCCGAGCGCGACCTTTGCCCGGTTGCCGAACAGTTCGAGCATGCGCCCCGTACCCGTGCCGATGTCGATCAGCGTTCCCATCGCGGCGTCCCCGAGCATCGCTGCCATCGCCGCCTCGACTTCGCTCTCGGCGATATGCATCGACCGGATCGCATCCCATTCGCCGGCATGGCCCTCGAACCATGCCGCGGCACTCGCCGCCCGGTCCGCGCGCACCGCGGCAAGGCGCGCGACGTCGGCCACCGCCCAATGGTCGGGCTCCGCCTTGTCCCACTGGTCGAGCGCCGCGGCGATGGGTTCGATGATGTCCGGTCGGCCGAGCGCCACGAAGACCCAGCTGCCTTCCTTGCGCCGTTCGGCCAGGCCGGCGTCGCAGAGGATCTTCACATGCCGGGATACGCGCGGCTGGCTCTGGCCCAGCACCTGTGCAAGCTCGCCCACCGAAAGCTCCATCCGCCGCAGCAATGCGAGAATCCGAAGCCGGGTCGCGTCCGCCATCGCACGGAAGATTTCGAGCGCCATCGTCATGCAGCAACATATAAAGAATTCTTTATATGCGGTCAACGCAGCCCGTGGCATTCTTCGCGGCGTGCCGTCGAACGACATCCTGTCGCATCTGACGGATCATATCGGCACGACCCGCGTTCGAGTGCGCTATGGGCTAATGAACCTAGCTCACAGGGACATATCCCCCCGGACCAACACCCGGGTTCCTCGATGGGAGTGATTGCACATGAAGAAGTTCCTTATTCCTGCACTGGCCCTCGCCGCCGGTCTTTCGGCCTGCAGCAACAATGCACAGAACGAGACCGCCGAGGCCGCAAACGCGATCGCCACGGATGCGACCGCGACGACCGAGAATGCCGTCAACGACGTCGAGGCCGCCAGCGACCGCGCGCTCGGTTCGGCAGAAGCCTCGCTCGACAATGCCGGTGCGCGCCTCGACCGCGCGGGTGACCGCCTCGACGCGTCGACCGACCGCGCCGGCGATCGCATCGAAGCCAATGCGGATCGCGCTGGTGCTTCGATCAACAACGGCGCAGACCGCGCAGCAGACGCGACGGGCAATGCGCTGACCCGCGCAGGCAACGCGATCAAGGACTGACCTGATGCGCCCTCACTTGCCCGGTTTCGGATTGCTGGTGGGGGCACTTCTGGCGTCGTCGGCGTGTTCACCGTCCGACGCGCCGCCGGGCGCCGTCACGGCGGACGAAGCACAGCAACTCAATGACGCGGCGGCGATGCTCGACCAGAACAGCGTCGATCTCGATCAGATCAACACCGAAACCGCACCGAATTCCGTAACAAACCAAGGTGACCCGCCCCGATGACCCAGCGCCGCCTCGGCTCGACCGACCTGAAGATCGCCCCGCTGGTCCTGGGCGGCAACGTCTTCGGCTGGACGGCAGACCGCACTGCCAGCTTTGCCGTGCTCGACGCGTTCGTCGCCGGCGGCGGCACGATGATCGACACCGCGGACGTTTATTCCGCATGGATCGACGGGCATTCCGGTGGCGAGTCGGAGAGCATGATCGGCGAATGGCTGAGGACGTCCGGCAAGCGTGACGCGGTGCTGCTCGCGACGAAAGTCGGCATGCTCGCGGGCGATGGCGGCGAAAAGCTCGCACCGGCGCGTATCGCGGCGGCGGCCGAAGCCTCGCTCAGGCGTCTCGGCACCGATCGCATCGATCTCTATTACGCGCACCAGGACGACGAGCAGGTTGCGCAGGACGATGTTCTCGAGGCATTCGGCAAGCTTGTCGACGCGGGCAAGGTCCGCGTCATCGGCGCGTCGAACTTCCATGCGGCGCGGCTCAAGTCCGCGGTCGACAGCGCGAAGGCGTCGGGCCTGCCGCGCTACCATGTCCTTCAGCCCGAATATAACCTCGTCAGCCGCGGGAAGTTCGAAGGCGAGCTACAGGATTACTGCGTTACGGAGAACATCGGCGTGCTGCCCTATTACGGGCTGGCATCGGGGTTTCTCACGGGCAAATACCGGACGCGCGACGATCTCGACCAGAGCGTGCGTGGGCGCGGGATGGGAAAATTGCTCGAAGGCAAGGGCAAGGACGTTCTGGACGCGCTGGACGGCGTGGTCGAGGAGACCAAGGCGACGCATGCACAGGTCGCGCTGGCCTGGCTGATGGCACAGCCGGGCGTCACCGCACCGATCGCAAGCGCGACCACCGTCAAGCAGATCGAGGATCTGTTGCCGGCCATGTCGCTGACGCTGTCTGACGATCAGCGCGACCGCCTCACGATGGCGGGCGCCTGATCGTTACCGGAGTTCGTCGACGATAGCCGAATATTCATAGGGCTTCTGGAAGAACGCGACGTCGTCGGGAAGCCGATCGACCGCGCGCGGCTTCCCGCCGGACGTAACCACAACCCGGATATCGGGCCAGCGCTCCCGCACCACCATCGCGAGCGCCAGTCCGTCCATGGTCCCGGGCATGTCGATATCGGTAAAGACCGTGCGCACGTCGTTGCGTGTCGCGAGGATCTGCAGCGCCTCATCGGCGTCGTTCGCAACGAGCGTCGCCATCCCGGCATCCTCGATCTGCGCGGTCGCGGTGATCTGCACCAGCAAATGATCTTCGACGATCAGAACAACACCCGCTTCGGGGTCCCTGATGGGTGGAAACATGTTCAAGGTGGAGGCCCCGTGGAAAAAACTCGACCGTAACGCGCCAGATTGCCTCGTGAAATCAGAGGGATTGGCTTGGTCCCACCATAAACGACCAGATTGGGATTTGGCCTCGCATCGGTTCAAATATTCTTGTGCGAGGGGTTTTGGACGGATCAGTCCCCCGCAAAGGTCAACGCCGACGTCCGGCGCTCCCGCTCGTTGACGATCAGCGCGCGCCCCGCGGGGGCCGCCGAGCGCTGCGGGCAATCGCCGCGGAAACAGGCGCGGCAGCCAAGGCCGATCGGCATCGCCGCCCCGGCCAGGTCGATGCCGCTTGCCGCGACCAGCCCGGTGGCAAGGGAGGCCTGCACGCCGAGCCCGATCGAGAACTCCGCGCGTACCGCGCCGAACCGTCGCCCCTGCGGCGTCACGGTCCGTGCCATCGTCAGCCACCGCGCACCATCCTCGAGCTCCACGAGCTGGACCGCCAGACTTCCCGGCCGATCAAAGGCGTGGTGCAACTGCCAGAGCGGACAACGCCCCTCCCCCTCGACCAGCGCCGCGCCGCTCGCGCCAGGATAGCGCTTCGAGGCCTGCCCGGCGCGATCGATCCGGATCATGAAGAACGGCAGACCGCGCGCGCCGACGCGCTGCAGCGTCGTCAAACGGTGCGCGACCTGCTCGAATCCGGCGCCGAACCGTCGCTGCAGAAGCTCGATGTCATAGCCGGTGGCCTCGCACCCGCGCAGGAACCGCGCATAGGGCATCATCACGCCCGCCGCGAAATAGCTGAGCAGATGCCGCCGATACAGGCGTTCCGCCGCGCGATCCGAAAACGCCGCGCCCTTCGCGAGCGAGTCGATCTCCGCGCGCGCCTCGATCTGGCCAAGCTGGAACGCGACGGCAAACGTGCGCGATGCGGGATCGAGCACCTCGCTCAGCTGCAGCTGCCGGGCGTGAAGATCGAGGCGGCGCAACGTATCGGGCAACACGTCGGCGGGTAGCACCCGGATCGTGATCCCGTGCCTGGCGCGAAGCCGTTCGGCGATCGCGCCGTACAGATCCCCCGCGCCCAGACGCAGTTCGTCGGCGAGCTCCTCGGCAGCGGCGTCGAGGTCGGCGAAATGGTTACGCCAGCGCTCGATCTCGCGCCGGACCAGCCCGACGGGATCATCCGGCACTGCCGCGTCACCCGCGCTTCCAATTCGGTCGAAGACGCGCGCGAATGCCTCTACCCCGCCGGGCGCGCTCGCAAGCCATTCCTCGACCTCGTTGCGATCGATTTCGAGATCGGCGAACATCGGATCGGCGAGGCGCCTGCGGATCGCGTCCGCGCCGCCGCCCGGCTCGCCGGCCGCCAACGCGCGCGGATCGAAATCAAAACTCTCGGCGAGCTTCACGAGCAGCGCGGCCGAGATCGGTCGCTGGTTGCGTTCGACCAGATTGAGGTAGCTCGGACTGATCGCCATCATGTCCGCCATCGCGGCCTGCGTCAGCCCGGCGCCGCGCCGCAACCGCCGGATCGCATGCCCCGCCAACAATTTTCGATCCGCCATACGGCTCTCCGTTCTGTCACGAACTTTACAGAACAACACGAGGCACGCAACCCGGGGCGACAGCCCGACGCCGTGCCTTGATGGTTCACTCTGTCCACGTCCTGCTTTGTCAGGCTTTACAGTTGCATTGCCGCTTCCCGTACACGATCGAATGTAAAGGAAGCGACAAAGACAAACACGACGGAGGAAACCCATGACGAACGAACCCGCCCGCGCTCGCGCCGTTTTCTCGACGGAGGATTTCGCGCTGCTCAAGGAAGCGATCGGCGAACTGATCCCCAAGGTCGCGGTCGACGACAGGAAGATGAGCCGGCTCAGCGCGCTGTATCACCGCCTCGGTCGCCTGGGCTGATCCGTCCCTAACCCACTGGAAAGAAAAGCCCGTCGATGGACTATCCATCGGCGGGCTTTCTCGTATGGAACCGGCTTTCGCACCCGCGCAGGATTCCCGATGACCGACGGACTGATCACGAGAATCAAGGACGACATCGTCCTGTACGGCGCGCTCGCCGCCAATGTCGGGATTGCCGTCGCGAAGTTCGTTGCCGCCGGGATCACCGGCTCTTCCTCGATGCTCACCGAGGGCGTGCATTCGCTCGTCGACAGCGGCAACCAGGTCCTGCTGCTCTATGGCCAGTCGCGTGCCAAGCGTGCGGCGGATACCGCGCATCCGTTCGGCTATGGTCGCGAGCTGTATTTCTGGGCGTTCGTCGTCGCCATCCTGATCTTCGCGGTCGGCGCGGGCGTATCGATCTACGAAGGCTATCGCCACATCATCGCGCCCGAACCGCTCAGCGATCCGCTCATCAACTATGTCGTCCTCGGCGTCTCGGCGCTGCTCGAGGGGACGAGCTGGACGATCGCGGTGCGCGAATTCTCGCGCGCGAAAGGCGACCTAGGCTGGTGGCAGGCTGTGCACCAGTCGAAGGACCCCGCGGGCTTCATCGTCCTGTTCGAGGATTCGGCGGCGCTTGCCGGACTGGTGATCGCGGCGCTGGGCGTCTGGGCGAGCCACGCGTTCGGCGATCCGCGGATCGACGGTGCGGCATCGATCGCAATCGGCCTGATCCTGGCACTGGTCGCGGTCCTGCTCGCGCGCGAATCGAAGGGGCTTCTGATCGGCGAGCGTGCCGACCCTGCGATCATCGCGTCGATCCGCGAGATCGTGCAGGCGCATCCCGCGATCCTCGCGGTCAACCATGTCCGCACGATCCACACCGCTCCCGACAGCATCTTCGCAGCGATCAGCGCCGATTTCGACGACTCGGTGACGATGGGTGAAGGCGAGGCGATCATCGAGGTGCTGGAGACACGCCTTCGCGACGCCGTGCCGACACTCGCATCGATCTACATACGTCCGGAAAACAGCGCGGCAGCGGCTGCCGCCGCCGCATCACAGAGCGCCCCTCATCCCTGAACCGCAGAATGGCTGCGCGATGTTGCACAGCGCCCACAACCGGCGCTAGCATCCGATATCATGAGACTTATCAAGCAGTTCGCCGCGCTCCTCCTTTTCCTGTTCGTCGCGCAGCCTGCCCAAGCGGCGGTGACGATCACGTTCTGGAGCCATGAACTCGGCAACAGCTTTCCCCACGCGTTCGTGACGCTACGCGGCGTACCCGACGCCGGCGGTGCGCCGGTGGACGTCAACTACGGCTTCACCGCAAGGACGCTGAGCCCCGCGCTGCTGTTCGGTCCGGTCGCGGGTGCGCTCGACGTGGCGACGCCGTCGTACATCAAGGGCAGCAACGCGCAGTTCTCGGTCGTGATGACGGATGCGCAATATGCGGCGATCGTCGCGCTGGCTGCCGAATGGAGCGGCGCCACGGGCAGCAGCGAATACCGGCTCGGCGATCGCAACTGTGTCCATTTCGTTCAGGAAGCCGCCCGGCGTGTCGGCCTGACCGGACTTCAGCATCCCAGGCTGATGAAAAAGCCCCGTTCGTTCCTCAAGGCAGTGGCTTCGGCGAACACCGGGCACGTCACGCTGATCAACCAGCACGGCAAGGCGCATCTGGAGACGCTGCCGCCGCTGACACGCGCGCCCGCCGCCTTGTCGACCGCAACCGCCGGCACGCGGTCATCCGGGCAAACGGCCGCGTCGGCGACGAACGCCGCGCGGCCCACGCGACCGGCGGCGCAGGCCACGGCTCAATAGGCACGGCCGATCAGGACGCGCTCGACCGAGGGCTCGCCGGTGAAGATGCACGGACCGTTATCCTGGCCGGTCTGTCCCATCGGCGCATTGCGGATCGTGAGCTTCAGCGCCTTCAGCCGCTCGACGACCTTGTCGAGCGCGGCGCCGGTGGGCTTGGACCAGCGGACGTCGACCCAGCCCGGGTTCTTGATGCCGTCCGCAAAGTGCGCCTCGAGCGCCGCGAAATCGTCGACGGGGACGATGTTGGCCTTGAGGCGGTTCATCGACTCGACGTGGAGCGTCGCCTGCACGTCGTGCAGCATGCCCGAGACCTCGGCGACGAAGTCCGTGCGGGCGACCGCATTGCTGTCGAGCTTGCCGTCCTCACGATAGAGGCGATCGCGGCGAATGACCGAGACGTTGCCGCCCGCCATGTCGCGCCCGCCGACCTCGATCACGATCGGCGCACCCTTCTTGACCCAGCCCCAGCGCTTCGTCGCGGCCTTGGCGGGCTTGAGATCGAGCAGCGCACGCACGGGTTCGCCCAGCGCGGACTGCTTGGCGAGCTCCGCCTGGAGCGACTTGCAATAGTCGACGATCGCCGCGTCGTCGGGATTGTCGCGCAGCATCGGCACGATCACCACCTGCCACGGCGCGATCATCGGCGGCACGCGCAGCCCGTCGTCGTCGCCGTGCACCATGATGACGCCGCCGATCATCCGCGTCGACACGCCCCAGCTCGTCGTGTTGGCGAGCTCGAACTCGCCGGCTGCGTTCTGGAAGCGGATGTTCTGCGCCGACGCGAAATTGGTGCCGAGGAAATGCGAGGTGCCCGCCTGGAGCGCCTTGCCGTCCTGCATCATCGCCTCGATCGAATAGGTCGCGACCGCGCCGGGGAAGCGCTCGTTCTCGGGCTTTTCGCCCGCGATCACGTGGAGACCAAGGCACTCCTCGGCGAAGTCACGATAGACTTCGAGCATCTTGAGCGTCTCGTCGCGCGCCTCCTGCGGGGTGGCGTGCGCGGTATGCCCCTCCTGCCAGAGGAACTCGCTGGTGCGCAGGAACATGCGCGTGCGCATTTCCCAGCGGACGACGTTGGCCCACTGGTTGATCAGCACGGGCAGGTCGCGCCACGACTGGACCCAGCGCGCGAACGCGGCGCCGATGACCATCTCGGACGTGGGCCGCACGACGAGCGGCTCCTCGAGCTTCGCCTCGGGATCAGGGACGAGCCGGCCATAGCCGTCGGCCTTCAACCGGTGATGCGTGACGACCGCCATTTCCTTGGCGAACCCGTCGACGTGCTCTGCCTCCTTCTCGAAATAGGAGAGCGGGATGAAGAGCGGGAAATAGCAATTCTCGTGCCCCGTCGCCTTGATCCGGTCGTCGAGCAGCCGCTGGATGCGCTCCCAGATGCCATAGCCCCAGGGCCGGATGACCATGCACCCGCGGACGCCCGATTCCTCGGCGAGGTCGGCTTCCGAAATGACGGCCTGGTACCAGGCGGAGAAATCCGCCTCGCGGGTGACGGGGAGTGCGCGCTTTATCATGGGCTGCGCTTATCGCGTACACGGCGGTTCGTCACCCCATCCCACCGCCCCTCCCCCGTCATCCTGACGAAAGTCAGGATCCAGAGCCAAGAGCGGCGCGCGTGGTACCCTGGATCCTGACTTTCGTCAGGATGACGGGAGTTTCGGGTGGGATCGCGGGCGCGGTTTGCGTAGGGGCAGGCAATGCCCTCAGACCGCATCCTTCCCGCCATCGGCATGCGGCTGCTGTCGGTCGTGATCTTCGCGTTGATGAACACCGCGATCAAGCTGGCCGAACGCCACGGCGCGAGCGTGTCGGAGATCCTGTTCTTTCGCCAGTTCGGCGCGTGCCTGCTGGTGTCGGCCGTCATCGCCGCCGGGCCCGGCCTCCCCTCGATCGCGACGCAGCGCCTGCCCGCGCACATCGTCCGCGCGGTCGTCGGACTGTCGGCGATGGCGTTCACGTTCAACGGGATCGTCGCGCTGCCGCTGGCGGAGGCGACGACGATCGGCTTCACCGTACCGATCTTCGCGACGATTCTCGGTGCGCTCGTGCTGCGCGAGCCGACCGGCTGGCATCGCTGGGGCGCGGTGGCGGCGGGGTTTGCCGGCGTGCTGATCGTCGCGCAGCCGGGCGGCGATCACTTTCCGCTATGGGGCGCGGGTTGTGCGCTGGCAGGCGCGTTCGGGACGGCAAGCGTGTCGATCCTGCTCCGGCAGATCGGCAAGACCGAGAGCGCGCTGACGACGGTATTCTGGTTCTCCGCGCTGTCGTTGATCCCGTTGTCGGTATTCTACGCACAGGCCGCGCAGCCGCATGACGCCATTACCTGGGCGTGTCTCGCGACCGTCGGGATTGCGGGGGGGCTCGCGCAGATCGCGATGACGACGTCGCTGCGGCTCGGGCCGGTGTCGGTGGTGGTGCCGATGGATTATTCGAGCCTGTTGTGGGCGACATTGCTCGGCTGGCTGGTGTTCGACACGCTGCCCGCCGAGGCGACGTGGTTCGGCGCGCCGGTCATCGTCGCGAGCGGGCTGTACATCGTCTGGCGCGAGCATGTCCGCCGGCAGGACGAGACGGATCGCGCGATCGCTTGAAGGCTCCCCGTCCACTGACAATCCCGTCATCCTAACGAAAGTCAGGATCCAGAGTTACGGAGCACCGCCCTATGCGGCTCTGGATCCTGACTTTCGTCAGGATGACGCAGTGGGTCGAACCCGCGCGGTTTCGAGCATCCGTTTCGCGCGCAGGTACATCTCGATCCGTTGCGTGGTGAACAGGCCGAGCGCGAGCGCGACCAGCATGTCGGTGACCGCAAACGGGTCGAGGTGCAGTGCCTGCCCGTCACCGATCACCGCGCGTGCCCCGGAGCGGATCGCGACGATCGCGACGAGGAACAGGACCGCGGCGGGCGACGACGTCGTGTTGAGTGCATGGCTGTCGGGATCGATCGTGATCCGCATCATCTTGCCGCGCTGCCAGCCGAGCGCCGCGCCCATGACGAGCGCGATCGCGCAGAACAGCCAGGCGAGACCGTGCGGCGGGTACATCACCGCCATGTAGAGCGCGACCGCAGCGTACAGCGCGGGAAAGACCCAGAGCCGCTCGAGCTTGAGCGGCTTGACCACGCTCATCCGCCGCCACCGGACCGCAAAGACCACCGCGATGACGACCGCCGTGATCGCGTAGCTGATCCAGCCCTGGACATCGTTCGCCTGCATCGATTCCCCCCTGCGACCTTACCCCTTGCGGTGTAGTATGGTCACAACACAGCGGGAGTAAAGGGGGCGTACGGCAAAGCCCCCCCCCCGGCGGCGACCGGGGAGGAGGCCGTCCTACTCGGCCGCCTGCGCGAGGGGCGCTGGATCCTTCCAGACCAGCACCGGCTTGCGAGCCGCGAGCGTCTCGTCGAGGCGCGCGCGGGGGGCGAAGTGCGGCGCGGTCTTGAGGTTGGGGTCGCCCGCCTTGGCGCGCTCGGCGACCGAGCGGAGCGCGGCGATGAACTGGTCGAGCGCCGCCTTCGACTCGGTCTCGGTCGGCTCGACCAGCATCGCACCGTGGACGACGAGCGGGAAGTACATCGTCATCGGGTGGAAGCCCTCGTCGATCAGCCCCTTGGCGATGTCGATCGTTGAGAAACCGGCGGCGAGGCCCGAGTCCGAGAACAGCGCCTCATGCATGCACGGACCCGACGGTCCGAACGGCGCGTCGAGCGTGTCGTCGAGGCTGCGCAGGATGTAGTTCGCGTTGAGCACCGCATCCTCGGACACCTGGCGCAGGCCGTCCGCACCGTGGCTGAGGATATAGGTCAGCGCACGCGTGAACATGCCCATCTGGCCGTGGAACGCGACCATCCGGCCGAAGCTGCCGGCGTGATGTTCGTCGGCATTCTCCTCCTCGATCAGGACGAACTGGTCCCCCTGCTTCTCGACGAACGGCAGCGGCGCGTAGGGTGTGAGCGCTGCCGAGAACACCACCGGCCCCGAACCCGGACCGCCGCCGCCATGCGGGGTCGAGAAGGTCTTGTGCAGGTTGATGTGCATTGCGTCGATGCCGAGATCGCCCGGCCGGACGCGGCCGACGATCGCGTTGAAGTTCGCGCCGTCGCAATAGACGAAACCGCCCGCCGCGTGCACCGCGTCCGAAATCTCGCGCATGTCGCGCTCGAACAGCCCGCAGGTGTTGGGGTTGGTGATCATCACGCCCGCGACGTCGGGGCCGAGCCGGGCCTTCAGCGCGGCGGTGTCGACGCGGCCCTCGGCGGTGGCGGGGATATCCTCGACGCTGTAGCCCGCGAACGCCGCGGTGGCGGGATTGGTGCCGTGCGCGCTCTCGGGGACGAGGATGATCTTGCGATGCCCCTCACCCTTGGCTTCGAGCGCGGCGCGGATCGCGAGGACGCCGCACAACTCGCCATGCGCGCCAGCCTTCGGGCTCATCGCGACCGAGGTCATGCCGGTGAGCGTGACGAGCCAGTGTGCGAGCTGGTGGATGACCTCGAGCGCGCCCTGCACCGTGTCGACCGGCTGGAGCGGGTGGACGTCGGAGAAACCGGGCAACCGCGCCATCTTCTCGTTGAGGCGCGGGTTGTGCTTCATCGTGCACGAGCCGAGCGGGAAGAAGCCGAGATCGATGCCGTAATTCTGGCGCGACAGGCGCGTGTAATGGCGAACGGTCTCGGGCTCCGAGAGACCGGGGAGGCCGATCGGGGCCTTGCGTGCCAGCGCGCCGAGCTTGCTGGTCGTCGCGCGCGCGGGCGTGGTCGCGAAGTCGACGCCGGTGGTGTGGCTGTCGCCGATCTCGAAGATCAGCGCTTCCTCGAGCATCAGCGCCTTGTTGCCGGTGACGCTGGCGGGGACGTTGCCCTTGCCCTGCTCGGGCGCGGTCGGGCGCCAGCCGCTCTGGTTGATGCTCATGCCAGTATCTCCCCAAGTACGGTGGATAGTGCGGACGCAAGCGTTTCGACGTCCTCCGCGGTGGTCGTTTCGGTCACGGCGACGACGAGGCCGTTCGCGAGATCGTCCTTGCCGGGATAGAGCCGCCCGAGCGAGACGCCCGCGAGGATGCCGCGATCGGCGAGCGTGCGGACGACGGGACGCGCCTCGACGGGCAGCTTCAGCGTGAACTCGTTGAAGAAGCTGTCGTTGATCAGTTCGACGCCGGGGATCTGCGACAGCCGCTCGGCCGCGGCCACGGCACCCGCATGGTTCACCGCGGCGAGCTGGCGAAGGCCCGCTTCACCCAGCAACGTCATGTGGATCGAGAAGGCCAGCGCGCAGAGCCCCGAATTGGTGCAGATGTTCGACGTCGCCTTTTCGCGGCGGATATGCTGCTCGCGCGTCGACAGAGTCAGCACGAACCCGCGTCGGCCATCGGCGTCGACGGTTTCGCCACAGAGCCGGCCGGGCATCTGGCGGACATATTTGTCCTTGCACCCGAACAGGCCGACATAGGGCCCGCCGAACTGGAGGCCGACGCCGAGCGACTGCCCCTCGCCGACGACGATGTCCGCGTCCATCTCGCCGGGCGAGGTGATCGCGCCGAGCGCGACGGGCTCGGTGACGACCGCGATCAGCAATGCCTTCTTGGCATGGCACGCATCCGCGAGCGGACGCAGATCGGCGATGCGGCCGAGAATGTCGGGATATTGGACGACCACGCACGACGTATCGTCGTCGATCTTCGCGATCAGCCGGTCGAGGTCCATCTCGGGCACCAGCCGCGGGTCGGTCGTGTCGAGCACGTCGCCGGTGAACTTGGCCATCGTGTTCGACACCGACACGTAATGCGGGTGCAGCCCCGCCGACAGGATCGCCTTGCCGCGCTTGGTGATACGCCGCGCCATCACGATCGCTTCCCAGCACGCGGTCGAGCCGTCGTACATCGACGCGTTGGCGACGTCGGTGCCGAGCAGCCGCGCGACCTGCGTCTGGAACTCGAACAGCATCTGCAGCGTGCCCTGCGCGATCTCGGGCTGGTACGGCGTGTAAGCGGTCAGGAACTCGCCGCGCTGGATCAGGTGATCGACGCTGGCGGGAACATGATGCTTGTACGCGCCGCAACCGAGGAAGAACGGCGCTTCCCCTGCGGTCAGGTTCTTCTTGGCGAGCGCCGCCATGTGGCGTTCGACCGCCATTTCGGACGCATGCATCGGCAGGTCGCGGACGGGGCCGTCGAGGCGCGCGGCCTCGGGCACGTCGACGAAGAGGTCATCGATCGTCGCGGCGCCGATGACGGCGAGCATCGCCTCGCGGTCGGGCTGGGTCAGGGGAAGGTAGCGCATTGTCGGCACTCCCCCCCTCCCGCAAGCGGGAGGGGGTTGGGGGGTGGGCGCCCGGCCTATTGCGGGCGGAACGTCTGGAGGTGAGCGCGTGCCCACCCCCTGCCCCCTCCCGCATGCGGGAGGGGGTTCTAGGACTTAAAGCCCTTCGACGAAGGCTGCGTAGGCAGCTTCGTCCATCAGGCTGTCGAGCTCGCTCGGATCGCTGAGCGTCAGCTTGAAGAACCAGCCGGCGGCTTCGGCATCCGAATTCACCAGGCTCGAATCGTCGGCGAGCGCGGCATTGCCCTCGATGACGGTGCCCGACACCGGCGAATAGACGTCCGAGGCGGCCTTGACCGATTCGACGACCGCGGCATCGGCGCCCTTGGTCAGCTGCTTACCGGCCTCTGGAACCTCGACGAACACGACGTCGCCGAGCTGGCTCTGCGCGTATTCGCTGATGCCGACTGTGCCGACATCACCGTCGACATCGACCCATTCATGATCTTGCGTGAAGAAACGGCTCATATCACTTGGCTCCTGCGCGGACGTAGCGGTGGGGAATGAAGGGCATCGCGGTGACGGTCGCGGTATGGACCTTGCCGCGCTGTGCGATCTCGATGCGGGTGCCCGGCGTCGCCAGCGCGAGCGGCACATAGGCCATCGCGATCGGCTTCCCGAGCGTCGGCGCGAAGCCGCCGCTGGTGAGGCGGCCGATCGGCGCGCCGGTGTCGTCGATCACCTCGGACCCTTCGCGCGCGGGCTGGCGGCCCTCGACGATCAGGCCGACCCGCTTGGTGGCAGGACCATGCTCGCGCTGGGTGAGGATACGCTTGGCGCCGGGGAAATCGGCGGCCTCACGGCGGCGCTTGGACAGCGCGAACCCGAGGTCCGCCATCACCGGCGTGGTCTCGGGATCGAGGTCGTGGCCGTAAAGCGGCAAACCGGCTTCGAGACGCAGCGAATCGCGCGCGCCAAGGCCGATCGGCTTGATCTCGGGCAGCGCGAGCAGCGCGTCGGCAAAGGCGACGGCGTGTTCGGCGGGAAGCGATATCTCGACGCCGTCCTCGCCGGTATAGCCCGATCGGCTGATCCAAAGCGGCACCTCGTTCCAGTGGAACGCGCCCGCGGTCATGAACACGAGGCGGTCGATGCCGGGAACGATCCGCGCGACCGCCGCGACCGCCTTGGGGCCCTGCACCGCGAGCAGCGCCTGGTCCTCGAGGATGTTGATCGTGACGTCGTCGGGCAGATGCTCGATGAGATAGCTGACATCGTCGTACTTGGTCGCGCCGTTGACGACGACGTAGAAGCTGCCGCTCGCGGTCGGCGACGGGTGGAGCGGGTCGTACGCCTCGGGCTCGATGTCCTGCGCCGAGAAGGGCGAGGGCTGATCGTCGGGCAGGCGCGTGGCCATCAGGTCGTCGAGGATGCCGCCGTCCTGCGCGAGCAGCAGCGAGTAGCGCATCTTGCCCTCACCGAGCCCGGCGATGTCGCCCGGCAGCACGGTTTCGAGCGCATGCGCGACGCCCTCGCCCGAGAAGACGAGCTGCCCCATGTGGCTGACGTCGAACAGGCCGGCCGAGTCGCGCGTCCAGGCGTGTTCGGCCATGATGCCGTCATACTGGATCGGCATCTGATAGCCGGCGAACTCGACCATCCGCGCGCCCTGTGCGCGGTGCCACGCGTCGAGCGGCAACGGCAGCACCTCGGGCTCGACGTAATCGTCGGCCTGGTCGATGATGCTGGCATAGTCTCGAATGTCGGCGTCGCTCATGTCGGTCTCCGTCGAAGGGGCGCGCGGCACCCTGTGGTGCTGCGATCCAACCCCCTCTGTCACGGAACCTGAGAGCTTTCACCGCCTGATTGGCGGCTTACCCCTTCGGTGGCCCTCGGCGCGAACGCCAGGACGCTTTCCAGAGTGTCGATCAGCCCCGCGCGGTCTCTGGTGCCTGAGAGATTCCGGGGTGGTTGCTCCTTCGGCGGCCCCCTGCCCTTCTAAAGGCCAGTCCTTGAAGGACCAGGAAACGCTCTCCCGCGCGGTGCCATGCCGGTTGCCCGACATCGACGCGCCAAGCTGTGACGCGCCGCACAATCTTAGTCAATCGGGCTTGGTGATCACGGCCCGAGATTGTCGAAACTCCCGTTCTTCCGCGCGCGCGGAAGAACGAATCGTCTGCGACAAGCCGGGTCCGCAGGCGGCGTCAGCGGGTGGCGTTGTACTTCAGCTGCGCATCAGTGAGCTGGAAGCCGACCAGGGCTTCGAACGTCGCGCGCTGGACGGCCTGGCGCACCTCGGGGGTGCTGAGCGGATCGACGGCGGCGTCCTCGTCGCCCGCCTTGCGCTTGCGCGTCAGCCGCTCGCGCACTTCGGGCGGCAGCGTGGCGGCGGCGCGCGTTATCGTCGCCGTGCCCTGGCCATCGGCCTGTGCGCGCGCCTGTCCGGCATCGAAATGCAGCGAGACGCGGCCGACGCGCTTGGCGACCACCGCGCTGCCGCCGCGGACGACCGTCACGAAGTACGGCACCGTCACGTCGCGTGCCGCCTCGGTCCGCGCGCGCCGCGCCTGCACCGTGAAGGTGACGGTGGTCAGGATCGGATCGGTCGCGTCGGCACAGGTCGAGCGGACGTTGGTCATCAGTGCGGTGACGTCGATCGCCGACTGGTCGCGGCTGGTGACCGGGTCAAACATGGTGATGTCCCCGGTCGCGGCCGGAACCGCCACGGTCGGGCAGGCCGAGCGAATGGCGGAGATGCCACCGGTCGCGTCGATTTCACCCTTCGACGCACAGCCGCCCAAGGTGAGCGCGAGGATCGAAGCGGCAAGGATGGGGGCTTTCACGGGGACGCGTACCTTCTCGAACGAGCGAAAGGGCCTGCGCAATCGCACCGGCCCCTGTCGCCGCGCACCATAGGAACCGGCTTTCGTCCAGGCAAGCAATCGCGTAGAGCCCGACGACTATGAGCATCCCCGCAGAGTCCGCCGCAGACCCCGCAGCCGTTCCCGCGACGACGCGCGGCGACAAACCCGCGCTCGAACTGCTGATCGCGGCACCACGCGGCTTCTGCGCCGGCGTCGACCGTGCGATCCGCATCGTCGAGCTGGCGATCGAGAAGCATGGCGCACCCGTCTATGTCCGTCACGAGATCGTCCACAACAAGTTCGTCGTCGACACGCTCAAGGCGCAGGGCGCGGTGTTCGTCGAGGATCTGAGCGAGGTGCCCGACGATGCGCCGGTCGTGTTCTCGGCGCACGGCGTTCCCAAATCGGTGCCGCTCGACGCGCAGGCGCGCGGTCTCGAATATCTCGATGCGACCTGTCCGCTGGTATCCAAGGTGCACCGCCAGGCCGAGCGGCTGGTCGCGCAGGGGCGGCACATCGTGTTCATCGGCCATGCCGGGCATCCCGAGGTGATCGGCACGTTCGGCCAGGTCCCCGAAGGCGCGATGTCGCTGATCGAGACGGTCGAGGATGCCGAGGGCTTCACCCCCGCCGACCCCGCCAACCTTGCCTTCCTCACGCAGACCACGCTGTCCGTCGACGACACCGCCGCGGTCGTCGCGACGTTGCAGCGCCGTTTCCCCGAGATGCAGCCGCCGCGCGGTGAGGACATCTGCTACGCGACCTCGAACCGCCAGGCGGCGGTCAAGGCGATCGCGCATGGCTGCGACGCGATGCTGGTGATCGGTGCGCCCAATTCGTCCAACTCGGTCCGGCTCGTCGAGGTCGCGCTGCGCGAAGGCACGCCCGCGATGCTCATCCAGCGCGCGAGCGAGCTCGACTGGGACTTCCTCGCGGGCGTCGGAACGCTCGGGATCACCGCTGGCGCGTCGGCCCCCGAATTGCTCGTGCGCGAGCTCGTCGATCGGCTGTCGGAGCGGTTCGAGGTCTCGGAGCGCGAGGTCGAGACCACGCGCGAGACGATCGCGTTCAAGCTGCCCCGCGGACTCGAAGCCGCGGCCTGACGCGTGGCGGTCTATACGCACGTCTCGGCCGAAGCGCTTGGCGACTTCCTCGCGCGGTTCGATCGCGGCGAGCTGCTGTCGGCAAAGGGGATCGCCGAGGGCGTCCAGAACAGCAACTACCTGGTCGAGACGACCGCCGACCGCTTCATCCTGACGCTGTACGAGGAATGGACGTCGACCGACGACCTGCCCTTCTTCCTCGCGATGCTCGACCATCTGGCGGCCGCAGGCAATCCGGTCCCTCGTGCGCTGCCGGACCGGCACGGCGTCGCGATCCAGCAGCTCGCGGGCCGGGCCGCGTGCCTGATCGAGTTCCTGACGGGCGTCTCGGTCTCGCACCCGACACCGCGACAGGCGCACGCCGCGGGCGCGGCGATGGGCCGCATCCATACCGACCTCGCCGACTTCGCGCAGGCGAGGCCCAACCCGCTCGGTGCCGACACATGGCGTCCGCTTCTCGAACGATGCGGACGCGGGATGGAGACGATCGAGCCGGGGCTGTACGACCGCGTCGACACCGCCCTGCAAGCGGTCCTTGCCGACTGGCCGCGCGATCTGCCGGTCGCGGCGATCCATTCCGACCTGTTTCCCGACAATGTCCTGATGCTCGGCGACCGGGTGACGGGGATCATCGACTTCTATTTCGCGTGCACCGACATCCGCGCCTATGATCTCGCGGTGATGCACACCGCCTGGTCGTTCGACGCCGAGGGCCGGCGTTTCGACCCGGCGATCGGCCGCGCGCTGATCGACGGATATACCAGCGTCGCGCCGTTGTCGGTGGCCGAGCGCGCGGCGTTGCCGACGCTCGCGCAGGGTGCCTGCCTGCGATTCCTGCTCACGCGGGCATGGGACTGGGTCAACACACCGGCGGATGCGCTGGTGACGCGCAAGGATCCGCTGGCCTATTGGCGGCGACTCGACGCGTATCGCAAGGACGATCTGTTTGCATGACTGACGACGTGATGACGAAGGTGGAGATTTTCACCGACGGCGCCTGCAAGGGCAATCCCGGCCCCGGCGGCTGGGGCGCGGTAATCCGGATGGGCGTGCACGAGAAGGAATTGTCGGGCGGCGATGCGCAGACGACGAACAACCGCATGGAGATGACCGCCGCGATCGAGGCGCTCAACATCCTGACACGGCCCTGCGCGGTGACGCTATACACCGACAGCAAGTACGTGATGGACGGGCTGACCAAGTGGGTGAAGGGCTGGCAGCGCAACGGCTGGAAGACCGCCGACAAGAAGCCCGTCAAGAACGCCGAACTCTGGCACGCGCTGCTGGCTGCGGTGGCGCGGCACAAGATCGAGTGGCAATGGGTCAAGGGCCATGCCGGCCACCCCGAGAACGAGCGCGCGGACAAGCTCGCCAGCGATGCCGCGGTCGCGTCGATCGCACCCGGAGCAACGCGGCGCCGCTGACCGCTTGCCGTCCGACGCCGCCGCGATCAGCCGGCGTCGAACCGGTCGGGCGCATAGCGGTCCGCATCGATGTGCGCGACGATCGCATCCGGCGCGCGCTTGAGCAGCAACGCCGCTGCCAGGCGCGCGGCGGCGGGCGCGGTCTGAATCCCGAACCCGCCCTGTCCCGCGCACCAGAAGAACGCGGGATTGCGCGGATCGAACCCGTACACCGGGTGACGATCCGGCGCGAACGTCCGCAGCCCCGCCCAGCGGCGCTCGACCTGCTCGACCCGCCAGTCGACCGCCTGCTCGAGCCGGTCGATCGCGATCGCGACGTCGATCTCCTCGGGCGCGGCATCGCAGGGATCGGTGGGCGTCTCGTCGTGCGGGCTCAGCCATAACCGACCGCCGGGTTCGGGCTTGAAATAGAAGCCCCCCGCGATATCGGCGACATGCGGCAGACCCGGCGCGACGGGCGGATCGGTGCGCAGCTGTACCATCGTCCGGCGGTAGGGGCGCATGCCGAGCGGACGAACCCCGGCGCGCATTGCCACCATATCGGCCCAGGCGCCCGCGGCATCGACCAGCATGTCGGCCCGGAACGTGCCGCCGCTCGTTTCGATCGTCCATTGCCCGCTCGCATGGGTCGCCGCATTCAACGTCGCATGCGTGACGATATCCGCGCCCGCGCGTCTGGCGGTCGCCAGTTCATGCGCGTGCAGCCCCGCGACATCGATATAGGCACAGCTCGGCTCGGCCACGCCGAGCGTCCATTCGGGACGCAGACCCGGCACGACCGTCGCCGGATCGACACGGTCGAGCACCACCGCGCTTCCGGCGAATTCGGCGATGAACCGGTCGACCGCGCGCGCATCGCCGGCGCGACCGATGTGGAGCGATCCGAGCGGCTGGAGAAATCCGCCGGCCTGCAGGACCGGACCCGACGCGGTCGTCAGTGGCTGGATCCCCGGCCCGCCATAGGTTTCCGACCAGAAGGCGGCCGAACGCCCCGTCGCGTGATAGCCGGGGGCATCCTCCCCCTCGATCACCAGCACGCGCGCTTCCGGGGCGATGGCGGCGGCCAGACTCGTTCCGGCCATCCCCCCGCCGACGATCGCGACGTCGTAGCGCGTCATCATGCCGGCACCGCGTCGTCGAGGAACGCGTCCATCGCCGATAGTGCACGGTCGCGTACCGCATCCGATTCGCGCAGGATCTCATGCGCGGATTCGGGGCCGAACCGCACCAGGTCTGCATGGGGCAGGCGCGCCGCGACTCGGGCAGCGGCACGCGGGTCGACCAGCCGGTCGGCGTCCGCCACGAGCATCAGCACGGGCACCGCAATCGCCTCGACGCGCCGATCCCGCGCGAGCGCTGCGCAGCCGTCGAACGCCTGCGACAGCCACGACCAGCTCGGCGGACCGAGTTGCAGGCCCGGGCTGGCATCGTGCCACCAGCGTTCGTCGCGATACCGCTCGACGTCGTGCGTCAGCAACCGCTGGCGGGATGCGACGGGGCCCGGCCGTTCATTCTGCCGCCACGCTGCGCGCATGGGCAGCCGGCGCGCCATATAGCGCGCGATCCGTCCCGACATCTCCGCACCGAGCGGCGATCGCAGCCCCAGCATCGGCGCGACGAGGATCGCGGCGGCAGGATCGATCGTCCCTGCCGCAAGCGCGCGCATCACGAGCAGCCCGCCCATCGAATGGCCGAGGATCGCCGCCGGGCTCTTGCCCCCGTCCTCGCTGCGCCACTGCTGCCAGAAGGCCGCCAGATCAGCGTCATAGACCCCGAAGTCGGTGACGTGACCGACATAGGGATCGGGCGACAGACGGCCCGACCCGCCCTGCCCGCGCCAGTCGAGCGAGGTGACCGACCACCCCGCGAGGTGCAGATGCGCGATGGTTTCGAGATACTTCTCGAAGCTGTCGCCACGTCCCGCCTGGAACAGGAATCGACCACGCGGGCGCTCGGCAGGCCAGTCGAATCGCCGCAGCATCCAGCCATCGGGTGCTTCCCAGCCCCCCACCTGCGCCGCCGCGGGAATCGCGCGACGTGCGTCGGCAGCGAGCGTGAACGATCGCCGCGAAGGCGCCGGTCGGGCCGGCTTTTCGCTTACCAAGCTACTAATTTCGCAGGGAAAATGATCGACTTTGGCGGGGGCGGTATCGGGCATTGGCGTGACGGTTACTTTTTTGAAAGCCATAGGAATTAAGACCTAACGCATGGGGTCGGATTTTACGCTTTCATTTCTGCTTTTCGCGCTGGCGGGCATGCTCGTCCTGGCCGCGATCGAGGATGCGCGCGTGCGTGAGATCGCCAACTGGAAGACCGGTGCGATCGCACTGCTGGCGCCTTTGTGGTGGTTTGCCAGTGGGATGGCGCCCTGGCCCGACATGGCGATCCAGCTGGGCATCGCGGTCGCGGTGTTCGCGATCTTCTGCGTCGTCTTCCATTTCGGGATGATGGGCGGCGGCGACGTCAAGCTGATCGTCGCGCTGTCGCTGTGGCTGCCGATCGGGGCGTTCATGGTAATGCTGGTGGTGATGTCGGTGGCGGGCGGGGTGCTGACCGCAGGGATGCTGATCGACCGCCGGATTCGCCGGAAGCCCGGACCGCAAAGCCCCCCGATCGAAGTTCCCTACGGCATCGCGATCGCGTTCGCGGGCCTGTTCGTGCTGCACGAACCACTCCTTAACACCCTCTGGTAGATACTTAATGTTGGATCAACCAACCGGCGCCCGAAAGGCACGATGAGACATGGATAGTCGCAAGGTCATATTGCTGGTGGGCGCGTTGTTCGTCGCGGCGATCACGGCATTCTTTGCCCGGTCGCTGATCGCGGGCAGCGCAACGCCGCAGGCGACGGCAGTGTCGATGCAGCCCGTTGCGATCGACGGGCCCGAGGTTCTCGTCGCCACGCGCGCGCTGCCGGTGGGGACGATCCTCGACGCGTCCGCGCTGAAGTTCCAGCCCTGGCCCAAGGAACTCGTCGACAACGCCTATTACCTGAAGGACAAGACCGACCTGAAGGCGCTGCAGGGCACGGTCGTCCGCAACATCATCACCGCGGGCCAGCCGGTCACGCAGGGTGCGCTGGTGAAGCCCGGGGATCGCGGATTTCTGGCGGCGGCGCTCGGGCCGGGCATGCGCGCGGTGACGGTGCCGGTCTCGGCGCAGGCGTCGGTCGCCGGCTTCGTGTTCCCGGGGGACCGCATCGACCTCGTGCTGACGCAGGCGGTCGCCGGCGGGGGTGACGGCGATCCGCTGAAGGTGTCCGAGACGATCCTGCGCAACGTCCGCGTGCTGGCGACCGACCAGCGTACCGACAACAAGGTCGGCGAGGACGGCAAGACGGTCGTGAGCACCTTTTCCAACGTGACGGTCGAGGCGACGCCGCGGATGGCCGAGCAGATCGCGGTCGCGCAGACGGTCGGCACGCTGTCGCTGTCGCTCCGCTCGATCGCGGACAATGCGAGCGAACTCGAGGAAGCGATCGCGTCGGGCAGCATCAAGGTGCCCGCAGGCACCGACCCCAAGGCGGAGCGCGCGATGATGGCACGGCTCGCCAGCCAGCCCTCGGGCGGCGTGGCGAGCTATGCCACGGGTGCCGACGTATCGCGCTATCAGCGCAGCACGGTGCCGGGTCGCCCGCCGGTCGCCGCGAACGGCAATGCGGCGTCGGGGATGCCGTCCCCCGCTACCGCGCCGGGGCAGCCGGGCCAGGCCATTACCGGCCCCGTGATCCGCGTCGCACGCGGCAACAGCATGACGATCGTTCCGGTCGGGGGGAAGAATTAAGATGCGTATCCGCATGACAGGTTTGCGCGCGCCGCTGGGATGGCCGCTCGCGGCGATCCTCGCAGCGGCAGGCACGGCGCCCTCCGCGATCGCCGACGCGCAGAGCAATTCCCCGCGGACGATGCGCGCCGCGGTGCAGGCGCCCCCCTCCGGGCTGGTCCAGGTCAACACCGGTCGCGGCCGGCTGGTGACGCTGTCGCGGCCGATGAGCGACCTGTTCGTCGCCGACGACACGATCGCCGACGTCCAGGTCCGGTCGCCGACCCAGCTCTACATCTTTGGCAAGAAGACGGGCGAAACGACGATCTCGGCCACCGCGAAGGGTGGCGCGATCGTCTACAGCTCGACCGTCCGCGTCGGCAACAACCTCGATTCGGTCCAGCAGATGCTCGGGCTGGCGATGCCCGAGGCGCAGGTCGTCGCGACGTCGATGAACGGCCTCGTGCTGCTGACCGGGACGGTCGCGGCACCCGAGGACGCCGCCGAGGCGGAACGGCTGGTCCAGGCGTTCGTCGGCGACCAGACCAAGGTCCTGTCGCGCCTCAAGACCGCGACCCCGCTGCAGGTCAATCTGCAGGTGCGCGTCGCCGAGGTGTCACGCAGCTTCGTCAAGACGATCGGCGTCAACCTGACGAGCCGCGGATCGGGCAATTTCCTGTTCAACATCGCGCAGGGCGGGCGACAGGGCGCGATCACCACCGTCCCCGGAGTCATCGGCGCGCCGGGCACGCCGATCGACGCGAACGGCGCGTTCCCCGGCAGCACCCTGTTCGGTTTTCCGGCCAAGGCCGACAACGCGACCTCGCTGGGTCTGGCCGGACGGTTGCTCGGGCTCGACCTGCTCGCGGCGATCGATCTCGGCGAGCAGACGGGACAGGTTTCGACGCTCGCCAATCCGAACCTGACCGCGCTGTCGGGCGAGACGGGCACGTTCCTCGCCGGCGGCGAGGTGCCCGTGCCGATCGCGCAGGCGCTGGGGACGGTGACGGTCGAGTATAAGCAATACGGCGTCAGCCTGGCCTATACGCCGACGGTGCTGTCCGACGGCCGCATCTCGCTGCGCGTCCGTCCCGAGGTGTCGCAGCTCGATTATTCGAACGCGGTGACGCTGAACAACACGCGCGTCCCCGGCCTCACCACGCGGCGGACCGAGACGACGGTCGAGCTCGGTTCGGGGCAGAGCATGATGATCAGCGGGCTGCTGTCGAACGCGCACAACAACACGTACGACAAGACCCCGGGGCTCGCGAGCCTGCCGGTGATCGGCGCGCTGTTCCGCTCGAACAGCTTCCAGCGCAACGAGACCGAGCTGGTGATCATCATCACGCCGTATCTGGTGAAGCCGGTCAACAACCCGTCCGACATCGCGCTGCCGACCGACGGCTACAAGGCGCCGACCGATGCCGGCCGCGTCCTGCTGGGCGAACTCGGCAACGGCACGACGGGCGAGCGGCGCCCCGTCCCGACGGTCGCGCCAACGGGCTATGCGACCCCGGCGATCGGTGCGACCGCCCCCGTCGGTCCGCTGTCGCGTCCCGACCGTCAGAACCCCGTGGCGGATACCCGCTCGCTGCCTGCGGCGGCGCCGGCCAGATCGGGCAAGGGCATTGTCCCGATGCCCGGCTTCTCCCGCTGACCCCGCGCACCGTGTCCAAAGGATTTCACGCAATGACGACACATCCGCTCCTGCTGGCGACGCTCGGATTCGCGCTGCTGCTCGGTGGCTGCATGGGGACGCAGAATCGCGGCCTCGAATCGGTCCACCAGCCGGTGGTCAGCCGCGCCGACTATGCGCTCGACCTCGGCACCGCGGGCGACGGGCTGGCCCCGGGCGAGGCGCGCCGGCTCGCAGGCTGGATGAACACGATGCGGATCGCCTATGGCGACCGCGTCGCGATCGACGACCCGGCGGGTGAGACGCCCGCGGCGCGCGCGCAGGTCGCCGACGTGGTCGCGGGCTATGGCCTGCTGCTGTCGGACGACACGCCGGTGACGCAGGCGCCGGTCAGCCCCGGCGCGATCCGCGTCGTCGTCAGCCGGATGCGCGCGGAAGTGCGCGGGTGCCCCGACTGGTCGCGCAACGCCAGCAACGAGATCGCGAGCCATACGTCGGCCAATTACGGCTGCGCGGTGAACAGCAACCTCGCGGCGATGATCGCGCGACCGGAGGACCTGGTCCGCGGATCGGCGGTCAGCGAGACCTATGACCCCGCCTCGTCCTTCAAGGCGATCGACACGTACCGCAAGGCGGTCCCGACCGGCGCGGGCAATGCGCTGAAGTCCGAAACCGTGGGAGGGAAGTAATGAACGCCCCCTGGAAGCCCGGCGGCATCGCGCACCGCGAGCCCTTCGCCGCCTATGTCTGCGACGAGATCACCGCCGAGGCGCTGCGTCCGATCGCCGCCGAGCTCGGCTGGTCAGTCGACAAGGTCAACAAGGGCGGGCTGCGCAACGCGATCCAGTCGCTGTCGGTATCCGCATCGCCGCAGATCCTGTTCGTCGACCTCGCCGAATCGGGCGACCCGCTGAACGACATCAACGCGCTTGCCGAAGTCTGCGAACCCGGCACGATCGTGATTGCCGCGGGACAGGTCAACGACGTCCGGCTGTACCGCGACCTCGTCGCCAGCGGGATCCACGACTATCTGCTCAAGCCACTTCACCCCGACATGCTGCGCGACACGTTCGGCCATGCGCAGACGATCCTGAACGCGCCCAAGCACGTCGAGGCCTCCACCGATCGTGCGCACTGCTCGATCGCAGTGATCGGTACGCGCGGCGGCGTCGGCGCGTCGACGATCGCGACATCGATCGCGTGGCTGATCGCCGACCGCGAGAGCCGGTCGACCGCGCTGCTCGACCTCGACGTCCATTTCGGCACCGGCGCGCTGTCGCTGGATATCGAGCCCGGTCGCGGCCTGACCGACGCGATCGAGAATCCGAGCCGTATCGACGGGCTGTTCATCGAACGTGCGATGGTCAAGGCGTCGGAACGGCTGTCCGTGCTGAGCGCGGAGGCGCCGATCAACGCGCCGCTGATGACCGATGGCGCCGCCTTCTATCAGCTGCAGGAGGAGATGAGCGCGGCGTTCGAATGCACCGTCGTCGACCTGCCGCGCGCGATGCTGGTGCAGCACCCGCATCTGATCAACGACGTGAACACCGTCGTCGTCGTCACCGAACTGACGCTGGCCGCCGCGCGCGACACGATCCGCATCCTGTCGTGGCTCAAATCGAATGCGCCGCAGGGCAAGGTCGTCGTGCTCGCCAACCGGATGCACGCGGGCGGGCAGCTCGAGATCACGCGCAAGGACTTCGAGGGCTCGATCGAACGCAAGATCGATTACGTCGTGACCTTCGACCAGAAGCTCGCATCGCAGGCGGCCAAGCTCGGCAAGCCGATCGTCGAGGCGGGCAAGGCATCGAAGACGATCGCACCGATCGTCACGATGGTGAACGAGATGATCGTGAACATGGACGCGGGCGACGACGCGGTGAACGGCGCGTCGGGCAAGGGCGGCTCGCTGCTCGGCAAGTTCGGCGGGCTCAAGGGCCTGATGGCGAAGCGGCCGGCGAAGAAGAAGTGACGGTGATGCCGACCAATATCCCGCAATCCGCGCGCAGGGAGGCCTAGGCCGTCATGGACATGATGCCGTTCGTGATGGTGATGCTCGGCGCGACGCTGGTGATCGGGATGATCGTGTTCGCGTTCGCCGGGCCGTCGACGGGCCGTGCGCAGACGCGGCGGATCGCATCGCTGCGCGAGCGGCACGGCGAAGGCGCGGTGATCGCCGAGGCGCAGATGCGCCGGATCGCGAACGCGCGCGACACGCGGATGGATCTGGCGGTCGGCCGGATCCTGCCCAACCCCGCCGAACTCGCCAAGCGGCTCGCGATGACGGGCAAGGACTGGACCGTCGGGCAGTACGGGGTCGCGACCGCGGTCATCGCGCTGGTGGTGGCCACGCTGATGCTGTTGAAGGGGCTGCCGATCCTGCTCGCGCTCTTCGTCGGGCTGTTCATCGGTGTCGGCCTGCCGCACCTCGTGGTCGGCAAGGTCATCGCGCGGCGCGTCGGCAAGTTCACGCAGAAATTTCCCGACGCGATCGAGCTGCTGGTCCGCGGCCTGCGGTCTGGTCTGCCGATCAGCGAGACGATCGGCGTCGTCGGCAGCGAACTCGACGGCCCGGTCGGCGAGGAATTCCGCTCGGTCAGCGACAAGATGAAGATCGGCCGGACGATGGACGTCGCGCTGCAGGAGACCGCGGACCGGCTCGGCACGCCCGAATTCCAGTTCTTCGTGATCACGATCGCGATCCAGCGCGAGACCGGCGGCAACCTGGCCGAGACGCTCGCCAATCTTGCCAACGTGCTGCGGATGCGCGCGCAGATGAAGCTGAAGATCAAGGCGATGTCGTCCGAATCCAAGGCGTCGGCCTATATCATCGGCGCGCTGCCGTTCATCGTGTTCGGGCTGATCTGGTTCATCAACGGCACGTACATGCAACGTTTCTTCATCGACGAGCGGCTGATCGTGATCGGGCTTGGCGGGCTGTGCTGGATGGCGATCGGGTCGTTCATCATGTCCAAGATGATCAGTTTCGAGATTTAGGACCTAGACGATGGGCGAGACCGCCGGACCTACGCTGCTCGGAATCGACGTGATCACCGCCGCGACCATCCTGTCGGGGATCGCGGCGTTCGCGGTGATGATCGCGATCTATGCGGTCACCACCGTCAGCGACCCGATGACCAAGCGCGTCAAGGCGCTGAACGACCGGCGCGAACAGCTGAAGGCAGGCATCACCGCCTCGACCAAGCGACGCGCGAAGCTGGTCCAGCGCAACGACACCGCCGACCGGATGCGCGGCTGGCTGTCGTCGATGAAGGTGCTGCAGGACAGCCAGGTCAAGGCGGTCCAGGTCAAGCTCGCGCAGGCGGGGATCCGGTCGAAGGAATGGGCGCCGGCGGTCATTTTCGGCCGGCTGGTGTTGCCGATCGTGATCGGCGGCGCGATGCTGATATGGGTTTACGGCACCGACGGGTTCGCGACCTGGGGCCCGCTCAAGAAATACGGGCTCGTCGCGATGAGCTTCATCCTGAGCTACAAGGCGCCCGACCTCTATCTCGACAACAAGATCAAGAAGCGCACCGATGCGATCCGCAAGGGCCTTCCCGATGCGCTCGACCTGCTCGTGATCTGCGCCGAGGCCGGGCTGACGATCGATGCCGCGTTCCACCGCGTCGCGCGCGAGCTGGGGCGCGCCTATCCCGAGCTGGGCGAGGAATTCACGCTGACCGCGATCGAGCTGGGCTTCCTCACCGACCGGCGCAGCGCGTTCGAGAATCTGGCGAACCGGGTGAAGCTCGACGCGGTCAAGGGCGTCGTCACGACGATGGTGCAGACCGAGAAATACGGGACGCCGCTCGCGTCTGCGCTGCGCGTGCTGTCGGGCGAGTTCCGCAACGAGCGGATGATGCGTGCCGAGGAAAAGGCAGCGCGGTTGCCGGCGATCATGACGGTGCCGCTGATCCTGTTCATCCTGCCCGTGCTGTTCGTCGTCATCCTCGGCCCGGCGGCCTGCTCGATCTCGGACGCGCTGCTCAAGGGCTGAGGCAACCGCAGCCGCGGCGGATCGTTGAGCCCCCGTAACAGGAGGGTTTCACGATGCCGTTGTTTTCCACACCGACGCAGTTCGCCGCACTGGGGCTGGTCTTGATCGCGGGCTGGCTGCTGGGTCTTGCAAGCCATCCGGGGGGCAAGAAGTGGAAGGCGCGCTATCTCGCCGAACGCGATGCGCATGGCGCCGCCAAGAAGGACGCCGATGCCCGTGCGACCGCCGCCGAGAAGCGCGCGGTCGAGGCCGAGCATGAGAATGCACGGCTGGTGAAGGCGGCTGCCGCCGCACCGGTCGCGGCACCTGCCACCGCTCCCGGTTTCGTGTCGGCACCGGTGACGACGGACACGCGCGTTGCCGCACCGATTGCGCAGCGCAGTGCAGTCGCGAGCCAGAGCGCCCGCCCGGCATTCGCCGCCGACGGGGCCAAGCGCGGCTGGTTCGACTTCAACCCGCGTCGCTGAGGTTCGGCGACGGGAGAACCGTTTCCCCCGCTACGTGCTCTCCCGCGAAGGCGGGAGCCCAGTCTGGGCCCCCGCCTTCGCGGGGAAACAGTCTTTCTCGAGTATTTCCCACCCCGGCGTAGGCCGGGGCCCAATCGGTATGTCTGAAGTAACTCAGGACGTTCCCTGGTTACTCAGCATCCCCAATTGGGCCCCGGCCTTCGCCGGGGTGGGGTCGTATTGTCTTACTTCTCGGTCAGCGCCGCCTGCGCCGCCGCGAGGCGGGCGATGGGCACGCGGTACGGGCTGGCCGAGACGTAATCGAGACCGACCTTCTCGCAGAACGCGATGCTCGCCGGGTCGCCGCCATGCTCGCCGCAGATGCCAAGCTTGATGTCGGACCGGGTCTTGCGGCCACGTTCGGCGGCGATCTCGATCAGTTCGCCGACGCCCTCGACGTCGATGCTGACGAACGGGTCCTTCGCGTAGATGCCCTGCTCGACATAGGCGCCGAGGAACCGCGACGCGTCGTCGCGGCTGACGCCCAGCGTCGTCTGCGTCAGGTCGTTGGTGCCGAACGAGAAGAACTCGCCGACTTCCGCAATCTCGCCGGCGCGTAGCGCTGCGCGGGGGAGCTCGATCATCGTGCCGACGAGATACTCGATCGTCCGGCCCTTGTCGGCGAACACCGCCTGCGCAGCCTTGTCGACGACCGCCTTCATCAGCTCGAGCTCGCGGCGGGTCGCCACCAGCGGGATCATGACCTCGGGGATCGGTGCCGCGCCCGACTTCTCCGCGACGTCGACCGCCGCCTCGAAGATCGCGCGTGCCTGCATCTCGTAGATCTCGGGATAGGTCACGCCGAGACGGCAGCCGCGATGGCCGAGCATCGGGTTGAACTCGTGCAGTTCCGCCGCGCGCCGCTTGAGCGTGTCGACGTCGATCCCCGCGGCGTTTGCAACCTCGGCGAATTCCGCCTCCTCATGGGGCAAGAATTCGTGGAGCGGCGGATCGAGCAGGCGGATCGTCACCGGCAGCCCGGCCATCACCTCGAGGATCTCGGTGAAGTCCTTGCGCTGTTCGGGGAGCAGCTTCTCGAGCGCGACGCGACGCCCCTTCTCGTCGGTCGCCAGGATCATCTGGCGGACGTTGGTGATGCGGCTGGTCTCGAAGAACATGTGCTCGGTCCGGCACAGCCCGACGCCCTCGGCACCGAACTCGCGTGCGACGCGGCAATCTTCCGGAGTCTCGGCGTTGGCGCGGACCTTGAGGCGGCGGACCTCGTCGGCCCACACCATCAGCGACGCGAAATCGCCCGACAGCTCGGGCTGCACGGTCGCGACCGCGCCGATCATCACTTCGCCGGTGGTGCCGTCGATGGTGAGCAGGTCGCCCTCCTTCACCTCGCGACCGCCGCAGCGCATGATCTTGGCCTTGGCGTCGATCGACAGCGTCCCCGCGCCCGAGACGCACGGGCGCCCCATGCCGCGAGCGACGACGGCAGCGTGGCTGGTCATCCCGCCGCGCGCGGTCAGGATGCCCTTGGCCGCGTGCATGCCGTGAATGTCTTCGGGGCTGGTCTCGGTGCGGACGAGGATGACCGCGACGCCGTCGGCGGCCTTCTTCTCCGCGGTGTCGGCGTCGAACACGACCGTGCCCGAAGCCGCGCCCGGCGATGCGGGCAGGCCCTTGGTCAGCACATCGCGAGTCGCATTGGGATCGAGCGTCGGGTGGAGCAGCTGATCGAGCGCCATCGGATCGACGCGCTGGATCGCCTCCTCGCGCGTGATCAGCCCCTCGTTCGCCATGTCGACCGCGATCTTGAGCGCAGCCTTGGCGGTGCGCTTGCCGGCGCGCGTCTGGAGCATCCAGAGCTTGGTCTTCTCGACCGTGAACTCGATGTCCTGCATGTCGCGATAATGGTTTTCGAGCGTGTCGAACACGTCGGCGAGCTGGCCGTAGACCTCGGGCATCGCCTCTTCCATCGAGGCGGGCTTGGCGCCGGCGTCCTCGCGCGCGGTCTTGGTGAGATATTGCGGGGTGCGGATGCCGGCGACGACGTCTTCGCCTTGGGCATTGATCAGGAACTCGCCATAATAGGCGCGGTCGCCCTTCGACGGGTCGCGCGTGAACGCGACGCCGGTCGCCGACGTCTCGCCCATGTTGCCGAACACCATCGCCTGGATGTTGACCGCGGTGCCCCAGGCGGCGGGGATGTCGTTGAGGCGGCGATAGACTTTCGCGCGCTCGGACTGCCACGAACCGAACACGGCGCCGACCGCGCCCCAGAGCTGGTCGTGAACGTCCTGCGGGAAGGGCTTGCCCCACTGCTTTTCGACGAGGCTCTTATATTCGGCGACCAGCGCGCGCAGGTCGTCGGCGCTGAGTTCGGTGTCGAGCGTGAAGCCCTGGTCTTCCTTGGCGATCTCGAGTGCTTCCTCGAACGCGCCGTGATCGAGCTCCAGCACGACGTCGGCGTACATCTGGATGAAGCGACGATAGCTGTCCCACGCGAAGCGTGCGTCCTCGGACTTGGCGGCGAGGCCCTCGACCGTCTCGTCGTTGAGGCCGAGATTGAGGACGGTGTCCATCATCCCCGGCATCGACGCGCGCGCGCCGCTCCGGACGGAGACGAGCAGCGGGTCGGCGGCGTCGCCGAACTTCTTGCCCGTGACGCCCTCGATATGCGCGAGGCCGGTCGCGACCTCGTCGCGCAGGCCCTGCGGGAACTGGCCGCCCTCGTCGTAATAGACCGCGCAGAACTCGGTCGAGATCGTGAAGCCCGGCGGGACCGGGAGGCCGATCGACGCCATCTCGGCGAGGTTCGCACCCTTGCCGCCGAGCAGGTTGCGATCGCCCTTGCCGCCGTCCGAAACACCGCCGCCGAAGCGGTACACATATTGGGTCATCACGGGTCCTCTAGGTGTTGTTGCGCACAAGGCGGCAGTGAAAGTCTATGCAGGCGGGGCGGGTCAGCCCTCGATCTTCGAAAAATCCGCGACGTTGTGCACTGCGGCGCGAACGCGCTCAAGTAGCGCGAGACGGGCGGAGCGCTTCGCAGGGTCGGGATCGTTGACGATAACGCTATCGAAAAACGCATCGATCGGCGCACGCAGCGACGCCAGCGCGGCCATCGCCGCGGCGAAATCCTCCGCGGCGATTGCTGCGGTCGCGCGGGGTTCGGCGGTGTCGAGCGCGGACTGGAGCGAGGCCTCTGCCGGTTCGGGCGCATACTGCTCCCTCTCCCCTGCGGGGAGAGGGTCGGGGTGAGGGGCAGTACCGGGCGCGGCACTGCTTGGCAGCCCCTCTCCCCTACCCTCTCCCCGCAGGGGAGAGGGAGCAGAAGGTGCTTCCTTCTTGAGGATATTGGCGGCGCGCTTGTAGCCGGCGAGCAGGTTCTTGCCGTCCTCGGTCGATATGAAATTGGCGAGAGCTTTAGCCCGCGCTTCGACCCGATCGACCCGGTCGTCGCTTCCAGTGCCCCAGCCGGTGGAAGCTTGGACGTAGTCATAACGGATGCCAGCTTCACGCAGCTGAACGCCGAGGCGATCATGCAGAAAGTCGGAGAGCACGATACCGAGCGCGGCATTCTCTTCGCCAGACCACGCGCGCGCTGCAGCGTCGATCTTGAACTTGAGATTGGCCGCCTGGATCGTACGCAGGACTCCCAGCGCTGCTCTTCGCAATGCGAATGGGTCCTTGGACCCAGTCGGAAACATCTCGACGGCAAAGAACGAGAAGAGCGTATCCAGCTTGTCCGCCAAACCGACCGCCACCGTCACCGGGTCGGTAGGAACATCATCGCCCTGCCCGACCGGCTTGTAATGGTCGCGGATCGCGGCGGCGACGGCGGGGTGCTCGCCCTGGGCTGCGGCGTAGTAGCCGCCCATCAGGCCCTGCAATTCGGGGAACTCGCCGACCATGCCGGTGACGAGATCCGCCTTGGCGAGACGCGCGGCGCGGTCTGCGAGGGTGGCGAGCTGCTCCCTCTCCCCGTCGGGGAGAGGGTTGGGGTGAGGGGCTGTTCCGGGCGTGGCGCCGCTGGGCAGCCCCTCACCCCGGCCCTCTCCCCGCAAGGGAGAGGGAGCAGGAGTGACGATGCCCTTTTCGACCAGCCAGCGCGCGAGTTTCGCGACGCGGTCGACCTTGTCGGCGAGCGTGCCGAGCTTTTCGTGGAAGACGATCTTTTGGAGCTTTCCCGCCTGCTCTTCGAGCGGCACCTTCAGGTCGGTGTCGTAGAAGAATTTCGCATCCGACAGACGTGCGGCGAGCACCTTGCGGTTGCCCTCGACGATCTTCGCGCCGCCGTCGTGCGCGGCGATGTTAGCGGTACAGACGAACGCGTTGGCGAGCGTCCCGTCGGCGCTGCGGCAGACGAAATATTTCTGGTTTACGCGCGCGGTGAGCTGGATCACCTCGGGCGGCACGTCGAGAAACGCGGGGTCGAACTGGCCGAGCAGCGGAATCGGCCATTCGGTGAGCCCGGCATTCTCGGCGACGAGACCCTCATCGTCGATCAGCTCGAGCCCGGCCTGCATCGCGGCCTCGCGCGCGTGATCGCGGATCAGCGTCGCGCGCTCGTCGTGATCGACGATGACGTGGCAGGCGCGCAGCTTCTCGACATAGTCGTGCGCGCCGCCGATCGTGATCTGGTAGGGGTGGTGGAAGCGGTGGCCGAGCGTGGCGGCGCCGCTCGCGATGCCCGCGATCTCGAACGGTACGATCTCTTCGCCGAGCAGCGCGACGACGCCTTGCAGCGGGCGGACCCAGCGCAGGCTTTCGGTGCTGGCGGAGGCATCGCCCCAGCGCATCGACTTGGGCCACGGGAACGCGCGGACGATTGTGGGGATGGCGTCTGCCAGCACGGCGGCGGTGGCGCGGCCGGGCTTTTCGGTGACCGCGAAGAACGTGCCGCCGCGATCGACCAGCTGCTCGCGCGTGAGGCCGGTCTTGCGCAGGAAGCCTTCGAGCGCCTGCGGGGGGGCGGACGTCTTGGGGCCCTTCACCTCTTCGGAGACCGCGGCGGTCTCGAGCGGCAGGTCGCGCGCGATCAGCGTCAGCCGGCGCGGCGTCGCATAGGTGACGAGCGCGCTGGTGGCGATGCCCGCCTTGGCGAGTTCGGCGGTGAAGAGCTTGGCGAGATCTTCACGCGCCTTCGCCTGCATGCGGGCGGGGATTTCTTCGGAGCGGAGTTCTAAGAGAAAGTCGGTCATTCGGGCTCACCGGTCGGAGCAAAAACACTCTGCGCTCTCTGCGCCTCTGCGCGATAGTCTGTTCGCGCAGAGGCGCAGAGGACGCGGAGAGAACAAGAGATACAGCCTGCGGCGCTTGGGAGCATCACGCTGCCCATCCGTGTTTGTCCATCCAGGCGGCGCAGGCGCCTTTGGCGAGGTCGCGGACTCGGCCCATATAGGCCTGGCGCTCGGCGACCGAGATCACCCCGCGCGCCTGCAACAGGTTGAAGACGTGGCTGGCCTTGATCGCCTGCTCGTACGCCGGGATCGGCAGCTGGTGGTTCAGGCTGTTCTCGCATTCGGCGACGTGCTTGCGGAACTGGTCGAACAGCGAGTCCGTGTCGGCGACCTCGAAGTTCCACTTCGACATCTCCTGCTCGTTCTCCAGGAACACCTCGCCATACGTCACCCCGGTGTCGTTGAACGCGAGGTCGTAGACGCTGTCCTTGTCCTGGATATACATCGCCAGGCGCTCGAGCCCGTAGGTCAACTCGCCCGCGACGGGCTTCATGTCGAAGCCGCCCATCTGCTGGAAATAGGTGAACTGGGTCACCTCCATGCCGTCGCACCAGACCTCCCAGCCGAGACCCCAGGCGCCGAGCGTCGGGCTTTCCCAGTCGTCCTCGACGAAGCGGATGTCGTGCTTCAGCATGTCGATGCCGATCGCCGCGAGACTGCCGAGGTAGAGTTCCTGGAGGTTGGCGGGCGAAGGCTTCAGGATCACCTGATACTGGTAATAATGCTGGAGCCGGTTGGGGTTCTCGCCGTAGCGACCGTCCGTCGGGCGGCGGCAGGGCTGGACGAACGCGGCGTTCCACGGTTTCGGCCCGAGCGCGCGCAGCGTCGTGGCGGTGTGGAAGGTGCCCGCGCCCATTTCCATGTCGTAGGGCTGCAGGATCAGGCACCCGTGCTCGCTCCAATAGTCATGGAGCGTGAGGATCATGCGCTGGAAGCTGAGAGGCTTTTTCAGGGGCTGGGTCACGCGCGGGCTTTGGCGGATGGGGCGCGATCTAGCAAGCCGGTCTCGCGGGCACGACCGTCGGGTTTGTATTGAAGCGTCGACCGCAATACCCGACATACCCTGCACAACCACAAAGGACGTTCGTTGAAGCTTGCACCGTTGCGCGCCGCGCTGTCCGCGTTCGCCCTGTCCCTCGCCCTCCCCGCCTGCGCGCAGGTCGCGCCGAAACCGGCGCAGGCCGCCAACGATGCCGATCCGGCCTTGTGGGTGGTGAAGGACAAGGACACGACGATCTATCTGTTCGGGACGATCCATGTGCTCAAACCCGGCATGACGTGGTTCGACGAGGCGGTGAAGACCGCGTTCGACCGCTCGCAACAGGTCGTGCTCGAGCTGGTGATGCCCGATCCGGCGAAGATGCAGACGCTGGTGATGGCGACCGGCGTCGCGAAGGACGGACCGACGCTGACCGAACAGCTGCCCGCGGACAAGCGCGCGGCCTATGCGAAGGCGGTGACCGATCTGGGGCTGCCGGCGAACGCGTTCGACCGGTTCAAGCCGTGGCTCGCGGCGACCAACCTGTCGATCGCGCCGCTGTCCAAGCTTGGCTATGACGCGGCGAACGGGCCCGAGCAGGTGATCACCGCGGCGGCGAAGGCGGCGGGGAAGCCGGTCACGGGTCTGGAGACCGCGGAGCAGCAGCTGGGGTATTTCGGCGGGCTGTCGCAAAAGGCGCAGCTGCAGTTTCTCGGCAGCACGATCGACGAGCTGCCCAAGCTCGAGACGACGATGGCGACGATGGTCGACGAATGGGCAAAGGGCGATCCCGAGGCACTCGCGAAGGAGATGAACGAGAGCCTGAAGGATTCGCCCGAGGTGGCCAAGGTGCTGCTGGTCGATCGCAACGCGCGCTGGGCGGAGTGGGTCGCGAACCGGATGAAGACGCCGGGGACGGTGTTCGTCGCGGTCGGTGCCGGGCATCTGGCGGGCGCCGATAGCGTCCAGGCGCAGCTGGCCAAGCTCGGCGTGAAGGCAGAGCGGGTTCGGTATTGAGCGACTTACCCTCTCCCCTCGGGGGAGAGGGAGGGAGGCGCACTTGCGCCGGAAGGGTGAGGGCACGCGTTTGGGGCAGACCGTGCCCTCACCCTCCCACTGCTTTGCAGCGGGCCCCTCCCTCTCCCCCGAGGGGAGAGGGGTAGAATTGCTTTTCCCCCTCACTTCCGCTATGCGCCCGCGCTTCCGGTCCATGGTCATCCCTGGAGGCGTGGGCGGGAAGGACAACAAACGAGTTTCGGAGAATATCGATGAGCGAACAGTTGACGCTCGCAGCCGAGACGCGTGACCGGGTTGGCAAGGGAGCCTCCCGGGCGCTGCGTCGTGATGGCCGCGTGCCTGCCGTGATCTACGGCCAGAATCAGGAACCGACGTCGGTTCACCTCGAGGAAAAGGCGCTGATGAAGGCGCTGATGACCGGCCACTTCATGAATTCGGTCGTGATGGTCAACGGCATCCGCACGCTCCCCAAGGACGTGTCGTTCCACCCGGTCAGCGATCGCCCGATCCATGTCGACTTCCTGCGCATCGGTGCGCACTCGACGGTGACGGTTGCCGTGCCGGTCGTGTTCACCGACGAGGACGAGGCACCGGGCATCAAGCGCGGCAACGGCGTGCTCAACATCACGCGCCACGAGATTGAGCTGGTCGTCGACGCATCGGACATCCCGGGCGAGATCACGATTTCGCTCGCCGGCAAGGAAATCGGCGATTCGATCCACATCAGCGACGTGACGCTGCCCAAGGGCGCGACGCCTGCGATCGACGACCGCGACTTCGCGATCGCCACGATCGTGCCGCCGACCGTGCCGACCGTTGAGGACGAGCAGCTCGAAGCTGAAGTCGCCGAGGCGCAGGCCGCCGAGGCTGCTGCCGAGGAAGAGACCCCGGTCGAGCCGAACGACGATAACAACGACGACGACAAGATCACGCCGCAGAAGAAGGACTAATCTCCTTCATCTTCGGATGATTGTCTTGACGTGATCGGGCGGGCGGGAAAGCTAGGGCTTTCCCGCCCGTTTCATTTTGTATCGGCGTACCGCCCACCCAGAAAAACCGTCATCCCCGCGCAGGCGGGGATCCAGACCCTCAGACCTTCCTATGGAATCGAGAGGCTTGCCATTATGGGTTCCCGCCTGCGCGGGAATGACGGTTTGGGGCGCGGGCAACGATCGTTTTTGGAGAATAGAACGTGCAGATCTGGGCGGGACTCGGCAATCCGGGGGCGCAATATGCGATGCACCGGCACAATGTCGGGTTCATGGTCGCCGACGCGATCGCCGCGGTGCACGGCTTCGGCGCGGTCAAGAAGCAGTTCCAGGGCTGGACGCAGGAGGGGCGGATCGGATCGGAGAAGATCCTGCTGCTGAAGCCTGCGACCTTCATGAACGAGAGCGGCCGCGCGATCGGCGAGGCGCTGCGCTTCTACAAGCTCGACGTCGATGCGCTGACGGTGTTCCACGACGAGCTCGACATCGCCCCCTTCCGCGTCAAGGTGAAGACCGGCGGCGGGACCGCGGGGCATAATGGGCTGCGCTCGACCGACCAGCATCTGGGCCCCGATTTCCGCCGCGTGCGGCTCGGCATCGGGCATCCGGGGCACAAGGACCGCGTCACCGGCTATGTGCTCGGCAATTACGCCAAGGCGGAGATCGAGCCGCTGTCCGACATGCTCGGCGCGATCGCCGCGGAGGCGGCGTGGCTGGCGGCGGGCGACGACGTCCGCTTCATGAATGATGTCGCTGTGAGGATGCAACCATGACCACCCGTTCGCTGTTCGCCACCCGGTTCTACGAGGCCGATCTCGGCGACGATGCTCTGGTCGAGGAGCTGGAGGACGCGGCGCTCGAACTGTCCAAGGCGGACCGCGCGGGTGTCGCCTGGTCGAAGGCGCATGGCTATCGTGGGTACACGTCCTACGCGTCGCTCAACGACTTGCCGCTGCGCGATCCGCGGTTCGGCGATCTGGTGCGGTTGCTCAACAAGCATGTCGCGGCGTTCGCGAAGGACTGCGCGTTCGATCTGGGTGGGCGGAAATTGAAGCTCGACAGCCTGTGGGTGAACGTCCTCAAGCCCGGCGGCGCGCATTCGGGGCATATCCATCCGCACAGCGTCGTGTCGGGGACGATGTACGTGACGATTCCCGAGGGCGCGGGTGCGCTGAAGCTGGAGGATCCGCGGCTGCCGATGATGATGGCGGCGCCGACGCGGCTCGACGATGCGCCGGAGGATCTGCGGACGTTCGTCTATGCGGTGCCGAAGCCGGGGAGCGTGTTTCTCTGGGAGAGCTGGCTCAGGCATGAGGTCGTGCCGAATGCTGCGAAGGGCGAGCGGATCAGCATCAGTTTCAACTATCGGTGGTGAGGTAGGCGGCCCCCACGCTCCCCGTCATCCTGACGAAAGTCAGGACCCAGAGCCAAGCAACGTAGGCGCTCGTAACCCTGGGTCCTGACTTTCGTCAGGATGACGGAGAAGGGGCGGCACCCGCAACGCGCGCCGCCCCTGCCCGATCAGGCCGTCGGCATCGACGCCATGTCGATGACGAAGCGGTACTTCACGTCGCTCTTGACCATGCGGTCATACGCGGGCTCGATCTCATCCATGCGGATCATCTCGATGTCCGACACCAGGCCATGCTCGTTGCAGAAATCGAGCATTTCCTGCGTCTCCGCGATCCCGCCGATCAGCGAGCCTGCCAGCTGGCGACGGCGGAAGATCAGGTTCCCGACCGAGGGCGACGGATGCGGCTCAGCGGGCACGCCGACCAAAGTCATCGTGCCGTCGCGCTTGAGCAGCTCAAGGAACGGGTCGAGATTGTGCGGTGCGGCAACGGTGTTGAGGATGAAGTCGAAGCTGTTCGCATGCTCCGCCATCGCATCGGCATCCTTCGACACGATCAGGTCCTTCGCGCCCAGACGCTTGGCATCGTCACGCTTGTTCGGCGAGGTCGAGAAGACATAGACCTCGGCGCCCATCGCGTTGGCGATCTTGACGCCCATGTGGCCGAGACCGCCGAGACCGACGATGCCGACCTTCTGGCCGGGGCCGACCTTCCAGTGCTTGAGCGGCGAATAGGTGGTGATGCCGGCGCAGAGCAAAGGCGCGACCGCGGCGAGATCGGCCTCGGGATGCGAGACCTTGAGCACGAAGCCTTCGTCGACGACGATATGATCAGAATAACCGCCGAAGGTGTGGCCGCCGAGCACGGGATCGGGGCCGTTATACGTGCCGACGAACCCGGTCGTCTCGCAATATTGCTCCTCGCCGTCGGTGCACGACGGGCACTGGCCGCAGCTGTCGACCATGCAGCCGACGCCGGCGATGTCGCCGACCTTGAACTTGGTGACGTCGTCACCGACCGCGGTGACGCGCCCGACGATCTCGTGGCCGGGAACGCACGGGTACAGCGTGCCTTCCCACTCGCCCTTGGCGGTGTGGAGATCCGAGTGGCAGACGCCGCAGAACGCGATGTCGATCGCGACGTCGGTCTTGCCCGGCGCGCGGCGCTCGAAGCTGAACGGTGCGAGCGGCGTCTCGGGCGACTGGGCGGCATAGCCCTTGGCGGTGGTGGTCATGCTATTCCTAAATTCTGACTGGCAGAACGCGATATACGCACGACGACCCCGATATCTACCGAACGGTATGATAATTTTGCTGCATTGCGGCAATCGGTTACGTCGATCAGTCGCGCACTCCGTCATCCTGACGAAAGTCAGGATCCAGAGTTACGGATGGTGCCCCATGCGACCCTGGATCCTGACCTTCGTCAGGATGACGGGAGAGTTAGGGCGAAGGCTCAGGCCTGATGCTGGCGTTCCGTGGCGCCCTGCCCTAAAGCGCGGCGCACATTCTTATACCAAGGGCATATCATGGGTTTTCGCTGCGGCATCGTGGGGCTGCCGAACGTCGGCAAGTCCACCCTCTTCAACGCGCTGACGCAGACGGCCGCGGCGCAGGCGGCGAACTATCCGTTCTGCACGATCGAGCCCAACGTCGGTAACGTGGGCGTGCCCGACAAGCGGCTCGACTCGCTGGCGAAGATCGCGGGCTCGCAGAAGATCATCGAGACTCAGCTCGGCTTCGTCGACATCGCCGGCCTCGTGCGCGGCGCGTCGAAGGGCGAAGGGCTCGGCAACCAGTTCCTCGGCAACATCCGTGAGGTCGACGCGATCGTCCACGTGCTGCGCTGTTTCGAGAATGGCGACGTGACTCATGTCGACAACAAGGTCGACCCGATCGCCGATGCCGAGACCGTCGAAACGGAACTCATGCTCAGCGATCTCGAAAGCCTCGAGAAGCGCGTCCCCAACCTCGCCAAGAAGGGGATGCAGGGCGACAAGGAGGCGAAGATCGGCGCGGCCGTGCTCGGCCAGGCACTCGAGCTGCTGCGCGAAGGCAAGCCCGCGCGGCTGACGGTACCCAAGGACGAGGACGAGGCGCGCGTGTTCGCACAGGCGCAGCTGCTGACCGCCAAGCCCGTGCTGTACGTGTGCAACGTCGACGAGGGCGATGCCGCGAACGGCAATGCGCTGTCGGCGCGCGTGTTCGAAAAGGCCGCGGCCGAGGGCGCCGAGGCGGTCGTCGTGTCGGCGGCGATCGAGGCGGAGATCGCGACGATGCCCGCCGAGGATCGCGGCGAGTTCCTGGGCGAGCTGGGGCTGGAAGAGACCGGCCTCGCGCGCGTCATCACCGCGGGGTACAAGCTGCTCCAGCTGCTGACCTTCTTCACGGTCGGCCCGAAGGAGGCGCGCGCCTGGACCGTCCATGCGGGCGCGACCGCGCCGCAGGCTGCGGGCGAGATCCACGGCGATTTCGAAAAGGGCTTCATCCGCGCCGAGACGATCGCGTATGACGACTTCATCGCACTGGGCGGGGAATCGAAGGCCCGCGAGGCAGGCAAGCTGCGCGCCGAGGGCAAGGCGTATGTCGTCCATGACGGCGACGTGATGCACTTCCTGCACAGCTGAGGCGCGACCCGCGCGGATGGCTAACCGACGTCGCGTTGGCCATTTCGCAGCGTGAGATACACGCTGTCGCTCCACGCGCCGCCGATGTTCCAGGTGCGAGAGGCACGCCCCGTCTCCTCGAACCCGGCGCCGTGCAACAGCCGAAGCGAAGCCGCGTTGCGCGGGTCCACGTCCGCCTCGACGCACGCCAGACCATGCACCGAAAAGGCGCGGTCGAGCACGGGGGTGAGCGCTTCGCGTGCATAGCCGCGCCCCCAGGTGTCGCGGTGCAGGATAAAGCCGATCTCGGGAAACTGAAACAGCCCCAGCTTCCCGATCACCCGCCCGTCCCGCTCGATGACGAAGTCCTCGCCGCTCCCCGGACTGATCGCCATCATCGCGGCAACCCAGTCGTGGGTTTCCGCTTCGTCCTGGTGCGGGGGCGTCGACCAGAACTGCATGGCTGCAGCATCGCTAAGGATACCGTGGAACGCGGGCACGTCATCCATCGATGCGGGCCTCAGCAGAAGTCTCTCCGTGCGTATCTCAACCATGCGTTCGCTTCTCGTCATCGCCGCGACGGTCGGCACGTGGGGGCCCCGACGCTGCGCCCCCTCGCACCGGGTCTCTACACGCCTCTATTTCGACGGGACGCCGCGCGAGTCGCCGATTTCCAGCCAATAGCCGTCGGGATCCTGCACGTAGATCTGCCGGACGCCGTCGAAGCGGAGTTGCATCGTCCGCTGCGTCCCCGCGAGGTCGGTCCAGACGAGATGGCGCTGGTCGAGCCATGCGGTCACCGTGGCAAGGTCGTCGACGTGGAGCGCGAGATGCTCGTTCCGGTTCGACGGCTTGGGCGCGGTGCGTCCGTCGAGAATGTGCAGGGCGAGCCCGTTTCCGAGGTCGAGCCATCGCCGGTTCTTCAGCGGCGTCGGGATGACGCGCAGCCCGAACGCCTCGTGATAGAAGGTCGCGCTGCGATCGATGTCCGCGGCCTGGATCGCGACGTGCTCCGCCTGCGCGGGCTTTGTCGGCGCCGCCTGCGCGGGCATCGCGGCCGCCGCCTGTGGTGCCGCGGCAAGGGCAAGCAGGACTGGAAACAAGATCATGAACGAGTCACTCCGGAACGATGGATGCACAGGCTAGAGCAATCGCGGTCAATCGCCAGCGTCGCGATCGGGCGCGGCGAGCGCGCGCCGTGCCCCGGTGCGGCCCGCGGCGGCGACGACGACGGCGGTCGACAGGAGGATTGCGGAGACCAGAGCGCCGGCCGACAGCATGCCCGCGGTCGTGACCGACGCGTCGAGCGTCGCGCGCTTGCCGAACCGGATCGAAATCTTGGCGGCGTTGCGGGTACGCGCTTCGCGTCGTCCGGACTGGTCTGCGATCGTCATTGGCGGAGGCTGGACGCTTTGCGGCGGTCCGGCAAGCCCGCGACCCCGCGGCAAGCATGACCACGGCCCGACCGTCGCAGCCGTCCCTGCCATTGGCTCCCCCAAAGGCTCGGAGGTTGTGGTGGGTCGCATCGGCGCCTAAAGCGACCCGATGATCGCGCGCCTGATCCTGGCCCTCCTCCTTGCTGCGTTTGCGTTTCCTGCGGTCGCGCCCGCAGCGTGCCATGACGCGCCTGCACCGCGCGGGCATGCCGCGGCGATGGACATGGCGGGCATGGTCATGGCCCCGACGCACGTCATGACCGACGCACAGCCGGATCATGGGTCGCCCGAGCGCAAGGCGACCGCACTGCATGGCTGCATCGGGTGCGTGCCGCCGTCGAACTGGAATGGCGCGCGGATCGAGGGCAGGCCGATGCACGAGCGGCCGCTGCTGATCGAGCAGGCTGCCGTGCTCGATCTAGGGGCGGGCGTCGCGCCAGCCCTGCGGCCTCCGCGGGAGGGCTGATCGCCGGGTGCCGACGCACACCGACTTTCAAGCTTTTCCAAGGATTTCTGATGATTGTTCGATCGAGGTTGCTCGCGGCTGGTGCCGCGAGGACGATGCTGCTTGTCGGCGGTGCAGGATTCGCCGCGATGCCAACGGACGCGCTGGCGCAGCATGCCATGCCGATGGGGGGCATGACGATGCCCGATGCCAAGCCGAAACAGAGCCCGTCCGAGACGGCGAAGCCGCACACGATGCCGGATCGTCCCGCGACGCACGCGGCGGAGTCGGGCGAGACGGTCGATCATGCGACCATGGACCATCGCGCGATGGGGCATGCCGCACAGGCGCCGGCGGCGACGCCCGACCCGATGACCGGCATGGACCATTCGCGGATGGATCATGGCGCGATGCCCGGCATGGCGGCGGAGCACGCGTCGATGGCGCATGCAGCGATGGGCCATGCGATGATCGCGGACCCGGCGTACCGCGCGGCGTCCGATGCGGCGTCGGCGAGGATGCCCGCGGGCTCGGCGATGGCGGGGATGGCGATGGGGACGTCCGCCGGATTCTACGGCCAGGGGAGCGGGACGTCGCGGCTGCCGACTGCCGAGGGGCCTATGCGCGGCTATATGACACAGGCCGGCGAGTGGATGCTGATGGCGCACGGCTATGCCTGGGGCGTCGCGACCGACCAGGGCGGCCCGCGCGGCCGACGCGAGGCGTTCGTGCAGTCGATGGCGATGGTGATGGCGGATCGCGATCTGGGCGAGCGTTTCCATATCCAGCTGCGCGCGATGAACAGCCTCGAACCGCTGATGGGCGCGCGCGGCTATACGAACCTGTTCGCGACGGGCGAACTCGCGAACGGACTCCCGCTGGTCGATCGCCAGCATCCGCATGACCTGTTCATGGAGCTGGCCGCAAAGCTCGATTACCGGCTGGGCAACGGCGCGACCGTCTTCGTCTATGGCGGGCCGGTGGGCGAGCCTGCGCTGGGACCGAGCGCGTTCATGCACCGCGGATCGGCGCGCTATCAGCCGATGTCGCCGATCACGCACCACTGGTTCGATTCGACGCACATCACCTATGGCGTGGTGACCGCCGGCTACGCGACGCCGGCATTCCAGCTGGAAGCGTCGGCGTTCAAGGGACGCGAACCCGACGAGCGTCGCTGGGGTATCGAGACGCCGCGGCTCGATTCGTGGAGCATCCGCGGCACTTGGACCCCCTCCCCCTATTGGGCGGTGCAGGCCAGCCACGGTCGGCTGAAGGAACCCGAGGCGCAGCATCCGGGCGAGGATGAGAAGCGCTCGACCGCGAGCGTCCAATATGCGCGCGCGGGGCTGTCGACGACCTTCGCCTACAGCCTGAAGGACCGCGTGCCGGGCGAGAAGCTGAGCGCGTTTCTCGCGGAGGCGACCTATGAGCTGACGCCGCGGCACGCCGTCTTCGGGCGCGTCGAGAACGTCGCCAATGACGAGCTTTTCCCCGATCACGACGATCCGCTCCACGACGTCAAGTTCCGCGTGACGAAGGCGGAGGCAGGCTATGCCTATCGCCTGCCGATCATCGGGCCGCTCGGACTGGCGCTGGGCGGGACCGTCGCGGTCTACGACAAGCCCGCCGCGCTGAAGGCGGCGTACGGGGCCACGCCGGTCAGCTGGACGCTGTTTGGCAAGTTCGCGGTCGGCCTGTAGCTCCCGGCAAGGATTCGACCAGATTCCAGGGGATTGGAAGGTGACGGGCGCGCGTGTCGCGGTTAGGGCCGGTCACCTTCCCCACAGGACGAATGGCCATGAGAATCATCCTGCTCTCGGCACTCGCGCTGACGCTTGCCGGGTGCGCCTATCCCGGCACGCCCCCTGCCCTCGCGCCGATCACGACCGCCGCCGCTGCGCCCCCGGGTACCACCGGACAGACATCGTCCGTCGCGCAACGCAGCGATGACGCGCGGGCGCCGGTCACGATCCTCGTGTCGATCGACGGCTTCCGCCCCGACTATCTGGACCGCGGCGTGACGCCCAATCTCAACCGGTTGCGGGCGGGCGGCGTCTTTGCCAGCATGCGCCCGTCGTTTCCGAGCGTCACCTTTCCCAATCACTGGACGCTCGTGACCGGGCTGCGCCCCGATCGCAGCGGGATCGTCGGCAACAAGATGCAGGACGCGGCGCGTCCGGGCGAGACCTTCACGATGGCGAGCGACGATCCGTTCTGGTGGAGCGAGAGCACGCCGATCTGGGTCGATGCGGAACGCGCGGGCATCCGGACCGCGACGATGTTCTGGCCCGGCGCCAATGTCGCGGTCGGCGGCACCGCCAAGCCCGACAGTCACGGCGCGATCGCGGGGGGCACGCGCCCACAGGACTGGCAGCAGTTCAACCAGCAGGTGTCGGGCACGCAGCGCGTCAACGCGGTACTCGACTGGCTGCGGCGTCCGGCCGCGATCCGGCCGAAGCTGGTGACGCTGTATTTCGACACGGTCGACAGCGTCGGTCATGCCAACGGCCCCGACGCCGCCGCGACGATCCAGGCGGTCGCCGATGTCGACGCCAGCATCGGCATGCTCGTCGACGGCCTTGCGGGTCTTGGCCAGACCGCCAACCTGGTGATCGTCGCGGATCACGGCATGGCGGCGACGAGCAGCACACGCGTCGTCGCGCTCGACCAGATTGCCGACGCGGCGGATTACAGGACGGTCGAAACGGGCGCCTATGCCAGCCTGAACGCAGTGCCCGGGCATGAAGCGTCGCTCGAGGCGCGGCTGCTCAAGCCGCACGATCACCTGCAATGCTGGCGCAAGGCGGAGATCCCGGCGCGGTTCCATTATGGCCGGAATCCGCGTGTCCCGGGCTATCTGTGTCTCGCCGAAACGGGATGGCGTGTCGAGCAGAGCGTGCCGACCAAGGTGTCGAGCGGTGGGTCGCATGGCTTCGACCCGTTCGCGCCCGAGATGCGCGCGGTGTTCATCGCCAACGGGCCCGGTTTTGCGCGCGGCAAGACGCTGGCGAGCTTCGACAATGTCGCGGTCGCGCCGCTGCTTCGCGATCTCGTCGGACTGCCCGCGAAGCAGGGGCTGGACGGCAGCAGCCTGCGCTTTCACAACGTGCGGAAGCGGTGAGGAGCGGCGGCATGCAGTATTACGAGGATATCTCGGTCGGCGCGACCGCGTCGTTCGGCCATTATGCGGTGACGCGCGAGGAGGTCACCGCCTTCGCCGCGAAATATGATCCGCAGCCCTTTCACCTGTCCGACGAGGCGGCGGCGCAGACGCATTTCGGGCGGCTGTCGGCGAGCGGCTGGCACACCTGCGCGATGGTGATGGCGATGGTGGTCGAGAATCTGAAGGCAAACCGGCAGGCGGGGCTCGGCTCGCCCGGGATCGACATGCTCAAATGGCTCAAGCCGGTCTATCCAGGCGACACGCTGCGCTGTGAAACCGAGATCCTCGAAAAGCGCGTGTCCGCCAGCCGGCCGGACATGGGAATCTACAAAAGCCTGATGCGCGTGTTCAACCAGGACGACGTGATGGTGATGACGTTCGTGTCGAACGGGCTGGTGCAGACGCGCCCCAAGGACGCGCCTGCAGTCTAAATCGTCTGGGACTTATTTGGGCGTGCGAATGCCCTCATAGGGGTTGCCGCCACCGCCGCGGCCACCGCCGCGATAGCCGTTAAAGCGCGGCGCGCTGCCGCGATTCTGGCGATATTCGCGGCGATCCTGTCGCGCTTCGCCACGATACGCCTGGCGAGCGCCACGACGCTCTGCGCGGTACTGGTCGGGCGTGATCTGGCCGCTGCGCACCTGGCCGCGGTCCTCCCGCCGGTCGCGACGGAAATCGCGGTTGGCCTCACGCCGATCGCCGCGATATTCGCGCGCCGCCGGGCTGTTGCCGCGGGCGAACCCGCCCCAGTTGCCGTTGCCGCGATAGTCGCCACGACGCCCCTGCCAATAGCGCTGCTGCGCGCCGTTCCAGCGATGGGGGCGACGGTACCGATCATAGACGAAGGCACCCGACCCTGGATAATAATAGCCGTTGGACCAGCCATAATAGGAGCCGAGTCCGACGCCGGCATAGCCTGCGCCATACCCGCCCCCGTACCCGCCGCCGAAGCCGCCGAACCCGTCGTCATAGCCGTAATAGGGATCGCTGGCGTACCCGATACCGCCGCCGCCATATCCATAGCCATCCGTGCAGCCGGCGACGCCAAGTCCGAGTCCGATGGTCAGGCTGACCAAGCCTATGCGTTTGAAGAACATGAGAAATCTCCCATACGTGGAGAGCGGACCCAACGCGCCGCCATTCGTCGTATAACCCGGTCGGCATACCGCAGGTTCCATGAACCGGTGCTGACGGCCGTCGGGGGGCGCGGTTGCGATGGGCTTGGTGGGGGGTGTGATTTCGGTCGGTCATGTGCGGTCGTGAGCACGCGTTCGAGAGCAACGGGAATTCGATCCCGCCCTCCCCCCGTCCGTCATCCTGACGAAAGTCAGGATCCAGGATCACGGGCGGCGGCGCTGCTTTACTCTGGATCCTGACTTCCGTCAGGATGACGGCGTGGGGGTGGGATTGGCTCCCTGAGCGCATAGGGCGCTTCTGACCCGGCAACAGGGCGGGCGTCGCTGTCAAGTATCGCCCCCGCCACGCTGATTTGCGGGAGCCCGCCGCCCAACGCATCTCCACATTCACAGGGCCCGCACAGCAGAACGGCGGACCCGGCCTTGCCGGATCCGCCGTTCGAACCTTGGTCCAGAAGTCACCCGACCCACACGACGGCGAGCCGTGCGATCAATGTTTCACGTCGCGCCAGACGTTCTGGTACGCGCCCCAGGCGAGGCCGCAGAAGATCAGGATGAAGATGATCGACGCGAACCCGGCGGCATGGCGTGCCTCGAGATTGGGCTCGGCGGTCCAGGTCAGGAAGGCCGACACGTCCGTCGACATCTGATCCACGGTCGGCTTCGTCCCGTCCGCATAGGTCACCTGACCATCCGACGTCAGCGGCGGCGGCATCGCGATGTTGAGGTTCGCGAAATACGGGTTGTAGTGCAGTCCCTCGGGCGTCTTGGCATCCGGGAACTCCTGGAGCAGCTTGGCGGGCTGTGCCTGATAGCCGGTCAGCAGCGAATGGACATAGGCACCGCCGTCGTGACGCGCCTTGGTCATCAGCGAGAGATCGGGCGGCAGCGCGTTGTTGTTCGCGGCGCGCGCGGCGACCTCGTTGGCGAACGGCGACGGGAAACGATCCGACGGGATGTTCTTGCGTGTTGCCGCCTCGCCCGTCTCGGGATTGATCGACGGCTGTTCGATCACCCACTGGCTGGCGATCGCCTTAACCTCGGGCTCGGTATAGCCGATCTTCTGCAGGTCGCGGAACGCCACCAGCCGCAGCGAATGACAGGCCGCACAGACCTCCTTGTAGACCTGGAACCCGCGCTGGAGCTGACGGCGGTCGAAGCGACCGAACACGCCGTTCGACGCGATGTCGAGCTCCTTGGGATGGTGGTGATATTCACTCTCGGCCGTCGGGGCCGCCGGATCCGTGATGGCCCCGGAGACGCTGCCGAACAGCGCGATACCGAGCACCAGGACGAAGGCCGCGCCGACGAGGGATGCGATGAGACGAACCATGTGTGTGTCCTCTAGTCCGTTTCAGTTCGCGGGGTTCGTCGCGAGCGCGGTATGGGCAGGGCTGGTGCCGCCACGCTTCTTCAGAACCGCCTCGGTGATCGAGTTGGGAAGCGGCCGGGGCCGCTCCGACCGCGAGATCAGCGGCAGGATGATCAGGAAATGCGCGAAATAATAGGCTGCGCAGATCTGGCTGAGGATCACGTAGAACGCCGTCGCCGGTGCGCCGCCGCAATAGCCGAGCACCAGGATGTCGACGACCAGCACCCAGAACGCGATCCGCGCCTTGGGACGATAATTGTTCGACCGCACCGGCGAATTGTCGAGCCAGGGCAGGAAGAACAGCAGCAGGATAGAGCCGAACATCGCCAGCACGCCCCACAGCTTCGCTGGCAGGATGAAGTCCGCGGTGAAGGCGCGCAGGATCGCGTAGAACGGCCAGAAATACCATTCGGGGACGATGTGCGCGGGCGTCGAGAGCGGGTTCGCCGGGATGTAGTTGTCCGGGTGGCCGAGATAGTTCGGGAAGAAGAACAGCAGGCCGGCGAACACGAGCAGGAAGATGCCGAGCCCGAAGCCGTCCTTCGCGGTGTAATAGGGGTGGAACGGGACGGTGTCCTGCTCGCCCTTCACATCGACGCCGGTCGGGTTGTTCGAGCCCGGGATGTGCAGCGCCCAGATGTGCAGGATGATGACGCCCGCGATCACGAACGGCAGCAGATAATGCAGCGAGAAGAAGCGGTTGAGCGCGGCGTTGTCCGGCGCGAATCCGCCAAGCAGCCAGATGCGGATGGTGTCGCCGACGAGCGGGATCGCCGAGAAGAACCCGGTGATGACCTGCGCGCCCCAGAAGCTCATCTGCCCCCAGGGAAGCACATAGCCCATGAACGCGGTCGCCATCATCAGCAGGAAGATCGTGACGCCGAGCAGCCACACCATCTCGCGCGGGGCCTTATACGAGCCGTAATAGAGCCCGCGGAAGATGTGCGTGTACACGACGATGAAGAACATCGACGCGCCGTTGGCGTGCGCATAGCGCAGGAACCAGCCCGCATTGACGTCGCGCATGATGCTTTCGACCGAGTCGAACGCGACCGTGCCGTTGGCGGCATAATGCATCGCGAGCACAATGCCCGTGACGATCTGGATCGCCAGTGCGGCGCCGGCGAGGACGCCGAAGTTCCAGAAATAATTGAGGTTGCGCGGAACGGGATAACCGCCGCCGAGCGAGTTGTAGACGAGCCGGGGAACGGGAAGCCGCTCATCCAGCCACCGCGTCAGCGGCAGCTTCGGTTCGTATTGCTTGGCCCAGGGAAAGCTCATGTCGTTTTCCTCAGCCTACCGTGACGACGGTGTCGGAGTTGAAGGCATAGTCCGGCACGTGGAGGTTGGTCGGTGCAGGGCCTTTGCGGATGCGCGCGGCGGTGTCGTAGGCCGAGCCGTGGCACGGGCAGAAATAGCCGCCGAACGGGCCCTTGTTCTCGCCCTCGCCCGCGCCGAGCGGGACGCAGCCGAGATGCGTGCAGACGCCCAGCGTGATCAGCCAGTTCTTCTTGCCCGCCTTGGTGCGCTCCTCGAGCGTCTGCGGATCGCGCAGCGTCGAGACGTCGACCGCGTCGGCCTCGGTGATTTCCTTCGGCGTCAGGTTGCGCACGAATAGCGGCTGCTTGCGGAACGACGTCTTGATCGCCTGGCCGGGCAGGATCTTCGACAGGTCGATTTCGGTGGTCGACTGCGCGAGCACGTCCGCGGACGGGTTCATCTGGTTGATGAGCGGCAGGACGATCGCGACCGCACCGACGCCGGCAAAGGAGACCGCGGCAATGTTGATAAAATCACGACGGCGTGGGTCGTGAGCCGCCTCTTCGAAGGGTTCTGGCGTTTCGCCTGGAGGAACCATGTCGTCGACTGCAGCCATTCATCTCGCCCTATACGTTCTTATATCGTGGGCACCGCGGGCAACGCGTTCGTTCGAACCGTGTGCCCACCATGCCTGACCGTCCCCACGGAGGCAGGGGCGGTGATAGACGGCGCAAGCCCGCTTTGCCAACAGCATTTTGACCCGGCGGGGTTTCCCGCTAGTGACCCGGCCATGCGTATCGCCCTCTACCAGCCTGATATCGCCGGCAATGTCGGCGCAATTCTGCGGACCGCCGCGTGCCTCGGATTGGGGGTCGACCTGATCGAACCGATGGGATTCACGTGGAGCGAAAAGGCGGTGGCGCGGTCCGGGATGGATTATGTCGGCGCGGTCGACGTCGTCCGGCACGTCGACTGGGACGCGTTCCTGGGACAGGTCAGCGGGCGGATCGTGCTGCTGACGACCAAGGGTGCGGTGCGGCTCGACGCGGCGGCGTTCCGTGCGGACGACGTCCTGCTGATGGGCAGCGAAGGCAAGGGCGTCCCCGACGACGTGCATGCGCGCGCCGACGTCCGCGTGGTGATCCCGATGCGGCCGGGGCTTCGCTCGATGAACATCTCGGTGGCGACCGCGATCGTCGCGGCAGAGGCCTTGCGACAGACCGACGGCTGGCCGGCCTAGGGGGTGGTTCCCGCCCCCGTCATCCTGACGAAAGTCAGGACCCAGGGTAACGCGCGCCGCCGTTTGTGGTTCTGGGTCCTGACTTTCGTCAGGATGACGGGGGACTGTGATGAGCGCCGTTTGCCTATTAACGGCCCCCCTCCCCGCCCCGTTCCAGATCGGGTAGGGATGGCGCCATGATCGAACTCGACCCCCAGCAAGCCGCCGCCCGCCACTGGTTCGAATCGCTGCGCGACCGCATCTGCGCGGCGTTCGAGGCGATCGAGCGCGAGGCGGGCTCCGATGCCGCGTTCGCCTATACGCCGTGGGACCGGGTCGATCCGTCGGGCGGGCCGGGCGGCGGCGGCGTGATGGGCGTGATGAAGGGGCGCGTGTTCGAGAAGGTCGGCGTCAACGTCTCGACCGTCGGCGGCACGTTCGAGGGCGAGTTCGCCAAGTCGATCCACGGCGCGGGCGACGATCCGCGTTTCTTCGCGACCGGGATCAGCCTGGTCGCGCACATGGCGAACCCGCACGTGCCTGCGGTGCACATGAACTGCCGCTTTCTCAACACCACCAAGCGGTGGTTCGGCGGCGGCGGCGACCTCAACCCGCCGCTGCCGATCGCCGAGGACACCGCCGATTTCCACGCGACGATGAAGGCGGCGTGCGACGCGCACGACCCCGCTTATTATCCGCGGTTCAGGGACTGGGCCGAAACCTATTTCTACATCCCGCATCGCAAGGTCGAACGCGGTGCCGGCGGGATCTTCTTCGATCATCTCGATGGCGATTTCGACGCGAATTTCGCGTTCACGCGCGATGTCGGCGAGGCGTTTCTCGACGCCTATCCGCGGATCGTGCGGCGGCGGATGGCAACGCCCTTCACCCCGGCGGAAGAGGCCGCGATGCTCGAGTGGCGTGGGCGCTATGCCGAATTCAACCTGGTCTATGACCGCGGGACGCTGTTCGGGCTGAAGACGGGCGGCAATATCGACGCGATCCTGATGAGCCTGCCGCCGCGCGCGACATGGTCGTGACGGGCGCCTGACGCGGTGGCGCTGATCCCCGTCGCGAACGACGTGCTGGCGACGATCGTCACCACGCTCGAGATGCGGCGGAGGCCGCCGCTTCGGCCAATCCCGGGGTCGCGCTTCCGGCTGGTGCGCTGGGAGCGCCCGGCGATCGACCGCTATCGCACGCTGTTCGCGCGCGTCGGTGCGCCGTGGCTGTGGTACTCCCGGCTGGTGATGGCCGAACCGGCGCTGTCGGCGATCCTCGACGACCCGCTGATCCAGGTCCACGCGGTGACCGATCCGGCGGGGATCGAGGTCGGGATGGTCGAACTCGATTTCCGCCAGCCCGCCGCGTGCGAGATTTCGTATTTCGGGCTGGTGCCCGAGCTTGCCGGCCAGGGCCATGGCCGGTGGCTGATGGCCGAAACGCTGGCGCGCTCGTGGAACAAGGGCGTCGAGCGGGTGTGGCTGCACACCTGTACGCTCGACCATCCCGGCGCGCTCGGCTTCTACCGGGCGCAGGGGTTCGTCGCGATCAAGCGGACGATCGAGACGTTCCCCGACCCGCGCACCAGCGGCGTCCTGCCGCGCGACGCCGCGCCGCAGATCCCGCTGCTCGCCTAACGATACAGCCGGCGATAGACCGACACGGCGATCAGTGCGGTCGCGATCCCCGACGCGGTCGCCGCGACCGCCGCCCCTGCATCGACCAGCGCGATCGCTATGGGATTACCCTGCCCGCTCGCGCGCATCGCTCGGTCGAGCGCCATGAAGGGCGCGCCGAGCAGCCAGCCACTGAGATAGCTGAACGCCGAAAGCGACATGAGCTGCAGCCCTGCGCCACGCGTCAGCGACAGGCTGCGACGGATCGCGGCGAACGCGCCGATCGGCCCCTCGCTGACCAGCACGGGCCCGGTCAGCATCGTCCGCCCGAGAATATACAGGCCGGGCAGCGCATAGAGCAGCAACCCCGCCCCCGCGGGCAGCGAGACGAGGATCATCGCCAGCAGATAGCGCGGCAGGATTGCGCCGCACCGCTTCAACGCGGTCAGCACGTCGACGCGGTCGCGGTCGAGATACAGCGCATAGACGAGCGCCATCCCGAAGAAGCTCAGCGCATAGGCCAGGCAATACCAGCCGCCGTTCGTCCCGGCCCAGTCGGTGACGGCTTCGGCCCAGGCCAGCGCCTGCGTCTCGTCGCCGCGCGCATCCGCTTCGGGCATGGGCGGGTCGGGAACCACCAGCGCCAGCGCGAAGGCCGGCAGGAACAGGAACGGTCCGACGATCCGCACCAGCAGATCGCGGTCCCGCTTGAACAGGGTCCAGGCGTCCTTCAGGACCCCGGCAAAGTCGATTTTCATTCGGCGGTCGGCTTCTCTCGTGTGGCGACATACAGTTGGGCGGTGAAGACATAGGCAAGCGCCATCAACGCTGCACTGACGAATGCGCCCGCAATGCCCGCAAGGAAAAGCGCGGTCGCGACCTGTTCGCCGCCAAGGATCAGCCGGAACACGAGGCCGACGACCGCCTGCGCGGCGAAGGTCGCGACGCCGAACACGATCGCGAACAGCAGCAGGACGCCGACAAGCCGCCATGTCAGCCCCCGGCTCAGCGCGATCGCACGACGGATCGCGCCAAGGCCGAGCCGCTCGTTGAGCACCACGGCGGTGACGAGCATCAGCCGCGCACTGGCCCAGAAGGCGAGAATGATCAGCGCGAGCCCGTACAGGACGATGAAGATCGCCACGCCCGGCGCGAGCGACGGCATCGACTGCGGCGTGTTGGCGTTCGCCGCGTCCGATGCGGCGGCGAAGTCGAACCCGGTCGCGGCGAGCGCGATGACGATCGGCGCCATCAGCAGCAGCGCGATGACGCCGATTTCCAGCGAGACGCCGATCGTCGGCAGCAGGCGCGCGGTCGCCTGCCGATAGGCGGAGGATCGATCCGTCGACGGGTGCGTCGCCAGCGCCAGGATCGCGAGCGATCCCCAGATCGAGAGGACCGCCGACGCGATCCCGACCACGAACGTCAGCAGCTGCGCAGCGGGCGGCTGAGGCGCGAGCAGCACCAGCGCGCCGTTGACGATCGGGGGCAGCACCAGCGTCAGAAACGCGACCGACGCGATCACGCCGCTGCGCCCGCTCAGCACCTCGGTCGTCCGGTCCCAGACCCGCTCGATCGTCACCCGCCGCCCCGTCGTTCCGTCTGTCGCCATCTGTCTGATCCCCCGCACGATCCGAACCCAAGGCCCGAGCCCCAAGGCCCGGCCCCCAGCCCCGAGCAAAAGCCCCGGGCCATCATCATGCCGACCTGTCCGCGGTCGCCGCGGGTCGATCGACCATAAGCGCGGAGGACTAGCCGAACCTCCCGACCTTGACCACCGGTGTCGATCGCGGACGCGCTGCACCGGAAACCGGGCCCGCTTGCATCGCGCACCTCGAATGCGCAGATGGGCCGGGTGACGATATCTCCCACCCCTGGCACCGCCCCCGGTTCGCCCGATGCGTCCCAGCCCCCGGCCACGCCCGGTTCGCCGACCCTGCCGGGCGATATCGAATGGCGGACGAGCGCGGGGTTAAGCCCCTACGCCGCGTCGCTGGCGGAGATGGAGGCACGCGCGGCCGCGGTAACCGCGGGGGACGCACGCGAGCTGATCTGGCTGCTCGAGCATCCCCCGGTCTACACCGCGGGGACCAGCGCCGATCCGGTCGATCTGGTCGATCCACGTTTTCCGGTATTCGATACGGGGCGCGGCGGCAAATATACCTATCACGGCCCCGGTCAGCGGATCGGCTATCTCGTGCTCGACCTCGGCCGGCGGGGGCGCGACGTCCGCCGGTTCGTCCACGCGCTTGAGGACTGGGTGATCGCAGCGCTCGGCGAACTCGGCGTGGACGCGTTCTCCGTCGAGGGTCGGGTCGGAATCTGGACGCGCGACCCGTCGCTCGGCGGCCGCGAAGCCAAGATCGGCGCGATCGGCGTACGCGTCAAACGCTGGGTCACGCTGCATGGCTTTGCCGTCAACATCGACCCCGATCTCTCGCATTTCGGCGGAATCGTCCCCTGCGGACTCGCCGAATTTCCCGTGACGAGCCTGAAAGCGCTTGGCATTCGTGGCGATATGGCAACTTTTGATGCCGCCCTGGCGTTGACGCGCAGCACGTTCCTTGAAACACTTTCTTTGGCTCAAGAAAACGAGGCTTGAGGGCCAGGCCTTAACAGATTAATGTCCACCACGATTTGGGTATATACCTGGCCTTCAGGGCTACCAAATCCTCTATCTAGGGAGCTTCCAATGCGTTCACTCATCTCCAAGGTTCTGACCGGCTCGCTGATCGCCAGCGCAGCACTCGCCGTTTCGGCATGCGGTCCGAAGACCGAGACGACCGACAACACGATGGTCACCGACATGAATGCCACCGAGGGCATGGACACGATGACCGACAACATGACCGCCGTTGACGGTGCGATGAACGACGGCATGATGGCCAACGACACCATGATGGCGAACGACACGATGATGTCGAACGACACCATGATGACCAACAACATGATGTAATTTCCGGTTTCGGAAATTGACGTGATGCGGAGGGCCGCCCGGGAAACCGGGCGGCCCTTTGTCATTCCGGCGATCGGACGGGACATCCGCGACCGCTGCTCGTTTCGGTTGCGACGAAAAAGCGACGCGAGAGGCGTCACGAAGCGCCTGTCGAAAGGTTCCAACCCCTCGAAAACAGTTGGGAGTTGCCGCGAAACGCTCTAGAATCGCCGGCAGCGAATGCCCGGGGAGTTGGGAATGAAGATGGTGCGTACTGCGCTGGCGCTTTGCGCGGCGACGGGGGGAATGGCGCTGGCACAGCCCGCTTCCGCCCAGTTTTTTCTGCAGTCCCGTGATTTTTCGGCACCCGCCGTCACGGGCGACGAGGCGGATCTCGGCCAGGCGATGCCCGACGCGACCCCCGCGGAACGCCGTGCGGCGATGGTCTGGCACATGCGCGCGGCGCTGAACGTCGCGGCGCTGCAATGCCAGTTCGAGCCGACGCTGCTGACCGTGTCGAACTATAACGCGATCCTCGACGACCATGACGTCGAGCTCAAGACCGCGTTCGACACGATCAGCAAATACTTCCTGCGCGTCAACAAGGCCAAGGGCGTCAAGGCCGGACAGGCCGCACTCGACCAGTTCGGGACGCGGACCTATTCGAACTTCGCGACCGTCGCGGCGCAATATGGCTTTTGCCAGACCACCGCGTCGATCGGCCGTGACGCGCTGTTCACGCCGCGCGGCCAGTTCGGCGACCTGACGCTGGCGCGCACGCGCGAGCTGCGCAACAGCCTGATCCCGTGGGGCGAGCAGCGCTTCCCGCGCTATATCGGGCGCGACCGCGTCAAGATGCCGCGGCTCGATGCGATCTGCTGGAACAAGAAGGCCGAATGGGTTGCCAAGAAGTGCGGCGCACAGGATTGGCCGCCCGCGGTGGGCGTGGGCATCGCCAACCGCTGAGCATGACGCCCCCCGGTCCCGATGGGCCGGGGGGCTTTTTCATGGGTCCTGACGTTCGTCGGGAGGACGTGACGCGCAAGCGCCGGTCTAGCGCAGACCCAGCATCTTGTGCGTCTGGAGCGACAGCCGCCATTGCGGGCGTTCCATCACCAGCGCGACGCACGCGTCGCGGTTCGCATCTGCCTGCGGGTCGTCGAGTGGCTGGAGCAGCAGGTTGGCGAAGTCCCAGCGCTCCACGTCGGCGATGTCGGTGCCGGGCTGCGGCCAGACCAGCTTCAACTCGTCACCGCTGCGCTGGACGACGATGCTGCCCGCCTTCGGACTGATGCAGACCCAGTCGATCCCGGGGTGGACCGGGAGCGTGCCGTTGCTTTCGATCGCGATCCTGAAGCCCGCGGCGTGGAGCGCGTCGACGATCGCATCGTCGATCTGGAGCATCGGCTCGCCCCCGGTCAGCACGACGAAGCGGTCCTGCTCGCCTGCACCCCAGAAGCCCGAAACCGCGTCGGCAAGCGCCTGCGCATCGGCGAACTTGCCGCCGCCAAGACCGTCGGTGCCGACGAAATCGGTGTCGCAGAACCGACATACTGCGGTGCTGCGGTCCTGCTCGCGCCCCGACCAGAGGTTGCAGCCGGCAAAGCGCACGAACACCGCGCGACGCCCGGCATTCACACCCTCGCCCTGCAGCGTCAGGAACATCTCCTTGACCGCATAGCTCATCGTCAGACGGGCTTCACGGCGTAGAGCGTGGGATCGGCGATCCCCGCCTCGTCGAAACCACGCGACCGGAGGCGACAGCTGTCGCACTCGCCGCAATGCCTGCCGTCGGGGGCCGGATCGTAGCACGACCAGCTGAGCCCGAGATCGAGCCCGAGCCGCGTGCCCTCGCGGACGATATCCGCCTTGGTCATGTGCTGGAGCGGCGCCTGGATGCGGAACGGGTCGCCCTCGACGCCGGCCTTGGTCGCGAGTTCGGCGAGGCCTTCGAACGCGGCGATGAATTCCGGACGGCAATCGGGATAGCCCGAATAATCGAGCGCGTTGACGCCGATATAGATGTCGCGCGCGCCCGCCGCCTCGGCCCAGCCGAGCGCGAGGCTGAGGAAGATCGTGTTGCGCGCCGGCACGTAGGTGACGGGGATGCCGCCGCCGTCCTCGGTGCCGAGGCCGTCCTTGGGAACGGCGATATCGGCGGTCAGCGCCGAGCCGCCAAACGCCGACAGGTCCATCGGAAGGACGATATGGCGTTCGGCGCCGAGCGCGGTGGCGACGTTGCGGGCGGCATCGAGCTCGATGCGGTGGCGCTGGTTGTAGTCGAACGACAGCGCGAGGAGGCGGCGCCCGGAGTCACGCAGCATCGCTGCGGAAACCATCGAGTCGAGGCCACCCGAGACGAGGGCGACCGCTAGGGGAGCAGGAGATGTCATGATGCGCGACGCGCTAGGCCAGACCGCGGCAAAAAGAAAGGGCCGCCCGAAGGCGGCCCTGAGGTTGGCGCTTGCAGCGCCTCAAGGGAGAAACGTGCTGAAACCTGTAAAGCACGAGGAGACCGATACCGCCGCAAGGTGAAGGCCGCGTTAACGAGGCCACGTTTCAGGCATCCACAGGGACCGGAAATTTCTTCGCGCAGAACGCACAGTCGACCTGGATGAAGCCGGTTTCGTCCGCCATCGACCGGCGCTCGTCCAGCGGGAACTTCGCGATCACGCCCTTGATATAGTCGGGATCGCAGCGGCAGCCGCGCATGATCGGAATGTCCGCGAGAATGCGGACGTCCTCCTCCTCGTTGAACAGCCGCCACACGAGCGTCTCGAGCGGGAGCGCCGCGTCGGTGAGTTCGTCCGCGCCCATCGTGTTGCCGAGCGTGGCGACATGCTCCCATTCGGGATGGTCGAGCTTGGTATGCAGCCGCTCGCGCCCGTCCTCGCCTTCGGGAAGGTGCTGGAGGAACAGCCCGCCCGCGACGCAGCGACCGTCGGGGCCCTTGGCCATGCCGGTGCGGACCATCGTCGGGATCTGTTCGGACTGCGTGAAATAGCTCTGCGCCGCCTGCGACAGCGTGTCGCCGTCGAGCGGGACGATGCCCTGGTAACGCTCGTTGCTGCTCGCCATGTCGAAGGTGATGGCGAGATAGCCCGCGCCGAACAGCGCGAACAGGCTTGGGTCGGTTGGGACTTCAGCGAGCTTGGCGGCGTCATATTCGATGTATCCGCGGACTTCGCCGCCGCGATAATCGCAGACCAGCAGCTGGACGACGCCATTGTCGGTGCGCGTCTGCATCGTCAGCTGGCCGCTCGAATCCTTCAGCGTCGAGCCGATCAGCGCGGCAAGCGTCAGCGCCTCGGCGAGCAGCTTCTCGATCGCGGGCGGATAGGCGTGCGCTGCGAGCACCTCGTCGAGTGCGGTGCCGAGGCGGACGACACGGCCGCGGGCGCTGCGGGCGGGAATCGCGAACGCCAGCGCGCGGTCGAGATCGGTCATGTTGGGGTCGTTCAAAGCTTCACCTCGTCATCACAACGCCGACCGTCATCCCAGCGAACGCTGGGATCTCGTGCCGCAAGGGCATTCTCCGTTATCGGGAGATCCCAGCGTGCGCTGGGATGACGGGCAGGCGAAGGGTGGAAATGGGGAGCTCGCCCCGCCCCTTCAACCGATCTGGCCGAAGCACCAGCGCAGCACGGATTTCTGCGCGTGGAGGCGGTTTTCGGCCTCCTGCCAGATCAGCGACTGCGGGCCGTCGATCACCTCGGGCGTGACCTCCTCGCCGCGATGCGCGGGGAGGCAGTGGAGGAACTTCGCGTCGGGCCGGGCGCGCGCCATCAGCGCCGCGTCGACCTGATACGGCGTCAGCGCCTTCAGCTTGGTCTCGGCATGTGCCTGCCCCATCGAGATCCAGGTGTCGGTGACGATGATGTCCGCCCCCTCGACCGCCTCTTGCGGCGACGCGACGACACGCGCGCGGCCCTTGCCAAGCGCGACGTCCGTGTCGGTCGGCTGATACCCTTGCGGACACGCGGCGACGACGTCGAACTGCATCAGCCCCGCCGCCTCGACGATCGAGGCGAGCACGTTGTTGCCGTCGCCGAGCCACGCGACCTTGAGGCCGGGCAGCGCCTTGCCGCACTCGATGATCGTCAGCAGGTCGGCCATGATCTGGCACGGGTGCGACGCGTCGGTCAGGCCGTTGATGACCGGGACGCTGGCATAATGCGCCATCTCCTCGATCTTGGCGTGATCGTCGGTGCGGATCATGATCGCGTCGACATAGCCCGACAGGATGCGCGCGGTATCGGCGACCGACTCGCCGCGGCCGAGCTGCATCGAACCCGCGTCGGACACGATCGAGGTGCCGCCGAGCTGGCGGATCGCCATGTCGAACGAGAAACGCGTCCGCGTCGAGTTCTTCTCGAACACCATCGCCAACGTATGGCCGGCAAGCGGCGCATCGGCATCGGCGCGGCCCTTGGGGAAGCCCGCGCGCGCGGCCTTGCGATCAAGCGCGTCGGCAAGCATCGCGGCGATACCGTCAGCGCCGGCGTCGGTGAGGTTCAGGAAATGGCGGGTCATAAAATCTTCCCCTGCAAGGAAAGGGGGACCGCTCGCGCAGCGAAGCGTGGATGGGTCTCCACGCTCACTGGGGGCGACACCCCTCCACCAGCTGTACTGGCCCCCTCCCCCGCTGGGGGAGGAGTAGATGATCAATCGTCGGCGGCGGGCACATAGACGCGCGCGGCGGTCGACAGCTTGTCGATGCACTCGGCGATGTGGTTCTCGTCGATCACCAGCGGCGGCAGGATGCGAATGACGTTCTCGCCCGCCGACACCAGCAGCAGATTGTGATGATCGCGCGCGAACGCGACGAACGCGCGGCTGTCGCTCTTGAGCTTGAGCCCGAGCATCAGCCCGGTGCCGCGGACGCTGTCGAACAGGTGATCGTGGTTGGGGATCATCTGCTCGAGCCCCTGCCGCAACCGGTCGCCCATCGCGGTCACGTTGTCGAGGAACCCGTCCTCGAGGATCACGTCGAGGATCGCCTCGCCCGCCGCCATCGCGAGCGGGTTGCCGCCATAGGTCGAGCCATGCGTGCCCGCGACCATGCCCTTGGCCGCCTCCTCGGTCGCGAGGCACGCGCCGAGCGGGAAGCCGCCGCCAATGCCCTTGGCGACCGACATGATGTCGGGGGTGATGCCGTACAGTTCATGCGCGAAGAACTTGCCCGTCCGGCCATAGCCGCACTGGACCTCGTCGAGAACGAGCAGCAGCCCGTGCTCGTCGCACGCTTTCCGCAGCCCCTGGAGGAATTCGGGGCTCGCCTGGCGGATACCGCCCTCGCCCTGGATCGGCTCGACCAGGAAGCCCGCGGTGTTATCGTCGATCAGCGCGAGCGCGCCCTCGAGATCGTTGAACTTGGCATAGGCGAATCCGGGCAGCAGCGGCTCGAACCCGTCACGCATCTTCGCCTGGTTGGTCGCCGAGATGGCGCCAAGCGTGCGGCCGTGGAACGCGGTGTCGAACGTGATCAGCGTGTGACGCTCAGGATTGCCGTTGGCGAAATGATAGCGCCGCGCGGTCTTGATCGCGCACTCGACCGCTTCCGCACCCGAGTTGGTGAAGAACACCGTGTCGGCGAACGTGTTGTCGACGAGACGCTGCGCGAGATGCTCGCCCTGCGGGCTGCCGTACAGGTTCGACACGTGCATCAGCGTGGCGGCCTGGTCGGCGATCGCCTTGGTCAGATGCGGATGGCCATGGCCGAGCGCGTTGACCGCGATGCCGCTGGCGAAATCGAGATATTGCTGGCCGTCCTCACCGAAGAGGTACGCGCCCTCGCCTCGGACCGGACGCACGCCACACCGCGGGTAGACGGGCATGAGCGGGGTGATGGTCACAGGCGCTTCCTCTTCGAAACGAGAAGGGCGGCCCGTGATGGACCGCCCCGGAGGCGCCTAATACCGGTGACGGGGGATGGGCGTCAACACCGCGGGCGACGTGCGCTGCTCTGTCCTATCCGTACCAAGACGCCGACGTCGCTTGCGGCACCCCGGCGGCGCGCGCAGTCTTCGCGCCGGCCCGGTCCGACGTCGCAAACGCGCCCGCCCGAGTCGAGTCGCGTCCCCATCGAGAGGAGGTTGACGGATGAAACGCTTTGCGACCGGCCTGGCCCTGCTGCTGGCCACGGCCCTTGCTACCACCCCCGCGCTTGCCAAGGGGGTGTTCGACGGCACCTGGAAAGGAGACGTAAGGGCGGGCAAACCCGCGGAGAAACCCTCGATCGTCCTCGTTCAGGCGGGCATCTTCAGCTGCACGACGTGCAAGCCCGCGCTCAAATTCCCCGCCGATGGCGCGTTTCACCCGATCGCCGGCAACCCCTATTATGACGCCGCGTCGGTTGCCGTGGTCGATGCGACGACGATCAAGCGGGCGTTCCGGAAGGGCGGCAAAACGGTCGCCGAGGCGACGGTGACGCTGGCCGCGGACGGGCAGAGTTCGTCGTCCGCCTTTGTCGACCGCACCGCCCCGAGCGGCGTCGAGGTGACGGGGACGACGGTCAACGCACGCGTTGCGCCTGCCCCGCCGGGCGCGCATGCGTTATCGGGCGCGTGGCGCGAAACCACCGATACGCAGGTGTCCGACACGGGCCTCGTCTTCACCTTCGCGCAGGAGGGCAAGACCATGACCTTCTCGACGCCGACCGGCATATCCTATGTCGCGACGATCGACGGCCCAGCGGCGGCGGTGACCGGCGACCCGGGGTGGACGAAGGTCGCGCTGAAACAGACCGGACCGACGACGCTGGTCGAGACGGACTATGAGGGCGACGTGCCGATCGGCACCTACACCATGTCGCTGTCGCCCGACGGCACGACGATGACCAGCGCGGTCAACGACCTGAAGTTCGGGAAGACCTCGACGATGGTCGCGCACCGGCAGTGATCCGGGGGCAGTGATCCGGGGGCAGTGATCCGGGGGCAGTGATCCGGGGGCAGCGGGGCGGCGATCGGACCGCCCCCGCTGCTCCAACGATCACGCGTCGATCGCTTCCTCGTCGAGCCGGCCGGCATTCTCCTGGATGAAGGCGAAGCGGTGCGCGGGGTTGTTGCCCATCAGGCGGTCGACGAGATCCTTCACCCCTGCGCGTTCCTCATATTCCTGCGGAAGCGTGATGCGGAGCATGCCGCGCGTCGCGGGGTCCATCGTCGTTTCACGAAGCTGGCCGGGGTTCATCTCGCCAAGCCCCTTGAAGCGGCCGACATCGACCTTCTTGCCCTTGAACACCGTGCGTTCGAGTTCGGCGCGGTGCGCGTCGTCGCGCGCATAGACGCTCTTGGTGCCGACGGTCAGGCGATAGAGCGGCGGCTGCGCGAGATAGAGGTGCCCGCGGCGGACGATGTCGGGCATCTCCTGGAAGAAGAACGTCATCAGCAACGTCGCGATATGCGCGCCATCGACATCGGCGTCGGTCATGATGACGACGCGTTCGTAGCGCAGATTGTCCGCGACGCAGTCCTTTCGCGTGCCGCAGCCGAGCGCGAGCGTCAGGTCGGCGATCTCCTGGTTCGCGAAGATCTTCGCGCTGGTCGCGGACGCGACGTTGAGGATCTTGCCGCGGATCGGCAGGATCGCCTGCGTCTTGCGATCGCGCGCCTGCTTCGCCGAGCCGCCAGCCGAGTCGCCCTCGACGATGAACAGCTCGGTGCCCTCGGGCGAGTTGGCGGAACAGTCGGTCAGCTTGCCGGGCAGGCGTAATTTGCGCGCAGACGTTGCGGTCTTGCGCTTGACGTCGCGTTCCTGCTTGCGACGCAGGCGCTCGTCCATCCGCTCGAGCACATAGTTCAGCAGCGCCTTGCCGCGGTCCATGTTGTGGCTGAGGAAATGATCGAAATGGTCGCGCACCGCCTTTTCGACGAGCCCCGCGGCCTCGGGGCTGGTCAGCCGGTCCTTGGTCTGGCTCTGGAACTGCGGTTCGCGGATGAACACCGACAGCATCAGCTCGCTGCCGATCATCACGTCGTCCGCGCTGATATCCTTGGTCTTCTTGTTGCCGACCAGATCGCCGAACGCGCGAAGCCCGCGCACCAGCGCCTGCCGCAGCCCCTGTTCGTGCGTGCCGCCATCGGGGGTCGGGATGGTGTTGCAATACCAGCTGTACGAGCCGTCGCTCCACAGCGGCCACGCGATCGCCCATTCGACGCGGCCCTGCGTCTCGCCGTGCGCGCTCGGGAAATCCTGCGAGCCCGAGAAGAAGTCCGCGGTCGCGCATTCGCGGCCCGCGACCTGGTCGCGCAGATGGTCGGCGAGCCCGCCGGGGAACTGGAACACCGCCTGCGCGGGCGTATCATCGCTGATCAGCTCGGGCGCGCAGTGCCAGCGGATCTCGACGCCCGCGAACAGATAGGCCTTGGAGCGGACGAGCTTGTGCAGCCGCTGCGGCTTAAAGTTGAGCTCATTGCCGAAGATCTCGGTGTCGGGGGTGAAGGCGACGCTGGTGCCGCGGCGGTTGGGGGTGGTGCCGAGCCGCTCGATCGGGCCAAGCGTCTGCCCCTTGGCGAAGCGCTGGCGATAGAGCTGGCGGTCGCGCGCGACCTCGACGACCGTGTCCGACGACAGCGCGTTGACGACGCTGATGCCAACGCCGTGCAGACCGCCCGAGGTCGCATAGGCCTTGCCCGCGAACTTGCCGCCCGAATGCAGCGTCGAGAGAATGACCTCGAGCGCGGACTTGTCGGGGAATTTGGGATGCGGATCGACCGGGATGCCGCGGCCATTGTCGACGATCGTCAGGCGGTTGCCGGGCTCGAGCGTGACCTCGATCCGCGTCGCGTGACCCGCGACCGCCTCGTCCATCGCATTGTCGAGCACTTCGGCGGCGAGATGGTGCAGCGCGCGCTCGTCGGTGCCGCCGACATACATGCCCGGGCGGCGGCGGACGGGTTCGAGCCCCTCGAGCACCTCGATCGAAGAGGCATCATAGGTCGGGGCGGTCTTGGGCTGGGACGTGAACAGGCCTTCTGGCAGGTCTTCTGGCATGGCTCGGTATATGGCGCAGCCGGCGATCCACGCAAGCGATCAGCGCTGTTGCGCGAAAGCCACACCATGAACTTTCTGTCATGTTCGCGTCATCTGGAGGGATATATTTCCCGGGACGGCCCGTTCCTAAATTGGTTTAGATAAACAATCCCGGAGTTTACATGCGCACTTCCTTCTACGCCGCACTTGCCGGCGCGGCCGCTCTCGGCCTGATCGCGTCCCCCGCCTTTGCGCAGGAGACCACCGAGGACGCGCCGTTCAGCGGCATCTATATCGGCGCAGCGGGTGGCTATGACGTCCAGCCGAACGATGCCGGCTCGTCGATCCTGTTCGATCGCAACCTCGACGGCCGGTTCGGCGACACCGTGACGACGGCTGCCGGCGCAAACGCGTTCAGCAGCGGCTTCTGCAACGGTGCGACGCGCGCGACGACGCTCGCCGGCGGCGGCGGCTGCCGCAAGGACAAGGACGGCGCCGCCTATTACGGCCGCGTCGGCATGGACACGCAGCGTGGCAACATCGTCGTCGGCGTCGTCGGCGAATTCGGCAAGAGCGAGATCACCGACAGCGTGACCGCGTTTTCGACGACCCCTGCCAGCTACGTCATGACGCGCAGCGTCGATTGGGAAGCGTCGATCCGTGGCCGCGCCGGCTATGCGGTCAACACCACGCTGTTCTACGGCACGTTCGGTGCGGGCTATGCCAAGATCGACCGGGACTTCTACAGCACGAACACGGGCAACGCCTATCAGCAGAGCGGCAAGCGCCAGCAGTTCGGCATCCTCGGCGGCGGCGGCATTGAGCAGAAGGTCACGCCGAACATCTCGGTCGGCATGGAATATATGTTCCATCAGTACCAGGACGACGACTTCCGCGTCCGCGTGACGCAGGGCACGCAGCCTGCGACCAACCCGTTCGTGCTCGCGCCGAACACGACCGGTACCGATTTCCGTCGCAGCGACGACAATTTCCGCTGGCACAGCCTGCGCGCAACGGCCGCGTTCCGGTTCTGAGCGCAGGATGGGGCGACGCCTGACGGCGTCACCCCATCCAAGCTCGGCCGGCGTCGCTTCAGCGACGTCCGACGACGCGGCTTTGCCGCGGCGCGGGTGAAGATAGAGGGTCGCTTCCCGCTAAGGGAGGCGGCCCTTTTCTTTGACCTGTCGCATTCTTTGAGCCCACCCCGGGGCCCAATTGCGGGGCGGAGGCAACTTTGCGTTGCCCGCCATCACCCCGGCCTTCCCAATTGGGCCCCGGCCTTCGCCGGGGTGGGGCCTAGGACCTGGCTCGCGGGAGAAATACCCGGGCCGAGGGGGCGAAAACGCCCCCCAGTCTTAGCGCGCGCGCGGCCCGCCAAAGGGCAGTGGTGGCGTCGGACGACGGTCACGGCGCGGGAGCTGTGCCTGATAGGCATGACCGCAATGCGCGACGCAATACGGGAACCCCGGGTTCACCTTGTCGCCGCAAAAGTGGAAATCGGGCTCGCCGGGATGGCCGAGCGGCCATTTGCAGATGCGGTCGTTCAGATCGAGCAGGCTCGTCTTGTCGGCCATGTCCGCGGATGGCTTCGCGGGGACGAGACGGCGCGGCGGCGCCGGCGTGCTCGGCGGCTGCTGCTCGCCGGGTGCCTGGCGCAGGAAGCCGCCGGGCCCGATCGAGCGCAGGATCGGCTGTGGCGCACGCACCGGCGCCGCGGCCGGCTCGACCGCGTCATCGTCATCCTCGTCGTCATCCTGATCGACTGCACGAGTCGCAGGGGCCGGCGCAGCCTCGACCGGCGCGTCCACCGGCACCGTCGCCACGGGCTCCGCACGCGGTGCGGGAGCCGCCGCGACGACGGCGGGCTTGGACACGGGCGGCGGCGGAACCGCAGCGGGCTGGGCGGGGACCGGCTCGGCCGCCGCGGCACCGGCGACCGGCGCCGGCGCTGGCGCGACGACCGCATCACCCGACTTTTCGGCCGCCTTCGCGTCGGGATCGTTGGGCTTTACCGGCGACGGGCGCGCCTGGAGTTCGAGGCGGTGCGCCTTGCCGATCACGGCGTTGCGGCTGACGCCACCCAGCGCTTCGGCGATCTGGCTGGCGGTCTGGCCGGCTTCCCACATCGTCTTGAGCGTCTCGATACGCTCGTCGGTCCAGGACATGTTCGTTCCTCAGTCTTCGGGTCGGCCGACATGGTCTTCGTCAACCGGGTTGCGGGCGGCAGCGGCAGCGATTACCCGCAACCCCCATGAGCAGCCAGCCCCCAATCGGTGAAATCCAGTCGGCGGTGCAGTCCGCCCCCGGCGTTCCCGTCATTCGCAACGTGAACTGGGAGGGACTTCGTACCCTCTATATCAAGGAGGTGCGCCGTTTCTTCAAGGTGCAGCTGCAGACGGTGTGGGCACCGGCAATGACGACATTGCTGTTCCTGATCGTTTTCACGATCGCGACGGGCGCCAAACGCCCCGTGCTGGTCGGCGGCGAGACCGTGATGTTCGCCGACTTCATCGCCCCCGGGCTGATCATCAGCCAGGGCATGATGGGCCCCGCCTTCGCCAATGCGAGCTTCTCGCTGCTGGTCGGCAAGATGCAGGGCACGATCGTCGACTATCTCCAGCCACCGCTGTCGACCGGCGAGCTGCTCGCAGCCCTCGTCGGCGGAGCGGTGACGCGCGCGGTGCTCGTCGGGTGCGTCGTGTGGGCGGCGATGGCGCTGTATCCGGGCGTGCATGTCACGCCGCATGCCCCGCTCGCGATCCTGTGGTTCGGGCTGCTCGGCGCGACGTTCCTCGCGCTGCTCGGCGTGCTGACCTCGATCTGGGCGGACAAGTTCGACCATGCCGCCGCGGTGACCAATTTCGTGGTCGCGCCGCTGTCGCTGCTGTCGGGCACCTTCTATTCGGTCGACACGCTGGCGCCCGCGTTCCGCGCGTTCAGCCACGTCAATCCGTTCTTCTACATCATCTCGGGCTTTCGCTACGGCTTTCTGGGCGTTGCCGATTCGCCGGTGATCGTTGGCGGCCTCGTCATCCTGGCGATCGACGTCGTGCTCGCCACCCTGTGCTACATGCTGCTGAAAAGCGGCTGGAAACTGAAGAACTAGGCCATGACCACCGACATCGCCATCGCCCGCAGCGTCGCGCTGCGCCCCATTGCGCAGATCGCCGACGCGCTCGGCATACCCGACGACGCGGTCGAGCCCTATGGCCGGTTCAAGGCGAAGGTCTCGCTCGACTGGCTGCAGGCACAGCGCGAGACCGGGCGGCGCGGCAAGCTCGTGCTCGTCACCGCGATCAACCCGACGCCTGCGGGCGAGGGCAAGACCACGACCTCGGTCGGGCTTGCCGACGCGCTCAACCTGACGGGTCGCAAGACCGTGCTCGCGCTGCGCGAACCGTCGCTGGGGCCGTGCTTCGGGACCAAGGGCGGGGCGACCGGCGGCGGGCGCGCGCAGGTCGCGCCGATGGAGGACATCAACCTCCATTTCACCGGCGATTTCCACGCGATCACCGCGGCGCACAACCTGCTCGCGGCGATGATCGACAACCATATCCACTGGGGCAACGCGCTGCAGATCGACGTGCGGCGCGTGGTGTGGCGCCGCGTGCTCGACATGAACGACCGCGCGCTGCGCGACATCGTCCAGTCGATCGGCGGGGTCGCCAATGGTTTCCCCCGCGAATCGGGGTTCGACATCACCGTGGCGTCCGAGGTCATGGCGATCCTATGCCTGAGCGAGGATCTCGCCGACATGGAGCGGCGGCTGGGCGACATCGTCGTCGCCTATACGCGCGACCGCAGCCCCGTCACCGCGCGTGACCTGAAGGCGGACGGCGCGATGGCGGTCCTGCTCGCGGAGGCGATCAAGCCCAACCTCGTCCAGACGCTCGAGGGGAACCCTGCCTTCCTGCACGGCGGGCCGTTCGCCAATATCGCGCATGGCTGCAACTCGGTGATCGCGACACGCGCGGCGCTGGCGCTGGGCGATTACGTCGTGACCGAGGCGGGCTTCGGCGCGGATCTAGGCGCGGAGAAGTTCTTCGATATCAAATGCCGCCAGGCGGGACTGTCCCCCGATGCGGTAGTAATCGTCGCGACGGTGCGCGCGCTCAAGATGAACGGCGGCGTCGCCAAGGGTGATCTGGGCGCGGAGGATGTCGAGGCGGTCCGGCGCGGCGCGGTCAACCTCGTCCGCCATATCGAGAATATCCGCCAGTTCGGCGTCCCCGCGGTCGTCGCGATCAACCATTTCCACACCGACAGCGAAGCCGAGATCGCGGTCGTCCACGAGGCGGCGAGCGCGCATGGCGCCCGCGCGATCCTGTGCCGCCACTGGGCCGACGGCGGCGCGGGGGCGACCAAGCTCGCCGATGCGGTCGCCGATCTGTGCGACACGCACGCCGCCAGTTTCGCGCCGCTCTACGGTGACGAGCTGTCGCTGTTCGACAAGATCGACACGGTCGCACGGCGCATCTACCGCGCCGAGCATGCGGTCGCCGAGCCGAGCGTGCTCGCGCAGCTCAAGCGCTGGGAAGATGCCGGCTATGGCCACCTGCCCGTGTGTCTCGCCAAGACGCAGTACAGCTTTTCGAGCGACCCTGCGCTGCTCGGCGCGCCGACCGGGCATATCGTGCCGGTGCGCGAGGTGCGGCTGGCCGCGGGCGCGGGCTTCGTCGTCGGGATCTGCGGCGAGATCATGACGATGCCCGGCCTGCCGCGCGTGCCGGCGGCGGAGGCGATCCGGCTCGATGCGGACGGACTGATCGAAGGGCTTTTCTAACACTGATCCTCCTTCTGGCGGGGGAGGATCATTTACTTCTTCTTCGAGCGGCGGAGGTGGAGGCGGCGGAAGAGTCCGCGGTTGGCGAAGCTTTCGAACATCTCCTCGGGGCCCTCGGGATCAAGCACCTCGTTGTCCGCGAGCCATTCCTCGACCGCGGTCAGGTCGGGCGCCTCATAGGCGCGCAGCGACTTGCCCTGCCCGCGCAGCCGCTCGATCGTCTCGATCAGCGACCCGGTCTCGGCGATCATCGTGGTCACCACCTCGACATCGACCGCAAGATGCTCGGCGATCAGGTCGTTGCGGATCGCGGTGATGCCCGTGCTCGTCGCCTCGTCATGCGCGCGGATCGCGAGGTCGCATTCGGTGTCGAGCCGCAGCGAGCGGTTGTTCATGTTCGACGAGCCCAGCCGGAAGACCTGATCGTCCGCGATCAGGATCTTGGCATGGCAATAGATCGCCTCGCCGCCGCTGGTGTAGGGATGGTACATGCGCAGCCGCTTGTGGACGTCGCGGTGCGCCAGCGCGGTCATCAGCCGGGCACGCGCGGTGTCCATCGCGATCGGCTCGAGCCAGCCTTGCGCGGTGACCGGGTTGATGATCACGATCTCGGGCCCGTCCGCCTCGTCGAGCCGGCGCGCGACCGCCTCGGCGATCTTGCGCGACGCGAAATACTGGCTCTCGATATAGAGATGCCGCTTGGCGCCGGCGATCTGCGCGAGGAACAGCGCCTCGCTCTCGTGCACCGGGACCTGGTCGTCCATCTCGGGCTCGGTCCGCGCGATCGCGACGTCGACGTCGCGGAAATGCACGCCGAGTTTGTCGGGCCAGCACGCGGCGCCCGGACTCGCCTCGGCGATCGGCACGCCGCCCGCCAGCACCCAACGATCGCGGAACAGCTGCCCCAGTGCGGACGCGACGGGGCCTGCGACCGCGCTGATCGCGTCGTGCCACGGCTTATACGCGCGGCCCGAGGGACGCAGACGGCGCGGATCGTCGTGGCGATGCTCGCGCGTGTCCCAGCGGTCGCCGGTCATGTCGATCCCGCCGCAAAAGGCGAGGCAGTCGTCGATGATCACGATCTTCTGGTGATGCGATCCCGCGGTCGGGTGATGCCCGTCGAGCTTGGTATGGATACGCTGATGCCGCATCCACTTCATCATCGTGAACAGCGTCGAACCGCGAAACAGCGACTTGATCGCACCAGTATCCCAGCGGAGCAGGAAGATCTCGAGATCGGGCTGGCGTTCGACCAGCCACAGGATGAACGCGCCGAGCATTGGCGGTTCACCGGGGCGGTCGACGCCGGGCTCGAGCTGGATCCGCGCATCGAAATCCCAGCCGATCAACATGATCCGCCGCTTGGCATTCAGCATCGCGACACGCGCCTGGCGGAAATATTCTTCCGCATCGACGATCACGGACATCTGGTCCGCGCGTTCGATACGCCAGCATTCGGTTCCGATCCGCACGTCAGGTCCCCTTGTCGGCGCAGAGCGCGCCCGGCCGAATTTGCTCAACGCCGTAACGACGCTCTGTTTCCGCGCGGCGTCAGGGCCTATCTGCGGTGCAGATGGCCGCCCCTCCTACCCACCCGCCGGTCCAGCGCAAGATCATCCATGTCGACATGGACGCCTTCTATGCCTCGGTCGAACAGCGCGACGATCCGACGCTGAAGGGGCGGCCCGTCGCGGTCGGCGGATCGCGCGCGCGCGGGGTGGTCGCGGCGGCAAGCTACGAAGCGCGCGCATTTGGCGTCCACAGCGCGATGCCGTCGGTCACCGCGCTGCGCAAATGCCCCGATCTGGTCTTCGTCCCGCCGCGCTTCGACGTCTACCGTTCGGTCTCGGATCAGATCCGTGCGATCTTCGCCGACTATACCCCGCTGGTCGAGCCGCTCTCGCTCGACGAGGCGTATCTCGACGTGACCGACGATATTCGCGGCGTCGGGTCCGCGCAGGCGATCGCCGAGGAAATCCGCACGCGGATCAAGGCGGATACCGGGCTGACCGCGTCGGCGGGCGTCAGCTACAACAAGTTCATCGCCAAGCTCGCCTCGGACCAGAACAAGCCCGACGGGATCTGCGTCATCACGCCAAAGCGCGGCGCCGCATTCGTTGCGTCGCTGCCGGTCAAGCGCTTCCACGGGGTCGGACCGGTGACTGCCAAAAAAATGGAGCAGCTCGGTATCCTGACCGGCGCGGACCTGCTCGAGCGTCCGCTGCCGTTCCTCCAGGCGCATTTCGGCAGCTATGCCGACTATCTCTACGGTGCGGCGCGCGGGATCGATCACCGCCCCGTCCGCGTCAATCGGCCCGCCAAGTCGGTCGGCGCGGAACGGACGTTCGAGACCAACCTGAGCGACCCGGAGGCGCTGCGCGAGGCGTTGCACCGGGTCGCCGATGCGGCGTGGGTACGGATTGAACGCCACGGCACGCGCGGGCGGACGGTCACGCTCAAGCTGCGCCATGCCGATTTCCGGACGATCACGCGCGCGCGGTCGTCGAACAGCGCGGTCAACGACAAGGCGGCCTTTCTGCGTGCCGGGCTCGACCTGTTGATGGCGCAATTGCCCGTGCCCGACGGCGTCCGGTTGCTCGGGCTGACGCTGTCCGGGATCGTCGGCGAAGAGGATGCGCAGCCGATATTGCTGTGATGCCTGCCAAGACGGGCGGGGCTAGCGAAAGGCGCGGAGCGGGGCCCGGTTCGACGCATCGCTCGCCTTGCCGACCGCGGTGAGCGGCCCCGACGCCGCCATCGTCCGCGCGGTGTCGGCGCAGATCGGATGCGAGAAGAAATAGCCCTGGAGATGGCTTGCCCCCGCAAGCCGCAGCGCCTGGACCTGCGCCTCGGTCTCGACCCCTTCGGCGATGACGCCGAGGCCGAGCGCGCGGCCGAGATGGATGATCGAATGGACGATCGCCGCGCTTTCGCGCTCGCGGCCCATCCCGTCGATGAAGCTGCGGTCGATCTTGAGCGAATCGAGCGCGAAGGTGCGGATGTTGTGGAGGCTCGAATAGCCCGTTCCGAAATCGTCGAGCGCGATCCGGAAGCCGTGGCTGCGCAAGGTCGCCAGCGTCTGCGCGGCGCGTTCGGCATCGTCGAAGATCGCGGGTTCGGTGATCTCGATCTGCAGCCGCGTCGGTGCGACGCCGGCGCGCGCGACGCGGTCGAGCACATAGTCGACGAAATTGTGCCGGCGGAACTGGCGCGGGCTGAAATTGACCGAGACATATTGCCCCGGCCAGTCCGCCAGTACCGCGAGCGCGTTGTCGAGCACCCAGTCGCCGAGATCGTGGACGAGGTTGGACTCCTCCGCGATCGGCATGAACAGCGCGGGGCTGATCGCGCCGTGCGCCGCGGTGTCCCAGCGAAGCAGCGCCTCGAACCCTACGACCGCGATCGTCTCGCGCGCGACGATCGGCTGATAGACGAGGCTGAGTTCGTTGCGCGCGATCGCCTGGCCGAGCCAGCCCTCGATCCGCCGGCGGAAGCGGATATCCTCGTCCATCGTCTCGTCGAACACGCGGACGATCCGGCGGCCGTTGCGCTTGGCGTCGTTGAGCGCGAGATCGGCGCGGCGCATGATGTCGAGCGGATCGATCCCCTCCCCGCCTTGCGTGACGACCAGCCCCGCGGAGGCCCCGCCCTGAACCGAATTGCCGAACACCTGCAGGCTGACCGAGCACGCCGCGATGATCACGCCGCAGGCGCGCACCGCCTCCGCCTCGCCGGACGCGTCGAACAGGATGCCGAATTCGTCGCCGCCGAGCCGCGCGACCATCGCGCCCTCGGGCGCGGACCGCATCAGGATCATGCCGATCTCGCGGATCAGCGCATCGCCCGCCAGATGGCCCAGCGTGTCGTTGACGAGCTTGAAGCGATCGAGGTCGATCATCACCGTCGCGAAATCCCCGTCGACGCGCGCGCGCTCGCCCAGCACGCGCTGGAACGCGAGCCGATTGGGCATGTCGGTCAGCGAATCATGCGTCGCCAGATGCAGCGCACGGCTCTCGTTGGCTGCGAGTTCGGCGGCACGGACCTCGAGCTGGTCGATCCGCCGCGCAAGCGTGGCAAGCGTGGCGTCGTGCCGGCGGTCGACGTGCCACCGCTCGGCGAGCGCCGCTGCGGTCTGGCGGACCTCGGCGGGCGTGAACGGCTTGGCGATGTGGAAAAGCTTGTCGATCGGCCCGGCGTCGCGCGCGATCTCGTCGAGGCGAATCGTGGCAAGGCCGGTGACGATGACGATCGCGATGTCGGGATCGAGCGCGCGGATCCGCCGCGCGGTCTCGCGGCCATCGATCCCCGGCGGCATCCGGATGTCGATGAACGCGACCGCGAACGGATCGCCATCGGTCCGCGACTGCGCGACCGCATTGACCGCCTCGAGCCCCTGCAGCGCATGCGCAAGCTCGACGATCCGGCCGTTGCTTCCGCCAAGATCCTCGGCGGGCGCAAAGGCGGCCCGGTAGCCGTCATGGACGGCAGCCTCGTCGTCGACGATCAGAATACGCATGCACAACCGCTCCTCGCGAGACGGGATTCCGCTGGATAGGGCGGTGTCCCGTGCTTCGCGTCGTTCGTCGGCGGGCTAGGCAAACAGCGTTAAGATGGCGTGAAAGCGGCCGCGATTTGTTGGCCAAGCGCTTGTGTACCAAGCACGATCGCGCCGAGCGGCCCCGCATTGCCGCCGAGTGACGGCGGCACGATGAAGCTGTCGACCAGCGCGACTTCGGGAAGCGTGACATAGCCGCCGAGGCTGCGCGTCATCGCCGCGCGGATCCGCGGATAGAGATGGCCCGCCCCCATCACGCCGCCGCCGATCACGATCCGCCGGGGGATCCCGGTGAGCACCAGCGTATGACATAATTGCCCCAGCGCCTCGGCGACGCCGTCCCACACCGGGTGATCGGCGGCTGCATCGTCGGCCGGATGACCAAGCCGTGCGGCGATCGCCGGCCCCGACACCAGCCCTTCGAGACACGCGCCGTGGAACGGGCACGCACCGATCCAGTCGTCGCCCGCGACGCGGACCGGGCGGATATGGCCGAGTTCGGAATGCGTCAGGCCATCGACCGGACGGTGATTGGCGATCAGGCCGGCGCCGACCCCCGTCCCGACCGTGACATAGGCGATGTCGGCAAGGCCCTGCGCTGCGCCCCAGCAGGCCTCTGCCAGCGCGGCGCCGACGACGTCGGTGTGAAAGCCGGTCGGAACGCCATAGCGACGATGCAGGCGCCCCGCGATATCGGTGCCCGCCCAGCCCGGCTTGGGGGTCGAGGTGATGTGCCCGTAGTCGCTCGCCCCCCGGTCGATCGAGACCGGACCGAAGCTCGCGATGCCGATCGCGGTAAATCCGCTCCACCGGTCGAGCACCGCCTCGATCGCGGCCAGCGTCCCTTCGGGCCGCGTCGTCGGGATCCGGACACTCTCCTCGATCGCATCGGGGCCCCGCGCGAGGATGCAGATGCACTTGGTCCCGCCAAGCTCGATCCCTGCCACCAGTGGTGCTTCGCTCATATCCGATCCCCGATCCTGCGTCGGGTCGCTTCAACGTGGTCGGTTCGATCCGTCAAGCGCATTGGCACCGGGGAGGCGACGCGCCCACGGCCTGACCGAGCCGCGGCGAAGCCACGCCCGCTGACAATTTCATTATATGTTAATAACATAGATTTAGTTTGATTCGTGTGGCCGCAAAACCGCGGTACGACTGGAGCACCGCATGTCCGTATCGGATGAAGGCGCCCGGCTCTATGCCTTGCGCCAACTCAATCTTCTCGACACGCCCCCGAGCGAGAGCTTCGACCGGATCACCCGGATGGCGTGCCAGATCTTCGGGCTGCCGATCGGCGCGGTGTCGCTGACCGATACGGATCGCCAATGGTTCAAATCGCGCGTCGGCATCTCGCACGACACGATCGCGCGGCACAAGGCACCCTGCGCCGAGGTCACCGAAACGAAGGCGATGCTCGTCATACCCGACCTCGCCTCGGACCCCTGCTATAGCGACAGCGCACTCGCGGACGCCGGGATCCGGTTCTACGCGGGCGCACCGCTGGTGACGCATGACGGGCACGGGCTCGGCGCGCTTTGCGTCCTCGGCACCGAGCCGCGGTCGCCGGCGCCCGAGGAGACCGCGGCACTGACCGATCTGGCGGCCATGGTGATGGCGCAGATCGAGCTTCGCCATGCGTTCGGCCGGGTCGATCCGGTCAGCGGCCTGCCCAACCGGTTTCAGTTCGTCGAGGATTTCGAGGATCTCACGCGCGACTGTCCGGGGCAGCAGCGGTTCATGGTGATGGTCGACCTTGCGCGCGCCGATGAACTGGGAACGCTGACGCGCGTGATGGGCGCAAGCTATATCGAGACGTTCGTGAAGGACGCCGCGCAGACGGTCCGCACGCTCGTCGATGCGGACCGCGTCGTCTATCACATCGCCGCGACGCAGTTCGCGTTCCTGTCGCGCGCGGACGTTTCGTTGAGCGCCTATATCAAGGTGGTCGCCGCCGGGCTCGAGACATCGCGCACGACCTCGCTCGCGCGGTACGTCACGACGACCGCCGCTGGCATCGTTCCGGTAACGCTCGGCACGATGCGGTCGCAGGAACTGCTGCGCGCCGGGCATGGCGCCGCACAGGATGCGCAGACGGCGCCGGGGTTCATCAGCGTCTTCACGCGGGCCAGCGAACGGGAGACCGAACAGTCGCGCAACATCACGCTGCTTCTGGCGTACGGCGCCGCGCTGGAAACCTGCGGGCAGATGCGGCTGGTCTATCAGCCGCGGATCGACCTTGCCCGACGCCAGTGCGTGGGCGTGGAAGCGCTGCTGCGGTGGCGGCATCCGCGGCTCGGCGAGGTGTCGCCGGGCGAGTTCATCCCGGTGATCGAGCGCACCGCGCTGGCGAAGCCGACCACCGCGTTCGTCCTCGAAACCGCGCTGCGTCAGCATCTCCACTGGCGTGAGCAAGGACTCGTGCTGCCGCTGTCGATCAATATCGCCACCTCCAACCTGGAGGACGACGATTTCGTCGAACAGATCACCGCCGCGCTTGCACGCCACGCGATCCCGCCGGCGATGCTCGAACTCGAAGTGACCGAAACCGCGGTGATGGAAAATTCCGTGCTCGCGCTCGCCCGGCTCGAGGCGCTGGCGGCGACCGGCATCCGGATTGCGATCGACGATTTCGGCACCGGACACAGCAGCCTCGCCTATCTCCAGACGCTGCCTGCGGACGTCGTCAAGATCGACAAGTCGTTCGTCGATGCGCTCGGCGCCGACGACGGGCGCGGCGAGACGATCATCGCGACGATGATCACGCTGATCGGCGAGCTCGGCCTGCGCGTGGTTGCCGAGGGCGTCGAGACGGCGGACGCGGTCGCGATGCTGACCAACATGGGCTGCGACGAGGTACAGGGCTACGCGTTCGCCCCCGCGCTCGAAGCGGACGCGCTCCTGCCGTGGATCGCGCAGTTCAACGGCACCGCAGGCGCCGCAACGATCGAGCGCGCCGCAGCCTGAGTCGCGCGGCGCGGCGCCCGCCTATTCGACCGTCACCGACTTGGCGAGGTTGCGCGGCTGGTCGACGTCGGTGCCCTTGAGCACCGCGACATGATAGGCGAGCAGCTGGACCGGCACCGCATAGACCAGCGGCGCGATCAGCGGATGGACCTTGGGCATGGTGATCGTCGCCATGCAGCCCTCGCCCGCCGCCTGGATGCCGTCATAGTCGCTGATCAGCACGACCTTGCCGCCGCGCGCCATCACTTCCTGCATGTTGCTGACGGTCTTGTCGAACAGCGGCCCCGACGGCGCGATGACGATGACGGGGACATGCTCGTCGATCAGCGCGATCGGCCCGTGCTTCATCTCGCCCGCGGCATAGCCCTCGGCGTGGATATAGCTGATTTCCTTCAACTTCAGCGCGCCCTCGAGCGCGAGCGGATAATCCGTCCCGCGGCCGAGATACAGCACGTCGCGCGCGCCGGCGACGGTGTGCGCCATCGCCTCGATCGCCTCGTCATAGGCGAGCGCACCGTTCAGGGCAGCAGGCGCCTCGGCGAGGTGCCGCGCGATCTCGCGCTCCTGCTCGCGCGTCAGCAGCCCCTTCGCTCGCGCCAGGTTGGCGGCAAGCGCGGCGAGGACGGCGAGCTGGCAGGTGAACGCCTTGGTCGACGCGACACCGATCTCGGGGCCCGCATGCGTCGGCAGCAGCAGGTCCGCCTCGCGCGCCATCGAGCTGGTCGGCACGTTGACGACGACCGCGATCTTTTGCCCCTCGGCCTTGGCGTGGCGCAGCGCGGCGAGCGTGTCCGCGGTCTCGCCCGATTGCGAGATGAACAGCGCGAGGCCGCCCTCCTCCATCACCGGCGCGCGGTAGCGGAACTCGGACGCGACATCGAGATCGACGGGGACGCGCGCAAACTGCTCGAACCAGTATTTGGCGACCATGCCGGCGTAGAAGCTCGTTCCGCACGCGACGATCGTCACGCGCTTGATCGTCGAGAGGTCGAATTCGGGGATCGGCAGCGAAACCTCGCCCTCCATCCGCTTCAGATACGAGCGCAACGTCTGCGCGACGACGATCGGCTGCTCGTAGATTTCCTTGAGCATGTAATGCTTGTGGTTGCCCTTCGAGATCACCTCGCCGGTGATCCCCGACAGCGTGATCGCGCGCTCGACGGGCGCGTTGTCGCGGTCATAGACCTGCGCGCCGTCGCGCGTCAGCACGACCCAGTCGCCCTCGTCGAGATAGGCGATACGCTGCGTCAGCGGCGCAAGCGCGAGCGCGTCCGAGCCGAGGAACATCTCGCCCTCGCCGTGGCCGACGACCAGCGGCGAGCCGAGCCGCGCGCCGATCAGCAGGTCGGGATGCTGGCGGAACAGGATCGCGAGCGCGAACGCACCGTGCAGCCGCGGCAGGATCTCGCGCACCGCGGACACCGGATCCATCCCCGCCTCGACCTTCTCGCTGACGAGATGGGCTACGACCTCGGTGTCGGTCTCGCTGGTGAAGATCCGGCCCCGCGCGATCAGTTCCTCGCGCAGCGGCTTGAAGTTCTCGATGATGCCGTTGTGGACGACCGCGACTTCCCCGGTGGCGTGCGGGTGCGCGTTGTTGGTGGTCGGGCCGCCATGCGTCGCCCAACGCGTGTGCGCGATCCCGGTCTTGCCCGGCAGCGGATGCGCGGCGAGTTCGTTCGCCAGGTTCACCAGCTTGCCCGACGCGCGCCGCCGCTCGATCGCGCCGTCGAAATCGGTCGCGATCCCCGCCGAATCATAGCCGCGATATTCGAGCCGCTTGAGCCCGTCGAGCAGCCGGCCGGCAACGTCGTCGTTGCTGAGGATTCCTACGATGCCACACATATGATTACGTCCGTTCGTTCAGTCGACCGAGCGGAGCTGATCGCCCCGCGCGATGAAAATCTGGGTCTGGTAATAATATTTGCCGGTCGGTCGGCCGTCGGTCAGGAAATCGATCCTCACCCGGCGCGCCTCGCCCTCGATCTCGATCCGCCGGCCCTGGAGCGCGGTCTCGACGGGCGCGCCGAGCCGCATCTCGAGCTGCCCCTGCGCGACCAGCGCGATCTCGAGCGAGACGTTGCGCTGGTCGCGATAGTCGGTCTCGGAATTGAGGTACAGATGGCCGTCCTGCCGCCCCGACGCGCGCACCGTCAGCACGAACAGCCCGGGATAGGCGCCGGGTGCTAGCGCCGCCGCGCGCTCGATCGCGACCATCGCCGGAAGCGCGTCGCGCGACGGCTGCGGCGTGGCGCAGGCGGCGAGGCCGAGCGCGGCGACGAGCGCGGCGACGAGCGCGACGTTGCGCAGCGTCACGCCCTTGCCGCCTTCATCGCCAGCATCTTTTCGCGGAACCGTGCCGCCCAGCCGGGTCTCGCGACCTGCGGCGGGCGGACCAGCGCGAGCGCGTCGGCGGCGACGTCCTGCGTCACCACGGAGCCCGCCGCGACGATCGCGCCGTCGCCGATCGTGACGGGCGCGACCAGCGCGGAGTTCGACCCGATGAACGTCCCCGCGCCGATCACCGTACGATATTTGAAATAGCCGTCGTAATTGCAGGTGATCGTGCCCGCGCCGATGTTCGCGCGCGCGCCAATCTCGGCATCGCCGATATAGCTCAGGTGGTTGACCTTCGCGCCCGCGCCGATCGTCGCCTTCTTCACCTCGACGAAATTGCCGACGCGCGACCCCGTGCCCAGGTCCGCGCCGGGACGCAGACGCGCGAACGGCCCGACATCCGCGCCCGCACCGATCGTCGCACCCTCGACATGACTGAAGGCATGGATCACCGCACCGTCGGCGACGCGGACGCCGGGACCGAACACGACGTTGGGCTCGATCGTCACGTCGCGCCCGAGGATCGTGTCGTGCGCGAACCACACCGTGTCGGGGGCGATCAGCGTCACGCCGGCGGCCATCGCCTCCGCGCGGCGCGTCGCCTGCCATGCCGCCTCGACACCCGCCAGTTCGCCGCGGCTGTTGACGCCCGCGACTTCGTCCGCCCCTGTTTCGATCACAGCGGACGCCTGGCCATCCGAACCTGCCAGCCCGACGATATCGGTCAGGTAATATTCGCCCGCGGCATTGTCGTTGCCGAGGCGGTCGAGCAACGCGAACAGGTCGGACGACCGCACCGCCATCAGCCCGGAATTGCACAGCGTCACCGCCCGTTCCGCCGCCGACGCGTCCTTATACTCGACGATCCGGTCCATCCGGCCGGCAGCATCAGCGATGACGCGACCATAGGCACCGGGATCGGCGGGGCGGAAGCCGAGCACGACGACGGCCGGCGTGTCGTCGCCGTGGAGGCGGTCGATCATCCGCTGCATCGTCGCGGCGGTGACCAGCGGCACGTCGCCATAAAGAACCAGCACGTCGCCTTCGAATCCGTCGAGCGCCGCGCGCGCCTGCGCAACCGCATGGCCGGTGCCGAGCTGTTCCGCCTGAAGCGCGGTGGCAATGCCGAGCGGCGCGACCGCCGCCTCGACCTGCGCGCGGCCCGCACCGGTGACCACGACGGTTCGCGCCGGCGCCAGCGCGCCAGCGCTCGCGATCAGATGCAGCAGCATCGGTCGCCCCGCAATCGGGTGGAGCACCTTGTGCAGATCGGACTTCATGCGCGTGCCCTTGCCCGCGGCAAGGATGATGACCGCGATCGGCTGGTCGGGAGAATCCATCGTCATGGAAGGACCGCTGCCACGAAAGCCTTGCCAATTCCATAGTGCCGCTGGCAGGCACCCGGGCAATGACGCATTTTTCTTTCGATATCGTCGGGTTCGACCTCGACGGCACGCTGCTCGATACCAGCGGCGATCTGGCCGCCGCGGTCAATCACGCGCTCGCGCTGGCGGATCGCCCCGCGTTGAGCGTGGAACAGGTCAAGCCGATGATCGGTGGCGGCGCGCGGCACATGCTCAAACAGGGGCTGACCGCGACGGGCGGCTATGACGACGCGATGCTCGACCGCCTCCATGCCGCGCTGCTCGCGCATTACGAAGCCAATATCTGCGTGCTGACCAGACCCTATCCCGGCGTGATCGATGCACTCGACGCGCTGGCGGCGCGCGGGGTCACGCTTGGGATCGTCACCAACAAGATCGAACGGTTCGCGCGCATCGTCCTCGACCAGCTCGACCTGACCGATCGGTTCGCCTGTGTCCTCGGGGGCGATACGCTGACGCAGTCCAAACCCTCGCCGATGCCGATCCACGAGATGGTCCGGCTCTGTGCGCAACAGGCCCGGGGCGACCGGGCGGCGTTCGTCGGCGATTCGATCTTCGACATCCAGGCCGCGCAGTCGGCGGGGCTTCCGGCGATCGCCTGCAGCTTCGGGTTCCTCATGCAGCCGGTCGACGAGCTTGGCGCGGATGCGGTGATCGACGCGTTCGACGCGCTGATCCCCACGCTCGAAGGCCTGTCGCGATGAGGCGCGACCGCGACCTGACCGGATTCTTCAAGATCGCGCTCGTCGTCGCGATCGTCGTCGCGATGACCATGGCGCTGTTGCCCAAGCCGCCGCATCTGCCGATCGACCGGTTCGGCGACAAGTTCCAGCACATGCTCGCCTTCGCCACGCTCGCGGCGCTCGCGTCGTTCGCCTATCCCGCCGCACGGGGATGGAAGGTGCTCGAACGCCTGTCGTTTCTGGGCGCGATGGTCGAGGTGCTGCAGTCGATTCCGTCGCTGCACCGCGACTGCGACATTGGCGACTGGATCGCCGACACGATCGCGATCGCAGTGGTCGTCGCGATCATCGCGCTGGTACGTCAGAGCCGCCCGCCGCGGATACGCACGCTGCACTAGGCGCGCGCGCGGGCCTTGCGCCATTTGGCCCATAGATGCCGCCCGAGCATCGCCGGCGGCATGCGCAGCCAGTGCGACCGGATGTAGAACGCGAGCCGCGTGGCCGGCCGGGTCGGTCGCCCCCACCCATCGCGCGCGGTCATCCGGCGGACGAACAACCGGTCGATCCCGGTCGCTCGGCGCTCTCCGAACAGGCATTCGACAAGACGCACCGCGCGCTCGACCTCGATCCGCAGACCATGGCGATCCGCGTCGTCCGCGAGGCCCTGCGTGCCGAATTCCTCGATCAGGCAACGGACGTCCCACAGGTTGCGCAGGCCGCCGGCGAGATCGCCATCGGCGAACAGATGCGCGGCGGCATGGACGATCATCCCGTTCGGCGACAGGACGGACAGCCCGTTGCCGAGCGGCACGCTGTCCGCGATCAGCGCCACCGGGTCGGGCGTGATGCGCGCGGTAAGCGGCAGGATGCTGTGGTGGACGTCGATCATCCGGTCGCGCTCGCGGTGAATGAGCGGCGGCAATTCATGCATCCAGCGCCGGTAATAGGCGTCGTCGTACGGATCGGGCTTCACCCATTCCCAGCCCGCCGCGAGCAGCGCCGTCTCGGCCGCGTCCAGCGCATCGCGCGGGACGAGGATGTCGAGATCGCCGATCGACCGCCCCTGCCCCGCCATCAGCCCCGCGGCGACAAACGCGGTCCCCTTCAGCACCACCACCGGACAGCCAAGCGGCGCGAGCGCCCGCCGCGCCATCTCCGCTTCCCACAGCGCGGCACGCCGGCCCTGCTCCGCGGCGGCGCGCGCGTCGGCGAGGATTGCGGCGACGGCCCCCGGCATCGGCAAGCCGTCGAGCCGCGTCGCGAGCGTTCCGATCAATTGCTCCGCCCGCGCCATCGTCAGCACCGCGCTCCAGCCCGCCGGGTCGAGACGCGTCACGATCGACGGGTCGGCCAGCGCCCGCGCGAGAAACCGCGCGCTTGCCGGGGTTCGGGTGACGGCGTCGGTCATCGCGCCGCGCACAACGCCTCGACCTGCGCGACCGCGCTGGCACCGTCGGGATAGTCGATCGCGATCGACGGGATGCCGGCGATGAGGCCCGTCAGCGCCGCGAACCCGGGCTCGCCGAGCGCGACATAGTTGGTCGAGGCCTGCGTCATCCGCACGAACGCCTCGGCGGGCGGAACGGGGCGCACCGCCGCCGCGAACCCGTAGCGCGGGAACAGCAGCAGCGCGGGCGTCGCGGGCACATCCATCGCCGCGATCGCGCGCGCATCGGGAACCATGTGACGGATGTCGCCCTTCGGCGTCGACGCTAGCAATGGCCCCATCCGCGCGTTCGGCCACGCAGCCTGGGCCGCTGCGATCGCCTCGTTCTTGAGGCTGATCAGACGCGGGAATGCGTGGACCAGCCCGGTCTCGGGGTCGAGCAATGCGAACTCGTCGCCCATGAACCGCCACCCCCTCGCCGCGAGCAATGTCGCCAGCGTCGATTTGCCCGCGCCCGAGATGCCCGTCATGAGCACCGCACGCCCGTCCCGCTCCACCGCCGACGCGTGGAGCAACAGATACCGCCGCGCGCCCAGCGCCATCTGCAGGTTCATCGCCATCTCGGCCGCGAGCAGCCCCTGCCGCAACGGCAGGGGCGCGGCCTCAGGCAGCATATAGTCGCCCCCGATCTCCACCGAGGGGCGAATCCACCGCCGCCAGGGTCGCCGCGCGAACAGGCGCACGGTATAGTCCGCGACCCCGTCGTGCGGTTGCGGATAGTCACGATAGAGGCTGCGAAGCTGGTCGATCGGCGCGCGCCAGTCCGACCCGATCCGAAAGCCGATCGGCCCGATCCGCAGCGATACCGCGTGTCTCACGACGCCGTCACCAGCCCTGCCACGACGAGCTCGTCGAGCCGCGCCGCGAGCGCGTCGCGCGTCGGGTCGGCAAGATCATAATCCTGCGAAAGACGCGCGAGCAGCGCGTCGAGCGACAGGCTGTGCTCGCTCAGGATCGCCAGGATCTGCGGCGCGGGTTCGGTGAGCAGGTGCGTGATGCCCGACCGGCGATGATAGACCGCGGTGAACGCATCAAGCGGCGCGGCCCGCCGCGCATCCGCCGAATCCGCGCGAAACGTCACCGGCGCGGCATCGCCCACGGCGTCAGCCGCGCGGCATCTGCAACGAGGCAAAGCAGGTGAAGCCGCCCTGGCCACGCTGCAACCGGCGGATATAGTTCACATAGGCGCGGCTGCGTTCGCCGTCGGTTCCGGGCAGTTGCGCGCCGGTCGCCAGCGTGCGCTTGACCTCCTCGCCCTTGAACGGCCGCGTCGCACCGGGGAATGCGCCCTTGGTACCCGATGGCACCACCTTGCCCTGCGCATCGATGAAGCTGCCCGCTCGGCCCGGGTCGGGCACCGGGATGTCGCAGTTCAGCACCGATCCCGCGGTCTGCGCGAGCGCGGGACGGATCGAAACGACCGCCGCCGCACCAACCGCGCCGAGCGCGAGGACGCGACGCCGGCTCGCCACCGGGTCGGCGCCGATCGGCTGGTCGTCATCGGGGCGCGTATCGTCGCTCATCGGGTCTCCGCTACACCAAAGCCCTTTCACAAAGCTGAAGACGAGGCAAGCAACGGCCCCGTCGCGTCGGCCGCGCCGTGCCGTTGCGGGACGGGCTGGCGCCGTGCCGCCGATGCGGTAGACAGGCGCGCATGTTGACCGGATTTGGCCTGCGCACCTTTTGGGCGATCATCGTGGCGGCGGGTGCGGCGGGCGCCGTCTTCGCGATCGGCCAGTCCGTCCAGGAAACGCTCGTCGCGCTGGTCGGCGGCGTCGCGGCGGCGCTGGTCGCGGCCGGGACCGGCGACGAATCGCCCGCAGCCACCGAGGAGGCACCGCCCCCCGGCACGGCGATCCTCGACGAGACGCTGGACGCCATCGTCGGCCCCGTGCTGCTCGTCCGCGAAGGGCGGGTGGGGCTCGCGAACAGCGCCGCCCGCGCGCTGCTCGGCGACCATATCGTCGGCGAGGATGCGCGCGTCGCGATCCGCCACCCCGCCGCGGCGGAGGCATTGTCGTCCGGATCCGTCCTGCGCGAGACGCCGCCGATCGCGCTGGTGGGGCTCGGCACGCGCGACCAGCATTGGGAAATGCGCGTCGGTGAAGTGTCGGACGGTCAGCGTATCGTCCATCTGATCGACCAGACCGGCCATCATGCTGCCGAGCGGATGCGCGTCGACTTCGTCGCGAACGCGAGCCACGAGCTGCGCACGCCGCTCGCCTCGATCCTCGGCTTCATCGAAACGCTCAGCGACGAGGCGGGCGAGGATCCGGCGATCCGCGCGCGCTTCCTGAAGGTCATGGACGACGAGGCGAAGCGGATGCTGCGGCTGATCGAGGACCTGATCTCGCTCAGCCGGATCGAAGCGGAGAAATATCGCGTTCCCGACACGCCGATCGACCTTGCCCGCCTCGTCGAGGACGTGCGTTCGGAGCTTGCCGACGGCGCGAGCAATCGCGGACGCGACCTGGTCGCGACGATCGCCCCCGACGTCGATACGGTCTCGGGCGACCGTGTGCAGCTGTCGCAGATGCTGCACAATCTGGTCGGGAACGCGATGAAATATGGCCGCGCCGGGACACCGATCGCGATCACGCTGACCCGCGACGACAGCGGGATGGTGCGCCTGTCGGTGCGCGACGAGGGCGACGGGATCGCCGCGATGCACATTCCGCGGCTGACCGAACGGTTCTACCGCGCCGATGCGGGGCGAAGCCGATCGGTCGGCGGGACGGGGCTTGGCCTCGCGATCGTCAAGCACATCGTCGAGCGCCACCGCGGTCGTCTCGACATCAGCAGCCAGGTCGGCGTCGGCACGACCGTCTCGGTGACCCTGCCGCCGGGGCGCGGCGCGGCGAGCGATGCGGCCGGCAATTCGACGCGTGTCATCAAACGGTAACGCAACTGTCACACAGGATCCGCTCAAGCCACGCTAGGACGCGGCCATGACGGGGATCGACGTGCAGCGTATCGGGATGATTTCAGGGCTGGCGATCGCCGTGCTCTCGGCCGGGTGCGTCGATCAGGCCAATGGCGGCGGCGCGGGGTCGCGCGATCAGATCACCGCGGTGGGATCGTCGACGGTCTATCCGTTCACGACGATGATCGCCGAGCAGCTGGTCGCGAACGATCCCGACGCCAAGGCGCCGGTCATCGAATCGACCGGCACCGGCGCCGGCATGAAGCTGTTCTGTGCGGGCATCGGCGCGGGACATCCCGATATCGAGGATGCGTCGCGCCGGATGAAGGCGAGCGAGTATAAATCCTGCGCGGCCAACGGCGCGGGCCAGATCCTCGAGATCCAGGTCGGGATCGACGGCATCGCCTTTGCCGAGGCGAAGAACGGCCCCAAGATGCAGCTGACGCCGACCGACCTGTACAAGGCGCTCGCCGCGCGTCCGGGCGGCACGCCCAATACCGCGCGCGTCTGGCGCGACGTGAACCCCGCGCTGCCCGCGATCCCCATCCAGGTCTATGGCCCGCCCGCGACGAGCGGCACGCGCGATGCGCTTGCCGAACTGATCCTGACCAAGGGGTGCGAGGCAAGCGATCCGACCGCCAAACCGCTCGCCAAGTCCGATCCCGACGCCCACAAGGCGCTGTGCACGCGCGTCCGCGAGGACGGGATGTATGTCGACGCCGGCGAGAACGACAATCTGATCGTCCAGAAGCTTCAGTCCAACCCCAACGCGATCGGGGTGTTCGGCTACAGCTATCTGGAGGAGAACAAGAACGACGTGAACGGCGTCGCGATTTCCGGCGTCGCGCCGACCTATGCGACGATCGCGGACAATCGCTATCCCGGATCGCGCCCGCTCTACATCTATGTGAAGAAGGCGCATCTGAGTGCTATTCCGGGCTTACGGACATTGCTGAAACTCTATGCCGCGAACTGGAGCGCGACCGGGCCGCTGGTCAGGCGCGGCCTGATCGCCGCCCCGCCCGAAATCCAGGCACGATCCGCAGCGATCATCGCCAACGAGACGATCCTCGATCCGGCGGTGCTGTCGTGATGCGCCCGCTTTTGCCCTCACACAGAGACGGCACCATCCCGGCAAAGGCCGGAATGGTACAGGTCGGCATTCACGTGGCGCCTGCCGGGGTGGCAGCAATGGAAGGCCAAGCCTGATGTCGCCGATCGCATTGCTGTTCCTCGTGCTCGGACTCGGGCTGATCGCGTGGCTGAGCGCCCGCATGCGCGCGGCGCGGTTCCGTGTCGGCAGCACGGCGCGGTTCAGCTCGCTGCCCTCGCATCATGGCTGGTATGTCGCGCTGTGGACCGCGATTCCGCCGCTCGTCTTCCTCGTCGCCTGGTCGCTCGTCGCGCCCGCGCTCGTCACCGACACCGTGCTTGCCAGCCCCGCCGCGGTGCAGCTGCCGCCACCCGGCTTCGACCGCGCGTCGATCCTGTCGGAGGCGCGCAGCCTCGCCGAAGGGCGCAGCTTCGGCGCGTTCCACGAACTCGCCCGCGTGCTGTCGCCGGTCTATGCGGCCGCGCAGTCGCGGTTCGACTGGATCGCGACCGCGCTCGCGCTGCTATTGGCCTTTGCCGGCGGGACCTTCGCCTTCCTGCGCGTGCGGCCCGGCTTCGGCGCGCGGACGCGGGTCGAGCGGATCGTCATGATCCTGCTGCTCGGTGCGTCGCTGATCGCGATCCTGACCACGGTCGGCATCGTCGCCTCGCTGCTGTACGAATCCGCGCGCTTCTTCTCGATCGTGCCGATCACCGACTTCCTGTTCGGCACGCACTGGAGCCCGCAGGTCGTCGATGCGCGCGATCCGGGCGCGTCCTTGGGCGCGGTGCCGCTGTTCTGGGGGACGTTCTTCATCGGCGCGGTGATCGCGATGATCGTCGCGATCCCGTTCGGGTTGATGAGCGCGATCTACCTCACGCAATATGCAGCGCCGACCACGCGCAAGTGGATGAAGCCGATTCTCGAGGTGCTCGCTGGCGTGCCGACCGTCGTCTATGGTTATTTCGCCGCGCTGACCGTCGCCCCTGCGGTGCGCGATTTCGCGGTGTGGATCGGGATCAGCTGGGCCTCGTCGGAAAGTGCGCTGGCCGCCGGGCTCGTGATGGGCATCATGATCATCCCGTTCGTCTCGTCGATGGCGGACGATTCGATCGCTGCGGTCCCCTCGTCGATGCGCGACGGCAGCCTGGCGATGGGCGCGACCTCGTCCGAGACGATCCGCCGCGTGCTGCTCCCCGCCGCACTGCCGGGCGTCGTCGGCGGTGTCCTCCTCGCGGTCAGCCGCGCGATCGGCGAGACGATGATCGTCGTCATGGCCGCCAGCGGCGTCGCGACGCTGACGCTCAACCCGTTCGCCAGCACGACGACCGTCACCAAGCAGATCGTCGACCTGCTCACCGGTGAGGCCGAGTTCGACAGCGCCAAGACGCTCGCCGCCTTTGCGCTCGGGCTGACCCTGTTCGTCGTCACCCTGCTCCTCAACATCGTCGCGCTGACGGTCGTGAAACGGTACCGCGAAGCCTATGAATAGCGTCACCCCCTTCATCGGCACGCCCGAGGCGAAGCCGGCCACGGCGCGTGTGCCGACCGACTGGACGACGAAGGCGATGCAGACGCGCATCCGCCGGCGTTATGCAGCCGAGCGCCGGTTCCGGCTCGCCGGGCTCGCCGCGGTCTGGCTCTCCGCGGGGTTCCTCGCCTTCCTGCTGGCCTCGATGCTGTGGCAGGGCGCGAGCGGGTTCGTCGAGACGCGGGTCGCGTTGCCGATCGACTTCACCGCCGCCGCGCTGCCGATCGATCCTGCGCGATTGCAGACGCGTGGTGCCGATCTGGCGCTGGCCGGTGCCGGACTCGAGGGCGCGGTCGACAGCGCCGCGACGGACGCGTTCGGCAAGGATGGCGAAGGCCTGTTGTCCGACGGCGCGTGGGTCACGGTGCGCGATGCGCTGAAGGCGGATCCGGGCCTGCTGTCACGCAAGACGGTGATCGACGTGCCCGTCGCGAGCCCGATCGACATGGCCGCCAAGGGCGATGGCCCGCCCGAGGCGGAGGCGGTCGTCGCCCGGCTGAAGGCGCGCGGCGTGCTGACGCGCGGGCTCAGCATGACGTTCCTGACCACCGCCGATTCGACCGATGCGACGCGCGTCGGCATCTGGGGCGCGTTCAAGGGATCGCTGCTGACGATGATCGTCACGCTGCTGCTCGCCTTCCCGATCGGCGTGCTGTCGGCGCTGTATCTCGAGGAATATGCCCCGAAGAACCGCTGGACCGACCTGATCGAGGTGTCGATCAACAACCTCGCCGCGGTGCCCTCGATCATCTTCGGGCTGCTCGGGCTCGCGGTGTTCCTCGGTACGTTCGGGATGCCGCGCTCGGCGCCGATCGTCGGCGGGCTGACGCTCGCGCTGATGACGATGCCGGTGATCGTGATCGCCGGGCGCAACGCGATCAAGGCGGTGCCGCCGTCGATTCGCGACGCCGCGCTCGGCATCGGCGCGTCGCCGGTCCAGGTCGTGTTCCACCACGTCCTGCCGCTCGCGCTGCCGGGCATCCTGACCGGCACGATCATCGGCATGGCGCGTGCGCTGGGCGAGACCGCACCGCTGCTGATGATCGGCATGCGCGCGTTCATCGCCGCCCCGCCATCGGGGCTGCGCGATCCCGCCACCGTGCTGCCCGTCCAGATCTTCCTGTGGTCCGACCAGGTCAGCCGCGGTTTCGTCGAGAAGACGTCGGCCGCGATCATCGTCCTGCTCGTCTTCCTGCTCGCGATGAACGGCGTCGCGATCTACCTCCGCAACAAGTTCGAGACCCGCTGGTAATGACCAACCATAAAATGACCGCGCGCGACGTCAGCGTCTATTACGGCCAGAAGCGCGCGATCGACAACGTGTCGATCGACGTCGACATGGACAATGTCACCGCGTTCATCGGCCCGTCGGGCTGTGGCAAGTCGACCTTCCTGCGCACGCTCAACCGCATGAACGACACCGTCGCGAGTGCGCGCGTCGAAGGAAAGATCGAGCTCGACGGGCACGATATCTATGCCTCCGACATGGACGTCGTCCAGCTGCGCGCGCGCGTTGGCATGGTGTTCCAGAAGCCGAACCCCTTCCCGAAGTCGATCTACGAGAACGTCGCCTACGGCCCGCGTATCCACGGTCTTGCGGGCGCGAAGAGCGACCTCGACCAGATCGTCGAGAAGTCGCTGCGGCGTGCAGGCCTCTGGGACGAGGTCAAGGATCGCCTGACCGACAGCGGCACCGCGCTGTCGGGTGGGCAGCAGCAGCGGCTGTGCATCGCGCGCGCGATCGCGGTCGATCCCGAGGTGATCCTGATGGACGAACCGTGCAGCGCGCTCGACCCGATCGCGACCGCCAAGATCGAGGAGCTGATCCACGAACTGCGCGGTCGCTATGCAATCGTGATCGTCACGCACAACATGCAGCAGGCAGCGCGCGTCAGCCAGCGCACGGCGTTTTTCCACCTCGGCACTTTGGTCGAATATGGCGACACCTCCGCCATCTTCACCAACCCGCGCGAGGAACGCACGAAAGATTACATCACCGGCCGCTACGGCTGATGGGGACGGGACCGATGAACACGCATACCGTAAAGGTCTTCGACGACGAGATCGGCCGCCTCCGGGGCCTCATCTCGCAGATGGGCGGCCTCGCCGAGGACGCGATCGCCAACGCGATGAAGGCGCTCCAGCGCAACGACATCGCGCTCGCACGCGAGGTCCGCGCGGCGGACAAGCAGATCGACGCGATCGAGGCGGAGGTCGAGCGGCTCGCGGTGCAGATCATCGCGCTGCGTGCGCCGATGGCGATCGACCTGCGCGAGGTCGTCGCCGCGCTGAAGATCGCGGGCGTCGTCGAGCGGATCGGCGATTATGCCAAGAACATCGCCAAGCGCGTGCCGATGATCGAGAGCGAGCACCGGATCGAGCCGATCTCGATCCTGCCCGCGATGGGCCGGATGGCGAGCGAGATGGTCCACGAGGTGCTCGACGCGTTTGCCGCGCGCGATTTCGAGGCGGCAATGCACGTCGTCGAGAGCGACGCCGCGCTCGACGATTTCTACGACAGCATCTTTCGCACGCTGGTGACCTACATGGTCGAAAATCCCAAGACGATCAGCCAGGTCGCGCACCTCCTGTTCGTCGCGAAGAATCTCGAGCGGATCGGCGACCACGCGACCAACGTCGCCGAGATGGTCTATTTCGCCGCGACCGGCACCCAGATGGCCGACCGCGATCGTGGCGGCATGCAGGAGTTGGAGTCATGACCCGAGCACGGATGCTGCTGGTCGAGGACGATGCCGCGCTTGCGGAGCTGCTCGTCTGGCATTTCAAGCGCGAGGATTTCGAGATCGCGCATACCCCCGATGGCGAGGAGGCGCTGCTGCTCGCGCGCGAGAAGGTGCCCGACATCGTCCTGCTCGACTGGATGGTCGAGGGGCTGTCGGGGATCGAGGTGTGCCGCCGCCTGCGCCGCGCGCCCGAAACACAGAACGTGCCGATCATCATGCTGACCGCGCGCGGCGAGGAGGAGGACCGCGTCCGCGGGCTCGAGACGGGCGCCGACGATTACGTCACCAAGCCCTTCTCGCCGCGCGAACTCGTCGCACGGGTCGGCGCGGTGCTGCGGCGCGTCCGGCCCGCGCTTGCCGGCGAGGCGCTGACCTATGCCGATATCGAGATGGATACGGTGGGTCACAAGGTTCGCCGGTCGGGAGAGGTCGTCTCGCTCGGGCCGACCGAATTCCGGCTGCTCAAGCATTTCCTCGAGCATCCGGGCTGGGTGTTCTCGCGCGAACGGCTGCTCGACGCCGTGTGGGGGCATGATTCGGACATCGAATCGCGCACCGTCGACGTGCATATCCGGCGACTGCGCAAGGCGATCAACACCGGCGAGCGGCCGGATATCATCCGCACCGTACGATCCGCTGGCTATTCGCTCGATACCGGTGGGTAATTCACGCGTTGCGCAAACAGTCGCCCGGCGTGCCTATAGTGCATCGGCAGGATGGTCCGGTTGGAATCGGATGCGAAACGAAGGACCCAACCGGGAGTTAGTGCGTTCACCCGTCGCGCTAACAGATTTGCGCTCCAAGAATTTAGGAGATTCGCATGAAGTCCATCCTACTCGCCGCAGCAGCGCTGCTCGCAACGCCAGTGATCGCGCAGACCGCGCCGCAGACGATGCCACCGGCCGACCCCGCCGCGCAGACCGCACCGGCCGAGCCCATGGCACCGCCGCCGCCGGCTGATCCCGCAGCACCGGCAGACCCTGCCATGGCAGCAGATCCCGCGGCACCTGCCGCACCGATGGCACCGCCGGCACCGCCAGCACCCGCTGCACCGATGGCAGCCCCCGGTGGCGCGAACATCGTGTTCGGCCAGCCGACGGTGACGCCGCCGACCCCGGCGCCGGCGGAATATCCGACGTGCTCGCGCACGGTGAAGGACGGCTGCAAGAACCGCGGCGGCAAGTAAGCCCTGACAGGACGGCCAGGCGGTGGGACATCCCGCCGCTTGCGCCGTCCGCCTTACGTTCTAGGAAAGGCGCTCCAACGATAAGAGAGGAGCGCCTTTTCCATGTCCGACAGCTTCGGATCGATCAGCTTTGAAGGCCGCGTTGCGATCGTCACCGGCGCCGGTGGTGGCCTCGGCCGCGAATATGCCCGCGAACTCGCCCGGCGTGGCGCGAAGGTCGTCGTCAACGATCTCGGCGGCGCACGCGACGGCACGGGTCAGTCCGACGCAGCCTTGCAGGTCGTCGAGGAAATCCGCGCGGCGGGCGGTGAGGCGATCGCCGATGGCGGCAGCGTCACCGATTATGACCAGATGGTCGCGATGGTCGCGCGCGCCACCGAAACCTGGGGCGGCGTCCATATCCTCATCAACAATGCCGGCGTGCTGCGCGACAAGAGCTTCGCGAAGATGGAGCCGGCCGACTTCAAGTTCGTGGTCGACGTCCACCTCAACGGGTCCGCCAACGCCACCAAGGCGGTGTGGGACACGATGCGCGCGCAGAATTACGGCCGCATCCTGATGACCGCGTCGTCGACGGGTCTCTACGGCAATTTCGGTCAGGCGAATTACGGCGCGGCCAAGCTCGGGCTTGCCGGGTTGACCAAGACGCTCGCGATCGAGGGCGCGAAAAACAACATCAAGGTGAACACGATCGCGCCGACCGCGGGTACGCGGATGACGCAGGACATTTTTCCCGAAGAGGCGTTCAAGGCCTTCTCGCCCGACAAGGTCGCGCCTGCCGCGGTGTACCTGGTCTCGGAGGACGCACCGACCAACATGATCGTCGGCGCCGGCGCCGGCGTGTTTCAGGCAGCCTATGTCACGCTGACGCAGGGCAAACTGCTCACCGGTGACGACCTGTCGGTGGAGGGTGTCGCAGCGCACTGGGCCGAGATCATCGACCGCGACGCCGAACTCGTCCCGCAATCGGGTGCGGACCAGTCGATGAGCATCCTCGCGAAGCTTCAGGGGCGCTGATCACGCAGTCCGTGGGCACCGGCCGTCATTCCTACTACCGGTCGGGATGATGGCCGGCGGCCGCGATCGGCCCACACGCGATCCTGGCAGGACTAGTCCTGAACGAGCTTCATCAGCCGGCGTTCGACCGGGGCCAGCACGGGTCCGAGATCGTGACCGCGCTTGATCACCGCCCCGCCCTCCCCGACAAGCGCCCACATCCCCTGCCGGCTGCGTAGCGCGGGACGCTTTTCGATCCGGAACTCGGGCCGCTCGGCCGCACGACGGAAACATGCGAAGACCGCGGCGTCCTTGCCGAGATCGATCGCGTAATCGCGCCAATGTCCGGCGGCGACCATGCGGCCGTACAGATCGAGTATCCGTGACAGCTCGACCCGGTCGAATCCGATCTGGCTCGGCGCGGTCGCACGCGTCGGAAAAGGGGTGACGTTGCTCATCAAGCGCGGTCGCGCAGATCCTGTCGGATATCGAGAGCGTCGACCGCGTCCGCCTGCCCGGGACTGCGCGCACCAAGCACGTCCTGCTCCGCCAGCAGCGAATCGAGCCGTTTGCGCATCGTCTCGAGCTCGCAGCGCATGATCTCCATCTTTTGCGTCGCCGGGTCGAAGCCTTCGCTGCACGGCGTACCATAGGGCACGAAGCGCGGTGCCTCGGGCGCAGCGCCGCCCTCGACCGTGGTGGCGCGTGCGGGGATACCGACGACGGTCGTCCCCTCGGGGACGTCGCGCGTGACGACTGCGTTGGCGCCGACACGCGAGCGACGGCCGAGCGTGATCGGGCCGAGTACCTGCGCGCCCGAACCGATGATCGCGCCGTCCGAAATCGTCGGGTGCCGCTTTCCGGCAACCCCGTTGTCGGGGCTGGTCCCGCCGAGCGTCACGCACTGATAGATCGTCACGTCGTCGCCGATCAGCGACGTTTCGCCGATCACGACGAAGCCGTGGTCGATGAAGAAGTTGCGACCGATCGTCGCGCCGGGATGAATGTCGATCGCGGTCATGAACCGCGCAAAATGATTGACGCACCGCGCGAGGAAAAACGCGTCGGACTTGTACAGCCGATGCGCGACCCGGTGCAGCCCGAGCGCCCAGACGCCGGGATACAGCATGATCTCCGCGCGCGAATGCGGTGCAGGGTCACGCGCCCGGATCGAATCAAGATAGGCGGCAAGCCGGCTCAACATGCGCATTCCCCTTAGCGGTTCGTTCATTTAGGAGCTCGTCCGGCCGATTTCCAGCCGGCCGCATCTCGCATGGGTCCGGTCGCGCGCCGGGCTCGCCATCGTGACCCGCAACGCCCGCCCCATGATCGCCGCGCTCCACGCGTGCATCGATTTCGAGGCGAGCGTCGTTGTCGCACTTGCCGTCGCGTTTCACGCGCTGTTTCCGTCGCGTTTCACGCGCTGCCGTTTCCTCGCCGAAGGCACTTGAAGGACCTGTCTTGATCGATCTGATCAGTTCCCATCTTCCCTATATCTGGCCGTTCATCCTAGTCGGCTTCGCGGCACAGGTCGTCGACGGCGCGCTCGGCATGGCATTTGGCGTGATCTCGAATACGTTGCTGCTCTGGATCGGCGTCTCGCCTGCCGCGGCATCCGCCGGCGTCCACACCGTCGAGACCTTTACCACCGCGGTCTCGGGAGTCAGCCATGCAATCCACCGCAATGTCGATTGGCGGCTGTTCTTTCGCCTCATGATACCAGGCGTCATCGGCGGCGTGCTGGGCGCGTACGTCCTGTCGAACGTCGATGCGAGCACGACCAAGCCGTTCATCCTCGCCTATCTCACCGGAATCGGGCTGTATCTTCTCTGGCGCGGGCTTCGGCATCCACCAGCGCGCAAGACCCCGAAGATCGTCGAGCCGCTCGGGCTGGTCGGCGGTTTCCTCGATGCCGCCGGGGGTGGTGGCTGGGGCCCGGTGGTGACGTCGAACCTGCTCGTCCAGGGTGCCGCACCGCGCACCACGATCGGCACCGTCAACACCGCCGAGTTCTTCCTGACGACGACGATCTCCGCGACCTTCATCACGCAGCTCGGCTGGGGCGCATTCACCCAGGCCACGGTCGGGCTGCTGATCGGCGGGATGCTCGCCGCGCCCTTCGGTGCGATCCTCGCCAAGCGCGTTCCGGCGAAGGTGCTGATGACGATGGTCGGCGCGATCCTGACGCTGACGAGCGTGTTCGGCCTGTACCGCGCGATGACCGTGTGACCGCAAAACCCGCGCACCGGTCATCGACGCGGCATGGACAATAGCGGGTCGGCGATCGATATGGGCGATCAATGGCTGCAACCTATCTCCCCACGCTCAAGCAACTCCAGTATCTCGTTGCCCTGAAGGACCATGGTCATTTCGGTCGTGCGGCCGAAGCCTGCTTCGTCACCCAGTCGACGCTGTCGGCGGGTCTTCGCGAGCTCGAGACGCTGATCGGCGTGGTGCTCGTCGAGCGGACGCGACGTGTCGTCCGCTTCACCCCGCTCGGCGACCGGATCTCCGACAAGGCACGGCGCGTGCTGCGCGAGGCCGAAGAACTCGGCGACATCGCGCGCGCGGCCGGCCGACCGCTGTCCGGCGACATGCGCATGAGCGTGATCCCGACGATCGCCCCCTTCATGCTGCCGCGTATCCTCCCCAGGCTGCGCCGCGACTATCCCGACCTCAAGCTGTTCCTGCGCGAGGAACCCAGCGGTGCGGCGTGCGAGGGACTGCACAACGGCCGGACGGACTGCGTCCTGCTCGCCCTGCCCTACGCGTGCGGCGAGGTCGCGTTCGAGACGCTGTTCGACGACAGGCTGTTCGTCGCGTTCCCGACCGACGACGTGCCCGCGGACCGCACATCGATCCCCGCCTCCGCGATACCAGCCTCGGCGATCGACGAGACGCGGCTGTTGTTGCTCGAGGACGGGCATTGCCTCAAGGATCATGCGCTCGCCGCGTGCAATCGGCCCGAGATCCGGGCAGAGGCGACGATGATGGGCACGTCGCTGCACACGATCGTGCAGATGGTCGACAACGGCCTCGGCATTACGATGCTGCCCGAAATGGCGCTGAATGCGGGGATCCTCGAAAATACCGGGATCACCGCGCTGCCGCTCGATGCGGACAACGCCTTTCGTCGGATCGCGTTGGTCTGGCGCAAGGCGTCGCCGCGCGAAAAGGATTTTCATCTGCTCGCCCAGGCGCTCGCCGACGCGCGCTGACGATGCAGCCAGCCGTCACGCGGTGATCGTGACATCCCTGCAACAAACACCGGGTTCAGCCGTATTTCCCTGCGACTGCGCCCGTTCCCGAGGAGAAGACATGTCGAAGTCGAACCTGCGCCCGCTGTATATCGGCCTGGGCACCACCACCCTCGCCGCGCTGGCGCTGGCCGCCTGCAGCAGTGGCAACAACGATCTCGGCACGCCGACCGCCCCGCCGCCCGCCAACCCCGCCTTGTCCACCCCCAATGGTCCGATCGCGGTTGCCAACCCGACCGTGGGCGGCGTGCCGATGATCGCGACGCGGACGATCGTCGACAATGCCTCCGCGGCACCTAATCTCTCGACGCTGGTCACCGCGATCAAGGCCGCCGACCTGACTGCGACGCTGTCGGGTACGGGCCCCTTCACCGTGTTCGCGCCCAGCAACGCTGCATTCGGCCGGCTCGCACCGGGCATGGTGGACACGCTGCTCAAGCCCGAGAACAAGGCGTCGCTCGCGAAGGTGCTGACCTATCACGTCGTCGCGGGGGACATCACCGCCGCCAACCTGAAGGCGCGTGTGGCGGCGGGTAACGGCACCGCGACGCTGCCGACGGTCGAGGGCGATCCGATCACCGTGACGCTGGTCGGCGACATCATCGCGTTAACCGACGTGAATGGTAACAAGAGTTACATCGAGACCGCCGATGTTCGACAGTCGAACGGGATGGTTCACGTCGTCAATGGCGTCATCGTCCCAAGATTGTCGTGATAACAAGAGGATAAAACCGGTCGGTTCGTCGCGAAGACGGATCGGCTGGCCCCTTTCCCCGTCCGGGAACTTCGCAAACGGTCGCCGCGTTGCCTATCTTGCATCGCAACAATGTTTCCAGATCGTGTCCAACCAGGAGAAACCCATGATCACCAAGACCAACCTGATGATTGCCACCGCATTGATCGCAGCGGCCCCGGCCGTTGCCCAGACGGCACCAGGCCGGACGCCAATGGCGCCCGCCGCACCGACGCAGAGCGCCCCTAACGCGGCGGCCACGACGACGCAGGCACCACAGGCCGGCCAGTCTGCACAGATGGATCCCACTGCACAGACCGGTGCGACGCCCGCCGCGCCTGCCGCTGCTGCCCCCGCTGGCGCAGCAGCCCCCGCGCAGGCCGCACCGACGTCGACGATCGCCGCTGCGCTGCCGACGCTGCCGAACCGCGCGACGCTGACCAAGCTGGTGACCGCGGCGGATCTGACGACGACGCTGTCGGGCCCGGGGCCGTTCACCGTGTTCGCGCCCAGTGACGAGGCGTTCACGCGTCTTCCCGCCGGCGCGCTCGATACGCTGATGAAGCCCGAGGCCAAGCCGACGCTAGCGACGATCCTGAAGTATCACGTCGTGTCGGGCGCGGTCACCTCGGACCAGCTCAAGCAGAAGATCACGGCGGGCGGCGGCAAGGCCGTACTGACCACGCTTGCAGGCCAGCCGCTGACCGCGTCGCTCGGTGCGAACGGTAACATCGAACTGACCGATACCGCAGGCAGCAAGGCCTATGTCGATCAGGCCGACGTCAAGGCGACCAATGGCGTCGTCCACCTGACGAACGGCATGAGCGTGCCGAAGATCGGCTAACGCTCCCAGCGCGCGGCGGCGGCCTCGTCGGCGTCGCGCGCTTCTACCCAGCTGGCCTCGGCGCCGCGGGTTTCCCGTTTCCAGAACGGCGCATCGGTCTTGAGCCGATCGATCAGATAGGCGCACGCCTCGAGCGATGCGCCGCGATGCGCAGAGGCGGCCGCGACGAACACGATGCGCTCGCCCGGATGCATCGGCCCGACCCGGTGAACGATCGTCGCCGCGCTCAAACCCCACCGCACGCACGCGCCCTCGGCGACCTTCGTCAGCGCAGCTTCGGTGGCACCCGGATAATGCTCGAGCTCCAGCGTCTCGACGCCGTTATCGGCGCGCACGAGGCCCGTGAACGTGGCGACCGCGCCTGCCTCGCCCTCGACCCGTACCATCTCCGCCATGATGTCGATCGGCGACTTCTGTACGACGACGCGGATCATCCGCCCGTCACCGGCGGGAACAGCGCGATCTCGCGGGCCTGCCCGATCGGCGTGTCGAGCGGCACGAAGTCCTGGTCGATCGCCGCGCGCAGCCGCCCGCGATCGGCAAATGCGGCAGCATGCCCCGCGCTCGACGTGGCCAGCCAGTCCACCAGATCGGCGATCGTCTTTACCTCTTGCGGCGGAGTGACGGTTTCCTCGCCCGCCCCGATCCGCTCGCGCACCCACGCGAAATACAACAGCGTGATCGTCATGGCATCAATCCATATGCTTCAGGCCGACGCGCAGGTAATCCCAGCCCGTCACCACCGTCATGACCGCCGCCGCCCAGAGCGCCGCGAGGCCGACCACCTGCACCCAGCCAAGATCCGGTAGCGCACCGGCAAGGATCAACCCGCCGAGCGAGACCAGCTGGAACGTCGTCTTCCACTTGGCGAGGCGCGACACGGGTACCGACACCTGGAGCTGCGCGAGAAACTCCCGCAGACCCGACACGGCGATCTCGCGCAGCAGGATCACGAGCGCGGCGATGACGTGGATCCCGGCAATGTCGCGCGTGCCGACGAGGATCAGGATGACCGCCGCGACCATGATCTTGTCAGCGATGGGGTCGAGGAAGATGCCGAGCTTCGACACCGCGCCGTTCGACCGCGCAAGATACCCGTCGAAATAATCGGTGATTCCCATCAGGCAATACAGCGCGAATGCAATCGCATAGCCTGCCGCCCAGCCGGGCCACCACAGGAAGCCGACAAGGAGGGGTACCGCGACGATGCGCGACAGCGTCAGGAGATTGGGAAGGCTCAGCACGTGTCACTCCTACTCCCGAGATGCCGTCGGCGAAACCGGGTTTTGCGGATCGGGCACGCGTACCGGTCTCCGGCAGGTCAAACCGGGGCGTGCCGGCGCCCGTGGAGCCGCAGCTGCCCCCTTTTGTCGGCACCGTCCGGTGGCTCATGGGGGTGACGGCGAGCCGGGATGACCACTCGTCCAGCACGCCGCCGCCTTCAACGCCCGGCGCGTGCGAGACCGATCCGCCCTAAGCCATTGGCGTGCCGGACCCGCTAGGCTAAGGCCGCTTACCTTTTGTTGCCACGATCAGGACTATTCTTCGCATGCGCAACGCACTCGGGTTGCTGAAGCAACGACGCTTCCTGCCCCTGTTCACGACTCAGTTCCTGGGCGCCTTCAACGATAATCTCTTCAAGACGTCGATGGTGTTGTTCGCGACCTATGCGATCTTCAACGATCCGCGGATGGAGGCGAATTTCAACGCGCTGGCGACCGGAATTGCGATCCTGCCCTTTTTCCTGCTGTCCGCACTCGCGGGGCAGCTGGCGGACAGCCACGACAAGGCGCGGATCATCCGACTCGTGAAGAGCGCGGAGATCGGTATCATGGCGCTCGGCGCGACCGGCCTCCTCGTCGCGCGCAGCGGACATTCGACGATCGGGCTCGGGCTGATGCTGGGCGCGGTGCTGTGCCTCGGCGTCCATTCGACGTTCTTCGGGCCGATCAAATACGCGATCCTGCCGCAGCATCTGCCGCCGTGCGACGTGCTCGGCGGTACCGGGCTGGTCGAGGCGGGCACCTATCTGGCGATCCTGATGGGGACGATCACCGCCGGATTCATGACCGAACATATCGAGCGGGCGGCGATCGCCGTGCTCGCGATCGCGGTGATCGGCTGGTTCGCGGGGCGCGAGGTTCCGCCGGCACCGCGCGAGGGCCCGCCGCTCGTCCTCAACTACAATCCCTTCACCGCGTCGTGGCGATTGATCAGCGCGACAATGCACATCCCGCGGCTGTTCCTCGCGATCTGCGCGATCAGCTTTTTCTGGACGATCGGTGCGGTGCTGATCGTGGTGTTCCCGCCGCTGGTGAAGAACGTCCTGACCGCGGACGAGCGGGTCGCCAGCTTCGTGATCGCGGTGTTCTCGGTCGGGGTCGCGATCGGCTCGGTGGTGATCAACACGATGCTGAAGGGGCGCATCTCGGCGAAGTTCTCGCCCGCCTCGGTGATCGCGATGGGGGGCTTCGTCGTCCTGTTCTCGATCCTCGTCCGGACCTGGCACCCTGCCGCCCCCGGCCATTATTACGACTGGACCGAATTCCTCGCGCAGCCCGCCGCCTGGCCCGTGCTCGGCTCGCTAATGATGATCGCGATCACCGGCGGCATGTTCGTCGTGCCGCTCTACGCGTTCCTCACGACCACGGTGGAAAAGGATCAGACCGCGCGCACGGTGGCGGCGAACAACGTCGTAAATTCGGGCGCGATGACGATCGGCTCGATCGCGGTGATCGGCATCACGATGATGGGCGTGACGCCCGAGGACATGCTGTTCCTCGTCGCGGCGATGTGCCTCGTGTCCGCCTGGATCGCGCAGAAACTCCACCGCGCCTGCGACGAGCCGACCGATAGCTGTCTTCCGTCGATCAGAAAATGAAGCTGTAGAAACAGGTGAAGAACGCGACGAAGCTCAGCGCGAACAGCTTGATGTCCTGATCGTCGTTCTTCGCGACCGGCACGACCGGCGGCGGCAGGGTGCGACGAAAGGGATGGCGCGCGGCTTCGTTGGTAAGGACAAGGCGTCTGGTCATGATAGAGCGTTAACGCGGCGTTTACTTTTTGGACCAGCGGCAAAACCGTCCCATTTCGCGCTGTCCGCGAATGGGACACATTTCGGGAGGTCGTCGATGCGGCTTGGATACGGATTTCTGACGGTACTGGCCGTCATCACGCCACTGCACGCACAGACGGCACCGCCGCCGCCCGTCGCCGCGCCCCCGATCGCGGTCCCTTCCGGCCCCCTATCCGCCCCCCCATC